>JBNKMF010000155.1:0-7917 GCA_050292965.1 Gammaproteobacteria bacterium | reverse complement strand
GTACAACCTATGACGGGTGTAAGGAAGGGTATCCAGTCCGCTGGTGTGCTTTCGATGGCGGTGGTCACACCCCGGCACCAGTGGATGGGACCAACTCTGCCTACGGTGGTGGTGACGTCACCTGGACCAAGTCAGAGGTATGGGATTTCTTCACGCAATTTTAAAGCGTAACCAGAACGGAGTTGACTCGTTTAATCAGATGAGTTGACTCCTGAAACATCAGGTGGGTAAATGTATTCAATTTTCAATGGGCACGATTTAATGACGAGCGAGGTCATGATGAGGGTGAAAATGGTAGGATAATTCCTGCTGATTTTATTGAAGTAGAATTACGGGTGACAGTTTGTTAGATATACTTAATATGTCATTCAGCGCCATATGGCGCGTTTACCCAGGATTGTTATACTCGGCTACCCTCACCATGTAACCTAACGAGGGAGCCAGTATGCTGGAAGAGGGAAAGCTTAAGCCAACTGATCCTGTTCAACAATATTTGCCAGTGAGTGTCAAAATGCCGACAAGAAATGGCAAAGAAATTACTCTGCTCACTCTGGCTAACCATACTTCTGGATTACCTCGCCAGCCAACTAACATGCCTTTCGCAGACAGATCTGATCCGTATGCCGATTATATCGTAGCGATGATGTATGATTTTTTGAATATCTTTGGAAATAGGCTCTTTCACAAATACGATGGTTGTATATTTTAGTAGGCCACTCGTTGCCTGACTATCTAACCCCAGTTCCTTCATAAGCCTTCTAACCCGATAACGACCAATTTTTAAGCCTTCTTCACACAGCTTCCTGGCCCTCACTCGACTACCAGGATTATCGCGACTCTGTTCGAATAGTGCCTTCATTCGACAATGCAAAAGCAGCCTACATGGATTTCATTCATGGCAAAAACCTGGGCTCAGCGCCTAAAGTGGGTGTTTAGCATTGACTGCTCTTGTGCATACATGCACTCGTGGCTTTTAGTGAAACCCTTCACGTCATGTGTCGATCTGTCCAAAGTGCGAAGGCTAAGCCAGGGTGATTGGCGGAATTGAAGATCAATCTGTCACTGAAAAGATATTGAAGCATTTGTAGGTCAAGGCTGTATTACCACCACCGCCGGATCTGATACTGGCTACACGGGCGTCGCCCAATGCGGACTGGTTTGTATAGAACCGAATCTGATCATCAACACCATTACGGTCGATTTATCTTTTCACGCTCCTATGCATCCATGCATTCGCGAAATAACAGCATCCATGCTGAAAACACAGCAGGTGAATACTCCTACGAGCTGAATTGCACGTTTGAAGCGGTGTATCTCTGCGTTTCCTATAGGGACATAGGTAAGGGGCGTGAGCAGGACGCGGAAGCCTTGCCTATAGGGACATAGGTAAGGGGCGAGAGCAGGACGCGGGAGCCTTGCCTATAGGGACATAGGTAAGGGGCGAGAGCAGGACGCGGAAGCCTTGCCTGTTGGGACAGGTAAGGGGCGAGAGCAGGGCGCAGAAGATTTGTAACTCCCTGGAATTGCTATCTATTCCGCGTCGTCACGCCTTGATCTACACTACCACAAACGCACCATATCTCATCCAACTGCGGTTTCCAGGTTGAAAGGTCTGCCACAAAAGCCCGTTTGATGAATTATCACGCAATATAAATTGCGGTAATAAAAAACTTAAAAAAAACCTGTCAAGTATGTCACAGAATATTCCCTCAGCATGGCTTTGTAGGGTGACTTTAAAGCAGAAATAGATGGTATTTATAACTCAGTAATAATAGTGAAATATTCAAAAGGGGGCTGAGTAAAAGTCATGTATAAAACGCATGATTTAAGGCTTTTTTCTTAAAAATTTAGCATGCTCTTTTTTATCATGATGAAGCGCGATTTGATATGCCTTAAGAACCCCGATCAACAGGTAAACCACAGCCTGGTTCCGGTCACTGATCATAGAGGTCAGGCTGAATCACCTTCAATAAAATTATTACACCATCCGATTGTTAAAGGTTAAACGCGTTAAAAAGTCTGATTTGGATTTGTGAGAAAATTCTCATAATATTTTACATTCTTATGCATACAGGCAGTCTTTATTAAAAGAGATATTGATTTTTTAAATGCCAAGCATTTGATTGTTGAGTTTAGCGTAAAGATCTCCGAGTTCTGAATGTTGAGTTAAAGCGCGTTTTTAAAGGCTAAAATGAGTCTTATGCCAGCAGGTGATGAACAGTGCTGTATGCAAATATATAAAATGGGACAGAAAGAATAATATGCTTCAATAATTAAATTTGAATCGATATTTGGTATGAATCGACGTGCATAAAACAACCACTGTATATAACAGGATTTGATGATTATATTTAAAAGGGGACATGATGAAACAGACGGGTATTTTTTATCAAAAAATTCTGATTACGTTAAATTTCGATCCATATAACCCTACTTGAATTCAGGGGGGTGACCGTATAGGATTTAGGATTAGTAGCGTTAGGCAACTTTCAGAATGAAGAATAAAGAGCGCCTCACAAACCAGGAATTTGAATCCTGAATGTGCTTTTGGGAAGAGGCTACTTTTAAATTTATTGTTCAGCGTGATTACTGAGATCAGGTCAGTTTAAGCGCAATACCAGATGGAGTGTTCAAATGATTTATCGTAGTCAACAGTCACAGCCTCGCTTGCTATTCTCAAGCCTGGTTCTTTTACTGACTTTTATAATTAGTGGCTGTTCCCAGGATGATGACTCGTCCAGCAACACGGATCCTACACCGAACCCAACACTGGTTCCAACACAGGCTCCAACACAGACGCCAACAGCAACTCCAACACAGACTCCAACACAGACTCCAACACAGACGCCAACAGCGACTCCAACACAGACTCCAACTCAGGATCCAGTCACGCCAGTCAATCAGCAGCCGAGCGCCAGGATCACAGCACCTCAGAGCGCTACCTCAGGAGAGACGGTCACGCTGGAAGGCAGTGGCTCATCCGACCCGGATGGAGACACCCTCAGCTACCAATGGAATAAAACTGCAGGGCCGGACATCACGCTTTCAAATACTGCAGGCAGCAGCCTCAGCTTTTTAGCGCCGTCAGTAGCACAACCCCAACTGATTAGTTTTCAATTGACAGTGGATGATGGTGAACTCTCTAGCAGCACCAGCGTAAGTGTGCAGATCTCACCCATACCCGACAATAGCGCACCATCGATTGTCTCCAGAATACCTCAGCAGGATCAGATCGATGTATCGCCCTCGGTACAGATCCGTGTTGACTTTGATGAGGCACTGCTTGCAAGCAGCGTTAATAATCAGAGTTTAGTGGTTAGCCAGGATGGCAATCCAGTCGCCGGTAGTGTGAGCTATGATAGTAGCAGTCACAGCGTCACGTTCCAGTCGACAAAAGCGCTCTCGGGTGGCGTCAGCTATACAGTTAACCTTGCACAGAGCATTACCGATGTTGCGGGTAACGCCTTTGCTGGGGAAAGCTGGGGTTTCACCACCGGGGTTTGCGCCACAGCCGGTGAGAATACCAGCCTGACTTTGACCTGCCCCAGCGGCCAGGTCATCAATGAGGTTAAATACGCTAGCTACGGTACGCCGGGAGGTTCCTGCGGGTCCTTCACTACGGGTACATGCAATGCAGACAATTCGGAGAAAGTGGTAGCGGACGCCTGTATGGGAATGGATGTCTGTACCTTGCAGGCCAGCAATGAGAACTTCGGTGATCCTTGCAATGGTACGAGCAAGGAACTGGCTGCACAGGTGGCCTGTGGTATGGCACCGGATCCGACTCCGACTCCGATACCTGAACCTGCACCAATGGATACCAACCCTTCAGCTGGCTGCGGTAAGAATGCGAACCTGACCAGTGGCGAGCACACAATTCGTGTGAATGGTCAGAATCGCAGCTTCATTTTGCGGGTTCCCGAAGATTATGATAGAAGCCACCCCTACCCGCTGGTCTTCGCGTTTCACTGGTACGGCGGCACCATGCAGGATGTCGACGGTGGCGGCAGCAGTGGGTATACATGGTCCTACTACGGACTCAGGGAAAAGGCAGATAACAGCAACGATCACAAGATGATCTTTGTGGCTCCCCAGGGGATTGGTAACGGTTGGGGCAATTCCGGCGGTCAGGACCTCGCCTTCGTAGACGATATGACTGCTCAGATTGAGGAAAACCTGTGCGTTGACAAGTCGCGGCTCTTCTCAGCGGGTTTCAGTTATGGAGGCGGGATGACATACGCAATCGCATGTGACCGGGCAGATGTATTCCGAGGGGCAGCGGTCTACGCCGGCGCAGTGCTCAGCGGATGTAGCAACGGCTCAAAACCAATTCCATACATTGGCATTCACGGCTTAGGAGATCCTACCTGCAATATCGGTGGTGGGCGCGGAATGCGCGACAGGTTCGTCCGCAATAACGGTTGTACTTCCCAGAACCCTCCAGAGCCGAATAGGGGCAGCCTGTCGCATGTATGTACTTCCTTTAACGGGTGCCAGAACGGGTATCCAGTCCGCTGGTGTGCTTTCGATGGCGGTGGTCACACCCCGGCGCCAGTGGATGGGTCCTCCTCAGGCTTCGGTGGCGGCGACGTCACCTGGACCAAGTCAGAGGTATGGGATTTCTTCACGCAATTCTAAAGGGTCACCAGAATGGAGTTGACTCGTTTAATCAGATGAGTTGACTCCTGAAACATCAGGTGGGTAAATGTATTAAGGTATTTTGGAAAGACAGTAGTTATTAATTGAAGCTTTATAACCAACTGGTATTGCCATGGATCTAGCGGCCCCTGGGAGCTGTAAGCAACGGCTCCTTCGGGTCCAGGCTCTGTGAAAACAATTATCCAATTTTTAAAGTGGAGTATGTGGTCTTATATAGAATCAATTTCGTATGATTTGTGGTAATTGAGTTCTAAATAGACCTGAAAAATCACCCCGTAGTAGGAAACATTTTTGGTGTCATCAGTTTGAAGCGAGTTTTCACACAGCCCGTACCAAAAGCGGCCATTCACTTTAGGAAAACCTGATAGGAGATCAGGAAGCAAGTATTCAGATTGTTAAGCTCAATGCGTCGCTCACGACCATACAGGAGCTTAGCTACTATTTAACTTTTTATTTTAACGTGTAGCTGCCCCTAATAATTCCAGGTTCACCACGGTAATAGACGGGCAAGATTGCAAGCTTTTGTTCCAATATCCTGGAAAATTGAGTTAATATTACAGCGCTGGTCAACGCAGTAGACGGTTTGGAATTGATATAACTCACTGAAATATATTAAATAAACTAACCTTACCAGCCTATCTGATTGGGATAATGTTTTGAGCATATGACGCAAGTTGAGTCTTTTTCACAAGCCTAAACTCTGAGAAACCAGATCCAGATTCTTCTTAAACCACTGATTTAAAGGGAGTAAAATGAAAGAACAGGAAATAAGCCAGAATTTACCCTTGCATGATATGACTCAACTTGAGGCAGATTCCTACTGTTCTGTGCAAAGCGAGATTGAGAATTAAGGAGGATTGTCATGATTTTGGTAGACCCAAATGAAGAAGTTCTAATTCCTGTAAATAATGGGATATTTGAAGTATCTCAATTTAAGAGCCAGAGTAAACTGAATCAAGAATACAAAGGCTGTTTCATTCTTTTCTCAGATGGAAGCATTAAAAATATCGTAAAGATCACGAAAAATGGATTTTATGGAAAGAGCTTTAGGGAGTGGCTATTTAGTGCTCTAAACTCGACTTATTCAGTAACCGTAGATTTGGAGTCTTCTGATATTGGCTTAGCTGATCTCAAAGTTCAACTTACTCAATATATAAGAAGTGATAATCTCAGTCCTGATCCATACTTGCCACAGACTTGTGGTATCGATACGGCTGTTAGTAAAATTCAAAAAGCAAATGACACCAAAGCACTTTACGAATCATTAGAAGTGCCCCCAGAGTATGATTGTTTAGATGTATTGTAAGAGGCACAGTATCAAGGGCCAGCAACGGACTGTCAAAAGTGTCACTTAAATTGCTTGCGCAATTACGCGCCACTTTTGCCAGCCGCTGTGGCCGGCGTTAGCCATCAAGAGCCATGCTTCAATACTACGAACAACGTCATCCAGAATATGAAGCGATCTACGCCAAGCCTGAGCGTCAAGAGGATCTCGCTTGGCTTGAAGGTCAGATCCAGGAGCTGGTGTCCGGCAAGCGCGTGTACGAAATTGCTTGCGGCACGGGCTATTGGACACGTCGTTTTGCCGTCACCGCCTTATCGGTTCATGCCACCGATGCATCACAACAGCTAGCAGCGGCGGCGGTGTCGAGTTGCACTGCGGGGAACGTCACAGAGGGCACGGCTGATGCGTTCGATGTTCCGGAAAGCCCAGACTTCGATTGTGTGCTGGCAGGCTTCTTCTTTTCGCATGTGCGTCTGGAGCAGCAAGGCGAATTTCTGAGGGGATTAGCCAACGCATTTGAACCCGGCACGCGCATCATTTTGTTTGATAACAGGTATGTAGAAGGCAGCAGTACGCCTATCTCAAGGCACACAGATGATGGTGATGCCTACCAAATGCGCAAGCTATCCGATGGCAGCTCTCACGAGGTGCTCAAGAACTTCCCAACTGGCCGCGAACTGAGATCGGTTCTCGATCCGTTTTGTCGTGAGGTAGAGGTCAGGGAAAGCCAGTATTTCTGGTTGGCCACGGGGTTGATTGATGAGGGTCTTTAAAGACACCCATAGATTGGAAAGGAAATTAAACTTCAGCTATTCGGCTATGGCTTCATTTAAATAAATGGTGAGGCGCTGAACTATTGAAAATAATCGCTCCCTGGCTGTGTATTACCCAGTCGGTCTTTTCCCCACGCCTCTGGCGCTGGTGCAATACCGCCGCCAGGTGTTTGGCGTTATGGCTGACATTGACCGCCGGTTTATCCCAAACGCATTCCACCAGGTCCTGTAAGGTACCTTCGGACGGGTTATGAAATAGGGCGCTTCGTACCTCGCACATCCTAAGGAGACTGAGTATTGTTGATCAATTCTCCATCACCGCCCTGAAACAGTCTGAACGATACTGCCACCTGATGCCTGTAACCGGTTGGGAAAGGTTAATATCAGCGTTTCCATAATGCGCTGCTCCGCCGCTTCGGCATTGGCCTGCCAGAGGTGGAGATAGTTGGAGAGATCGATGCGATAACCGAACCGAACCGATAAAAAAAACTCTTCATCCAATGGCACGCAATAGTAGTGCGCGGGGTAATAGCTCTCCCTTTTCAGGGCATAGTATAGCCATTCCTGATCGCCATATCGTCGGCTCTCAAAATGAGTGGGCAGCTCCCGAAGCGAGTAGTTCAAACTGTCTTCTTTGCGACGTTGCCTGTTTTCCTCTGGGGTAAATGGACGTGAGTTATATACCTCTTCAGCCTCCTGACGGGCACGGCGGTTCCAGCCCCGGCCAAATTTTCCCGGCTCTTCCACCTCAAAAAACCATTCATATTCCCAGCGAATCGCCTCTGCCAGCGTATCAAGATTGTTCATATCCAGCGCTTTTTCAGGGCGAACGCGCTTGATCACTACCCGTACATCCAATACTCCAAAGGTACGATCCATTCCCGTTCGCCAGACAGGGCCGATATAAGGCCACAAATCATAGAATACCTTTACGTGGAAATGATTGTTCTGTTGTTTCTGGTGGTTCTCGAACCATCCGGGTGAGCGAAATGGCAGACTTTCGCTCCAGTCTTTTCTGGCTAGCGCAATCCGGCGTTTCGGCACGGTCACACGCAGTTCGATCTCTTCCAGATCGAAGCTGAAAGACTCCAATTGGCTGAAGTCGGGTCCGCCGGTATAGCCTTTGCCAAAAATATAGGTAAGAAAGCTCATGGTCACCTGCCTGTCAAACGGTTGAACTGACGTGCCACCCGACGCCTT
>JBNKMF010000154.1:0-7951 GCA_050292965.1 Gammaproteobacteria bacterium | reverse complement strand
TGAATAGTTCCATATTCATTGATCCAAGTAGCAATAAAGGGAGTGTAGACTGGTTTTTCTGCTTAAGCCGCAGGCGCGGAATAATAAGACACCCAAATATTGAAAAGAAAAATACTATTGATCAGAAAATGCTTCACTTAAATTTTTGATGATAAAATTATTTGAATATACTTCTAATTGAAGAATCAAATTCTGGAAAAGGTACCTACGACCTATTTCAGACAATCGGAAATACAAGCCAGCTTGCCTGGCTTACTTAACAAGGAATGAGATTGGAATATTTAGCGTTTATGTTTCAGGAAAAAACTCAATACAATTATTGATTCCCTGAGACCAGCTCTTTCCAAGTTCATGGCAGGCTTTTTTAACCTGATTTGCACAGCCAACTAATGATGTAAATGGGCTTTCAAAATCTTTAGCTAAATATAACCAGTGCTTAGTATCAATATTGAGTCGACTGAGAATTTCAGGTGTATTAACTGATATTGTTCCTCTCTTATCATCCCGAAGAATACGCCCTGCCCACAAATTTAATGGATAAATTTGCACAGCTATGCTGCCCTAATGGTGAGCCTCAGGGATGAGGCGAATGAATCAGCCAGCTCCAGATAATCTGTGTATTTAAAGGGTAATCCATCAGGTATATGCTGACGTGAATTTCCAGCAAAGGGGAGTAAAGCCTCAGGTCTCTGATCTAGATTATTTAAACTTAAAGTATTTTTTATTCGTTGTTGAATTGAAGTATGGTCAGATTTCTCTGGAGTATCAGCCATCTTTGATCTGACGGGATTTAAGTCTACATAAGCCATACAGGCTGCTAAAGCCTTTTCATCTAATAATGCCTGTGATTTAAATCTACCTTCTCAAAATCTACCGGAGGCTTTATCTTCCTGGTTAGCCTAACGAGTAACGAGCTCATTTAAACACCGAATAAACCAGCTTATATCCATTAATCGGTTTCGCCATTGCTCTATTATTTCGTTCAATTGATGACTTTCTGTTTGACTTAATACTTCACCATTTAGGAAACGATTAGAAAGATAGTTGCCTTTAAATAGATGATGCCATTTTTCACAGACATCTAAAGCAGAACTGTCATATGCCTGATCTCTATTGATATTAAGTACTACGTGATAATGATTGGACATTATGGCGTAAACTGCAAAATCAATTTAAAACACAGACGCCAAATCAAGCAGTCTATCTTCAATCCATTGCCGTCGGTGTTCGAAATCTTTACCGGTAAATTGGTCTTTTCCACTTAAAAAGCACGTCGAACGCAACGAGAGACGCAATGATAATAGGGAGTAGCTTCGATAGAAACCAGCGCTTTCCTTGGTAGAGGCATAAGGTGCTTCTTGCAGTTATTTTGAAATTTGACAGCACAAAAAAGAAAGGTTACTGTCAATTTTCATTATGTGGGTTTCTAGTAAGTTCTCTCAAATGGCATCCATGCCATTTGGCCCCGCTCTGGATACTATTTTGGGGCGGGCTTAAAAGGATCGGGAAGGAGATGAAGAAGTTATCGGCTCTAGATAAAAAGGAGCAATAGATAGCTCCAAGAGCAATGGTGTCGCTGACTCGAACAGGAATGGCTTGAGAAGATAGAATCGTAGAAACTTAGTAATTGAAAATATTAATTAAAATCATGGAGATGAATCATGCCAACAGAAAATAATAGGGATGTACCTTTTATTAATCTATACAATTTAAAATCCAATATCCAGGATAACGGGAATAAGGTGTATCTCTCGGCTAAGGCTAAACAGCTATTGGATAAGCTGAATGGATATGATCATTTTACGGTGTCTAAAGGTATAGAAAACTTGAGGAGTGAAAAATATCCTCTTGATGGTGGGCAGCATAAAATCAGGCCAATGTTCTGGCGTGTTAAAAAAGATCCCGGAATAGTGGGACATTTTTTAATCGAGTATGAGGTGAGTTCTAATAATCGGGTGACGGTTACCTCTATCAAGTTAAATAGAGATATTTTAGGTAAAAAAGAACCGATAACTAAAGAGCGGCATACAATGTATCATGCGCAACGTAAGAGTAATGTCCGATACAATGAAAAATTTGAGCCGAATCGAGAAAGCATGGACTCTGTTAAGTCATCATGGCGTGAATCAAAACCCATTATTAGAGTAGACACCGAATCCGTTGCCGTCAACGGTATGCTAAATGATTTTGAGAAAGCCGTCGGCTCATGGTGTTTATCTCGATACCGCCTATAAAGCGGAAAAAACTCAATGAATACATGCTATTTCATAACACTTCTCAACATGGCCTGCTAGACTTCTATGAATCCGTACGCGATAAATTGTGATTTACAACAGAAAATGCCAAAGGCTGGCAGCGGTTTTGCACCAGATACAGGTCAGGGGTAAGCCGGTAAAATGGATAGAGCATAGCCAACCCATAACCCAGAATAGTAGATTGAAAAAGGAGGTACGACGCCTTCCAACACTTACTTGCCTTTGAGATAAAAGGGTAGCGACACTTTTATCTTTACAAAAAAATATATCAACATGAATTGCCATAATACGAACGAAATGAAAGGAGGTGCTTATCCATTTCGGAGAATGAAGCTGTGCAAGTTGGATTTATGTGAGTAGATGTCAGTGATATTTGCTGAAAAATTTAATCAAACAAAATAAGGAGAAAACAATGAGCCATATTCCTGCAAAACGTATTAACATATCCCTCCTCCCGAGTACGCCATCGACCTTAACAGTCGATTCACTTAAGAACCAATTGACCTCAATCGGACTGACCTGTCCGCAGGCGGATGAGAAAAAGCTCCCTGGTTACATCACCGAGGTAAAGTCCAGGTTACCAGGGGGGTCTGTTCAGAGCTTTCAAATCCTAGAGAAAGACCCGAATGCAAACGACCAGGAGTTGGCCGCTCAACTGGCAGCAACTGGATCCCCGTTAGTGAAGGCTTCCAATGGAAACTGGGTGCCGGATTCAACGGCTATCGGATATGCACCTACGCTTGAGTATATTCAATACGAGGATCATTTCGATTGGCTTAAAGCCAATCGCCCGTCGTTCACTGGCGTTAAGAGTGTTCCGTCCATTAGTAAAGGCAAGTATCAAACAATCTCGGCTGTCAAGGATCTGTTTGTCAAGGTCGGCGCAACAGCATCAGCAGCACTCGTTAAGGGACTGGACAAAGACACCATCGAGTCTATTATGTCGAACGCTATTCGCCCAATAGCCGAGACTACCCAGAACTTAGACCAAAAGGGCTCGAGGGTGATCTTCTTGGTCGAGGACTACGACCCAGCAACACGGGACGCTGCCGGAATCGGCGTGCTGACGGTTTGTTGGCACCTGATTATCAAAGACTACAAGGAGAAGAAAAAATTACCATTGCATGAGACAACTCTCACCATCAATGCATGGTCAGTCCTGTATTCGGATGTAAACGTCATGCAAGCCGACTACCTTGCCGCCGTGTCTCATTTCAAAAATCCGCCAGCCAACGACTTGTGTTTCGCCGAACTAGGCAATGGAATTCCCGCCAAGGACACTGTTAAGATCTTTGACAAGCGCCCCGAGGCAAACCTTGAGACTTTTGTTAATAGTGTACCCGTACTTTCGGAGACTGAAAGTGCAGATGTTCTCGTCATGTTCGCACCGTCCCTAGAGCTGATTGGTACGATGGACAACTCCGGTTCGCAGGCAACGAGCCAGCTTTCGGTGAAGGTTTCCCGAGGTTTCACGTTCACAATGGAACAATCACTAACTTTAGGCGCATCTTTAAAGGGTGTGGCCAAGTGGGAAAACCCCTTTGAGTTAGGCATTGAGATCGCTCTGAACCTCTCTCTAACGCTGTCCTTCACAGAATCATGGAATACCACTCAGGAGAAAGCGATATCCTTCACATGCCCTCCAGGTGTGAAAACCTTCGTCTATCAAGGTGTACTCCAGACCCAAATCCTACGATTTGACGCCAAAACAGGCACGTATTCGTACAAAGACAGCGCTAGGGTATTAACTGAAGCTATTGCCACGTACGATGTCATTTTACCGGAAAATAAAAAATAGGTAATCCTTTCAGAATCAATTTTGAAAGAATTTAAAAAGTTTAAAATACATAATCGGGATAGGGGGCTACTCAAGTAGCCCCTCCCACAGCACCGTACATACGGTCCGTATACAGGGCCTGACCAGTTATTAACTGAGATACTTCATCGGTCAAATCGAATTCATATCAAGGAGAATAATAAGACACCCAAATATTAAAAAGAAAAATACTATTAATCAGAAAATGCTTCACTTAAATTTTTGATGATGAAATTATCTGAATATACTTCTAATTGAAGAATCATATTCTGGAAAAGATGCCTATAACCTATTTCAGACAATAGGAAATAAAAGCCAGCTTGCCTGGCTTACTTAACAAGGAATGAGATTGGAATATTTAGCGTTTATGTGTAGTAGTTTATGTTTAGTGTAAATTGTAGTAGCTCATACTTGATCTGACAGAATCAAAAGTGCTTTCCAATTTTGTCTGACAAATTCTATGTCTCTAATGTTGATAAAGCTGCCGTTCGCGTTGTGCGCTGCAAAAAAGTAAGTTAGTGCCCAGGCTGTGTGAAAACTATTTTCCAATTTTTCAAGTGGAATATGGAGGATCATATAGAATCAATTTCGTATGATTTGTGGTAATTGAGTTCTAAATAATCCTGAAAAATCACCCCATAGTGGGACATATTGTTGGGGTCATCAGTATGAAGCGAGTTTTCACACAGCCTGTGCCATGAGCGGTCATTGATTGTTTTACCTATGATTGAGGATATAATGCAACATAAGTCAATATGCGTGCGTGTAATATAATCAGATGTTATGCTCGAAAAGCAAAAAGTAAGATCGGAGTAAAATATGAATGAAAAAAGCGCTGATCATGAAAACGCATTGCTCAAATTATTAACTGAGGATATTCAGTCCCATCGAGATTACATCCATCGGCTGTATAGATCAGCTTTTACTGTTGGTGCGGTATTGGTCGCTATAGGTGTCGGGTTAGGGTACTGGATACTAGGCAAACAGCTGGATGCAAAGGTTTTTGAATATCGAGTTGTTGAATCATTAAAGAAAAGAGCTGACGATATTTCCAAAGAAGTAATTAGTGATGCAAAATTAGGGGCTCAAGAACAAGTATCGCTATTTATAGAGGAGCAAATAGAAAATAAAGCAGCAGAAAAAATCCAATTAAAAATACAAGAATTGAATGCTGCAAGTTTAACTAACCTTTTTGAAAAGGCAGTACTACCAAAAGGCGCTGTAATACCATTCGATAGAGCCTCGGGATGCCCAGACGGTTGGAGTGATTATGCACCTGCTTATGGTAGGTTTATTCGCGGAATAGATAAGTCGGGAAAAAATATAGACCCTGGAGGAGCAAGGATTCGGGGAAGCATCCAAGATGATGAATTTGCCGCTCATGATCATACAATCGGAGTTAACGGTACTGATACAACTGCTATGGCTATTGGTGGCGCAACCCAAAGATTAGCCCATTTCAATCTTGACCAATATGGTTCTGGCAATCCCAAACGGACTGGTGTAGTTGGGGGAGTTGAGAATCGTCCAAAGAATGTCGCTTTACTTTATTGCATCAAGCAAAAATGAGCATAACAAGGCAAATTCACTCGGACAGCTTCGCTGTCGCTCAGCGCCGGTGATTTGCGGCGTTAAACATAAAAATCATGTTCACTATTCGAGAAGCAACAAGTGCAGACGCCGAGAAACTCATTGAATTACGCAGAAAGCTTTTCAATGAAACTAATTTTTTGTTACTCGAGCCTGATGAATACAACCCTACAGTTGAGTCCGAAAAGGCTTTTATTTCTGCATTCGAAAAATCTAAAAATAGCGCAGTATTTTTAGCAGTAGACAATAACTCTAATTTAGTCGGTTTTATGGGTGTGGCGGGAGGAACAACAAAAAGAACGGCACATAAAGCTACCATATTTATAGGAGTGCTTGAAAAAGATTGGGGTAATGGAATAGGGAGGCAACTTTTTAACAAATTGTTTAAATGGTCAGAGTCAACGAGTCTTTCACGTTTTGAGTTGACTACAGCAGTTAATAATGAGCGCGCATATTCATTATATAAAAAGGTTGGATTTGAAACAGAGTGTGTAAAGAAGAGAAATATGTTGATTGATGGAAAATACGTGAATGAATACCAAATGTGTTTTCTTTTTGGTGGAAACAAAGTTAATGTTTAACAAGGGGCTACAACGGATTCACTCACTTCGTTCGCTCTCCACTGAGCCCAGTCGTTATGTTTAAAAAATAATGGATAATGAGTTTTCACTTGCAAGGGTAAAAAAATATCTCGGCGAATTTAGAGATCGTCTAGATAGAGCAATGGAGTTAATTGAAGATTCCGATCTCACGAAAGATGAAATCATGTCTTCGATTAAAGACATATACACGGATATGAATCAAGAGAGAAATAGGGCTACTAAAGCAAGTAACTCTATTCTTGAAGAGACCAATTATATTCCTGCCCTTGATGAAGTAATAATGTATGTAGGTAATAGCCTTGAAGGAAAGTCATTTGAAGAAGTATCAACCCAACTGTATGACGCATCTTTTTCAGCAGGGTACTATCTTAGTGGCCTGTAAACATAACAAGGCCAATGCACATGGAAAAATTTAACCTACGCTCGTTCCTCGCTAAGGCTAAATTTCCCAGTGATTGGCAACGTTAGGCCAATAAAAAAGAAGCAAGCCCCCAACTAAGGGAAGCTTGCTTCAGAGAAACGAAAAGATCAAAGTTTATGTGCGTGGAGTGATGATCAATTTTTGTTTTTTAACTTGGACACGGACGGGAAGCTCAATGATAAAACCAGCTTTTTCAAGCCAAGTACCTTTGAGCAAAATAAAAGGTGTTATGGGGTTTCCGCCGTTTGGATGGGCTTTAAGGAAATAATCGCGGTGTCCTTGTCGAACTTTAAGGTGTCGTTCATGCATAATGTTTGTTCCTCGTATAGTGCAAAAACATCACCACCAAAAGGTTCCAATCTTAAGGGTGGTGAGCCATACAGGGTTGGAACTACCGCATACGAGGAAGCGGCCACCCGAAGGTGCCCTATACGGCCCACCATAAAAAGTAGGCTAGCCATAAAAAAAGACGCATACCAAAAATCTGGGCGTCTTTATGGCCCTCGTAGTTTCCGGGGTTCCAATCCCGGCCTGATTTGTATCAGGCAAAAGTACTGTAATATTAGGTCTAGGCTGTGTCAATATGTTTTGGCATCATGGCCTAACAAAAGGCTAGAGAGGGACTTGCTTCCGCGCCGCTTTTTTGGTGCTTTGAATAGCACAAAAAAATCACCGCTACAGCAAGCTCCTCAGCCTAAACGTTATGTGAATCAAATTATGGATCACGAGGATTCTGATGGCTGACAAAAAAGGCAAGTCAAAGGAAGTGGATGCTTATATTTCCGCCCAACCTCCTGAAGTGCAAAAAGCCCTGAATAAGTTACGGTCATATATATGGCAGGCCGCACCTAATATCTTAGAGCTCATGAACTACAATATCCCAGCCTTCGCTTTGGTTGAAGGTGGGAAACGTGATAAGCAAATTATGATCGCAGGATACCCGAAGCACGTGGGGTTTTACCCACATCCCTCAACCATTGAGGCATTTTCTAAACGGCTTTCCGAATACAAATTTGCAAAAGGTTCAGTACAGTTTCCTATAGGTAAATCTATTCCAAAAGAGCTTGTTGTCGAAATGGTAAAATTTAGGTTATCTCAACTAGTAACATGAAGAACTATCACATAACAAGGCCAATTCACTCGGATTCGCTCAGTCGCTGGCGCTCCTTCGCTCCCCGGTGATTGGTAGCGTTAGGGGGCAAAAAGGAGTAAACATGGGTGCATGGGGTTACAGCGCATTAGATAATGATCCTGCTTACGATGTTCA
>JBNKMF010000153.1:0-7976 GCA_050292965.1 Gammaproteobacteria bacterium | reverse complement strand
GGCCCGTTCGATTTACCTCGCCACAAACTCCAGCACGGTAGCGTTGATGCAATAACGCGGTTTGCCTTTGGGGCCGTCATCAAACACGTGCCCCAGGTGAATGCCGCTACTGCTGGACAACACCTCGGTGCGATGCATTCCATAACTGCCGTCGGTCTGTTCAATGGTGGCTCCCTTAACCGGGCGGGTGAAGGATAACCACCCACTACCGGAGTTGAAACGATCACGGGTATCGAACAATGGTGCGCCGCTTAATTTATCGATAAAAACACCATCAGGGGTATGCTTAAATTCTTCGTACTGGCGACAGAAACGGCTATCCGTTCCCTGCGCAAAAGCTACCCGATATGCTTCACTATCGCCAAGCTTAAAATAACCAAGCGCCTTGTAAAATTCCTCTGCCGACATATAACCCTGGTGTCCAAAGACTTCCTTACCATTGTCCAGGAAGTAAATCGTCGGCGTGGCCCAGGTCGGTGTTTTCAGAGTAAGTCCATTAAGCCCTGAAGCCATACGAAATGTCATTGGAATACTACCGTGATACTTGCTGCTGACATCTTTCTTGAATCTTTCACAGAATGGGCAATGCTCAGCTTCCAGCACCACCACCTGCTTACCTGCGAGCAATGCGCTGTTATCGACCTTTGCAGTCGCATGCTTTGTAAAGGTAACGCCAGTCGCATGATTCGGGCAGTAACCATTAGGGTTCTTGAGCAGGTAGTCCTGGTGATATTCCTCAGCCGGGTTAAATTTTCGCAAAGGCTTGATCTCGGTAACAATACTGCCATAGCCTGCATCGCTTAACAGTTTCTGATACTGATCACGCATCTTAAGCGCCGCCTGATGCTGTGCTTCGTCGGTATACAGGATAATGGAACGATACTGGGTGCCGACATCATTGCCCTGACGATTTTTCTGTGTCGGGTCATGCTCTTCAAAGAAATGCTGCAGCAATGCTTCGGTGCTGAGCATTTCGCTATTGTATTTAACCTCGACCACTTCAGCGTAATTATCTGGGTCAAACTTGTATTCGTATTTCGTGATTTCACGATAATCAGGTTTAATCTTACTGTCACCATCCGCATAGCCAGAAACAGCATCGACCACACCCGGCAACGCCTGATAGCCCTTTTCAGCACCCCAAAAGCAGCCAGAACCCAGCACGATGGTTTTCACGTGACTGCTTGCCGGCATATCCGCAGATGATTGGGGTAGTGCAGCCTGCACTGGCTGCTGCACGACGAACAGGCCAATGATCAGGGCGAGGACTTTTTTCGATAACATAGAAAATTCTCCGGGATAACAGGTTAGGTATAACACAGTAGAACGCCTGCTATCCATCTAAGTTCACCCTCACATTAAAATGTTATCTTTTTGTGATAATTGTGATAAATAACGGATATCTTGAAAGCATACGATGGTTGTTATTTAGTAGCTCAGGCGCCAGACTAACATTGATCCGGATTTTTCTTCCCGGAACAAGATTATCAGTTCAGCATCCATTCAGTGTATCAATCGTAAAGTATTTCCCGAACGAACAACTGGAGATACTTATGAAATTCTTTAACACTGTTTTTGTTTTACCACTGGTGGCGGTGCTCTCAAATCCGGTGATGGCTCACGATAATCATAGTGGCTATTCAAAATTCGATGACCGAATAGAGCGACAGCATAAGCGCATCAATAAAGGGGTTCCCATGGGTGAGTTGACCAAAAAAGAAGCCCATAAGCTTAGCAAACAACACCGGCACATAAAAAAGCTGAGCAGGCAATTCAACAAGGATGGACACTTAACTCGGTTTGAGCGGAAGACACTAAAACGGGAGCTAAACCTGGCCAGTCATCGCATCTATGATTTAAAGCATAATGATCGCAACCTGAACAAAAGACTACATGATAGTGGGAACCCTGATAAGAAACATTCAGGCCATTTCAAACGAACTGGATATCATGAGCAAGACCGGATAACACAAAAGTACTACAGAAATCATTTTTAGATCTGACGGCATTGGGATGCATGGAGGAACACGTCCACGGACATTTCCTCTAACGCATCCCGAGTGCTGTCAGATTAAATCTGAACTAATTCAAATCAAGTGTAAGTAAACCTTCCCAGAAATTACCTATAGCGTTGATAGGTTTCTATAAAATAGCTATGAGGCTTTCGACCTTTCCCACAGCTAATACGGATTTTTCGATTGTATCTGTCACCTTATTAATTCTCTCTGCAACCTGGTCAATTGATTCTTTAGCGTCTTTTGCTGATTGTATGACTTTTTTCAATTGCTCTATCGCATCATCTAACTCTGGCATACCCTCCAAAAGTGTTTTATGAGCCAACTCTGATGCCTTGTCATTCAAGTTGTTTCGCTCCCTTAAAACCTTTTCTCTCTCTTCGCCTTCGAGCAATGGCCAAAGATCATTCAGTGCGCTTATTGCTTTGTTCAATTCAGAAAGCTCGGACATAACCTATCTCCTATATCAATTGGCATTACTTTCAGCTTTGCAGATAATACCTTTTTCGTCATCTGCAATGATTTCTGTTTCACAACTTTTCATAAGCTCTTCTAAATCATCAAAGCTATTATGTACAGTTTTTATGTTTTGAAGAGCCACTGCTATTCGTTTACTATCGAAACGGTCGTTTTTCAGTTCAGCAGCTAATTCATTGTGCGCCTTCATCACGGACAAAATAGCTTTTTGAGCTTGAGTTACTGTTGCCGTTGTTGATTCCATGGCAATATATTTTTCGTAGATATCATCTAGAGCTTTTTTCTTTTGCGAAAATGACAACTTTTCGACCATGGCATTATAATCAGCAAAATCGCCTGCCAACTCGTTACCCTTCATTGTATAAAGGCGCCCTTCAATAACTCCTTTTAGAAGTTGATCGCTGATTACTTTACCGATTGTTTGAATTGAGGGATTCGCGGCAGTTATAACCTCCTTAAGCGCCTTACCTCTTTTGTAATCGACATAGTAAGATGCAATTTCTGAAATAACACGACTAATTTTTCCGCTACTTTCATCGCTTATGAAGTCTTTTTCTGTTTCTTTTAGCGTTTTGTATTGCTCATTCATTCCCTTTAATGATTTTGAAAGATTCACGCCAGCAAGGGCTAATTCTTCATGTGATCCAGCATTAGCAAGTGATGTTAGTGCTTTGGCATAGTTTCCTAGTGCGTTATTTGCTTTGTATAAAGCAAAACCCTTCTTATCTGAATCTCTAATGATTACTTTTTTGATGGGATCCATATCGGATTTCACGTATTTCCGATTTGACTGAGCCATTACTACTAATTTGTCGTTAACATTGGCTTTGTTGTAGTCGCTAATTACAGCATCGATCTTATTTGTTACATCCGCAGTAGCGACACCAAAGGCTTCAATATTACCTGTCGGTATTGAGGTGCACCCAGACAACAACGCTGTAGCGACTAATGCAATTGGAACAATTTTCATAAAACTCTCCTTATATTTAACTTTGCTACGAAATTATGGTGTTAACGCCACGCTCTACGGGAATTTGTGAGCGCCAGCGAGCAAATTTTCCGTAGAAGCCTATTATTATATTTATTCATCTTTATTATCTGGCTTGAATATATTCTCAGGATTACCTAAAACCGTTTCCTTTTTTAACTCTTCTTTCAGGTCGTCAGGAATATCCTCAAGAAGCTCCTTCGCAGACTCTTTCGCTTTGTCTTTGATCTTTTTGAGTTCTTCTTCGTTCATAGTTTTTTTACCAAGTAGTGTGGAACGTCTTTCTTTCTCGGAACCAGTTTGAAACCTTTGTCATTAGATAGATAATGAGAGATAAGCTTTTCATTCATCGGTTCCATGATTCTTATAAATTCGGCCCCAATGAGCCGTCCGTACGTCTCGTAAGCCAAACGATTTATCGTGAATATTTGACCAGAATACACGTCGGTATTCGGACTACGTTCAACAAAGTCGAGCCTCATGCGCGTACCTTTATATGTGGGCCGACCTAAAGCCAACGAAAGCAATGTATTTTGGTTCCAAACCGAAAGATCAAAAGATTTTGGATACTTCGAGATATAGGTTTTCGCAAACGACCAGTCCCAGTCGACCTTTCTATCTGGATTTAATGACCATAATTTTGAAGCAACAATAGACTTGTGATTGATTTCTTCCAATCGAATCCTCTTTAAATATGCAGGCAGGGTATCGCTTGAAATCTCCCTTGCTTGATTTTTAAGATCGTCGTAACGACTCCTTACACTTTGATTCACATACATTATTAAACTCCGTTTCAAATTGAGTTTTTAACGCCCGCTTCACCAGTGAGGGTCCGCATCGCGGCGATGAATCTGGTGGAAGCGCTGGTTAAGTGTTAGTTCTCCAATCTTTCGGTTCTTTCCCGCCAGCTTTATGCTTGCCTAACGAAATGAATGAATCTTGGTCTTTTCTTTCTGGCATATTACGAATTTCTGTCCAGTATTCATTCCGTATTTCCACATCTACATGTACGGTAGTTCGATAAAGTCCGTCATTACCGTCCTTTCTACAATTAGAAATCCAATAGTGCTCACCTGTATCTACATCAAAATAATTAGCTTTATAACCAGAGCCCTTTAATGATTGAAATTCCCTACCATTGTACTTCAGTGTCTTTCCAGTCTTTGAAAAATAGACTTTACCGATAGTAGCCTCTAGTGAAGCAACTCCTACTTTTCCTCAATGTACATTATTTCGTATTTCATCTTGCACACTTAAAGGGTGATTATGTTGCACGCACGTATATTGACTTATGTTGCATTATATCCTCAATCATAGGTAAAACAATCAATGACCGCTCATGGCACATACCTTCCTATTGCACCGCACAATACGAATGTCTGATTTGGAATAAAAGGGTTTCGTCCCCGTTTATTCATATTTGATTCCATTGTAATGCCAAGTCTTGTTCTCACCAAACTTAATGGAATTATAACCATTGAATATTTCTGCTGTTATTTCTAAATCACCATGCGTTATTAAATTTGGAGATATTTCACGCCATTTGCTTTTTCCTTTTACCAATATACAAGTTAAACAGCCACGTGTACCACAGAAATATGGATGTAATAGCCTGGCCATAATTTCTTTTGGTGCTTTATCGTTTAATTCTATTTCACTAGCTTCTATTTCTAGAGGAATGGATGTGGGCATTTCCTGAACTTCTTGAATTTTATATGAGTAGATTTCTTTGACTATTTCTTCGGGTGTTTCGGCAAAAATACCAGTAGTTACTAAAGACAAAAAAGCTAGTGTTAAAGTTTTGATCATATTTCCTGACAAACCCTAACGCCTGGATCACTGAAGAGCGAACGAAGTGAGCGGTTCCATTGAAGCTGATTGAGCCGATTGACCCGCCGCTAGTGGCTAAATAGGTCCTCGCATGTGTCGCACACGAAATATTTTGTTTCTCCACCGCATTTTATATGGCCAGTAGCTCCTGCACGGATCTCCCATTCACATAGGCTCGACCGATATTTTAATGTCCCCTCTATATAGCATGGTGCGAAATCATAATGATCATGGATCACCCTGTACTCAACCTGCCTTGCCCTAAGAAAATATTCTTTAGCCTCGTGATGACTCAGGTCTACATCTGATGGACGGCAGCTTTCAATGTCGTCTGACCCGAAATCTTCCACATACACATCTGTGATTTCACGCTGGTAGAAGTCCTGGGTTGCGCATGAGGCGAGAACAGCAATGGCCAATATGATTGAAAATTTCATCTTTACTTCCATGTTGCTGTGCTCGCTTCGCCAGGGTTTTTGTATGAGACATCTGGATGCTTATATACGTCGCTAGAAGTAAGACTAAAGTGGATATATAGTTCACTCACTAGCCATTGGAGAGAAGTGTTCTGGCTTGAAGTAACTATTTCGTACCGTTGGTTATCTATATGCTTCCCCACAAGCTCAATGCCAATTGAATCACTATTGACAGGATAACGATGAGGATAAGATTTGCCGCGTTCATTTGCATCTAGAGCTTTTATCTGACTTGTCCATGACATGGCAAGAATCTTTGCCATGTTGGCGCCATTACAGCTCTTCTTGTTGATGGTAAGACATTTTGACTTTATTAGACGGCCGACGTGGTAGCAGCGTTTATGCATACTAGCTGTTTGATAAATTTGGCCTTTTTGCCAATCAGAAAATGTGCGCCATTACCTCCTGCATTGTAGCCATTGAATGTATGTTGAGAGGTAGGCGCGTCCGTTTGATGGACAACGATCGCATGAACGCCAACTAGAGAGCCATGTTCTATAGTTGGAAATCGGCGAAGAATGACCTTATTGTCTATAAGCATTCCATCTTTATTTATAGTAGACATATTTTCTCCTTTCGTTTTCGGCTAACGTTACCGCTCAGCCGCGCGCGCCTTTGGCGCGTCGGCTGGAGCGGCCTTGTTATGCGATATGATTTTCATCCGGCATCAATCCTCAACTAATCCAAATCTTAGCCTTGGATACTCTCCTTCCTTAATCGCATATTCCATTACTCTATCGTATGCATTGAAAAATGCTTGTTCGTCCCGAAGATTCACGCAGTATGAGTAGAATTCTGGGTAGTCTAGCGCGACACATGGTATTTGCTTATCGCGGCTAAAACCAAGAAGTTGCTGACTGTATTCACCGAATTGGTCATTGAACAACTCTTTCACAACTATTAGAGTCTTGGTCTTGAGTCCGTTAGTATTTATGGTATATCGCTGTCCATTAATTAGAAACTCTAGTTTGTTTGTATTGCGCTGAGAATATGAAACTGCGCCTTTTGCTTGATTGATAGCCTTCTTTAAAGCGCTCATTACATTATTTCGCTTTCTAGATAGCTTTTGTTTACTTATCCGCTCGATGTTTGGGCTATCTTTTGCTTGTATAATAAATAGGTGTTTTTTTGTGATGACCAAAATATCGCACATTTCTTCATTATCGTATATGCGCTTCGGGTTTAGATATATTTGTTCCGGTGGGAAAACGCGCAAAAGGCATTGAACTATATCCTCTTCTTGGTAAGTCCCTGGTTCTTCCCTTTCTACAACGGTATGACTAAATCCGCGTGATCCATGATATGAATGATATTCAGGCCTCAAATCCTGAATAAACAGGTCATCTCCATAGGTGGACTTACACAACAGTATAGTAATAGCCCTAGAATCATCTATTGGGGTGCGCAATCCGAAAAATCTATCAATCCCATCTATCATTGATCGAGCTCTTGGTAGCGAAAACTCCAGTAGTGTAATTTTTTCAATTTGTTGTGTTACTTCATCAGGCACGGTAATGCATGCACTAAACACAAAACGCTCTCGTGATAATTCGTCAAATAAATGAACATTGAGCTGACTACATTGCAATAATCGAAATAGCGCATTAGAAAAATCGTCTGCGAACAATGGTGTCTTAATAATTAACGGCTCTTCTTCATCATCGAAAAATGCAGTAATTAAACCAAAGGTCTTTTGGTTGTCGATGGTTACAGGTGCTAAATATATTTTAAAACTTGCGTTTATCTTGGCGGCCAGGATGTATTCCTTTGGCGACTTAACTACTAAAATTGGATATTCTTCTTCTGCCAAGATAAGCGGTAAAATCCCTACCGGCATTTCCTTTATTGTAGGCATAAGACTTGGATACAGAATTGATAGCATATATTTTATATTTTTCTAATGTGCCAGGTGAACTGCATGAATGCCGACTGGACCGCATAACGCCCAAGCTCAATGGAGAGCGAACGAAGTGAGTGATTCCATTTCCGGGTAGGAGCCGCCCTCTCGGGCGGCGCCCCCCACAGATCCGGACGTGACCCTTTCGTCATCCGGTTCCTCGGTAGTTTGAGTTTTGGCACCACTCTAACGTATGACTATGAACCCGACAAGTCATGCTACACCTTTGCCATTACCCGGGGCCGAGGCAGTTTCCACTCTTTCAGAAATGCCTCGAAATTATTCCAACTGAT
>JBNKMF010000152.1:0-8117 GCA_050292965.1 Gammaproteobacteria bacterium | reverse complement strand
AGCTTATAAATACCGACCACGGGCTAACCATTGATAGAATTTATCACTGAAAAAACATGCACAATCCGCATATTGGTGCTATTAGTAGATACAAACTGTTTCAAATTACAATAATCACCTGCGAAAATCATCCAAAGTTAAGCCTCATGAAAAAAATAATTCAACTATGGAATACTATTACTTCAAAGCGAAATGAACGTAAGTTAGATTCACAATTATTTCTGTTTAATTCTTCAAAAAAACAACAATTTAAGACACCGAGAGATTTCATACAGGAATTTATCCCTACACAAGAAGGTAAAATCAACTGTTATCGTACCGGAGTCGGCCCTGTAGTGGTTTTTGTGCATGGCTGGGGTGGAGGTGCTTATCAGTTTTTTTCCCTGATGCGGGGATTAAAAGCCATAGGCTATACCGCCCTGGCTTTTGATCATCTGGGTCATGGAGGTAGTGAAAACAAACCCGCTACCTTGCAACAATCAATCAGCGTTACAAACCAGATAATAAAATATGCCCGGGATAATTTTCATGATGGAGTGTCGGCACTCGTAGGGCATGACACCGGATGCCTGCTACTCGCCAACGCAAAACCCTCTTTAATAAAGGAGATCCCCCTTTTCATGATAGCACCGGTTTTTAACTACAGACTGTACTTCCTGCGTAAACTCGAAAACCTTAAACTAAACCGTGACTTCATAAAAAAATATTCCAAAAAATTTGCCCGTGATTATCAAGAGCAATACGCACATCTGGAGTTAGCAAAAAAACTCAAGCTCTATGCTGATTATACAGTGATCGCGCATGATAATAATGATCCAATTGCCTCCATCGAAGATTCTAAAAAATTCTGTACCGCGTATCCATTAACCAAATTACTGGTTACCGATAATTGCAACCACAACCGTATCATCAGTTCTGAATCTGTCTGGCATGAATTAAAATCACTGTTAAATTATGACGATAGCACCATCAACTTTATGCAGATTGTGGCTGACAATAAGGACTGAGGATTAGCAACATCATTCTTTATAAGGCGCCAAATATCATATTTAGAGTTCTTCGTAAAACTATGTGAAAACACGGAAAATATAGACAATCGCGAAATAACAGTATCCATGCTGAAAACCTTATGGGTACGGATAAAAGTGCAATAATTGTCCTAATAAATCATTACCTTACGTGAGATATTAGCGGTCAACTGCGAAATCCAGGATGATTATGACAGAATACCGCGCGGCTTTAGCTTCCTGCTTCGCCATACCACCAGCGTCCATACAGACGTTCTAGCAATGACGACTTAAACAGTGATTCTCTAGTCAGAATTTCATCTGACTGTTTGAAACAAACTCCAGAAACTCAGCTTCGGGCATAGGTTTCGCATACAGATACCCCTGCACCAGCTCGCAGTCAGCGGCTTGCAGGATCTGGGCCTGTCCAGGGGTTTCTACACCTTCAGCAATTACCTTAATGCTCAAGTGTTTGGCCATAGCGATGATCGATTCAACAATAGCGCGATCATCAGTATCTTCTTCAATGTTATGGATGAAGGAACGGTCGATCTTGAGGTAGTCTATCTTGAACTTTCTTAGGTAGGACAATGCAGAATAACCGGTGCCAAAGTCATCCAGAGAAATGGTCATGCCCATGGCTCGCATTTCATTGATCTGTTCGTGAACCTCCGGTCGGTCATCTAGCAGCAAGCCTTCGGTGATTTCTATACCGAGTAAATTGCCGGGAATATCCTGCTCGTCCAGATACTGTCTCCAGCGAGTCAGTTCATTACGATAAAAAAACTGGCGCGGTGAGCGGTTTACACTGATTCGTATCTGTTGACCAGCCATTTTGGTAACCTGACTGTGCCATAAATATGCAGTTTTAGCCGCAAGCCGGAAAACCAGATCACCAATCTCATGTATCAGCCCCCCGTTCTCTGCAACCGGAATAAACTCTGCCGGCGATATAATGCCCTGTGTTGGGTGTTGCCAGCGTACCAGTGCTTCAGCTTTGATAACCTGTCCGCTGACGAGATCAAGGATGGGTTGGTAATACACGCATATCTGGTTTTGCCCAAGCGCCTGTCTGAGCTCGTGGATGGTCAGGCTCTGGGTGACGTTCTGGCCACGGGCATAAGCATCAAAGAAAACAAACTGGTTGCGCCCTGCGCTTTTGGCCATATACATCGCCTGATCGGCATAGCGAAGCAGGATGTCTGGGTCTTCCAGCTGATCATCCGGATACAGGCAGATACCGGCCGACGTTGAAAGTTGCATATTGATGCCGTCGAGTACAATAGAACGAGAGGTCGCTTCGAGTAATCGATGTGCGACATATTCGCACTCTTCTTTATTGGACAGTTGAGTTAACAATACAACGAATTCATCCCCGCCGATACGGGCTACCATATCGGCACCCTTCAAATTGTGTGCCAGGCGATTAGCGGCTTCTACCAGCACACGGTCGCCAAACTCATGTCCATATTGATCGTTGATCGGCTTGAAGCCGTCCAGATCGAGGTAGAGGATAGCAATCTTGCCTCCCTTGTTACGTGCCTGCTCGATGGCCTCGAATAACCTCTCGGTTAGTAGGCGCCGGTTTGGTAGGCCTGTCAGCACATCATGGTGCGCCATGTGCTGCAGGTGCATTTCGTTTTTCTTATGTTCGGTACGATCATAGCCAAAAGCGAAGGCGCCAACAATTTGCCCATCAATATCCCGATCTGGGACACAATGTATCTGATGGTAGCGCGCCGCTGGGGTATTTATCGTCGCCCAGAACTCAATGATCCTTGGGCTACCTTTCTCCATCGCTTGCTCTATGGTCTGTACAATCGGATTGAAACGCCCATCGGGCCATATTTCAGAAGAGTGTTTACCAATGACCTGGTCTGGATCCACCTCCAGGTCCCTGGCTAATTTTGTATTGAGATAGAGAATGTGACCAACGCGGTCATAGCGGATAATGGAATCCGGTGATGCTTCAGCCAAACTGATGAAATCATGCTTACTGCGCTCAAGTGCCAGTTGTAAGCGCCTGTAATCTTCGATATCAACCATCTGCCAAGACCAGAAAGCTTTCTGTAATTTTGCTACCAGGGTTGTCCAGAAATCGATCCAGACCAGCGATAGGCGATAATATCATCAATAGACCGGGAAAGTTTTTAGCATACTTAGCGGCAAGTTGGCAGCTAAAAACGGTAACGACAGGTATTTCGAAAATGCCAGAGATGAACAAATTCACCCCAGTTTGAACGGAAGTGAATCTGTCAGTGACAGGATTAGCAGATGAGCCATACTTACTAGCGGACATGTCAATACTTCGATACTTCACATACTGTTAAGTTGTACATTTTTTCCAGAATCCGAGAGTAATTCTCGTTCAGATACTATGGTTTTACTGATTTTATTATCTATAGTGCAAATCCGAGCGAATTTCTAGAAATTATCGGGTCAAGGTGTAATTCTGGATTCATCTTCTAAAATAACAGGTATGACTACCGATATACACACCATCCGTCAACATGCCGTTCGTCTACTCAATCCTTTTCGTGGTGTGATGAATATCATCGAATATAAAGGGGCCGAAGCAGTTACTATCGATGGAATAAACTGGGATATCTATGTCAAGGATATAAGTCTGACGCGGGATATGGAACAGTCACCGAATATGTTAATTACCGAAATTCGTTTTGGTCACTGGTCAGAGATCAGTGGTCTGCGCAGAGGTCCGATCTACCCATCCGAAGATTTCAACGAGATGGAACGCCAGGGCCTGGTGGTGTACGAATACCTGTTGCAAAATGCGCAGAATGCACCTTTCGCGCTGAACGATGATTTTGAGCTGTGGCTACTGGATCAGAACGAACAACCGCTGGCATTGCTGGGTAGTTCATTTGCGGCCAACCGTCTGTTCTACGATCTAGCTCTTAGCTGGACAGCAGGTATGGCTTGCAAGGATTTCTTTACTCACAAACAAAACAACAAAACTGCTCAACAACCATTTACGCGTATGCTTGAGTCAACGGTGAGATCGATGGCTGGAAAATCACCACAGGCCCAATGGTTCCATCGTCAGCACGATATTTCAATCGGCCTAAGTGGTATTAACCTTACTGATTCTCTGGAAGGACGAGAAATGGATAACTCCAACTTTCCTGAGTTCTTTATCCCCGAGGTCATACAAACCGATATAGACAACTTTATATTTGAAGACTACCTCAATTTTCTGGCCCCTTATCTGTTAACCCTGCCTACATTAACAATTGAACAACGCAGTCGATTCGAACAGGAAGCCGCCAGACAGGCACTATGTGTCGAAAGATTGCACCACTTATACCCGAATATACAACAGCAAAAGTACATCAACTCAGCACGTATTGAAGCGCGTTTGAGAAATGCTCATGCTGAATCAGTGCACAATGATGACACACTTTCTCCCGAATACATTGAACTAGAAATTCCTCGCAGCAATTAATACAACCCGATATAAGTTATACAGCATTTGATTTATTGTACAACTTCTACTAGACTCCGAATAAAGTTATACAAAAGGAGCTACAATGTACAAGTTTGAAACCAATACCCTACAGGTCGGTATCAGCTCCTGCCTGCTAGGACAGGAAGTGCGTTACGATGGTGGTCATAAACGCAGCCCCTTCTGCACCGACACCCTGCAGGAGCATGTACGATATGTACCCATTTGTCCGGAAATGGGCATAGGCCTGGGTAAACCACGCCCCAGCATCCGTCTGGAATTATCAGCCGAAAGCATCATTGCTCGCTGCCAGGATGGTCGCAATTTGACTACTCATCTGGAAGACTTCTCACATCAGACTGCTTTAAGCTTACACCCCTTAAGCGGTTATATCTTCTGTGCCAAATCACCCACCTGCGGCATGCAAAGGGTCAAGGTCTATCGCCAGAATGGACACAGCCTGAACGATGGTATCGGTATATATGCCAGGCACATAATGCAAATGTATCCCGCCCTGCCGGTTGAAGAAAATGGTCGCTTAAATGATGCACAATTACGCGAAAACTTTATCACCCGCCTGTACGCTTACCACAACTGGAAATCGCTCATCCATCAGGGAATCGATGCTGCCTCTTTAATCGACTTCCATAGTCGATACAAATATATGTTGATGGCGCATCATCCACCCAGTTACCAGGCATTAGGCAGATTACTATCCGACCTTTCAGGAGATATCGCTTCGATTGCCAGCAGCTACGAATTGCAATTCATGTCCGCACTCAAAAATATCGCAACACGTAACAATCAATGCAATGTTCTGCAGCATATTCATGGTTATTTCAAAGACAGGATGAACAGCAGGCAGCGCGCAGAGCTGATTAAACTCATTGATGATTATCGTACAGGTTCTTTACCCATACATGCGCCTCTAACACTGGTTCAGCACTATTTAAGCGAGCACCCCAACGATTATATTGCACAACAATATTACCTTTTCCCTCATCCACCTGAACTAGCATTGCGCTATGGACTCTGAACACACATATCCGATTCGTGAAGTATCAAAAATTACCGGGGTTAACCCTGTCACGCTTCGCGCCTGGCAGCGCCGCTATGGACTGATCAAACCGGCTCGCACTGAAAGCGGCCATCGTCTGTACAGCAATGCGGACATACATCAGATTCGACAGATTTTAAACTGGCTAGATAAAGGGGTCAGTATTGGACAGGTTAAACCATTACTTAAAAACCCAGCCACTGAAACGGTTACCGATAACGTCCAAAGCATACAGAATGAATTGATGACGCTCGCTCAGAATTTGAAACTGAATCAGCTGGAAGCATACATCAGTGAAACCTCAAAACTCTATCCAGCCGAACTCTGGCTACGCAAAATCATTGAACCCTGGTTAAAACAACTATCCATGCTGCAGCGACCGGATCAGCTCATAATTGAACAAAGTGCACGCAGATTACTGGGCAGTAAAATCGAAAGAATGATTACCATCCAGACGGGGCCACGCATCGCTTTATTGCAGGTGGGCAATATCAGTAGCTTAGATGCTCAGCTTGCTCGCTTTGAACTGCAAAGCCTTGAATACCGCTGTTACGACCTGGGACATAGTGATCCTGCCCAGCTTTCTCTGATATCCGAACGCCTACAGGTGCATGCTTTCATTATTCTTCTGGGAAGTGGATTAAATGCCAACTGTTTCTCTGCTAAACAGTCCCGGCTTCCTGAAAACTGTTTTTACTCCGGACAATTGGGGTTGATTTACCAGAGCAGGCTATGGCTGAACGCACCCTATGCAGAATCAATCACCCAACTGGTAAAACAGCATGAAAAAGCATTTGCTCTGGTTCAGAAGTGATCTACGGGTTCAGGATAACCCCGCCCTGTATCATGCGATGCAGCATGCAAAATCTATTGTAGCAGTTTACATACACTGCCCAGGGCAGGATCTATTGCATGACAGGGGAGCAAGACAATTGCGCTTCATCGATGCCAACCTGCAACAGCTGAAACAAACCTTACAAGGCTATCAAATTGAGCTGCATATGCTGCAATGCAATCTATATTCTGAAGTTGCAGATTTACTCAATCGCTTTATTCATCAGCAGAAGATCTCCGCATTATTTGCAAATAGTGAGTCGGGGGTTAACGAAGACAGCAGAGATCGCGATGTTCGAGACCACATCGATATACCTTTTTATCGCCTGAATGGCGACTGTATTCTAGCGCCGGGTAGTGTACTTACTCAAAAAGATGAAATGTTCAAGGTGTTTACTGCATTTCGCAATGCCTGGATAAAACAGATACAATGGCAAGGTTTCAGCCTGGCTCAGGTAGAGCAATCGATGACTGCTCAAAATGAAGTTGAACAAAATTCAGAGCAAGATCCACAATGGCCCGCCGGAGAAAAGGCTGCTTTAAATAGGCTGAATCATTTCTGTCAGCAGCATCTTATAGATTATGCCAAACAGCGCGATTTCCCCATACAGGACAAAAGCAGTAAATTATCACCTTATCTGGCAATAGGTGTTATTTCAGCAAAGCAATGCATGCAGGCTATAGAATCAACTCTAGGATATCTTCCGCTAAGCCCCGGTGAAACAGGATTTGCATGGCTTAATGAACTAGTATGGCGGGATTTCTACCGACACCTGATGATGGCTTATCCTGCTGTGTCAAAACACAGTTGTTTTAAAACGCATATGAACCATCTGCTGTGGCGGCAGGATGAGGATAATTTTCTCAACTGGTGCAAAGGAAAAACCGGATATCCGATCATTGATGCTGCCATGCGATGTTTGAATCAAACCGGCTGGATGCACAACCGCCTGCGAATGATCGTGGCCAGTTTTCTCACTAAAGACCTGCAAATCGACTGGCGACGTGGCGAGCAATATTTTATGCAACAATTGATTGATGGTGATTTCGCCTCTAATAATGGGGGCTGGCAGTGGGCAGCAGGAACCGGTGCAGATGCTGCACCCTATTTCAGAATCTTCAATCCAACCCGGCAAGGTGAGAAATTTGATAAACAAGGGGAGTTTATAAAACTCTGGGTGGAAGAGTTAAAAGATGTACCGGAGCAATATATTCATAAACCCCAGGTCTGGTTTAAATTGCAAAATATTCAGTCCAGCTACCCTCAACCCGTTGTAGACCACAACCTGGCATGTAAACAAACCCTGCTGCGTTATCAGAATATAAAGGTACAGTGATGAACCCCACACTGGAAAAATTCAATCAATTTTATCAACAGCTAAACAGTGCAGACCTGACGGGGCTAAATGAGCTATACCGCTCTGACATAGAGTTCATAGACCCTCTACATCATATGCAGGGCATACAGTCACTGGATAAATATTTCAAAAACATGATGCAGGATTTAATACATTGTAATTTTGAAATCCACCAGGTGACAGAACTGGAGCAGGAAGCCTTCGTGATCTGGACTATGCACTTTAAGCACCCTCGGTTGAATAAATCCAGAACCATTCATGTGGATGGTGTGAGCCATTTACAATTTGATGAGCAGGTGTATTTTCATCGAGATTATTATGATCCTAGATTCCGCAGTTGACCGCTCGCAATAGAGGTTAACCCACTGTTTCATAAATCATTACAGTTGATGTGTATA
>JBNKMF010000151.1:0-8126 GCA_050292965.1 Gammaproteobacteria bacterium | reverse complement strand
GATTAGCATTCTTCCATATTTCTGTAGACCCAGAAAGAAGTACAATTTTACATATTCAGTATGGATGGGAATGAAAATACCATATAACAAGATGCTCCTATGGAAAATTTGTTCGCTATTGCTCTCAAATTCCCACAGAGCATGGCGTTATGTGCAGTAAAACCATGAGAGAAGTGACCAAGGAAAAATTTAAAGAAGTCTTTCTAGAATATGGGAAAGCTTCAGATGGGTGGGGGGCAGAATATTGGCAGCGCTTCTATGAAGCTCCCAAAAGGGAAGGAATGAAATACTTGGTAGAATTACCCAGCAGTAAAGTGCAAAACAGGATGATGGTGGTTAATGATTATTCTGCCAAAGAGTATAGATTGTTCTTCGTGTCGGAAGAACAAGAAGAAAATCTATTTAGGTAGGTTGGCTGTGTTAGCCACTGTGAGTAAAGCACATAACCAGGGTGTTAAGTCGCTCCCTATGGTCGCTGGGACCTCGCTAACGCTCGGCCCCTTACACTGTCGTTATGAGCCAATTAGAAAATATGCAGTGCGATAAAGTTAAAGAATATAAAGCATGGTTTTCATCTGGTTTGAAGCTAGATGAAATCGGTGAAATATTTAAAACATGCAGAATAGTATCTGAGTTTAACTCAGACTACGAAAATGTATATGAATGGTTCGTGGGTATTACCGATAATCCAGGAGTTGTACTCAATATGTCCCGTAAACATTGTGATGGAGCGGGTTTCGAAAAGGAGCCTATTCATGTCATGATCATGTATGCTGAGCTCGAACCAAGCAATACAAAAATAGAAGCTATCGCTGAATTAATAAATAAGACTCTAGCGACAGAAGTACATACTGGGTTTATAGATTACATTTCGGGAGACGATTATGAATACCGTAGCATGTCCGTGCTCAGCTCATAACAAGTTGCACCAGCCGAAATTTTTTCCGTCGCCGCTTTTTGTGCTAAATAGCACAAATGGGCTCCTCCAAAAATTCGGCTGTGCAAAGCGTTAAGTGAAGCCAATCAAATACAAAGGAGAAAATTATGGCTGATTTAATTTTTGATAGAGCAAAAAGACCTTATCTTGGCCAACGAAGAATCTTTCGTGGAATGCCATAAGCGGTCCATTTGGTGCGGGTGTGCTACCGCCGGGCCTCTATGATATTGGAAGAAGGGAGGTGACGGGATATAAGGCCAGTATTGATTTAGCCTACCGCGATAAAACTGGCCGAGGTTTTTTTGTTCCAATTTATCCAAAGTTTCAAACGAATCGTGGGAAATCAGATGGAAGGCTGGGTATTCACCCTGACGGAAACAAACCAGGCACACTCGGCTGTGTGGGCATTACGGATCAGAATGCGAAGAGCTTTCATGATACCATAGCCTCAACCTCTCCAGGAGCCAGGTTGGTTCTCCAGGTTAAATGAGGCGATAATAATGCTAAGGGTTATTTTAACGGTTTTAATTACATTTTTAGTCTCTTCTTGTACTAACGGTGCTCAACCACATGACATTCAGATTACTGACTCTTATGGTGAGGCATATGAATTAACTAATATTTCAATGCAGCTGAAGAAACAATATGCTCTTGAAAAAAATCCTATAACGTTGGTTTTACTAACCAATAAACTTGATGGCAGTAGATTTGTTAAACAGCTAAGTGTTTTAAATGCTGTAAACGCAGAAATTTATCAATACATATACGTGGTCGGATGTACAACTGATAGAGATGAATCCGGTTACAGTATTAGCAGAGAGGACGCAACAGATATACTATCTACTAATGAGTTTCAAATTCGCATTTACGACGGATATGGAAAGCTAGCCTATTCATCAGAAAAAGTATTAAGCGAGCAAGAATTAAAAAGTCACTTAACAAAAAGCTCAAGCGAACGCTGAAAAGTGCGCCGCTTAGCTTGACGTGAACGTCCACTTCGGGTCGTCAGTAGTCATTTAAGGTCAGCAAGTGAATGCCCCCTTTTCCTGAAACAGACATTCGTATTGTGCAGTGCAATGGGCAGTAATGTGCACAGGCTGTGTGAAAACTCGATTCAAACTGGTGACACCAACAATATTTCCCACTACGGGGTAATTTTTCAGAAATACTTAGAGTTCAATTACCACAAAATATACGAAATTGATTCTATATAAGATCCCATACTCCACTTGAAAAGTTGGAAAATAGTTTTCACACAGCCTGTGCCATGAGCGGTCATTGATTGTTTTACCAATGATTGAGGATATAATGCAACATAAGTCAATATACGTGCGTGCAATATAAGTCAATATGCGTGTGTGTAATATAATCAGCTGTTAGCTTTCAAAAACGATGAAACGAGAAAAATACCAAGAACTGTGCGAACGAGTGGGTGACGAAGTCATCGATCCTTGGTACAGAAAGTCTGAGCCAATGTTTCGTTCACAGGTGATATCTAGTGAAGAAGACTTCATAAAGTTGGTTGCTTTTGCCTACTCATGGATGCCAACTATCCCGGAGTGGCATTGCGAGCTGGATTGGCCAGAATGTAAAAAGGCATTAACCGAACTAGAAAATGGAGAGGAAGGAGCGCTAAAAAGAATTCTTGAGCTCATTGTCCCTTCGATCAACAACTCTATTGTCGGGGCTTCCAAAGTCTTGCATTTTGCTTATCCAAACAGAGCTCCGATAATTGACAGCAATGTTGTAATTGGCTGGAGAGCACTATTCTTCCCAAAAGGAGTCCGTGGAAAAGCCAAAAAAAGCGAGGTGGCCGCGCTGCCGAGCAATTTCGGCGCATACGGCTCAAATGCAGAAGAGAGGTCGCGCCATATAGATCTGTATGTTGAGTACTCAGAAAACTTGTTTGCGTGGGAAAAGCAATTGAGTAATGTTTCCGTTCGAGATATCGAAACAAAGCTTTATCTGCTCGGTAAGCAAATATCAGATGAAGTCAAAAAAGCTAACAAGGCAAATTAACACGGACCACAAAAACCGCGCGCTTTTTGCGTCCGGTTATTTGCGGCGTTATACGTAAATAAATTATGGATCGTATCTACCACAAAATTATTGAAGCGCCACATCTATATGACATCGTATATTTTGCATATGGATTTGATCAGGACGACAATGCCAAATCTTACATTGACCTACACTTAAAAAAGGATGGTGAGGTTTGTAAGCTAAAGTTTTTGGGGCCTCGAGACTTGGAAGTCGAAAAAGGTTTCCCTTACGCCACTGGTGGCATGTTCATAGAAGATGTTTCATCTCACGGTTTAGAGTCAATAAATATCTATGTCGGAGATTTTGAATCCTCCAATGGTGCAATTACTTTTTGGGCAAAGAGTGTTGAAAAAATTAATTAAATTAGGCTGCTCGTATAACAAGTTGCATCATCGGAAAAATATAAGCTCTGGCTGCGCCTCCACTTATATTTTCCGCTGTGCAAGGCGCTATGTTTGAACACAAATTCATCAACTTTTACTAAATTTCAGGGAGATATGGATGTTAGCAACTCATCAAGACGCAGAAAATCGCTACTCAAAAATTAGAAAAGAAGCATTGAAGACAGCCTCAGAGATTCTTTCAGGAAGAGGTGGAGAAAAAAATTAACTTAACAGAAATTAACGCTAATGCTTTAAATGCATCAAAGGAATGGATGAGGTCAAACTCAAGAATTAAAAATTGGGATTGGGTTGAGGGCTATTCTGTTTTCAGGTTTCGTTATCCAAAGAGATTCGAGATGGCTCTTTGGGAGTCTTCAAAACTTATTGGCCTATCTATGGGGCGCCCCACATACCAAGGCACAGCACTCAGGCTAGACGTTGTTGAAGCAGCACCATCTGATCTAGGCGAAAGGCCTAAAATATTTGAGACCGTTCTGTTTGGGTATGGGGTCTATGCAAGAATGATTAATGCCAAACAGATAAGAATTATGAACCCAGTTAATGAGCAGGTTAAATCCTACTATGAAAAGTATAGGTATAAATATGTAGCGTCTGGTGATTACCTGGTGCGGGAGATACTGTGATGCAAAAAAAAATATCAAATATAAATTCTGCTCGAAGAAAAAAACGAGATAAGAAAGGTTGGTCTATGGATGAAATAAAAAAGCAGGCCAAAAAAGAACTGGAAGAATTTAAGGGGCTTTCAAAAGAGGAGCCTGATGATCTTGTGTCAGGCGACATGGATAAAATTATTCGAGGAGAAGATGATGATGACTAAATCAAATATACCATTGACTGAAAATGAAAAGCAGAATAAGCCCATGCCGGGCGAAGTAGAGCCTAATAAAGCCGCTGCAAAAGCTCGTGAATTTGCTGCTAGGGAAAAAGCTAGATTGAAGAATAAGTAGTTTCTTTTAATTAAACATAACCAGTGGCTTCTCGTGGATGCTCGCTATCGCTCGCATCACTGAGCCAGGTGTTCAGGCTGTAGAAAAATTAAAGTGATATTTTGAAGGGTGATAAATGATTAATAATTCTGAACAAAATGCGATCCTGCGTGAATATTTTTGTTGCTATACTCTAAAAGTACAATTCTATGAGCGTAGAAGCGCGTCGTGAACCATGTTATTTTTTATGTTTTAATTTTTCTACACCCTGGTTAGGGCTCTATAAGTGCGTATAGATGAATTGAACTACGAATACGGAAATAAAGCGATGTCTTCTGTTTTATTACTTTATTACCATTTGGTTAGTAGCGGAGGTTTTTCGGGAGATGAAACTGTCTACTTAGATCAAGACAGTTTCGATGGTTATTAATTTCTGAATAAAGAGGTAGTAGATGGGTATGAGGCTGAGATAGATCAGCAGTTGATTAGAGAAGGCTCAATTATCTATTTACTCTGTGGTTTAAATGACATGGTTTCCGAGTTTGAGGATTCGTTTCTATCACAAAAAACAACGAAAAGGGTTCTGCATTTGTTTAATGAAGGCTGGCTTCACGCTATTCCGGAGACTACAGGTCTTTTTAAGTTATTTGAAGTCGATGAATCTCAATTTGACTTCGACAAGTACAATGAAATTATGAAAGAAATCATTAATAAATATGTAGCAGGTACTTTTAATGTTCTTGCAAATAGTGTCTAGCCCTATCAAGCGGCGCCAGTTGGAACAACTTTTCGCTCCTTCGTCGCTACAAGTTGTCCCCTGCTCCGGGCGTTATGTGTAAGCAATGAATATCATAATTGAGAGTGATCAAATAATTGAAATATCTTCATTGAATGATCTCAATAAAATTATTCCACATACCGCCAACGGTAGGGCATTGAACTATGGCCAAGGTGAAGGTCAAATTAAAATCAATGGTACTATCTGGGGCATGTATTGTGGAGTTAGGGGACGTTATTTATTGCAATATGAGGAGGGTTTGGAAGACTGGAGTGATTTCAAAATGTTACTCCAACAAATCTTGGAACAAATTCAATCGGAGTTTGGTCCCGGTTTAAAATTTATTATTGAAGGTAAATTAGAGTATTATCAGTCTCATGAAAAACACACATAACAAAATGCATCATCGGAACAACTTTATGCTCCTAACGTCGCTCCAAGTTGCCCGATGTGCAGGGAGTTAGGCAAAAATGATGGCCACTCCCAGAAAAGAAATTGACGTAACTGAAATTCCTTATTCTCATAAGCAAGGAGCGGCTAATTTGCTGATCTCCAAGGCTCAACGATTGGCTGAGTTTTCAGATTTGCACTTTGGAGATATGGGAGAGAAAGAAATACAAAAAGCGCTCCAGGCCATTTCACTTTATGATTTAGCACTAAGTTTAATGAAGCCTTATGATGGGGACTATCAAACGATCATTCATTGGAAATGCCTAATATTAATTGCATTGGAACAATATGAAGAGGCTTCTAGTTGGTATGAGGAGTTAATAAGTCTATCCGAAAATTCTAAGACTCCTGAAATCTATAACTCAACCGCCAAAGAAGCACAAAGGCAATTGAGTACAATTAGAGGGAAGAAGAATAGACCCCTACCAAAACTTGATGAAAAGGACAGTGAAATATTAGATGAGCCAAGTTTTTGTTGGTGGGCTATGCAATTTTGCGAAGCACTAGCTAAACGCAAGTACAAGCAAGCTTATGGTTACCTGTCAGAATCGCTTCGCGAAGAAATGACTCAAGCAGATATGAAAAAGCAGTGGGTTTCAATTTTAAATAATCCTAAAGATGACGTTGATGTGAATCTCGAACGATACGAGATGGCTAAGGAAGGTGATGATGAAGACTATGTGAGCTGGTGCTATTTTGTAATATTGGGGGCTGATATAAACGAAGCTATATCATTGGATATATATAAAAGGCCTGACAGCTACGAAATACGTAGTGTCGAATTTGGCCGACCTTAAATTTGCCTAATCAGTAAACACGTAAACAAAGACACCCAATAAATGAAAAGATACGTAAACAAACAAAAGAAAATAGACACCCATTGAATAGAAAACTCAAAAAGTGTTAAATCGGGCCATAGTATTCAAACAAAATCAGGCCAAAATTGGCGATGACAAATTGGGTTTGGTTGTTTGATTTGATGATTTGCGAAAACAGCTGAATTCAGGCGATGAGGGTTCATAACCTGGCTTAAGGTTAGGTGAATTGCGTAGATGCTGTTGTGGGTTGTATTGGTTTTACGTATCAGGAAACACTTCTGAACATCGCCTGATGCCATGCACCCAGCATTTGCCCATTTGCTGACAAGCCTCCTTGATACGATAGGCGCTGCCGACCAGGGATTTGAAAGGGCTTTCGAAATCTTCGGTGAGATGAATCCAATGGTTGGGATCTATGTTTAGTCGCTCGAGAATTTCAGGGGTCTCTTCAGGAATACTGCCTCGCTTGTCATCACGCAGGATCCGTCCGGTCCAGTCAACTAGTTCCAGGTAATCGGTATAGCGAAACGGCAGGCCTTTAGGCATGTTTTGTCTGGGATATCCTGCAAAAGGCAGTAATGCCCTGGGTTGTGCAGCAATGAGTTCTGGATTTTGTGGTTCGGTTTGCTGTTGATGCTCGATACGCTGTTTGATTGAGGTATGGTCAGAGGCTTCTGGAGTATCAGCCATCTTTGCGCGAATGGGGTTGAGATCAACATAAGCCAAACAGGCGGCCAGGGCCTTTTCATCGAGCAGGGCCTGGGACTTGTACCGGCCTTCCCAGAAGCGGCCTGTGACTTGATCTTCCTGATTGGCATCGCGGGCTATCGGCTCGTTTAAACAGCGCATAAACCATTCAAGACTGAACAGTCGCTTGCGCCATTCTTCGCTGAATTCAGTCAGACGATTTTCCTCATCACTGCTGAGTATTTCATCCTTGATAAACCGACGCGACAGGTCATTACCAGCAAAGAGCTTATGCCAGCGGTTACAGACTTCACGAATCGACCATTTGTTTGCTCTATCCTGATCGATATGGACCACCACATGGTAGTGATTATTCAAGATGGCATAAGCTGCAATATCGATAGAGAAGATGGTTGAAATCTCCAGCATACGATCCTCGATCCATTGCCTTCGATATTCGTAATCCCTGCCTGTTAGTTCATCCTTGCCGCAAAGAAATGCGCGGCGAACACAACGGGAAATACAGTGATAATACGGAGTGGCTTCGAGGGATACCTGAGTCTTCCTGGCTTTTGGCATGATACGCTCCTTGCGTTGGATAGATGGCTTCACCCTACGCGCTGGCTGTGGTAATGTCAATGGTTAAAAGATGGGTGTCTTTAAAAGGTTTTTCGATAATAAAAACGCATTTGAGTATCAGCAACCGTTAAAGAGAAACGGCTTACGAAACTAAGTTCTTGCTTTTATCCGAGCAATAAAACATAGACACCCATTAAATAGAAAAACTCATCGGCAGATAAATCGAGGCGAAGTGTTCAGAAATAATTGGGCCAAAGTTGCCCAAAAAATTTGGTTTTGGTTGTTCGATTTGATGATTTACCCAAAATAGCTGAATTCAGGCGATGAGGGTTTATAACCTGCCTTAAGGTTAGGTGAATTGCGTAGATGCTGTTGAGGGTTGTATTGGTTTTACGTATCAGGAAACAGCACCATTCGGGTCAGACCCAACTAACTCATTGATTCTATGTACTTATTGCCCATAGAACACTATGATTTAAGCCTTAAAAGGCCCATTTGACAGGG
>JBNKMF010000150.1:0-8448 GCA_050292965.1 Gammaproteobacteria bacterium | reverse complement strand
AATTCGATTTGGTTCTGACCCATGCTGAATCAACGCACTTCGATCTTGTATTTATGCCATATAGTCACCGCCTTGTCGCCACTGTAGTTTGGGCTGTCATTGTTTATCTGGGGCTTCGATTACTTTTAAGGGGCACATCGGCCAATAAAAACAGGACGGCTTTAATGATGGCGCTGGCAGTCGCATCTCACTGGTTTTTTGATCTGATTGTGCATACGCCCGATCTGCCCCTGGCTGGGGATGGCTCGTTGAAGATGGGTTTTGGATTGTGGAATAACGCTGTAGCAACTTACCTGCTTGAAGCGGCATTGCTTTTAGTCGGGTTGGGGATATACCTGAAATCAACCACTGCTTCTACATTTGCCGGTAAATATGGGATGGCAATCTTTGTTGTTTTTATGCTGATAGTTAACGCAAACAATATATTTGGCCCACCATTTGGAGATAACGTGACGGTATTATCATGGATCGCGTTGGTGATGTATTTTCTTTTCGCCGGGGTGGCGTTTTGGCTGGATACCAAACGGGTATAGCCAGGCGTATATAGTCTGTACCCAAGGCCCTGGGACTACATCGGCCCTGGGTACACGAAACGAGTAAAGGGGGGGGGCTGAGTGATTAAATAAATAAGCAATTACCTCCGCCCCCCTTTAACTCGGTGGGCAAAACCCGGGTCCTAGCCGCTGATTTTAAACACGAGCTCTATGGCCACATAGAGTAGTACCAACGCCATAGCGTTGTTGAGCCACCGGAGATATGTGCGGCTGAAAACTGTACGGTGACGATAGGTAAGATAGCGATAAAGGATTTAGGGTTGAGTAACTGCAGGATGAGGCCGGAACGAAATCCTGTTCTTCGGGTGCTGGGTTGAACCTTATCAGCGCTGATCTCATCGGTGATCTGTTGACTACTACGGGCGATTTTATAGGCCAGGTAGGTGATATCAAACGAAAGGGGGCGGAGGTACATGAAAATCATTTCCATGTACCTCCGACCCCTTTAACTACTGAGGCAAACTAAACGCGCTTACACTGAATCCTATATTTTTAACTGGTTCCCTAATAATCAATACTTTATGAGCATTTCTCCATTTCGATTTATTCTGTAGTAAAAATTTCTTTAATGCGTATCTGAGTTCAGCTCAGTTTGTTGAGGAACAGATGGTTCAACTCCATATTGGATTTCTAGGTCAGCTTTGACTTCTTCATAAATTGGAAGGTCAACTCCTGGCGTATCAAGAGTTACAACCAGACCATAAGCTATAGGTAACTCCTTATCATCTTCACTCCGGCAACTCACCTTTATTTCCATGCTTGTCTCCGAAGAATAGACAGCAGCTTTATTCTCACCTGTAAAAACCTCATGTTGAACCGTACCAGCTTTTACCATATTCCAGTCAACCTCTCTAGAATCAACTGCAAGATGATTATTTTCTTGATCACTTATGGCAGGAGGTTTGAAATATAGATGTGCACGCCGGTAACTTGTACTAGAGGAAGGATTAATCGGCGTGAACCATGCAAGCGTAATGATCAATCGTCGGTTGACGACTTGGGACCTTAGAGAATCTGGAAGTCGGAAACGATAGGTATGTGCTTCACAGTGCTTAATCTTTCCACACTGAAGAATCGTTGCCTGATTATCCAGGCATCCGTGAACCCGCTCTTGTTCAATATTGCCATACCCAAGATATTTCGGGGCTATAGACTTAAATACTTGTGAATTCTCCTTTGTCTTGAATAGTTCCTCAATCCGATTAAAGGATGAAGCTTGAGTTGCACCATGACAAAACAATGCTTTCAGGAGCACTGCTTCATATTCTCGACTAAGGTTATCCCCATGGTTTGAAGTATATAGATCATGCAATGTATCATACAAAAAACCTAATCTTCGTGATGCTAATGCTGCCGCATTGCTTGTTCCAAAAGTATGAGCATAGGAGTTTAGATTCCCACTAGTTCCAGGGCTGGCAACCATTTGTCCCGGAGGCCGGTTATAAGCCAGTAATCTGAGAATAGCTTGATCACTATCCAGAACACCTTTTAATCGATAAGTAGCCCTTCCTCCTGGCATAAGCACATCTGGTTTCACAGATCTTCTACTTCCCCAGGTAACAGGGTTTATCGGACTTGGCATCTTGCGATTTGTATAAGGGTTTATTTGGCTATAAAACTCTTCTTCTACCAACTCGTCCTCATGGGAGGAAGCGACGGTAATTGCATTAATGGATTCAGCCGGTGACATCAATCTTCGTAGATGCTCTTCATCTGCAATACTACTTAGTATGGTTGCTTCACGATGCTCAGCATCCAGTTTGATAAACTCCTCATTTGTCATATTTAAAACAATATCATGCGTATGATTTCCAGCACTGATCACAAAATTGGTCTGATACTTATACGACAAATAATCAATCAATTTAGCCCAGGGACTCATTTGCCCATCGAATCGTCTTTCTGGATCAGCTATCGATAAATTGATGACTTTTATTGATGGCGCAATTGAGTCTTGATCACCTTCAGGCTCAAATAATCTAACAACAGCCCTATGCACAATATCGATTGGCAGAACGTCATCTGGTATTTTTTCTGCTGTAGAATCAAACCCTGTAGCAAATGGTGTCAATATGGGTCTACAATAGATTTTTCTATTTAAAACCCCATCGCTTTCTTCCATATCCCCTCTGATTATCAGGGATGCCATACTGGTTCCATGTTGTTGCTCTGAGGGATTATGATACGCAGATGCCCAGTCATCTGGATCATCAATCATTATGAAATCCTTAATCCACTGATGGTTTTCAAGTGGCAATCCATCAAATAAAGCAACCACTGGATGACTATCGGGTGGTTCATCATTGTCATCAATCGTTAATTCATTCTGAGCGTCTTCCTCATCAGCATTATCTGAAATGAATACTGGCGCCATACATTGACCAGAAGGCCTAAAGTACATCACGTCATCACAACGCATCAACTCTATATCCTCCAGATTACCATGTAGTAAAGAGGTTACTAATTGTGCAGGGATCTTAGCCAGAATGGCATGATACTGAATAGGCTCTAACGTATAGGATTGAACTACTTGTCCACCAATCGAATCAATCAGTTTTTTAACCCTTTCTTCTGATTGGTGTCTGAGCTCCGAGTTATCTCTAAACCAGAAATCGATTTCAACGGGAAGGTCTTCCTGTTGATCCTCTATACGTTGAATCCAGTTACCAATTAAGCCTGTATTTTTTAATCTATCACTCGTATCCCAGTATCTAATATTGTATAAACAAGCAAAGAGATTTTTTAAAGGGGCTAGGCCGGTTGGAAACTGATAATTTTCGTCTTCTGAGTAATTATCCCAGTATTTGATCAGTTTGTTTAATGAGTCCTCATTGGTCATTGTCAGGTATATAAAACCTTTCAATGCTTTATCTGATTTGACCTCACCTTTCTTCTGATAATAAAAATCGTCATCGGGAGGTATTTCATCTCCAACCAGTTCTTGAATAAACTCTAGTCCCTCTAGCTTTCTGGCCGCACGGTAAAATTTACCCACTGACCCGCTGGTTTCTAACACCAATGTTCTTTCAGGTGAGAAACCGGCAGGATCGACTGAAAGTGCAGCACGGGTAAAACTGCTTTTTAGCTGATTGAAACTAGTATTTAGGCGTAATCTTTGTTTGGCAGGGCTCGGAGTAAAAAGCTTACTACCCCCGCCACTGAGAGGATCACGATCAAAAATCTTTGATTTAGGAAAAATTAGGATGGGTTTCAAGCGCCGTGACCTCCATGCACAAGCGAATCAAATATCCGCAATTATTTTTGTCTTTGTTTTAAACAATTCTGGACTATGTTTTTGATCTTACCATTTGGTACAGAAAGGACATAGCGCCTTTGTACATCCAATGCAAAATCTTCGACCTCACTAAAACTAAGCCCATCTAATTTGTGAGATAATGTCTTACTGGTCAAACCAAGATCATGCCCCACTTTCTCCTGGAATTTGTTCAGCCATTTTTCAATCATGGCTTTTGAAGGCTTCGGCAAATTTATCTTGGCTTGAAAACGACGCCACGCCGCATGGTCAAGCATATCAGAGTGATTGGTTGCCGCAATTACAGTGACATGACTCGGCATCATATCAATTTGCATCAAGAGGCTATTTACAACACGTTTGATTTCACCAACCTCATTCGGGTCAGCACGTTCTTTGCCCAATGCATCAAACTCATCGAAGAATACAACACATCTTTGTGATTTAATCTTTTCGAAAAAGCGGTCAAGCTGTTTGGCTGTTTCCCCAAGATAACTACCAATAATTCCTTCGTACTTTACAACAAACAAGGGGACCATCAACTCGTGAGCAAACGCCTCAGCTAAAGTAGTTTTTCCATTTCCAGGGGGGCCGGACAGAAGAATTTTATGTCTGGGTTCTAAATTGTATGAGCGAAGTAAATCCTTCCGGTGATGCTCTTCAATGATTTCTCGACAATCAGTTTGTACATTAGCTGACAAAACCAAATCATCCAGATTTTTCCTGGGGTGAACAACATAGTAGGCATTCTGTAGCTTTGGATCAGAAACTGAAACCGCATGAGAAGATGAAGGAGTAACAGCAGATTGAAGCATCTCGGTCAGGCGCTCTGCAAGAGCATAGTGGCGCTTCGCTTTTTCCTCAGCAGCAATTGCCTCAACAGTTTTACGGAAAGTCGGCTGATCACCTTCGATTCCCGTCTTAACCAAACTAATTATTAAATCTGCGCGCGCCATAGCAAGTACCAATCGCTGGTTATACATCTCTCCATCCCTTCAATCATAGTAGCTAGGGACGATATTATCAAACACAATAATTATGCATTATATGAATAATTTGGTAAAGTAATATTCACGGCAACAATATTCATATGTATAAAATTTTATGTCAACGTCTCAATCTCCTGCTGAAATTATCAGAAACGCCAGAATTAAACTTCAATTAAATCAAAAAGATTTTGCCTATTCCATAAAGAAAACCCAATGTTCAGTATCGAGGTATGAGTCAGGAGATGTCCCTCCTCCTTCTCAGGTTATTATGCACTGTATGAATATTCTGAATAAATCTCCATCGAATAACAGTGTAGGGGATTTGATAGACAAATTAAGCTTATTAAAAGGAGACGAACACTCAAAACTCATTGAGGCTCTTAACGTACTTCTGGATGGTTATTTCAGCCATAATTGAACACAGTCTTATAGTATTATTTATCACGTCCAATGGGCTGATTATTTTTGACCCTATCCTTAAGTACCAGCACAACCGTTAAGCTTGGCCGGGTGCGTCAAAGCATGCACCTCCTTAAGCTTCTTGATTGATACCTGAGTATAGATCTGTGTAGTGGACAGACTTACATGACTCAACATTAACTGGATATAACGAATATCCGCTCCATTATCCAGTATGTGCGTAGCCATACTTCGCCGGAATAGCTGACAGGCTCCCAAAACCCGGGGCAGAGAGCAATACTTTCTTATATTAGCGAATATTGCTCTCTGACCCGGATTTTTCTAGCCGCTGATTTTAAACGCGAGCTCTATGGCCACATAGAGTAGTAACAACGCCATAGCGTTGTTGAGCCACCGGAAATATCGGGGCTAGCTGATCAGTTTACTCAGTCGCACACCCATGAACAGGTAGCTACCCGGTGCGCCAAAGGCTAAACCCGCCAGCAGTAATGACCAGAGAAGGATGGATGCACCGGAAATATGTGCGGCTGGAAACTGTACGGTGACGATAGGTAAGATTGCGACAAAGGATTTAGGGTTGAGTAACTGCAGCATGAGGCCGGAACGGAATCCGGTTCTTCGGGTGCTGGAAAACCAGAGTCAGAGAGCAATACTTCCTTATATTAGCGGATATAGCTCTATGACCCGGATTTTTCCACGACTAGCTTAGAGGTACGAGCGGTAGCGAACATCCACTGAAGCCACTGGTTATTTGTCTTCACTTTCATCGTCAAGATCTAAATGCTCTGGGCCTCCAGATAGCAGTCCAGTTGGCTCTTCATTATCAACTAGAGGAGTGATACTATTTTTTTTTAATTCTTTGATCTTATCATTCAATCGCTTGAGGCCTTCAGCTTCACTCAACTCTTTTCCATCATTATTAACTTTATCGTTCATACCAATTAACCTCCATAAGTCAATCGACAACTTTGGACTTACTAATATGACCTACAGGTTCATTCGCACACGGGCTGAAGGCCAGGCCTTTGATTTTTGATCAAGATTTTTTTCAATAATGTAGCGCATTGTTCTGTTTCCTAAATGTCCGCCCCCTTTAACTGCTTAATGGATTGTTGTAGCAAAGTAACAAAGCCATGCTAGAAACAGCCACAAACAAAATTCAGAGCTTAGCACAACCCAAAACACCCACTTAACTTCACTTTCATCAATCTTTAGCTTAGGACCTCCACCTCTTCTCAACGCATAGAAAACACGGTTTTTCAATGCTAAACCTAAATGAAGAGAGACCATTATAAAAATCACCCAAATCGAATAGACCGCCAGCGACCACTTATCTGCTACCTCCCCTACAATACCAATAAAGGCTATGAGCAATATAAAAATTAATTTTAGAATTTTTCCCAACATTGATAAATCCGCGTTAAATACTCACCTAACGAAGCCAACACAGGCAGCCGAAATTTAGTGTAGACCGTCCAGTGCAATGCGTTTTTACATTGCACAATCATACTTGGCCTTGTTATGCATTAGCTGGCACCCATCGTTGACTTTGATTCAATCTTATCCAACATCGTCAATACTTGCTCAGCAAACAATTTAGACATAGATCCATGATCCACTCTTTCTTTCTATGTAAGCCTTTAAACTGAAGCGATACCTGGTGATTTTTCTCTAAATACTCACCAGAAATGGCAATCTTTTTCGGACACCCTCTTTTTGAAGCTTGACACTACTATAGATCAACGGTAACTAAAAAACACATCGGCTCAACGAAAGGAGCGAATCATGCCGAAGGCCAGGAAGACTCAGGTTTCTGCCACTCCTACGCCTGTGCCGCGACTCCTGAATAAATGCTAACCCTGACTCTTTAATGCCTCTTGCCACAACCAGTTAACCATTTCAAAAAATGCGCATTTTTTAAAAAGCGTCTGGTAAAACACTACACCACACATTAATGCCGAACAGACAACCAAATACAACAGGATCTGAGTTAGTTAGGTCAACCCGAATGGATGATCGCACAGTGATTCAATGGTCGTCGTACTTAGTGACTGATAACGATAGAGCTCTTTCGGGTTGTTCGGATGCCATAGATCGTCTCTAAACGATTTTATTTTTGTTGATGCCCTTCCTTAAAATCGAGAACAGCAACGGTATCGCCATCTACCCTGAATAGAATACGGTAGTTACCGATAATCAAGTGTCGCAGCTCAAAAAGGAAATGAACGTTTTCAGGGGCTAACGGGCAGCGATTAGGGAAGTCTGCCAATGAGTAGATACAATCGTAAATGTTGTCGTACCAGCTCAGGGCGGCGGAGGGCTTATCCTTCGCGATGTACAGTGCTTGTTCTCTGATTTTGTCCTGAATGCTGGGTGGGATAACAATGTTATAGGTCATTAGGGTACTGTGTTTTGAGTTCCGCTTTTAACTCACTAAAGACTTGATCGATTGGTTTGCTTAATCCCGCTTCATGTTCGGCATTGGCTTTGCGGATGGTTTCCAGTGTTTCCAAAAGCTCGGCGTTCTGCACCAGCTTGTCGTAGCTCTCAGGGTCGATCATCACCACGGCGGCTTTGCCGTTGACGGTTAAGACTTCGGGCTTCCTGGTTTCCTGTACCCGCTTGATGTGTTCGGACGGTTTACGGTTAAAGTCCGATACGGGGTAAATGTCGCTGGTAGAGTGCATGGCCGACCTCAGCAATAAATTAACAATTAATTTACTGTTTACAAGATTCTAGAACAAAGAGCAAGATAAAAGCGCCCAAAACGCCCCCTTTTCACACTTTTTTGTTGTTTTTATAACCAATTGATCTAGTTAAATCTTCAAGAACACCCACTTTTTGATCCTTAACACCACTATAGATCAACGGTAACTAAAAGCCCATCGACTCAACGTAAGGAGCGCATCACGCCGAAAGCCAGCAAGACTCAGGTTTCTGTTGCTCCTACGTCTGTGCCGATACTCCGAAATAAGGTCTAACCCTGACTCTTTAATGCCTCTCGCCACAACTAGTAACCATTTCAAAAACACGCATTTTTTAATAAGCGTCGAATAAAACCCCGCACCCCACATTAATGCCGAACAGACAACCAAATACAACAGGATCTGCCATAGGTCGCCCAGCAATCAATCAACCTCGATGGCGCTGAATGACTAAAATTCTCGTAATCATTAATTATTGTTGAGGTACTTCATGCTTACCAACACCGAAGAACGTGTGACAACTGCAC
>JBNKMF010000149.1:0-8623 GCA_050292965.1 Gammaproteobacteria bacterium | reverse complement strand
TATTATCAGCTAATAAAGAATACAAAAAAACATTATTTATTTGCTAACTTCATCAAGCGCTTTTACACCCGGAAAGGACTTCGTAATGCTACGCATCTCAAGAATCGTATCATTCATGATTTAAGTCCGGTTAATCAGGCCTGCCGAGCGCAAGGCCTGATCAGATGAGGAAGGAAGTTACTTTATTTGACTTGCTTTGTAGTAGCCGCTACCGACCAGCACAGACTTCAGGTTAGAGGCATCCACTGAAACCGGTTCAAGCAAGTAAGAAGGTACTACTTTGACGCCATTATCATAGGTTTTGGTATCGTTTATCTCTGGCTTGCCACCTTTCAGTACTGCATCAACCATACCTACAGTGACTCGAGCCAGTTCACGAGTATCCTTGAATACCGTTGAATACTGTTCTTTGGCAAGAATAGATTTAACCGATGGCAATTCAGCATCCTGACCACTAACGATAGGCATAGGCATATCACCTGATCCATAACCAACACCTTTTAGTGAAGACAGGATACCGATAGACAGGCCATCATAAGGAGAAAGCACACCGTGTATACGTTTCCTGGTGTAGTGAGCCGACAGTAGATTATCCATACGAGCCTGGGCAACAGCACCATCCCAACGCAGAGTACCTACCTTGTCCATACCCATCTGTCCAGATACTATCTTAACCGTACCTGCATCAATCATTGGTTGAAGCACTGACATCGCGCCGTTATAGAAGAAGTAAGCATTATTATCATCAGGAGACCCACCGAACAGTTCGACATTGTATGGACCCTTGCCACGCTTTTTCATGCCCTCAACCAGTGAGCTAGCCTGCTGCACACCTACCTTGAAGTTATCAAAGGTTGCATAGTAGTCAACATAGGCGCTATCACGAATCAGACGATCATAGGCAATAACCTTGATACCCGCAGCATGAGCGTTTTCCAGTGCATTGGAAAGGGTTGTTCCATCAATGGCTGCAATAACCAGAGTATCTACACCTTTAACAATCATGTTTTCAATCTGCGCAAGCTGGTTAGGGATATCATCTTCAGCATATTGCAAATCAGTCTTATAGCCAGCAGCTTTAAACTGCTTAACCATTGAATTACCATCAGAGATCCAGCGTGAAGAGGATTTGGTTGGCATTGCTATACCAACATATCCTTTAGCAGCATGTGCTACAGGAGCAATCATCATTGCAGCGAGAGTGACTGGTAATAGTAGTTTCTTGACGATATTCATTATTTATTCCTCTTGAGTTTGGCGTAAGCAGATTCGGCCTACGGCAAATCACTATATTATGATTAATTAGTATGTTAAACGGACATAGCTTACATCCAGTATCACACCTTAAATGGTATTAGCATTACATTCAAATGATATTATCCTACATTGACTTACCAATTTTGGTATGTTGGAATGGGATAGACCCGACACCTGAAAATGGATCAATAGGGCCTGTTGAACGCCATAGACGAGACTCTAGAGTTAAGGACTCCGCAGTTGATGGCTAACATCTAAGCGTAAGGTGTGCTTGTTTATATTTAATCTGACTTGTTTGGATCAGGGTTTGATTTTATGTTACGAATTTCCCAAAAGCTGACTTTCGTAATTCTAGCTGGTTTGGCTGCAATCGACCCAAAGCTGCCTTTTAACAATCAGCTACAGCTTGTTAGGTGATTACACGACCACCCGCTGAGAGGAACCTTTGAAATTACCGACCATTCTAGCCAAAGCCTCCGACTTTTCAGAAGCGTAAACGTACTGCGCCGCTGCTAGAGTGGTACGCTTGTTCATGTTCTTGGTATCTGCCTTATCGAGTCGCACTGATGAGCAATCCAATAGTTTAAACTGACTAGGTGTTCGCTTAACAGATGGAGAGAAAATAAGCAGAAGATCCTTTCTGAGAGGAAACGTGACTTCTGAAAGCGGGTGCATTGGTCCAAGGTACGGACCAAAATGTTCACGATATTCTTCAGGTGCTTGGAAGTAGACCGGATTATCAGATGTGACAAAAGTCATTCCACTCGCAGGAGAGACAAAATACCACACCTTTTCAAGTAGCCTGGAAGCCCCCTCTCTAGCCATGATGATCATAGGCTCTAGGCTTACGAATTGCTCGATATTGATTTTTATATCGCCTCGTTCATGTAGCTGCTCGAGTAACTTTGGAAGTTTTCCTTCCTCTTTATCTTTTTTCACTATGTAATTAAGCCCAATCTCTCCAATCTTACGATGCATTTCCTCAAAGCCTTCTCGGAAATTCGGAACTCTGGAAAGCTGAATGGCAGCAAAGAAGCTTAAAATTGCACGCTCATCGTCAGTTAGACGCACTTTCTTCCCTGTGCCTGGGAACTTGATTTTCTTAATGAGCCGAGGAGCCTTATCTTCTATCTCGTGAAAGGCATCTTCCATCGACTCATGATCAACTGTTCCGTCTTCGTGTTTCTGCGCATAGTAATGATGTTCTGAACATATTTCACGGATTGATTTGGGTTGGCGAGAAATCTCTCTCCCGTATTTTTATCGTATTCCCAAATCAACGACTTTTCTCCTTCGATAGTGAATCCTCGAAGGTATCCCTGGGGAACGTAGTGATGGTTGTCTTTCGCCATTGATCCGATGCCTTTTTCACCTAACGCTACGCATGCCGCAGATCCAGCGCGCTAGCGGGCGAGTGTCCTGGTCCAGCTGCGTGCGATTGATAGGCGGAAATTTGATAATCATTGCTCGTAACCCCGCCTGGGAAAATACTTAGCTAACGGTGGTTCTAGAAAAAGCGGCACTCTTAAAGAATGAAGAGCTCGTCCGAACTCAAGCAATGTGTTCCGGCCCGTTTTAAGACAAACCCACTCACCATTTATTAGCTCCCCTTTGTCGTCTGTAATTTCAGGAACCCCTGGAGTTTTTTTGCGACAGTTCCAAAGCACATAACCTCTTTCTGAGTCAGGACGTTGATCTTCATTCTTTCGGGCACCCAGAACAAAAATCGCATCAGGTTCCTGTTCAGAGCTGGAGTTCGGCTTATCCTTTAAATGTTTGGTGATTGTTTCACTCTTAAGACCTTCAAAAGCAACAACATAATATGGGATATATTCCCAGGATTCCCCCTGATTCTTAAGAGAAAGCATATTGGTGAATTTACGGCGTAGAGACTTTACTGATTTTGAGTTTTTGAATATTGATTCAATCTCGTTTTTATTTAGGGATGCTTTCACCTGCAATACAGCGTCTACGCCCTCAGCTATAAGTGGCATTTGAAATCGTGGTTGGCCCTCATTACATATTGCAATATCGCACTCTGCGCTGTGCCGCTTTCCAAATAGGTCAAATATCTCAACACCGACCTCAACTCGACGGCCTGTTATTTCAGCCACGAACTCGGAAATTACACGTTCATTGTGTCCCCCCTTTACATCCGAATCACTGAAAGCGCGTCTAATCTGAACAAACTGAGCTAGAAGAACATCCCCTGCAGCATCCAGACTATTTACTAGTTTGCTCATAGCGTACCTTTATCCAACAATTTGTCTTTTTGAATGATGTCACTTAGAGTTCGCCTAGCACATACAGCAGAGGCTCACATGCAGCGCAAGCGAAAGGCTTGTCCTGCTGACTGTACTATGTTAGGCCCAGTCATTGTCCAGCCTTTCTGCGAAGTAGTGGAGGACAAGCAGAACCAAGTGTAATCTAAATGTAGAATCAGCTGATTCGGATAGCCCTGGATGTGAGCCCTGTGGGTGCAAGCGCTTCCAAAAACCTTCAACAAAACCAGTACCATTGGGCAAATACTCATTATATTCCTTACTGAAAAAGCCAACATTTGCCAGCTCGTCTTTTCGTGCTTTAGTCTGTGTGGCACTACCTGCATTGGTTAACGTGTGAATTCTATTAAAAAATTCCTCTACGAATGATCGAAGCTGTGCATTTGCTGCGGCCCATTCACCTCTGCCATGAGTAGCCACTGCTTGTTCATAATGACCAAGAGCTGTATTAAATCCTCTCTTTTTTAGTATTTCAACCAGCCTATCTTCATTTTCTACTGCCGGGATTTGAGTTGGAAGTGAGGCTCTAATCGAGCTTTCTGTAAGCAAATATCCATCTTTATTTAAATGATGCTCAAACTCCGCAACACGCTCGCTATGCCGACTACAATTTTCCAACAGGTATTCAATTACCTCTACTACTAAAATTGAGCCCTTCGGGCCTTTTGTTTCTTCATTGGCGATGATGTATTTAGATATTGCTGTTTCCTTTTTGCTAATGGAGGGCAAGTTGGCTATTACATGCTCGATTTCAAACTCAACGGAAAAACGCTCGACTTGGTCGTGAGTTTTAAAATTTAGGGCATCGACGAGAGTTAAAATTGTTTTTCTGGAGAGCATGATTATTCAGGCCTAACGCCCAACTCGGTGTAGGTTATCCAATGCAGTTGCTTGCTATGTTTAAACATGCTCGTAGTTCCCAGGAAAAATGCAATAACCAACAATTATTGGTTGCTGAGATAAATCATACATGAAAAAGACGTCGCCTTCATTTCGAAGATGGTCTATACCAATAGCTTCAAAAGATACAGCTATCACAACGCCATTTGGCGACTCATCACTTCTTTTTGAACAAGCGTATACAAGTGTCGGTGGACTAGATGTAGCTAAAGATACGGATTTCAAAATAGCCGGAGCCATTAATCCCTCTTCGAGGATGCTCTGAAGCACAGATGCTGAGGTACCGTGGAAGAAAACATTCGGATTATTTTCTAGAGCATCAGGGAAAAGACGATATCCTTTTTCCTCATTTGGCCAAGGAAAATCGTATTCTTTAGGAGTATTGTTTTTGTTACTCAATTTACTTTCTCATGATCTATGTGAATATAACGCGCCCCTTAAACGGGACGTGCACGGCAGCGACTGCGTCTACTGGAAAGGATTGTTGGATGCTCACAAAACGACATGCCAATGCTCTTGATCTGAGATATAGGACAATAGATATTCATATAGTGGATATGTGCAGCTTCTTGATGCTTTGATAATTGGAGTGCCGTCTATAATTTTTACATTTAGAAGTTCTTTTCCGTTTTCCTTATTTGATATTTTAGCGCCTGATTTCTGATAAAACTTGTCTCGGCCAAACGGTAAAGGAATCTTGGTTTCATCGCGGTGACGATGACGTATATTTAAAACAAAACCTAATAATAGTGATTCTAGCGAGTAGAACATTGAAAAACTATTGTCTCCGACATATAACAACTCGAATGATTCACTACCATTCCGGTTGTTTTGGATAATTTTTAGAGGCAAACCTTTACTTTTTATCTCGGCATGAATCTGCCTCAGTTCAAGATATTTATCTTCCTTTTTATCGAGGCAAGTTCTTTTCCGTTTATCAGTATAGAATTCAATAAGTTCATGACATCTGGGGCATAATGAAACAAGCGCGTCATCATTCCTACCCTCAAGAACTTCTAGTTCATAGCTTCTATGATGAACTTCGAGATCGCAAAATTTACTTTTCTTCCTATCACAAATAACGCATTTATTACTATCTCTTTTTAAAACCCATTCTTTTATTTCTTTCCAGAAAGTTGATCTTAGGTATTTTTGATAATCCATTTCAGAAAGATCATAAATACCTTCCTTAGCTAATCGTCGTTTAAGCTTCAATAAGCTTGGTTCAACGTTCTGATAGAGATTCATGGCCTTATTCTGCATCTAGACAAAAAGATTCCCTGAGGTGCTAGCCCCCAGGTCATCGTGGGTTAGCGAAGCCAGAGCCATAATATATGTGTTCAACATATAACCGGAGGCTAGCATGCATAAAGATACACTAATTTTCATTGGTCTGGATACTCATAAAGAGTCCTCAGAAGTCGCCTATGTACCTGATGGTAGAAATTCATCCTGCCAGCACTATGGCAAAATACCCACCACCAAGCAAGGGCTCACCAAACTGGCCAGACAGTTTGTCAGTAAATATCCAGGCGCCACGCTGCATTTTGTCTATGAAGCCGGTCCCTGTGGCTACTGGGTTTATCGTTTACTGACCAGTCTTGGGCACTGTTGTTATGTCGTCGCGCCATCACTTATTGCCAGAAAACCGGGGGACCGGGTGAAGACCGATAAACGCGATGCGATGATGTTAGCTCAACGGTTGAAGCAATGCGATCTCACACCGGTCTATGTGCCAGAACCTGATGATGAAGCGATTCGTGATTTATCTCGCGCTCGTGAAACCGCTATGCATGATCTGAATGATGCACGTTATCAATTCAAGGCTTTCCTGCTGCGCAACAACATCCGTTATGAAGGTCCGGCCAACTGGTCGCTGAAACATCTGCGCTGGTTGGCCCAACTGGTTTTGCCACACCCCTGCCAGCAAATTGTGCAACAGGAGCATATGCAAATCATTATGGAGCGACAGCGCAGGCTGGAACGCTTGGATAATGAACTGGCTCATCAGGTCAAAAGTTGGCGCTACTACCCGGTGATCAAGGCCATTCAGGCCCTGCGGGGTGTGCAACTCAGGGTGGCTGTCGGGATCATTGCTGAATTAGGGGATCTCAGCCGTTTTGATCACCCGAGGAAACTGATGGCTTATCTCGGGTTGGTGCCCTCAGAAAATTCCAGCGGCACACGGTAACAAAAAGGCCCCATTACTAAATGCGGTAATGGTCGCGCACGCCGACTTCTGGTTGAAGGGGCTCATAGTTATCGTTATCCCAGCCAAGCTGTCCATCGAGATACAAAAACGCCAGGAGGGATTGCCAAAAGAAGTTGTCGACATGGCATGGGAAGCACAACTACGCCTGTGTCGACGCTATGCCCGACTAATGAAACGAGGCAAACACCGCAGTGTGGTCGTGACTGCAATTGCACGAGAAATGATCGCGTATATCTGGGCCATTTCTAGAGAAACCGTATTAATGCCAGTCAATCCGAAAGATCGATTATCACGTGTGCCGGCCAAGTAAAGCTATGCAAGAATTTGAGTTAATGCGTCGGGTCAAGCGACGGGTGGGGTGCAACCACCGAGGGCGTTAGGATGGCAATAGCCTAAGGGCTGATTGAACCACGAACCTAGACTGAAGACAGGCACCCCGACGGGCTAAGTAAGGTAGGATAGGCCTCGACAGAGGCAACCCACGAATACCAGCATGATAACCGACGAAATGTACTGGCTTCATCTGACGTGTTAACTCATTTATTAAAGACTTTGCTCTGAAATAGGGGCAGAGTCTCTTTTTGACTAAACTTGACAAAGGGAATCATACCAACGTCGCAAATAACCGGACGCAAAAAGCGCGCAGCGGTTTTTGCGGTCCGAGTTAATTTGCCTTGTTAGCGCCATTATTGCTCTGTTTATGGTATGAACTCAAAGCACCAAATAGATAATAATATTTATCCAAGTGAGTGTCTTTTTCGTCGCGAATTATCGATGGGGCGACTGTATTATAATTACCGTCTTCAAAATGAAAATCTAGGCTTAGGCAAAACCCATCGCCATTATTCGAAAGCTCGATATCCAACGACGGCCCCCATTCTGGGTGATACCTGCCAATCATTTTCGAAGCTGGCATGTTATTGAACCAAGGGCGCAACAAAGGTTCGTTTTCGCCAGATTTTACATAAGTAACATATACTTGTCTTTCATCAATTGGTTCAATGGAAAGAGTATTCCCTTCTTTGTCTCTCCATTCACCACAATAGTTATATATGTATGAATCCACTCCCGATTCCTCACTATCATATGTTTGATCTTCTTCTTGATCCATGTATTCCCACATTTCATTTTGATGGAGCCATATTGGATCGGCGTTGTTTCTTATAAATTTATCTGGATCAACTCCATCAATTGTTTCTGGGCGTTTAATCCTTACCTGTTTTCCATTCATAAACACCCACATATATTTTTTCTGTCTTTCTTCCTTTGCTATCTTCTTGGCTCTCTTTTGAGCAGGGGTAAGTTTCGTTTTTGCTTTCGCCATTGTGAGTACTTATTTAGCGCTAACGACCAAGCTCACCCGAGAGGAGCCGCGTAGCGGTGACGAATCGGGTGTAGCGAATGGTTATGTGCTTATTTACCACCGATATCATCACATTTAGGGCATTTGTACTTACCGAAATCTTGAAAACCATCGGGTAGTTCAGTTACCAGTATTAATTTTCCTTCATCGCTATAGCACTTAGAACAAAATGGGCCTTTAGCCATGCCGGCAGTTGGTTCCTTTAGATAATAAAAACCATCACTAAACTCTACTTCACCTTGCTTATTTATTTGATCCTCAAGCTCCTTTATTTTTGCTTTAAGGTCATGGTTTTCTTCTCTTGCTTCAGACAATTGAATCTTGGCTTCAGATAGTGCTTCTATTAATTCAGCAATTTTTAATTTAACTTCTGCATCCTTTAAAGAAGAGTCAATATTTCTCAGCTCTTTAGTGATATCTAGAGCGGTCTTAACTGACTGTATTCCTGCCGCTATTGATGAAATATCAGGCATAATCCAATTCCTTTAGCACATAACGACCAGCCTCAAAGGTGAGCGCCACAGCTCTCACCGAAGCGGCACCAACAGTGCCGCGAGTCCTCTGCAGGCGTTTGTTGTGAGTTGATTCCATCGATACTACTGCTTAATT
>JBNKMF010000148.1:0-9027 GCA_050292965.1 Gammaproteobacteria bacterium | reverse complement strand
CAAAGCATATCCTCATCAATTGTCTGGTGGACAACAACAACGTGTTGCACTGGCTCGGGCTATGGCCCCTAAACCATCCATCCTGTTACTGGATGAGCCTTTCTCCAGTATGGATGTAGAATTACGTGAGCAACTGGCACGCGAAGTTCGTCATATCCTGAAACAGGAAAATATGACTGCAATACTGGTCACGCATGACCAAAATGAAGCTTTCGCCATGGCCGATGAAATCTGTGTGATCAGCGAAGGGCGCATTCAACAGATCGACTCTGCCTATAATCTATACCATAAACCGAATAATCGCTTTGTCGCTGATTTCATCGGTGAAGGGGTTTTTCTACCGGGCATGGTGGTTGGGGTTAATACTGTGAATACCGAGCTTGGAAATATCAACGGTTTTGTCCCTGAAGGCTGTAAACCGGGTTGCTATGTTGATGTGTTAATCCGTCCTGATGACATTGTGCATAACGATGAGGCAACAGAACAGGGTGTTGTCGTCGAACGCGCTTTTCGTGGATCTGATTTTCTGTATACCCTACGCATGCCTAGTGGCATAGAAGTGTTATCGCTAGTACCTAGTCATCACAATCATCGAGTGAATGAAAAGATTGGCATACAGCTGGAGTTTGATCATCTGGTGGTGTTTCCACGTGATCGCAATCCGTGATCTTTTGAGAATTATTGAACCACGAAGAGTACGAAGGTTAGATTTTGTGTGCTGTTCCTACTAAAGAACAGGTCCCCTGTAATAATGTTAGAACATCTGTTTAAAGGTCTTAACCAGTAAATCAAAAACACTGGGTTTAACCTTTTTATGGTATTCCTTACGTAGCTCGTCAACCTTCTTAAGTTCTTGTTTGAGTGAGGCAAGGTTAGCATCCGTTGCTAGGGGCAACTTGCTGACAATCGCCTGCACTTTATCTAGCCCCTCCAGAGAAACCTGCTCATATTCGGTAGAAAAATCAAATTCCCTGGCTATTTCCAGCTCGCTTAAGAATAGCTTAATTTTTTGATTAAACTGTTCTGCCGCTGTGGCGTCAATCGCCTGTTTGTAGTGCAGGCGCATCTCTTTCATGGTTGGTTTGAGTTCGCCTGCGGTAGCTGGGTTTGCTATTAAAAGTCCCAGCAGTAGTGCAATTAATGGTTTTCTTAACTGAGTAATCATCGACATTTCAAATACCGCGGCTTACCGAACAAAAGGAGCCGCTCAAACTAGGTTGGAACTACAGAATTCTTGAGTGGTTTTCAACGCTGTTTTTATAAGACAGGGTTAACAGGACCTGGGCAGCATTGTACATGGAGGTCCGGTTCTTGAACAGGCGCACTTCTCGATATCGATTTCAGTCGATTTAAGTTCTTATTGAACCACGAATGACTGAGCATGTACGAGGTTAGTAATAGATTATCTATAGTAGAACAATTACTGTAGATATAAGCCATTCAAATCAGCCAAAGTAACCCGTGATATCGACCTGGAAGCTATTTAGAATTAATAAAACCACCTCTAATGAGGTGGCTTAAGTTTTTTGACTTGTAAAGCGTTGGCAAGGTTGGCGTGTCGCTCTATTTGCAGAGTATCAAGGTTGACGAATTTTACGACGCCGCGCCACAGCACCAAGACCTAACAACCCAGCACCGAACAAAGCCAGGATATGTGGTTCAGGGACAGGGGTAGTATCATCCCTGACTAAATAAATACCCATGCCGAATTTGGACGTGTTCCATAAAAAATCATAATTTTCACTCCAGTCATAAAAAGAATACAGAAAATCATTATGAGAGTCATTGTTCAGGCCTGTGAGATCTTGACTGGCGATAACTCCACCATACGTTAGAGTGTTATCTGATGATTTATAAACGCCTGTTGTCGCAATCATGCGCTTATTCCCAAATTGCTCGTCAGAAGTATATCCCATCATTAAAGAGAAACCATTTGTTAAATAATTTGCGCTGCCATCGGTTGAATAAATGTATTCTTGTCCAGGCCCTGCTCCAAATTCATCGACATACTGGGAATCAGGTACATCGAACCCGAGTATCTCTGAATCACCACTGGGTCCGGCTACTGAATTAAACATAGTGTGGAATTGTGCCTCTGTGGCCAGACTCCACCCACTATATGTATTTAACGCATCCTGGACGGTCTTGTTGTTAGTCAAACTCAATTTCAACCAACTTAAATTGGTATTAGTATCGATGACATAAGTATTATCACTTCCTGCGATAAGTGAAGCATATACTACTGGTGTGGCCATACTAAAAAGAAAGGCTGAAATCCATATTATAACTTTAATTTTTTTATCCATATTATTTTCCTAATTTACGATTTACATTACGCGCACAATAAGCAGCATCTATGCCAATAAAAAAAAGTCACTAAAAATTAGATCGCTTTACGTGTGCTTTACCCGTTACATCCAGAAGTGAAAATATTTTTGACACATTATTTTAGACAAGTGTCAGATTTTTTTACAATGTAAGTATCATTCAGGCCTGTTCTCGATCTTTTATCCATAATCGATGTTATTTTCAACGCCAGTCCGTAGATAAGCCTGGTACTTAATTTTCAATTATCCCGGGACACCTATTTCGACTTTGTGTAACCCCTTTTTGGAGATTTCTTGTTTATCGATTTTCTAAAGACTATGGCATTATTTTTTGGAATCTAATGCATAGAAATACTCCGATATATCCTGGTCATTAACAGATTACTTACTGGCCAGGGTAAACAGGATTCTGTGGTTTGCAAGCAGGGGAGGATTGGCTCCGGTGTATTCAGTAATACGAAGTGAACAAAAATTCCATTTTTATCTAAATATACTATGCTTACTCTTATATTTTCGACTCAATCTAGAGTGATAAGGATGTGTACCATGAAAAATGATGCAGCAACACCACTCTTTCAAAACTCTCATGAAATACTTATCTGCGTGTCTTACCTTCTCATTCTTTGGACTCCTCAGGTTGTTCTCGCAGCACCACTAGTTCTTCCTGAACCGGGAAATCAAGCTATGAAACTGAAAGAAAAGGATTTGGAAGTTCGTGAGAGATTCGCTGCAATGGTGGAGAAAATCCAGAAAAATCGTGATATTGAAAAAAAAATTATCAGGATGGGGCAGGAACGTACAATATTCTGTAATGTCTGCCATGGAAAGGATGGTAATGCAGTGCGCCCCGGAGTTCCAAATCTTGCCGACCAGAATCCAGTCTACCTACTCGATCAATTCCAGCGTTTCAGTGATGGTCGACGATATGATCGAGGAATGACGCAATTATCGGAAACTTTTACTGAAGATGAAAAGGTATTGCTGGCACTTTATTATTCATCCCTTAAAGTGCAACCGACTGAGATTAATGACAGCGAATATGCGTTACGCGGTAAAAAAATCTATGACGTTGCTTGCGCTCAATGTCATGGTGAAAATGGACGAGGAGAGAAGGGATATGCACATCTCGCAGGCCAAAAATCAGACTATGTATTGAAAATGCTTAAGGAATTTCGTTCCTATACGGGACGTCGAGCTAATCCCTGGATGACGGTGGTTACCAATTCTCTGTCTGAAGAGCAAATGTCAAATGTCGCAATTTATATATCTACTTTGAAATAGGGAAGATGCGTAAGCAGGACACGGCAGCTATGTAACTCTCTGGAATAGCCAGCTATTGCGTGTCGTCACCCACACTTCTGGATTTGAATGCTAAAATAATTGTTTAGCCTGCTGTGTCTGTTTGAGTAGATTTCGTCGCTGACCTGACACTTCTTTCTGATAAATTATGTAACCCTGCCTCTGCTAGATTTGATCATCGTAACGGTATAGAGTTTTCAAACTTACGCTTTTATCGGGTACTTTATCAATAAGAGCGGATCTATAGTTAATATGTTAATTAGATGCTGATCAGGCAAGTTATGTCGCAACCAGAGTTTTCCAATTACAAAACTAATCCATGCCAGCGAGGCAAGCATGAGTCTGTTGCCGAAGGTGAGGTTAGATAGTGCGGTATTGTGGGCCTTAATTAATATAATCAGGCCCGCAATTATCATCAGGCATAGAAATTGTATCCATTCTATCCTGAGGGATCAGCTAAAGACGGGTGCTCTTACAGACCGCCCATGCAGATATACTTGATTTCCAGATAGTCTTCGGTTCCGTAGTGAGAACCTTCTCGCCCCAGTCCAGATTCCTTGATACCACCGAAAGGTGCAATCTCGGTTGAAATTAATCCCTCATTAACACCGACCATGCCGCTTTCGATGTTTTCTGCCACGCGCCAGATGCGGCCGATATCGCGTGAATAAAAATAAGAAGCGAGACCAAACTCTGTAGCATTGGCCATTTTGATGGCCTCTTCTTCAGTCGTAAAACGGAAAATTGGTGCAACGGGTCCGAAGGTTTCATCGGTTGCGCAGGCCATTTCTGTGGTGGCATCTGCAATGATGGTGGGTTCGAAGAATGTTCCGCCACGCTCATGACGCTTACCACCTGTTACTATCTTCCCGCCCTTGGCGAGTGCATCGGCGAGGTGTTCTTCTACCTTTTCTATTGCTGCCTCATTAATCAGTGGTCCTTGCTGTGCGCCGTCTTCAAACGCTGAAGCCACTTTTAATTTCTTAACACCAGTAGTGAGCTTTTCTACAAACTCGTCATAAACGCTATCCTGAACCAGAAAGCGATTTGTGCAGACACAGGTTTGTCCAGAGTTTCTGTATTTGGAAATCAGCGCACCTGCTACAGCCGCGTCGACATCGGCATCATCAAATACTATGAAAGGTGCATTTCCACCCAGTTCCAGCGAGACCTTTTTAAGTGTTTTCGCTGATTGCTCCATTAATAGTTTCCCGACAGCGGTCGATCCAGTGAAAGTGATTTTACGAACTGTAGGGTTACTGGTCATTTCTCCACCCACTTCAGAAGCTGATGCTGAAGGTAATACACTGAAGATTCCAGCAGGAACGCCTGCTCGTTCAGCTAGAACCGCCAGCGCTAGCGCTGATAACGGTGTTTCCGCTGCTGGTTTGATGATAAACGGGCAGCCCACTGCCAGAGCAGGACCGGCTTTACGTGTAATCATGGCATTAGGGAAGTTCCAGGGGGTTACCGCTGCAACGACACCTATTGGCTGTTTAATCACTACAATACGCTTATCGCGCCCATGAGAGGGGATGATATCGCCATAAATACGTTTAGCTTCTTCTGCAAACCATTCAATAAAAGATGCACCATAAGCTACTTCACCTATGCTTTCTACCAAAGGCTTGCCTTGCTCGGCACTTAAGATTGTGGCCAGATCCTGCTGGTTTTCCATCATCAAATGGAACCAGTTGCGTAAAATGGCAGAGCGCTCTTTTCCTGTTCTGTTACGCCAGTCAATCCAGGCAGCATTAGCCGTTTCAATGGCTCGTCTGGTCTCAACCGCACTCATGCTGGCTACTGCGATAATTTTTTCACCGCTAGCAGGATTTAGAACATCAAAAGTTTTGCCATTATCGGCGTCAATCCATTGTCCATTGAGATAAGCATGGCTTTTCAGTAGTGATTGGTCATTTAGTGATAGCATGATAAGTACTCTGTTATCCGGTTGAAGTTATGACGTTCTGCCAATAAAGGTATCACTGCTAATAGAGATACCGCCATATTGTGAGGGCTGTATTAAAACGCTATTTCTATCTGATGTAAAAATAATATATAAGAAGCGTAAATTTAATTGCGTACTTCTCAATATGTGATATTAAAGACCATTACCAGAGTTAGTGCAGTAGTTTGCGAAGCCTGTGCAGCAAGGGGCGCTTTACCGTTTTATTCATTGACTGGGAGTACGGTGTTAATCTGATGGGTTCCCGAATTTTTAAAGTAGGCGTAATTATAGCTGAGTCGTGCATGAAACCTACGCCATGACCTTTCATTGCATCGAAGTCTAACCATTCCGCGTCTTCTTCATTCATTTACATACGGGTGTAAGAGTGTATTTCTCTGGGTTTAAAGAGGTCGTAGCGAGGGAATGGCATTTTGAGTCAAATATTTCGATCTTTTGAGGCTAATAGTGGGCTTAACTTAACGATAATAATCGGATTGTTGGCCAAAATGTCTTTTCTGCAGTAGATTTTCCCTAAATCCGACAGGCCCCTGGGCCGATTAATCCGTTTTTATGCTACTAACGCTGATTCGTTAGAAAAGGGGAAAACTAAGTAATGCATAAATGGCTCAGCTGTAATATCGTTTTGCCACATTTGAAAATTCGACCAGGAAGATGACTCACCCCAATTTTGAGAGCCTGAAATTCTTACAGCAACAGGTAGAAGATACGTTACGTTTTTACGAACCTCACTGTTTTGATCCCAACAATGGGTTTTATCATTATTACCTTGACGATGGCTCAGTATATAACTTCACACACCGACATCTGGTAAGCGCCTCTCGCCTGGTCTTCAACTGGTCTATGGCGTATCAGCATAGCGGGAATTCTCGATACAAGGACTGGACAAGACATGCACTGGAGCATTTGAAAACCTTTCGTTTGAGCAAGAGTCCCCTGTCGGGGCTTTATGCCTGGACTGTGGAAAGTGGGCAGATCGAAGATGCCACCATAATGGCTTATGGTCAGGCTTTTGTATTGCTAGCCTTCAGTCACGCCCATCGTATCGGCCTGTGTAGTTCATCTGCTGTAGCTAAAGCATACGACCAGATGGAGGAAGCCTTTTATAGTCCTGTGGATTGCGCTTATGCTGATGAAATTTCTCCTTCTGGGCAATTGCTTGACTATCGCGGGCAAAACGCCAATATGCATATGTGCGAAGCCTGTCTTTCAGCTTACGAGTCAACCCACGAAGAACGTTATTTACTAAGAGCACAAAGCCTTATTCAAAGATTTTCCTTTGAGTTACCCCAACAAACACTGCAGCTTGTATGGGAGCATTATCGTAAGGACTGGTCAGTGGACTGGGATTACAACAGGGATAATCCGGGTAATATCTTCAAGCCCTGGGGATTCCAGACAGGTCATCAGGCCGAGTGGGCAAAATTACTTCTAATAGCTAACGAATATAGTGCAGAGCCTCGTTATATAGAGCGTGCTATCCAGTTGCATCAAGCAGCCTGTAATTATGGTTGGGATGACATTCATGGAGGGTTGATTTATGGCTTTGATGCAGAATTTTCTCCATCTGATACAGACAAGTATTTCTGGGTGCAGGCCGAATCAATAGCTAGTGCATGGCGGCTGTGGCGAGTAACAGGAGACGAGATGTTTCGTCAACAATATCACCGGATCTGGAAATGGAGTTGGGAGCATATGATTGATCATGAATATGGTGCTTGGTTTCGTATAGTATCGGCTGATGGTACCCGGCTTGAAAACACCAAGTCTCCGGCGGGTAAGGTGGATTATCACACCATGGGAGCCTGTTGGGATGTGATGAAAGTCGGAGGACTGATTGAAAAGGGTTAAAAATGATATGTTTGCCCAAAGATGTGAAATAAACACAATTTTAAACAATGAGGGAATAAGAATTATATTTAATCACGTCTGTCTAATAATTTGTTCTACAATTTGTAAAATGTTGATTTGTGTACTTAGATAGCTTAGCCTAAATTTACCAACAGGAATGGAGTGGCAAGATGCCTACTGAAATGACAGATAATGATATTACTGACTTCGATATTTCTTTACAGGATTTGGAATTTGTCAGTCAAAAAGCCCAATGGATCCACGAAATTGAAGTGATATCGAGAGCTTTACCACTCGCATCCAGGCTTCAGAAGATAAAGATCGAGCAGGAGATCCTGCTTTTACAGGAAAAAATTAAGGATCTCGAAAAAGACCACTTAGATAGTCGCGTATAATCCTTCCTGCCTGTCTAATTTAACCCGCTCAAAAATAATAGTTTCTAAGTTTTAAAAGTACGCCATACACCTGTGATGGATGTAGACATTTTCAGATAGGACTTTTATTCTGTATATACAATAATTTCCTTAATGAGTTTTCCATGCTGTCACATGACTTTACCCCTGAAGAAGCCAGAGTTATTGGCTGTTTATTAGAAAAATCTGTCGTCACGCCCGACCAGTACCCATTAACTCTGAACGCATTAACCAATGCCTGTAACCAAAAATCTAGTCGCACTCCAGTTATGAATATGACTCAGGGAGAGGTTCAGCATACGGTAAGGAAGTTGGCCGAAAAAAATATGGTGCATATTGAAGAGAATTTCAAACGCGGCATAGAAAAATACAGCCACCGATTTTGCAATACTCGCTACAGTAAGCTACAACTTGATGAGGCTCAGTTTTCTATTATTTGCTTAATGTTATTACGTGGCCCACAAACACCTGGTGAATTAAGGGCGCATAGCGGTCGCTTACATAGTTTTGTGGATAATGCTGAAGTTGTGGTCGCACTGGAGGGCTTAATTGATTATCACGGCAATGAACTAGTCGTTAAGTTGCCTCGTATGGCAGGGCGCAAGGATTCAGAATATATGCATCAGTTTTGTGGTCCGATAGATATTGAAGCATATGAGAGTCAGGTGCAGCAAGCAAGTGCTAGCCGATCCTCAGAGCGGGTGAGTGTATCAGAGCTGGCGCAACGAGTGAGCGAACTGGAGCTTGAGATGGCAGAGCTAAAAAAGTCTCTGGGAATAGACCCGTAAAAATTACTCAATTTTCTCATCAGTTTATGATTCCTCAGCGCCATGAGAGACTGCCTACATCGCTACCATTGTTGCTCCTGGTGGAATGTTTGTTTTGATACAAGGTTAGCTCTTCAAATCAGTACCATAGTGCTGCTGGCTTCTACCATTTTCTCAGGTAACAGACGGTCGTTGATTGAACCCATAGCGAGTGAGTAAATCACCGGAGACATGGCCCAAACACTCCAAATATCAATATTAAGGCTCCTGGAGAAGGTTAGCGATTACAATTATGCCACTTAATACTGACGCTGCCATCGCTGTTCCGATGATCCTAGAATCCGCAGTTGGACGAGTTGAAGTGTGCGTTTGAGGTGGTGTAGATCAAGGCGTAACGACGCGGA
>JBNKMF010000147.1:0-9248 GCA_050292965.1 Gammaproteobacteria bacterium | reverse complement strand
GGTGACCTATATCGCCACTGCCACGGTAGAAGATCAGGAGATGCAGGATCGTGTTGATCATCATCGCGCTCAACGCCCTGCGCACTGGGATCTGGTGGAAGAACCCCTCGCGCTGGCCGACACCCTGCGCAGCCATGCCAGCGACGAGCGCTGTTTGCTGGTTGATTGCCTGACCCTGTGGCTAACCAACCTGTTACTCAACGAAGACCCCGGGCGCCTGGCTGATGAACGCGAGTCCCTGCTCGATTTGATCCCGCAACTGCCGGGACACTTGATCATGGTGGCCAATGAAACCGGAATGGGGGTTGTACCCCTCGGTGAACTCAGCCGCCGTTTTTGTGATGAGGCCGGACGCTTGCATCAGGCACTGGCGCAACGCTGCGACCGTGTGATCCTGACCGTTGCTGGCCTTCCCCATGTACTCAAAGGAGAACCTGTATGAAACCTGAGTGGGTAATTACCCCCATCGCCACCTTGAATGAATCCGCCCGCAACGCCGCGATTGAGCGTCAGCAGGTATTGACCAAGCCTCCCGGTGCACTGGGCAGGCTGGAGTCGCTTGCCATCGACCTGGCAGCGATGCAGGGTCAGGAAAAGCCCGTGCTGGAACAGGTTCGCATTGCTGTTTTTGCCGCTGATCATGGTATCGCTGACGAAGGCGTTTCTGCTTTTCCTCAAGCGGTTACGACAGAGATGGTGCGCAATTTTGCCCGTGGTGGAGCAGCGATCAGCGTATTGAGTCGACAGATTGGTGCCACGCTAGAGGTGGTGAACCTTGGTACTGTTGATGATCCCGGCCCATTGCCGGGTGTGCTGGACGAGCGTATTGCGGCCTGTTCGGGTAACTTTCTGCGTGAGCCTGCGATGACGGAAGAACAGCTAGCACGTGCGCTGGATGTTGGACGCCAAACAGCGCAGCGTGCCAAAGATGATGGCGCACAATTATTTATCGGTGGTGATATGGGGATTGCTAATACCACTTCAGCGACTGCTCTTGCCTGCGCCTTGTTACAGGCGGCACCTGCTGAACTGGCTGGTCCCGGTACGGGTTTAGATAAGGATGGGGTGACGCATAAAGCCCGCGTAATCGAGCAGGCACTGGCATTCCATGCTGCGGCGCTGGATGATCCCTATTCAGTCCTACGTCTGCTTGGTGGATTTGAAATCGCAGCACTGACTGGCAGTTTTATCGCCTGTGCACAACTGGGGCTGCCGGTGTTAGTGGATGGATTTATTACCAGTGTTGCCGCACTGGTGGCAAAGCGCTTACAGCCTGGTTGCGCACAGTGGTTTATGTATGGTCACGCTTCTGCAGAACCGGGACATAGTCGAATCCTGCAGGCGCTGGACGCTGAGCCTCTGCTTAACCTCGGCATGCGTCTGGGTGAGGCGAGTGGTGCCGCGACTGCTGTCTGCCTGCTGCGTCAGGCTTGCGCGTTACATAATGAAATGGCCACATTCGCCGAGGCCGGAGTTTCGGAAAAGAGCGAATGACCGACAGCGTCCAGCCCGAGCAGTCACCTCCTCACCTGATCATCGATCTGCTGCGTCATGGTGAGCCCGAGGGTGGGCGCTGCTTTCGGGGTAAACGTGATGATCCCCTGACCGATCGTGGCTGGCAGCAGCTTTGGGCTGCTATCGATCCACCACAGCCGTGGGATGCGATCATCAGCTCCCATGCTCGGCGTTGTCATGCCTTCGCCGAAAAGCTTGCTGATCGATTACAACTACCGTTTCAACTACAGCCTGATTTTAGTGAAATAGATTTCGGCGACTGGGAAGGACGAACAGCCAGCGATATTATGCAAACCGAGCCGCAGTCACTGCAACGCTATTGGCAAGACCCGGTCGGGTTTACCCCACCCGGAGCAGAGTCATTGTACGATTTTGAGCAGCGTGTCCTTAGTGCCTGGCAGGCATTACTGACTGCGCCACCCGGCCAGCATCTGCTGCTGGTTATCCATGGTGGCAGCATGCGCCTGCTCATCGCCCATTGTCTGGGTATGCCGCTAAACGCTCTGTTGCGACTGGGTCTGGGGCATGCTGCAAAATGTCGTCTGCGCATTGACTTTGATGATCATGGCAAGCACTACCCGAGCCTGGTATTTCCGGATGGAGAAGCACTGTGCTAAACCCCTTACTGATTGCTGTTCAGTTTCTTACCCGTTTCCCCGTCCCTCTGCCTGAGGCGCCTTCACACGACGGGGTTGCGCGTTCACTACCCTGGTATCCTCTGGTCGGTTTATTGATCGGCATTGTGCTGTGGATGAGCGCAGGATTGCTGCAAACGCTACCAGTTGCCGTGCAGGCGATGCTGGTGTTGGGAATCTGGGTCATGATCACAGGTGCATTGCATCTGGACGGACTGGCTGACAGTGCTGATGCCTGGATTGGTGGTCATGGTGATCGTGAACGCACACTTGCCATCATGAAAGATCCATATTGTGGTCCAGCCGGGGTCGTAGTACTTGTGCTGTTATTGCTGGGTAAGTTTGTTGCGCTTGAGGCACTACTCAGTAGCGACGATTGGTCAGGGTTACTGCTGGCACCCGTCATTGGGCGAGCTGTATTACCGCTGCTATTTCTAACAACGAAATATGTGCGTAAACAGGGCCTGGGTAAAGCCTTTGACGGTATGTCCAACCGTGCCTGCGTCCTGTCAATTGCAGCTAGTGCAATATTCGCGCTGTTGTTGAATGGATTTTGGGCGCTGTGCGCAGTTGTGATGGTGTTTGTGTTATTGCGCTGGCTGATAGTCGCTCGCCTTGGTGGTACCACGGGTGATACTGCAGGCGCTCTGGTGGAAATCTCAGAATTGGTCGTACTCATCGCATATTAATTCAGTCTGGTACTTTATTTTTTCCTGTTAACCATGCTACATTCGCGCCTCGTTTCAGGTGTTCCACGAAAAAGTCTTTTTGTGGAATGAAACGGGAAGTCGGTGCGCCACCCTACGGCAATTCCGACGCTGCCCCCGCAACGGTAGGCGGATACAGCAGATCATTTAGCCACTGCGCTCAAACGCGGGAAGGCGATCTGCCAGGGATTTATCCCATCCGCGAGCCCGGAGACCGGCCTGAATGTGTTAACGTGGTGTTGCGGCGGGCTACTCCAGGGTAATGATGCTTTCTGCATTGTTTTCCCTGACCTCTACCCCTCACCTTGATTTATTCATCGATGCGCGGGTGAGCGCAGAGGAAATTTAATGAACCAAACCCAGATGTTATTAATGGGCGCCGTACTCACGAGCGTCTCCATACCGCTTTATGCAGCCAATGAATCCCTTGATCCGATTGTTGTCACCGCAACACGCATGGCACAGACAACGGATGAAACACTTGCCGCAGTCACCGTCATCAGCCGGGACCAGATAGAAGCCAGTCAGAGTCAAAGTGTGATGGATTTGCTGCAAAATCACAGTGTCGGTATCGACATCAGCCGTACCGGCGGGCCCGGTAGCAGCACCAGTATCTTCCTGCGCGGATCCAATAGTGACCATGTACTGGTGCTGGTGGATGGGGTGCGTGTCTCTTCGGTAACCTCCGGTAGCTTCAACTGGTCTGCGCTTTCGCCAGACCAGATCGAGCGTATTGAAGTCGTGCGCGGGCCCAACTCTACACTGTACGGCTCTGAAGCCATTGGTGGTGTGGTGCAGATTTTTACCCGCAAAGATGCTGGCTTGCATGCAAGTTTAAAAGCCGGTAGCTATGGTACTGAGAAGGTGGTGCTTGGCGGCGGCGGGGCGCTTGGCAATGGGCGTTATCATGTCAACCTGGAGCATGAAAATGTAGACGGCTTCTCGAGTACAAATTCAGATTACCGTAATTACGAATCAGATGATGACAGCTATCGAAATAACAGTATTACTGCTGGTTTCGAATTGCCCGTGAATGACAATGTGGGGCTGGGGCTTAATCTGTTCCACACCAAAAGTAAGGTCGAATACGATAGTGCTAAGCCAGATTCATACGCGGATGCGCGTAATTCGGGCGCAAACCTGACGCTGGACTGGCAAACCTCAGGCTCATGGCAGCAACACTTCAGTGTCAATGCCAGTCGCGACCAATATACCTCTTATGATAGTTATCCTGCAGATATTACCACCCAACGCAGTGGATTTAACTGGCAGAACGATTTCCAGATCGGGGATGCCATACTGCTGATTGCGGGTTACGAGTACCAGCATGATAAGGGTGAAATTAAAACCAATTATGATGAGAAACTGGATAATAAAGCAGGCTACCTGCAATTTCAGTGGAGCGATGACGTCCATGATCTGTTATTAGGTACGCGTGTCGATGATTCCAGCATCTACGGATCGAATTCAACCGGGCGCATAACCTTGGGACGTACGCTTGATGGCGAACGTATATACCTCAGCATTGCTACCGCATTCAAGGCCCCGACTTTCAATGAGCTTTACTATCCGTTTTATGGCGATCCCGACATTAAGGCTGAGAAGTCGACCAGTACCGAATTGGGATACCGTCGCGGTGGTCTGCAGGCCAGCCTGTACCGAACTAAGGTTCGCAACCTGATCGAATCCGACCCTGATACCTGGACAGCAGTGAATGTGGGTAAGGCTACGATTAATGGCCTGGAATTATCCTATGCCCATTCCCTGCTTGACTGGCAGGTGGATACAGGCCTGACACTGATGTCTACTAAGGATGAAGACACTGGTGACCGGCTTTTGAGGCGTGCCGACAAAAAGCTGTTTGTCAATTTTCGTGGTCCACTGACTGAGCGTATGGATATGGGCGTGGAGACCAGCTATACCGGCCCCAGCATGGATTATGGACCGGTAGAACTGGCGAGCTATACATTGATCAACCTGACCACTAGCTATCGATTAGATCGTCACTGGAAACTCAGTGCTCGTGCCGACAATGTACTGGATGAAGATTACCAACTGGCGAATGGATACAACACGGCTGGTGCATCGGCGTTCGTTAGTGTGAGTTATCAGCAATAAGCGGCGCTATGGCATATCCATTGCAACAGCGCGAAGGCCCGCGTGGCGCAATAAAAGCGATCCCACCAGTATTCTGGTTTGGGGCTGCTTCGTTGCTGCTGCATCTGGGCTTGCTGTTGCTGTGGACCCGGCCCTCATTGAGCTTTCAGGTGAGTGAGGGTAATCTACCGGTACATGTGGAGAGTATGGGGCAGGTTGCAGCTGCGCAGAGTTCGCAGCCTGTATCCGGTAGCCCGAATCAACCTCCGCGGGCGAAACCCATTGCCCCAGAGAGGCTGCAGAAAACCGCTCAATCAAAGAACATTGCTGCACCCATACCAACACCAAAGACATCCGTTCAGCATCAGCCTGCTGCCCAGACAGCTGAAACAAAACCAGAACCAAAGCCAGAAAAACCAACAAGCTCAGTAAAAAGATCGCCACCTCCTGTGATTCCGAGTTCACCCCGCGCAGAGCCCCCTGCAGTGCTAGCCTCAGCTGCAACGCAAATCGAGTCACCGTTGGCTTCAAAACCAAAGACGCAAGAAGCGAGCACTGATTCAGCCACCAAAACTGTCACCAGGGCAGAGGTCGATCAGCCAGTCAAAACAAACGTTGCCAGGGCTGGCGAGCAGGATGCTCCGGCGTCACTTAACAGCACACAGCTTGATGAAGTTTCCGAGTCTGCCACTGCTGACCGGCTAAAGCTACATATCCGCAAGGCATTGGCTGCGCATTTTCGTTACCCACTCATAGCGCGTAAGCGAGGCTGGCAGGGTGAAGTTTTACTGAGTTTTGATGTGGGCAGTGATGGGCGCATCAGCCATGCGCAAATTACCCGCAGCTCTGGTTACCGGACACTCGACCAGGCTGCGCTCAGGGCACTGGGGCAGGTGAAGCGTGTGGAACAGGCGCCATTGGTGCGGGTTTCGCTGCAACTTCCTGTTACTTACAAACTAAAGAGTTAAATTAAAACCTATGAATACAAAACTCATTAAAATGCTCATTATTGTCGCCAGCTTAATGCTGGGGACCGCTCATGGCGCTGAATTTGATTGTCCGACTATAGTAAGCCAGTCACCTTATATCACCAGGACCCTGCAATGGCTGGGCCTGGAGGACTGTATTGTTGGAGTTAGCCGCTACGACAAGCTAGACCGCCCACAAACCGGCGGTGTCATTGATCCAGACAGGAATATGTTGTCGCTGCTTGAACCCGAGTTATGGTTTACCTCTGACTGGACGCCGGCGCAAACTCAGCAGCAAATCACTCCGGAAGCAACGCACACTATCCAGTTGCAGGGATTTGGTAGCATGACAGAGATTGAAGAAAACCTGCGCACTATAGGTTTAGCAGTAGGCATGACCGATATAGAACAACGCGTACAGCGCTTCCACACTGCCTGGATTGAGGGTAGCGCTGCGATTGATGGTGGTGGCCGTCGCGCATTACTGGTTTCCGCCTGCTCAGGTGCACCTTATTCTTTTGGCAAGGAGCGCTGGATTACCGATCTGTTTCAGCACGCGGGATTCGACATTGTGGAAACTGAGAAGAAAATCAGGCACATACGACCCGGTGAGAAAATTGAAACACTGACTGAATTAATTGACCAACTGAAACCACAGCTGTTGTTCAGCTTCGAACCGTCGGCTAAAAACGGACAATGCGCTTACATCTATCCCAAAACCGGGGTAAAGATGGTGCATCTCAATGCGGAACAGTTCCTCGACCCTTCACCTAAGTTACTGGAAGGGCTGGCTGTACTTGGCAAACAACAGGATAAATGGAAAACACCTTGATCCGATCTATGAATAAACCAATGCCCCTGCGGCCCAATTAAATTAACTGGATAGTGATTATGACAGACAAGAATAAACAGCATGCTGAAAGAATGGCGCGCAAGAAAGCCGTCGTGGATGCAGGTATCGCCCGCGCGAATGAAGAACGTGGTGTGCTCATCATCAATACAGGTAATGGTAAAGGTAAAAGTTCGTCGGCTTTTGGTACTGCAGCACGCGCGCTGGGTCACGGTCTACGCGTAGGTATCGTGCAGTTTATTAAAGGACGTGATAGCACGGGTGAGGAAGCCTTTTTCAAACAGGTTGAGGGAGTGGATTTCCATGTGACTGGAGACGGTTTCACCTGGGATACCCAGAATCGTGAGCAGGATGAGGCCACCGCACGTCGAGGCTGGGAAATTGCATTAAAGATGCTACAGGATGAACAGGTCAACCTGATAGTTCTGGACGAATTCAATATTGTTTTGAAATATAAATACCTGCCACTTGAAGAAGTATTGGACGCGCTTAAAAAACGACCCACCATGCAACACGTGATTATTACAGGGCGTGGTGCGCCCGATGATCTGGTTGCCATTGCTGATACCGTGACTGAAATGCGCGAGATTAAGCATGCTTATAAAGCTGGCGTTAAAGCCCAGGCTGGGGTGGAGTTTTAAATTAGTGTTCACACGCCCTGGCTTTCCGAGCTTCGTAGTGTCTTTCTAACAGGCGTGCGAGTCCCTTTCACTGGGAATTGCTCCTGCATTCCCAGCACTTCCACCATCCCTGGCGGTCGTACTTGTCCAAAAAAAGGGACGAAAAAAAGACATCCCAATTGAGCGGCCTGCGGCTCCCCGAAAATCAAGCCATTTATCAGGGCACGGACAGACTCGCTCCTGCTCGACTGTCCTCAGCGCACTTCCCTGTGCGCTGACCCTGCTAAATGGCTTGATTTTCGGCACTCAATAAGGGCGTTAATAAATAGCACTTTGAGCTTCGCTCAAAGTGCTTGAATTAAAAAACACCCTTTCAAGCCCGCGGCAAAATGGTGTTCAGATCGTGGGAAAACGTCATGGAAGGCGTTTTAGGCAGAGTAGCGTCTGGAACGCGTCTCTGCCGACCTCGATATGAGCACCATTTTGACGATGAAGGGATTGTGGGGCGCGCTTTCTTTGGTGACTTTCTTTTCGCGTAAAAGAAAGTTACTCGCACGCCTGTTAGAAAGATACTACGAAGTATTGTCACCCAGGGCGTGTGAAACCAACCAAACATCATTCGACATCTGATTGGACCAGTTTGAAGCGTTTCATTTTTCATTTTCTGGTGAGTTTTTGTGGCCTTTATTTTAACCTAGAAAAATCACTTGGATCGCATAAGTCTACACAACACCTTGATGCACCTGATAAAATCAAAATCACGCTCATCACCAATCAGGTGACTACGGTGATTTTGATTTCACCAAGCACATCAATCTGTTACGCATCTTTTACGCGCCCAAGTGATTTTTCTAGGTTTAACCCTGCAAGTCTAATAAATAAGCCACTTTATGCATCTTGACGGGTGTTTAAGTTACAGATTCAGGTAAGTACAACTCTCAACAGGCCCTAGCTACGAATTTTTCTGGACCGGTACTGAGATGCATGCTCGAGCAGGTATTCTGTAATGGGGCCATAGCGTATCGTTTTTTTATTCAATTGATGCGCAGGTTTGAGATAAGCATAAACGGATAACTTAACCGTCCCCTGTTGACTGCTGACCTTAATTTCCTGCCTTCGATATCCATCTCTGGCGTGGATGCGTTCCAGTTCGTCGAGCGCCGCAAGACATTGCTCATCGACTTTAAAGACTTGCCCTCTGACTTTCATGCCTTCACCCGGCTGGTCCAGCATCCACGGTGAGTGTCTTTCGCCGACCAGATATAAAGGGTAGGGCTGTGCGGTTTCATATTCTCCAAGCAGAGACTGTTGAGCAATAATGTGATGGTTTGGGAACCCCTGTTTTAAGGTGCCGAAGACAAAAACCAGGTGATGCATTTTAGATCAGGGCAGCGCTATGAAATTTAACATCCACTGAGTAAATAACTCGTTATCCGGTTTTACTGTCAGAGATTCTAAGGCAGTATCGATAGTGGCTGCAGGAATAATACCGCGACGATGCATCATCAGCGCTTTAGAGTATTCTGGTCGCCATTCTGGGTGTCCCTGCACACTGATGAAATGATCAGACCACTGTACGAAAAAATAGGGGCAGAATTCTGTTTGAGCGATCACCCGTGCCTGTTCGGGCAGTTGGATAACCTGATCCTGATGACTGACCAGAATGTTTAATTCTGTTTTGGCTGGCTCCATCCACGCTGGCGTATTCACAATGGTGTTGCTGGCGATACCTACGCCCCAACCTTTATCTGATTTTTCTACCTTGCCACCTAGTGCTTCGGCAATAATTTGATGCCCGAAACAAATGCCGATTAATTTAATCTTTTCTCTGTCGAGTCGTTTAACAAATTCTATCA
>JBNKMF010000146.1:347-9300 GCA_050292965.1 Gammaproteobacteria bacterium | reverse complement strand
GCTGCTACGGATAATTTGTTCGCTGAGGCTCTCAAATTCCCGCAGAGCGTGGCGTTATGTGCAACCAGTATGAAATTCGCAGCCGATGATTACAATATTCTGTGCTACCTTTTGAGGGAAAATTCGTTGTCCTATGATAGGGCTATAGAGTGGGCATATTCTCAATTTACTGATGATGGTATTGATCCATTTATAGAGAAATTAAGCTTAGCCACAGATGTGGCAGAAATACTAGAATTAATAAGCAATCAGTATCAAGTTTATGGGGAACCAAGTGCAGAGTTCCTTGTAGGCGAAGCTGCAACGAAATTCTTTACAAACCAGATCACCTTGAATGAAGCTTTAAATAAGGTGCTCTACTATATTGATGTAGAACTACCGGAAGAAGCAAAAACGGAGCTTTATATCGCTGAAGATTATTTTGATTGGCATGAGCATCCAGAAACTGAAGCAATCAAGCATGCGCTACCAGTCTTTAACAAATACAGTCCAATATATGAAAGCGTTGTTTCCAAATTCAGCACATAACGAATAAGGTTAGATCGTGATTTACGCGTAGCGTGAAGCCACGATCTGAACCGTTTGTTGGACAAGCCCAATAAGTTAGAGAGAAGTAAATTTGCTATTGAAAATAGCTTTTTGTCGATTCTACTGAGTTTTGTACTCAGGCACTATTAATGATATTTCTATTCCTTAATATCCGCAGTCTTTGCAATTAAGGATGGATTATCATCGCATTTGTTTCAGTTTCCGACTTATTGCGAACAAGTGTGAGCTTCAGCTATAAAGCTGCTTGTTAAATTCAGCTGAGGCCCATTCCGGGTGGCGTTATTAAAACACCAGGCGCAGCTGTTGCGGCACTTTAATAATGGGATTCAGCTTTTGAATTCGAGTTTTGGTAATTATCATCAACCCACCACAGCATTTACACAGCAGTTGGGGGCGTGGTTTTCGTATAGGTAACCAGCGCTTTGGATCAAACTTTAAAAGCAAGTGAATCAGTTTAATCAGTGTTTTACTATTCGGATGTAAAAAGCCAAAATTTCGCGCTCGACGAAAACCTCTCGGTAACACGTGCTGCAAGACTAGCCACAGAAATTTGACTGCAGTTACGGTTCTTGTTTTGGTTTTCCCGGTATCACTATCGATATAGCGAAAGGTCACCTGTCCATCCTGATAGCACAGAATATCTTTCTCCTGTATGACACCTCGGTATAAATACCGGCCTAGATATACCAGTGCTTTATCACCTGAACCCACCGATTTGCAATCGACAACCCACTTTTCTGGATAACGCTGAGGTAGTGAGAGTCCCAGCTTAACCAGACCCGCTAGCATTTTTGCACGGAAGACTTTAGCTAAGGCTTTATGATGAAAGAGAAATTTTCCCTTCTTTTTCCGCCACAACCTGTTGGTTTTATCGATAGCTGCAGCAGGCAGTACCGCATGGATATGCGGGTGGAAGTTAAGTGCACGTGAGTGGGTGTGCAAAACAGCCACTACTCCAGGCGTTCCTTTTAAAGCCTTATCCGTACGACTAAAGTCCAGCAGTGTTTCCCAGCAACACTGGAACATCAGCTTGTAGACGGCTTTCTGGTGTTGCCAGGCCAGAGACCGTAACTCGCTGGGTAAGGTAAAGGTAATCATGAAATACAGCGCAGGTAGCTGTTTTTTAACCTGGTTTGTTATCCATTGCAGGCTCTCGTGATGCTGGCAATGCGGGCAATGTCGATGCCCGCAGGAATGAGGCACCAACAACTGATGATCGCAATCGCTACAGGATATTCGCATCATCGGACTGTGTTCAGTACGACACTGTTTTAAGGCCTGTAAGGCATTCAACTGGCTGGGCAGTATTTTTCCCTGATAGCTCTTTAAAAACTCACCTTCAAACTGATCAATGATCGAAGCCAGGCGAATCATGAAATCTTCCCCCAGTTGATCTCAAATCGGTTCATCACCCGATTAATACAGTGCAGGTTTTGTTCGCGCGATGACGTGGTTAAGTGAGTGTATTTAGCAGTTGTCAGTAAACTGACATGGCCCAGAATGGCCTGAAGCTCAAGCATATCCATGCCCGCTTCGAGCATATGGGTGGCATAGCTATGTCTTAGTGAATGACAACTAATCTTTTTTTTAGCCCCATCTCCCGCACCACAGCCGCCATAGTGACCTGAACACCGCCCCGGTCAAGATGAGAAACCGCCAGACGTGCGTTCTTCAATCCGCCTTTACGGTTGGGGAATAACAGAGTGGGATGCTGATGCAACTGCCAAAAGCGACGTAATACCCACAAGGTGCTGGAGGGTAGAGGAACCAGCCGATCCTTATTACCCTTGGCATTGCGAATAAGAACCCGCATACGATCTTTATCAATATCACCCACAGTCAGTCTTAATCCTTCGCCGAGCCGCAGCCCCAAACTATACAGCGTAAAGTAGAGCACTCGGTAGCTTAGCCGGTTGGTGGTCTTGAATAACCGCTGGGCCTCATCAATCGTAATAATGTCAGGAATGCGTTTGGTTTTAGGCGGCTTAATCAATGGGATATCCTGCCAGGTTTTATTCAGGACATAGGTGTAGAAAAACTTTAACCCATACAGATCCAGCTTAACGGCGCTCCACGACAGGCGTTCGAGCAGTGCGTGAAAATAATCAAGCAGCTGGTCCTGTGTGAGATCGTCCATCTGGTAGTTAAAGTGTTGACCGATGCGTCGGATAGCACGACTGTAAGCTTCAATGGTTTTAGGTTGTAGGCCACGCAACTTTAAGTGCTTACAGTGGCGAGAATAATAAAGGTTGAATTGTTGATTAGATGATGGTGTCATAGGTTTGTAACCTCATTTTTGAAGAGATTACAACTTACAGTCTAAACGATATAAGTGGTAGAGAGGTTACACTCATTTATGATGAAGTGGCTTTCTCCGCGATAGCGGCTTCGTCCAACAAGGCACTGCATCGGATAAAATCTCCCTTCGGTCGATTTTTCCGCTGAGTGCGGCGTTCAGGCTGTAGAAAAATTAAAGTGATATTTTGAAGGGTGATAAATGATTAATAATTCTGAACAAAATGCGATCCTACGTGAATATTTTTGTGGCTATACTCTAAAAGTACAATTCTATGAGCGTAGAAGTGCGTCGTGAACCATGTTATTTTTTATGATTTAATTTTTCTACACCCTGGTTAGCAAAGTCAAATGGGTTCGGAGTTTCAGCAATGAAAAAAATTATAAGTTTATTAGGGATGTTAGTTATTCCTACCTTTATTTCTGGATGTATGTCCGATAATTCCGCGATTGGAACTGATGAAAGTGAATTTATGTCAGTTGAGTTTAGAGTCGCATCTCAAGGGACACAAACTGACGTTCCAGGTGGACAAATATTAGAGGCAAGAAATGAAGCAAGATTTACAGATATATGGGGAACAATCCCCAGTATATCTGGAGAGTCGCCAAATGTGGACTTTGAAAAAAATCAGGTTGTTGTCATCCTTAGTCAAATTAGTGCGTGCTCTTCTTTAGAAGTTACTGATGTGTCAGAAAACGAATACACAAGACTCGTATCTTTAGCAGAGGTTTTTACGAGTGATCCAGGGCTTTGTGATCCAACCCCTGAAGCATTCAACTTATTGGAGTATGCAATAATAGAGTTTGAGCGTAAGGGGTTGCCTGTTTCTGTGATGTATACAACAAGATATGACTTCTAACCAGCAAGACAACCGGACAGCGGCACCATGGTGCCACTTTGTTTACACCGGGGCGCTGCCCGATTACTTAAAACGTTATGTGTGAATATGGACAATAAAAAAATTGAATCACTACAAGATCAACTTCTGGAAAAATTTATTTATGTTTTCTTTGTTGGAATTTTAGCGTATTTATTAACGAGTAAATTATTCTTCCTTTTTTTTACACCTGGTGGGTCTAATGGTTTTTTATTAATTTTTTCGTTAATACCAGTTTTTACATTAAGTGCATTATCGTTTATGTTTTTCAAATACTATAAAGCGCAGTCAAAAGTCATTTGGAAGCTGTTTATAGTATTTATAAATTCATCGTTGGCATCGATTATTGGTGTTTTAATTACATACTTATACTTTACACGCTAGTAATATAAAAGCACATAACAAAGTCAATTCAAATGGAAAAATTTAAGCTACACTCGTTCCTCGCTTCACTTAAATTCCCCAGTGATTATGAGCGTTATATTTCTAAGCAGGTAGAAATGCGCATTTTAATTATTACGGTTTTATTTATGAGTAGTATCGTAAGTGCAAGTGAAGACGTGTGGGATAGGAAGTATTTTTCTAAAGGCTTCGAGCCCGCATTTATTTTCTTCGCAATATATGGAGTGGAAAATTCAGAATTGAAGCTGTCGAAAATTGATCATAATATTGATGAGTATCCCGATGGCTTAGATATTAGATTCTATAACAAATCTCATAGCCGAGAGCAAAAAGAATATATGGAAGGATTTTTGACCGGAACAATGGGGATGATGTTAGAGAAAGATTCACCTGAGCTATATAAAGAAACCCTTACAGCTCAAAATATGGCGATTGTCTCGGGCAATTTTACTGACTCCTCATCTTTAAAGTATCTCAAGAATTCGATCGGAGTATTAAAGGCACTCTCTGAAAAAAAGGCGATCTCAATTTTGGATGTTCAGACAGCGAAATTCTATTCGCCGGAAGAGTGGTCTAAAAAATACTTTGAACCTCGATCACCAAAACCATTTGAGCATGTCTCGCTTCTATATTCAGTTGAGCGAGATGGAATATGGTTACATAGTAGAGGGATGAGAACTTTTGGAATGCCTGATATAAGTCTGGTTGGCTGGCCGGAGAATAAGCTGTCAAAAGCACAGGAAGTAGCGAATCGTTTTATAGAAATGTATGCCTATGGCGCATATCCTGAAAACGATAAAGAGCTTGTTGTCAAAGGCTTGCCTGCAGGCATGCGTACTGAGCTTAAAGGCAATTACGAGAATTTTGACTTCAATAACTATTACATCGAAATACGATGGGTGAACTAAAGTTGCAATATAACAAGGCCATTAAATACGCTCCCGTTTGTCGCCCGACGCTCCTGACGTCGCGCGGTTTATGGTGGCGTTAGCCATTAAATAGGAGAATTTCATGGTATCGATAACAAACAAAACAATTCTTCAGTACGATTTTCTTCGTGGTATGTACAACGACGGTTATTTTCCTAATTTTCTTGTTGATAAAATCAAGAAAATTCTTCTTGATGTGTGCCAGCAGATCGAACAAAAAAATCCTAAATCCGATGATGAACTTTTCACAATTACGCATCCGGCAGTAGAATTGATAAATGATCTTGAAGAAGAGTTTGAAGAAAATGATAGCGAATTAGAGACTGAAGCCAGAGAAGTTATGGGGGCTGATTTTGATTTTATTGCTAAAACATACGGCTTTCAAGACGTTGATATTGAGGATGTAATAGCACCACGAGATTGGTAATAACAAATGGCTAACAATGGCGCTTAACTCAGACACACCTACGCAATGCAAATTTTGTGCTTTGAATAGCAAAAGAACCTATGAAACATTAACGAAAGAGCAAAGTGACTCTCTAAAGTGGCTTATACAAGAGCTACGGTCGTCACTTAAGGTTCCTCTGACTGAAATTTTTCGACATCCTACAGTTTCATATAAAAATAAAACAGAAGCGGCTACTGCATCATGGTGAAAATATTATTAATTACTTTTATTTTCATGATTTTTGGTTGTTCATCTAGTAATGACTTAACAGATGATGAAAATCAATCCCAGCAGTTGTTGAAACTGATCTCAATAAAAATAGTGCATAACGGGGCCTATTCTGGCGATATAGGTTCTGATGAAACTCCTGATATGTGTAAAAGCTTTATCCTGGAAGAATTTGAGATATTTAATTTTTTTGTAACGGCACGTTCAGCAACTTTGAGAGAGTATGAGCACGACTTGATTGCATCAAATTGTTATGTGAGTGGAACCTTCGTTTCCGAAAATGGCGTTCGTGGTACTTGGAAAATTGATCGTTCTCGCAGGGGGGTTTTACACTTTTCAGGCAGCAAATCGGAGTACTACTATTGTGGCGAATGTGAAAATCAATTGTTTTATGAGTCATGCGATATAAATTGCATCCATGGTCAATAATCAACACGTTAGCTAACAAGTACTGGCAACAGGAAAAACCTATGCTGCGCTCCGATTTTCCTCTGCTGTAGGCGTTAGGGGACAGACCACAATTAATTGACGTTTCGTATTCTGGGGACACAATATTTATTTATTGAAGCTTTAAAAACGACTGGCATCGCCACGAATCTGGCGATCCCTACGATCTGTGAGGAATGACCGATTTGGTCGATACCCGTCATACCAGCTGGAATACTGAATGTCCTCTATAGGAAATTTGTAAGATAAAATCAAGCTGCGTTCTACGCACCATCATTTCACTATTCCCACCCAGCTAAATTGAGCATCATGTTCAGCCATTTGCTAATGTTGTTTCTGGTGAATGGAATGCAGCCTACCTGGCTGAACACCTACCAGACATACTGACCCGACTGAATATCAGCCCCATGCATTGGGTTCACCTGACATAAGACTTCGAAAGCCCGTTTAAATCACTAGTAGGTAGCGCTTATAAAATCAGACAAGCTTGCGGACAAATGGGAAAGAACTGGGTGCTGGTATGAAACGCTGTGCTGGAGTTTTTCCAGACACATAACCTAAACTACCCGCTAATAATTCTTTCAAACACTAACCTTATATCACATGTTCCAGGATCACTTTGCTCTGGAAAGTCAGTCAGAGATAAAACACCCAATATGGCAGAGATGATCATGAGTGTCGTACGCTAAATGGCCATTTAAAATTTTTTTTTTAGATATTCAATTCTCCTAAGACGGCGGTCTAGTATCTAAATTATATAAACGAATAATATCATTCGTAGGGTGATTTTATTTAGAAACCTTCTTAGATGCACAACGATTATTTATAGAATGATCAACGGCAAAAATTTTATAATTGAGAAAGTTGTAAAAATATACTGTTGCCTATCGACGGGGAGCTGCTAATGGCTGACGCAGAACTGCAGAACGTAACAGCGTCAGTTTTTTTTACACTCAGACAATTTAAAAGATCAGTCATTTATCTGTATAAATATAGTGAAATAAACGAAATAATTAAGATAAAACAACAGTTTGAATACAAACAGTGATAAAACACCTCTCTATTGCAATAGTGTCATTTATTTTTACAACTTCTGTAGTTATCAACAGCGCAATTAGTTGAGATTGATATAGTCAGTTGAAAAAATATAATTTATTCAATGAGGCGTAAAATATGCTTGATAGAACAACGTGATTCAACAATAAAGGGAGCAATATCATGGATTTTCAATATCAAAAAGCACAGCGTCTCAACCACAAAATATTCCATCAAGTCACTGGAATAATTTTATGCATATTTTTGATAGCAGCATCAAACAGCTCTTTTGCAGCCATACTGGATATTAATCTAAGCCCAGATCCAAACCCAGATCAATGGCAGTTATTAGGTGCAAAAAATGTCGTAATTGATTCAACTATCTGGAATGTTAGTTTTGAAGATGGCACATGTGCCGAAGTATTTTCAGGTTGTGATCAAGATAGTTACTTTACCTTTAATAGCCGTCATTTTGCTAGACTCGCTTCACAAGCACTTCTTGATCAAGTATTAATTGATATATTACCACCTCAATACCCATCAAAGTATGATTCAAATCCAGAAATGATTTCAGGTATTGAAAACATTTTTTGGAGCCTAATTATTACACCTTATGCAGTAGGTGATGGAAATCTCTTACCAACATTTGACGCTGCAGTTGCTGTAAATTATAGCTCAGACGTAAGCAATAATGACTTAGTTGTTACATGGGAAGATACCCTCACTACTTTTTCTGGCGATACTGATAAAAGCGCTGTCTATGCTAAATGGAGCTTAGTTTCTATTCCTGAGCCTATGACCTCTGCTCTATTGGCTATCGGGTTGCTTAGCCTTATCTTTACCCAAAACAAACGTAAAGCAACTATCTGAGCGATCAGGCCTCGGAGTCAATGCTTCGGGCCTTAATTTTTCATGCGTTAAGACAGCATAGGTTCGTCAGTAGTCATTTAAGGTTAGTAAGTGAAAGGCTCCTTCCATGAAGCGGTCATTCCGGGTTAATGAGTGATTGTCTCTGGTGTGCCCAGGCTGTGTGAAAACTCGCTTCAAACTGATGACACCAACAATATTTCCCACTACGGGGTAATTTTTCAGAAATATTTAGAGTTCAATTACTACAAAATACACGAAATTGATTCTATATAAGATCCCATATTCCACTTAAAAAATTGGAAAATAGTTTTCAAACAGCCTGTGCCAGGAGAGGGCATTGATTAATTTACCTATGAATGAGAATATAATGCAACATAAGTCAATATTCGCGCGTGCAACATAATCAGCTGTTGAACTAAACCGCTTTGCGGTAGCCCCCATCCTTAACTGATTTTTTCACACTGAAATCGATCAAACGGAAAGAAGACTACTTCTGGTCTTCCTAACCGGAGAATATCGATGACTGTGTTAAGACAACAAATGATCGACGCCATGCGTCAGCGTGGTTTTTCCCCTCGTACGCATCAGAGTTATCTCGGTGCGGTAACGGGATTAGCCCGTTATTTCCATCAATCGCCCGACCAACTTCAAGCGAAACAGATACAGGATTATTTTGTGTATCTTGTGCAACAACGTGGCCTTTGCGGAGCCAGCTGCAGCGTGCATTTAAACGCACTTCGTTTTCTGTATTTACAAGTGTTGCAGTGGCCACAATTTGATATACCTATTGTGTTTCCTAAAAAGGCACAACGCATCCCTGAATTGCTGACTCGACTTGAAGTGCATCAGATTATCTCAGCTTGCGACAACGC
>JBNKMF010000146.1:0-337 GCA_050292965.1 Gammaproteobacteria bacterium | reverse complement strand
CAAGCATCGCATGATGTTATTGACCTGTTACGGCTGCGGCTTGCGAGTGGGAGAGTTGGTGCAGCTGAAGGTTCAGCATATTGATGGTGAGCGAGGCTTATTACGTATTGAGCAGGGTAAAGGAGCCAAAGACAGGATGGTCATGATATCGCCCCGTTTACTCGATCAACTACGCCAATACTGGTACCGCTATCGACCGGGGGTATGGCTCTTCCCCAACGCTAACACGCCGACTTTACACCTGAGTACTGGCACTATACAGAAACGCTTTAAACAGGCTAAAGCGCAGGCTGCTATCCAGAAAGTCGGGGGTATCCATAGTCTGCGTCATGCTTAT
>JBNKMF010000145.1:0-9345 GCA_050292965.1 Gammaproteobacteria bacterium | reverse complement strand
TGTTTAGACGAATTTTTTCTGATCTGGATACGATGGAAAGAAAGCGCATGATCGATACGGTTTTACATGGACGTACTCAGTCAGCCGTCAATAAAATAGTCAACCCAATAACCTTACCACTATGGCCAGATCACCTGCAGCGCATTGCTAAGCTATTGAAGAGGGATAAAGATTGGTCTCAGTAACTGAAGAAAATAACGAGCATAATCTGAACATTGATGACAGCTTGAAAAAAGAGCGTCGTTGGCGTCTGGTGCTTGGTGCCGACTCTGACGAAAGTGCTGCATTGTCAGAGAGTGATCGACGACTGTCAACAGCTCTTACGGCACTCTACGGTGGAGAAACGAGCGATAGTGACAAAAAAGGCCGTGGCAGCCTTTCTCGTTCTGCGCCTAAAGTTTCCAAATGGCTGGGCGATATTCGCGAGTTTTTTCCAGCCTCGGTTGTTCAAGTTGTTCAACGGGATGCGTTTGAACGCTTAGGACTAAAGCAAATGTTAATGGAGCCTGAGTTTTTAAGCGCACTGGAAGCCGATGTGCATCTCGTCGCCGATTTAGTTAGCTTGCGCTCAGTGATGCCAGAAAAAACCATTGATACTGCTCGTCAGGTAATCAAGAAGGTTGTTGATGAATTAATGGAAAAACTGGAGCAAAAGACTGCGGAAGCAATACGTGGAGCTATTAATAAATCGAAGCGCAGTTTTCGTCCACGTTTCAATGATATTGATTGGCATCGTACTATCAATGCAAACCTGCGTCATTATCAGGCCGATTATCAAACAATTGTACCGGAAAAATTGATTGGCTTTATGCGTCAACAACGACGTATTGTAGATTTAGACGAAGTCATCCTGTGTGTAGACCAGTCGGGTTCAATGGCAAGCTCTGTTGTTTACAGTTCAATTTTTGCAGCGGTAATGGCTTCGATTCCTGCGGTAAACACAAAACTGATCTGCTTTGACACGGCGATACTTGATTTAACCGATGAGCTTGAAGATCCTGTCAGTGTGCTTTTTGGTGTACAGCTTGGGGGAGGGACAGATATAGATCAGGCGATAGCCTATTGTGAGAAAAAAATTGAAAGGCCCTCTAAAACACATTTAATACTGATTACAGATTTGTATGAAGGCGGTGATCAGGAAAGTTTAAAACGTCGAGTTCTAAATCTAATAAGACAGGATGTTAATGTCATTACCTTACTGGCCTTAAGTGATGATGGAAAGCCTTCTTATGATGCAGAGCTGGCCGCTGATTTTGCCGCAATTGGCAGTCCTGTTTTTGCCTGTACCCCGGATCAATTTCCAGATCTTATGGCGACTGCCTTAAAACGGGAAGATGTGTTGAGCTGGGCAGCTGATCAGGACATTAAAGCCGTGAGGCCAGCAGAGTAATCGCGAGCAATACATAGTAGTAAAACGCATTCCGTTCTAAGGGAACTGTTGATTTTATCTTCGTGCTCTTCATGTTCTTCGTGGTTAAGATTTTAGAGTCATAAATTAACTTTGACCCTGTACATGTTAAATGGATTACCATGTTCAGATGATTTATTTTTCCCACCTTCCCTTTTAACTCGAGTTCGACAAATCAAGAGTAAAAAAGCAAATATAAAGTCCTACTTTATTAATGCCAGCGGTAAGACAGATATTACATTAATAATAGCTTTTTCTATAAGAAATCAAAAATCCGGCAAAAGGCTTTATAAAGTCAAAGCAAATGAGTTCAGCAATATTCCAGGGCATTGAGTCATTCCCAATGCTCGTCCTCCATAGGAATCCACATTCGGGTTAATATAGGATTCACGGGTAACTGCCTGCAAGTTATCTCCGAAAAAATGATAAAAACTATCATCAAATCGCATATTCTCAATGGGTGCTTTGATGACACCATCTTCTACCCAGAAACAGGCATATCGAGTCATACCGGTAATACGACCACCAGCCAGATCACTCCAGTTTAAATAATGCAGGTTCGATAGATAAACACCAGTTCCAAGAGCCTGTAATACATCAGATTCAGGAAGATCTCCGGAAGCCATAACCGGTGAGCGAAAACCTTCCCATTCTTCGGCAAAATTAGATTGTAAATCATATTCTTTTGCCGTACGGGAACTGATCAGACAACTCTTAAGTTCACCATGAGTAATAAGTTCTATATGCTTACCTGAAACTTCACCCTGTTCATTAAATCGAGGAACCAGACCATTGCTAAAGTCTTCAGAAAAACTAAACATTGGTGATAATTTAAAACCTTCATTGCGCATTTTTAAAAAGGCGGATTCACCAGTTTGCATACTCAACTCACTTAACCCATTCCATGCAAACATATCTAATAAATCTGAAACTCCGGCAGAAGCTATAAAAGTCCGATAATTTCCGGGTGGCAGTTTTATAGTGCTTTGCCCCATTAATTTTAACTTTTCAACAGAAGACGCCAGATTTTTCTGGTAATCAGTTTGCGACCAGTTCGAACCAGCATAGGTTGCTTTAACCATTCTCTCCTGGGGATTGATCAAGGAATAATCCAGAGAAAAGCTATCACTGGAAAACCAGTGTTTACTACCGGCTGAATTCGCATTCCCACGATAAATAGTACCCGAAGCAAAAATCCCGCTAAGATCGTTACCCTGCATAGGTTGCATTAACTTTTGCGCAGTCTGCTCAGGATCAATGAATTCACCCTGACAGATAGTTTCACTACTTTGACCGCTAGCTGGTAATACAATAAAAGGATCTATCGGTAACTGTTTCACTTCACTTCTAAGCCGGACTAATTCATTTACTGCCCGTTCAATGTCAATATCAAAATCACCACATAGACTTAAAGAACCGGTTACCCGACGATTGTTAAACAGCAGATCAAGTGATAGATCATTATTATTAACTTGCCCGGTTTGTCTTATTTTTGCACCATTCACTCTACAAAACAGACTCGATTCTCCCGCCAGGGAAATTGCCAGAGATTCATTTTCCAGCAATTGTGAAAATAAAGAGTCACAGAGCTGATCAAATATGTTTTTCATATTAATATCCATTGAATTATTGCTCACCACCAAATACCTCCACATCTGCAAACAGACAGGTCGGAGAAGCATGGCCAACCCTGATCATCTGGTTTGGCTCACCTTTTCCACAGTTAGGTGTTCCAAAAATTTCGAAGGTATCCTTATTTCCAACACCCTTAAGGTTATTCCAGAAACTATTAGAGATACCTCGATAATTCGGGTTTCGCACAGTTTTCGTAATTTTGCCATTTTCAATTAATTTGGCATATTCACAACCAAACTGAAATTTATTGCGATAGTCATCAATCGACCAGGAGCGGTTTGAATGCATAAATACCCCCTTCTCGACTGAACCAATCAAATCCTCAATAGAGGAATCACCCGGTTCCAGATTAAGATTGGCCATGCGATCAATAGGCGCTCGATTCCAGCTACTGGCACGGAAATTTGCTACTCCTGGCACACCTGAACGAATCTGACTTTCAACACCGCCTAAGCCACGCTTTAAAATCCCATTCTTAATGATAAATTCCCGTTCAGCTTTAGCTCCACCATCATCAAAATTATAAGAAGCCATTTCATTTGAAACTGTTGGATCAAAAGTAATATTCATTAAATCAGAGCCATATCTCAAATGACCAAAATCTTTCAATCTTACAAAGCTCCAGCCAGCATAATTACGTTCATCACCCAGAATACGGTCTATTTCCAGTGGATGCCCCACGCTCTCATGAATCTGCAACATCATTTGATCTGGTGCCAACATTAAATCCATGGTTTCACAAGGACATTCTTCAGCACTTAATAACTCGACAGCCTCTTCACCGACTCTCACGCTATCGTTCAGCAGTCGATTTTCATCCAGAGATTCCAGACCAATTTGCCAGCTTCTAGCTCGCATACCACTATCGGACCTTTTCTGAACAACCGGCCCATCCTGAGCGACAGCCATAGACCCGGTACTCACTATCAGAAACTGTTGTTCAACATGACTACCGTTACTGGACACAAACAGGTGATCGCTGCTAATAATGGAAGCCATAGCATTTGTCGAAACCACTTTTTCTGAAACTTTTAGAGCCTCACAGGACTTTAATAATAAATCATTGATATCACCTGCTGACATAGCATTTTCAGCAAGTTGATAAGGGGAACGATAACTGCCTTTTGCAACAGGACGCGCAGCTTCAGTAAATTTATGAATACTGTATGGCGCGGCTTGTATAGCCATTTTCACAGCTTTTTCGGCAGCAGCCTGCACACTCACAATATCAACCCGACTGGTTGCGTAATAAGCGAACTGACCATCGACAAGCACTTCAACCATTAAACCCTGGCTGTTAGAGCGATCATTTGCCTGAGGATGTCCATCACGCAACCATCGAAATGTAGTACTCTCGTCAACATATCGAAGACCAACCCAGTCAGCTTTCACATCAAGCTGCCCTAATATTTTTATCAGATCCATATTTATCTCTCTAGTTAATCTTTATGAGGTGTGACTAGTTTGTTATATGATAAAGCATATTAAATCACTACTGTCCGGTTAACCAAAGCTGAGTCCTGATTCTAGCTAAAGGCTCATGAATTAACTGGGGACACCCATTAGCCGTATCCAGTCAGTTACAATTAAATTTAAACGAGGGTTTTTAAGCCACATTCAACGAGTCAGAAGACGCTTAAAGATAAGTCATTGGATAACAATAAAACAATTGAAAGAGCTGTAGGTCAACCATTACATTTGACAGAAATTTAATAAATTTCATTTCAGATTAAACTACATGGAAGTGAAATAGATCAATTGACAACAACCTTCCCCGTTTACAATCCACTGGCAAGAAGTACACCCGAAAGACGACTCGCCTACCGGGAGTTATTTCGTTATCATTTGGAGGATCAACAAGTGTATAAAATAAGATCAGATCAGCTCTAAATCAAGAACTTGTGATAGGTTGAGATGACTTTAAAGTCTGAATAGAAGAGGTGTTGAAACGCCAGTCCCGTCCAGGCCGCTCAGTGAGGCCATTTATTGAAGAGCCGTCGATAATTTATTATGTGCTGTAGTGTATATGCAAGTACCGTGATCTGCTCCTGCCTGGACTGGAGTTTGTGTGGTTATTAAGATCGATTTTCTTTCCATATTGTATCTAATTGGGGCGGCGCAAGGGTTATTCCTGGCGGCTGCTTTGGCTACAAAAGATATTGGCAGTCATATTGCTAATAAATATTTGGCGCTCTTTCTGTTGATTTTCTGCCTGTCACTCATTGACGAGTTCTTTTTTCAATCTCACTACTTTTACGAGTACCCACACCTCATCGGGCTTATTTGGCCACTAGATTTTTTGTATGGTCCGTTATTCTATTTCTACCTTCGCCTGTTGACGGCTGTCGATCTGGACGAGGCCAGCCGGGGTAAGCTCAAGCATTTCGCACTATTTGGCGTGGGCATTTTGCTTGCAATTCCATTCTGGGTGTTATCTGGAGAGCAAAAGCTGGCGTTTATATATAACCTTCCTGGTGAGGCGAGTCAGTCAACGTTGGTAGTCGTCAGTGATTTGATTAGTAGTTTATTAGTCATGATTCAAATGCTGTTTTATCTGGTGCTATGTTTTCGTAAGCTTAAGCTACATAAAGCAGCAGTAGAAGAAAACTTTTCAAGCCTGGAGAAAGTAAATCTTACCTGGCTACGCTCACTACTGATGCTATTAGTAATACTTTGGGCGCTTTATTTGATCGATATCTTTTTCTCTGAGCCATTTGGGATGGGGGACTCTTTCGGCGAGGCCCTGCACATTTGTCTTGTCTTAATCTTTTATACCATGGGGTATCGAGGGGTGCGGCAGAGAGAGATTTTCCAGAAGCCAGAGACAATTGTGGCTTCACCTGAGCCAAAGGGGCCTAAATATGTCTCTTCGGGTCTGTCTAAAGAGGTTGGCCCCAGGATCGCCGAATTACTTCAAAAGTGCATGTGTGGATCCAGGCCCCATCTAAAGAATGATCTGACTTTAGCAGAATTAGCTGAGATGGTAGGAGTATCCAGTCATCACTTATCACAAGCGATCAACGAACAACTTGGTAAGAACTTTTTTGACTTCATTAATCAGTTTCGTGTGCAGGAAGCGAAGGCCTTGCTATCTCAGGCAGCCTCCAAAATGACTGTAATTGAAGTCGCTATGGAGTCAGGTTTTAATTCAAAGACTGCTTTTTATGAGGCGTTTAAGAAACACACAGGGATGACACCCACTCAATTCAGAAAAAAACATTCAAATCAGGAGTAGCTCCGTAACTTATTGAGATTTTTGTGTATTTTTTTGTCCGCATTTATCGGGACGGATGAAGTTGGGATTTGGCAGCGCTATACTAATCGCTTATTAACGAACAGAAAGGATGGTATTAATGGATAACAAAGCGTTGCTTCTCTTGATGAGTGTGGTGATTGTCAATGGCTGTAGCTCTTATAAGCCACTGGAGGATGGTGTATTTAAAGTAGGCTACAAGGAGACCAGATTGGAAAATGGTGGATACCTACTAACCTACTATGGGTCCGACCATGATAACAAGGAAGATGTAGAAAAATTCTGGCATCGTCGTGCCCAGGAATTGTGCTCTCCAGCTGAGTATGAAGTTGTAAAAAGCCATACAGGCGAGTGGAAAAGTGACGGCTATGTAGTACTGCCCCCCATTTTAGTAGCTGCAGAGAATGCTAATCCAACCTTTAGCGGAGAGGTGCTTTGTAAGCCCAGGTAACTTTTGATGTAAGCTTTAGATTTTAATATCCACAATGAATACTACAATACGAAATATCATAATCATACTTGTTCTGATGCTCGTTGCTGGTTGCAATCGTGATGGACCTCTATTGACCGATGTCCCTGGTGAAAAAATTTCCAGTACGTTGGATATGATGACCCCTTCACTAATGAAAGAAAACAATGTTAAGGGGTTGTCAATTGTTGTGATTCGTGGAGGAAAATCATCGATATCAAAATCATATGGTTATGCCGATCTGGCATTTAAAAGAAGAATTGATAATCGTACAGTTTTTCGTGCCGCATCATTAGGCAAACCTGTTTTTGCCTATATTGTTGTTACGCTTGCCCAACAAGGTAAAATTGATTTAGACGTTCCTTTGTACTCATATCTTAAGGAGGAAGTGGTAAAAGATGATCCTCGCTCCAGGATAATTACGGCGAGAATGGTTCTTACTCATACAACTGGCCTGCCCAATCTTGACGGAAAAAAATCAGACATCAGATTTCTGTTTGATCCGGGTGCTGACTTTAAATATTCTGGTCATGCTTACCTGTATCTTCAAAAAGTAGTAGAAAAGATAACAGGCAAGCATTTAAACGAATTGGCCTCTGAATTTGTATTTAAACCCCTAAAAATGACAGACAGCAGTTTTATCTGGCAAGATAAATACAGAGGCAGGATTTCCAGCAGTTATGATAGTGCTGGAGAAGTACTCCCATCCAAAGAAAGTCCAATAATAGGCTATTCAGCCTGGAGCTTATTTACGACAATAAACGACTATGCTCGATTTGTCTCTTACACTATAGAAGCATCAAGTACGCCTGGTTCAGTTGCAGAAGCAATGCTTAAACCCCAGGTGGATGTGGCTAAAAATCTGAAATGGGGCCTGGGTTGGGGATTGCAGGACACAGTTCCAGCTTATTCATTTTGGCACTGGGGAAGTATGGCTGGTTTCAGACACTACGTTGTGGGATATCCAAAGGAAAGAATAGGAGTCATTGTCATGACCAATAGTTGGAGAGCTTTCAAAATGGTTGATGATGTTATGGCAAAAGCAATCGGCGGTAGTTACCCCTCATACGATTGGTTCTAAAATAGATAGCGGGCCAGTTACATGTTAAATTAAACAAGGGTTTTCAAGCCATATTCAACGAGTCAGAAGACGCTTAAATAAAAGTCCCAGGATAACAATAAAACAATTGTGCTCCAGGCTCAGACCTTACAATTGACATAAATTGGAGGAATCAGCTACAAGGTAATTTTAATTTGTACCTAACCTCAACAATACCCTCTTCTTCGTGTGCTTCGTGGTTAATTAACAGGTAACTTATTGTAAAACTTTATATAGAGATTTAATAAAAAGTCCGGTCCAAAAGTTGATAAACGTTATGTATTGTTTCACCTACACTCCTGTAATATACAATCACTATGACAGGATGAAAAACTGGGGAACTACTGGCAATAGCACCATGCAAATCAAAAAATACAGCATTCCAGAATCAACTTTAACCTATAAGCCCAACTCCCCTTTTATGGCCAGGGTAGTATCCACTACCGAACTCACTGAAGCCGATAGCAGCGATGAGGTACGCAATATCATTCTGGATGTAAGGGGTAGTGGAATCCACTATATTGAGGGCCAGTCCATAGGCATTATCCCTCCCGGAGAAATAGAACCGGGAAAACCACACAAAGCACGCCTCTATTCCATAGCCTCTTCACGAACTGGCGATGATGGTAGCTCAACCACCGCTACCATCTGTGTAAAACGGGTTCTTAGCGAAGACAAGGTCTCCGGTACCAGAGTTCCGGGGGTTGCATCCAACTACCTTTGTGATCTTAAACCCGGTGATTCTGTCGCTGTGATTGGTCCCAATGGGCGTCGATTTTTATTACCTGAAGATGATTCCATCGATCTGATTTTGATCGCAGTAGGCACCGGCATTGCGCCGTTTCGTGCTTTTATACGACATATCTTCCTGGAAAAAGGCTTTTGGAATGGTCGCATACGACTCTTCTATGGTGTTAAAAATGCTATGGAGGCACTGTTTTTAAACGATAAAAATGACGACATTGGTCAGTATATGACCCAGGATACCTTTGAAGCCTTTCGCGCCCTGTCCAGAGCACATAACAAAGATGCAGAACAGGGTTATGTGCAACACAAACTCGCTGAACATAAACAGGAGGTTTGGGAGATGATTTGTGCGGGAAATTTTGCCGTTTATATTTGTGGATTAAAGGGCATGGAAGATGGTGTAGATGAAGTATTTTCTGCCCTGGCCGAGCAGCAAGATCTGGATTGGCCGACCATGAAAAAGAAATTTATCGACAATGGACAGTGGAATACTGAAGTCTATTGAACCTGGATTCCGCAGTTGGCCGCTCGTAGTAGAAGGTAACCCACTGTTTCGTTAACCATTACAGTCGATTTATCTTTTCACGCTCCTATGCATCCATGCTGAAAACCCGGCAGGTGAATCCCGCTACGAGCTGAGAAGCCTTGTAGTTCCTTGGAATAGCCCGCTATTCTACGTCGTCACGCCTTGATCTACACCACCGCAAACGCACTACAACTCGTCCAACTACGGA
>JBNKMF010000144.1:0-9645 GCA_050292965.1 Gammaproteobacteria bacterium | reverse complement strand
AACCTTTTAAACTATCTAAAAATGCCCTCCATTCAGGTCAGCCTAATCCTTTAATTTGTACCTGACCCTAATTTTTAGAACAAAATTTCCGACTGAAAATGCTTTGTTAGCTGATATTTAAACACTACTATATTTTTTGAACACATGCTGAAATTAGATAATTCATAGGTGAACTTTTAGAGAAATAGTTAAGTGCATAGTTCCTTTCCCCTGCTTGTAATGACCTTGACCCAATCGCTGAAGACCATGAAAGCCAGTCAGACTGGCCTGTTTTTAGGTAATCATCCCTTATTTCTTTAAGCCCAAAACCTTGCTCGGGTATTTCGAGAATTTTAGCTTTTGATATTTTAAAATCTACTGATAGTTCTAAAATTTTAATTAAGGATTCACCATACAAATTTTCACCTTGTAGATAATCTTCAAGGATAGCCCCAACCCAAAAGAGTTGATATTCAAGAAAACTTGTTTCGGAGTTTAAATACTCATAAATCACTTTAGTCAACCCCTCTTTATCTCTAATATCTGAGCACACTGAATAGATATGCTTGATAAGGTTAGGGAATCTAGTTAAAAGAACTGGCATTAACTCTAATAAACTATCACTGTGTAGCCTCAAGAAACCTAAAATCAAATCCGCATCAGACTCTTCCAGATCATCTTCTTTCAATAAGTTCATTAGTCCATCAACTTGCTCAGAGCTAAGGTTGTATTCGACTTCAATTTCCGTCTCGATCAGCTCTACACCGGAAGCTGTAGGTACTTCTTCATAGTCGGTTATAATATCATTTAACGATTGGCGTAAATCACTTAAGGTTTCCTGTAAACTGCCAACTTTATTGTCGTAGAACGTTTTTGAAGGATTAATGTTAAGAGCAAATTTTCCTAAAAGCTGCTGAATTTTTATAAAATCTTGTTTTAGCCTATCCGGATTATTATCAAACAGAGTAAAGTCATCCATGAAGCGAACTATTTGAGATGATTTCAATAAACCAGATAAATCGACAAACTTAATAAACTCATTACCGATCATTTTACATGGGTAAATACCTTGGGGTAAAAAATCCACACTTCTCCCTGAATTTATTTCTCTAAAATATTTACCAGCAGCATTACTATCTATTTCAGAAACGTTGGATTTACTTGCAATCCAATGTGAAAGGTCATGGTGATATATACTGTTAAAATATGATGCAATATCAAATTGGATATTGTGTTGATAGTTTTTAGAGTACTCAGCCAGTTGGCTTTTATACTCGGCATACGCTACATGCACAGGGATAATTGAGCCATTGGTTATACGATAACCAAAGCTTCGGCGTGAATCACTTACTTGAGAACGAAAAATAGATTTGTTTCTGAAAGTAAAATCATATATAAAGTATTCTGCAACAGGGTCTAGCTTTACCGTCCTTCTTAAATGTCCTCTAGGTTTTGTGGCGTATACTTTTTGTTGTGAAAGAAAGTTATCTCCTGAATGTTCCTCGCTAAGCACCTTCTGATATATGTAATCAGAAATTTCATTTCCATGGTATTGAGCCATTATTAAATTTGTCTTAAGCGGAAATAATGAAGATTTAAAATCTGACTCTATAAAGTTAAGTGTGCTTGTCATAGGTTATTATTTGATGATTTTTTCAGCTAACGCCATGCACAGCGGGAAACATAAGTGGAGGCGCAGCCGTAGCTAATGTTTTTCCGTTGCTGCAACTTGTTATATGCCTTTTGTAGTTTTATACATTTCAAGTAAATGCCAAGTAATAAACAGTACTGCACCAGTAATTAAAAACCTAAACTGACGTACTCCACATACTTTTGCATTCTCAATATTTGAACCTAATGCATCTCTGGTTCCTTCAATAGCGACTTCAGTTTCCTCTAATGTGTTAGGTTGATATGGATGTTGTCCTTCATATAAATTTAGCAACGCTTGATTTGCCAAAACTGATGTCTGCACCCACTCAACGTTTTTACACCCAAAGTAAAAGCTCAAAGCCCAAAAAAGTATTGCCCCACCAAGAGGTATTTGATACCAATTAAATGTACTCCCTGTTGTTTTATGCATTGCAAATGCAATGGCAGAGGCAGAAGCTGCAAGCAAGAAGTATGTATATTTTGACTGCCCTTCTCGATGCTGCCGATGCAGCTCCATAATTTTTTCGTTATTCATAATCTTTTAACAAGCATATAACGTTCAGCGAACCGGCGAAGGCGCGTCAGCGCCAGAGTCCGTGTTGCGCTGCTTGTTAGCGCCTGCATATACAAACCAAAAAACCAAAGACATTAATAGACCGCCAAAACCATAAAAAAGGCCTTCAACATACGGAGGTGGTTGAGGCCCAATTAATCGAATCACACACCCAACCCCAACAAATGTTCCAATTGTAGAAACAGATATCCAATTTAACGAGCCTAAACGGTTAAGAATATATATGAACGGCACCCCAACAAAAAAGCCAAGTATTAGAGTGATGATTAGATATGTCAGAGAGAGTGCTGGTAAATGCCCCAAACTTGAAAAAATACGGCCAATGGGAAAACCTAACCAGTAATGGATGACTGCTAATATTATTGAGGTTAATGTAGCCCCAACAACAAGAGCGATTCCTACTCGCTTCCATTTTATCTCAGTTGATCCATTCATAAGCGCTAACGCCCGTTTCATTTGGCGGTTTTAATGGAGGCCAGACTTTTTTGGCCGGAGTTAAAAACGCTCAAATGGAAACGTTTGTTATATGCTTTCCCCATTTTGGGATTTACTCCGAATACTTTATGTGTATCGATTTTGGTAGTTTTGGTTTGTCTTGATTTATTTTTGCCAGCACCTCTACCAAAGACGCCGTTACAAACGTGTCATGCGTATAATGGATATGAGAACCTTCTACCCAATGATTGTTCTTTTCGCCTGTGTCGCGCTGAGAAAAATAAAACATATGCCAATAATTCACAGTGGGATTGTAAAATGTATGAATGTTGATTAACTTGCGTTGATCAAACATGGAACCAATCTTACTAGTTAATTTCTTTGCCTTTCCTTCTAACTGCCCGACACCATTTTTTAACAAAGCTAATCGATCCCCCTCTGTTGGAATAAGATGCTCTGGCTCTATCCGAATGTGATTTCGGTGGTATTCGTATGGATCGAGAGCCCCTATTATTCCTCGCTCAATAAGCGCAGCTAATTCTGTAGACGTGATCGTCAAAGTATTACAGAAGGACTCTATGTCCCTCTTCTTCGTTAATCCGAAAAGAGTTTCGAATTTCTTCATTTTCTCGACATCTACACGATGCATTGTTTTACCTTATAACGCCCACCTCACAGGGAAACAAAAGCAGAGCGGAGCAGCGCTTTTGTTTTTCCTGTGCAGGTGCTTGTTAGCACGCTCTTCCGCCAACTTTCATCGCACATTTGAAAGTTCGGAATGATTCTTTACTCAATTTTGGATTAACTAATTCACTTTTATCGCATCTTGGACTTGATTGTGTCCAAAAGGTCGGTTCTTTTTCTCGCGGTACAATATCAATAATATTTTCTTCAGCACCACCTTCAAATACTTGTATTCTGCATTGCGCGTATTCAACATCAACTGAGAATATGCTGTTTTTAATAGAGTATTCTTTATTTGGCTTGGGCGTAAAACTAAACCTGTTGAAACAACGGACAAACTTTTTATCCGTGCTCTCATAAGTGGTAACTTCAAAGGACATCATTTTCCCGGCTTCTACTTTTTTAGGTCCGTTATTTTTAAGGTCAACAGGAATTTTTTTGTAATCAACACAGTTCTTTTCATCATCATAGACCTTCACTGACAAATTATTATACAACCCAGGAACCCATCTAATGATTGCTATACTTGCATCTGTTGGTTTTTTATTTTTGTAAATGAACGGATCTGCATTTTCAAAAGTAATTGTAGCTGTATTTATTGAATTATCTGCACCGTACACTTGAATTTTTTTCTGTGTAGTATTGCAGCCAATTAATACGAATGTAGAAATAAGTACTGGAATTATTTTTTTAATCATTATTCTCTCTATTTTTTATTGCTAACAGCTGATTATATTACACGCACGCATATTGACTTATATTGCACGCACGTATATTGACTTATGTTGCATTATATCCTCAATCACAGGTAAAACAATCAATGACCGCTCCTGGCACATTCCCGCCTATTGCACCGCACAATACGAATGTCTGCTTTCAGGAAGGAGCCGTTCACACTCTGAACTTCAATGAGTGCTATCGACCCAGACATTCAACATGTAAGAATCACCTCAACTTTACAGCTATGGATTCACCACCCTTTGTACATCGATATCCCATAATGTCATACGGAAATGAAATACCCTGTTTCGAACTAAAAACAGAGAGTGTTTTATCTCCCAACTTGATCGAATGCAGTATTTTCGGAATAAATTTCTCTCGTTGACCATTTCTGTAGGTAACTCTCCAAGAAAGCATCTCTCCTGAAACAGATAGATCGTTATTATGCAATACGTATATCGATTCCCCATCTGGCCCCTTCGGATATTTAGTACGAATCTTTAATCCTTTTTCCGGGATATCACAGAGAGTAACTGATGGCAGATCAAAGACTTTAGTTACTTTTTCTATCCTAGCTTCGGTAGAATGTGCTTCTACCGCTTTATAGAAGGGAAACAATGGATCATTCTCACAATACCCCCCTCCATTATAGATCAATCCACCAAAGTAGTCGGCAGGCCTTTTGGATAAGTGCATTTCGCAGGCCAATCCCTCGTTATACCACGCATTAGCCTTCAATTTATCTGACTTACTGTTTTTAATGAGTTTGTTTCCGGCCTCAATGGATTGACCCAATTTCCCATTCTTCAAAGCAATTAAAGACATGTCACTTAATGCCTGTTCATTATCAGGCTGTAATTCCAAAGCTAATCCCAATATTTCATATGATTTAGACACTTTCTTTTGCTGATACAGTTTTTCAGCTTGATGAATATATTCAGTTGCAAGCTCTTTTGATGCTTCTAAATTCGCAGGCTTCACCCTTTCCTTCACTTCATCAATGGGTGAGCCTTGAAGAACATATTCAGTTACAAGCTCTTTTGATGCTTCTAATTTCACTGGCTTCACCCATTCCTTCACTTCATCAATGCGTGACTTTGGTATATATGGATTCTTCTCTTCGAATCCGCTTTTTGTATAGCGAACGAGCCAGTCTAAAGATGTCTCTTCCCGAGCAGGGTGTTCCCGTTGATTATCAGCCTTGATAAAAGTCACAGCTCCATAATCGAGCAACATTTTAATGATTTTTGGTGAAGCGTACCGAACCGCATAATGCAATGGAGTCATTTTATATGTACGTATAGTATAGAGGCAGTCATCTGCAGGTTTTGTTGTTTTCACATTTGGATTAGCACCTGCTTCAAGCAGTATCTTTACGGATTCAGGTTGATTATATTGTACTGCGTATATGAGAGGTGTTTTGCCAAAATCATTTTGATGATTAGGATTCAAGCCTTTATATAGAAGATGCCGTAAAGCATCTGGATACAAAACAGCCAATGACAACAGACTTTCGCCACCATCATTTCCAGTTTCTCTTATTTTATACTTACTAGCTTTGATTTCTTTGATTGGCTGCTGTTCGAGAATTGCCTTGCGTAAAGCACGCTCTTCCTCACTTTGAACTGGCTTGTAGTAAGAAGAAAAGCTGAATGCGCTTCTTGCAATAGTGGTTAAACTGTTTCTGGCAAGTTGTATGGATTTGGATCGCCCCCAGCCGAATTTTATCCGGTAGAACGCGGAAACATCTTGCACCGTTTCTTCCAAAAGTGAGCGATAGATTTTAAAGGACTCGTATTCTGACAATCCCATCAAAGACCAATCGTTTAATCCATTCGAAACTTTTTCTTCACTATCCTGATAAATATCGTCTCTTATTGCCCATGGACGGTAGAGAATAGCGGGGAGATTTTCTTTAAAAGAACTAGTCAATCGCCAATGAATTTTTGAAGAGCCGCACGACCCTGAACCGCGAGTTAACCCCATGACAGATGCCTTAAAAGTGGACAGTGAATCTACTGCCTTTTGAACATCTTTATCAGATGAGCTGACAATATCTGCTGGTCGCATTTGAATGACACAAGTCTTTTCCCACTGCCCATTTTCACCGAGTTGATAGGCAAGTAATCCTTCAGGAGTATCATATGAATGAGACCAGAGTGATCCATCTTCAGCTTTATATATTGGGTAATCAAATGAGCTGGGGATGCCTGAAATTGTGAGTTCTCCCCAGTCTTTAGGCTGTCGCTGATCGGAGGCTATAAGCTCATAAGTCTCGCAAGCACCACCGCACCCAGGGTGTTTATGTGGATGCAAGTATATCTTTTTTCCTCCCACAATCACGGTTGGAGTGCCTTGATTAGCTTGTGCACCCCAATCGTTATCATGGTCGATTTTTTCCATTATTACATCGGGGTCATTCCCATATTCAACTGGTGTCATTCCAGCTACCGGAATATATTTATATCGGGTGTTGTCGTAGTAAATGGTGGAATAGGGTGACTCGGAAAGGAAAGTCTTCTGTGCTTTCGAGAGAAGTGCGTTACATACCTCGTGCTTATTGATGATCAATGATGGTAAGAACCAGGCTGAGTCTTTCAGTGAATTTGTTACACTAAGCTCTTCAGCTTGAGCACTGAGCCCAACGAAGAATAACAGTAGTCCGGCAAGTGGTTTGTGCATTTCTTAATTTCCCTTCCTGATTCCACAGGTTGTTTAGACTAAAATGGCTCTGTAGCAAAATCAGGCAGTTTGTCATTGCGAGCGTTAGCGCGGCAATCTATACGATTTTACAGTGTTGAATGACCATAGATTCCCACGCTGCGCTCGGAATGACAACGTTCCGAACGATTTTAAGCTCAGTTATAGTGTTACCTGACTTTCATACATAGCCATTTAGACTAATAAACTCGCTATGTGAAAGTCAGCTTCACATCTGAGTCCTATGACCTGTAATATTGAATGACCGATATTTTCAAATTTAGATTACGTCTCGGCGTTTGATTTATCTGTTTTCAAACAAACCGGGGGCAGATCACAGTACTTGCTAATATACTACAGCACATAATAAATCGCCGACTGTTCTTCAATACATGGTCTACGGCGCGCAAAATTATTAGAGTCACGTTATAAATTATTGCATAACCGTAATGACAGCTCCTGGCACATTCCCGCCTATTGAACTGCACAATACGAATGTCTGCTTTCAGGAAAAGGCAGGAAAAGGAGCCATTCAGCTTCCCTTATTTCGGAAAACGATCGGTAACGAACTGCGCCATCAAATATTTATCCTATTACCCGCCTCAAAAGAATATTTCTACTATACTCAGCAATCGACAATTCAAATCAGAGGCACGGAAGTTATGAAAACGAAAATCGAGGGAGTATCCAATACGCTGTATCCCATTATTGCACTGCTTGTATACCTGTTTTCCTGGGCAGTTACTGATGTGTTCGCCGCCGATACGACCGATGACTATCTGACAACCGACGGTAGCATTATCTACGACGATGTCGGCAATTCGGTCAGGATAACCGGCATCGCCTGGTTCGGGTTCGAAACAGAAAACCAGGTTTATCACGGTCTGTGGAGTGTGAAGATGGAGACCGTTCTCGACCAGATAGCCAACCAGGGATTCAACGTAGTGCGGATTCCCCTGAGTGTCCAACTGGTCAATCAGTGGCGTAACGGCAACGGCGGGGAACCCAATAGCATCAACTACACCGCCAACCCAGCCCTGGAGGGCATGACCAGCCTGCAAATCCTCGACACTTCGATTGCCTACTGCAAACAGATCGGCCTAAAGGTCATGCTGGATATGCACCGTGTGGTCAATACGCAGATGTTGAACACCTGGTATACGGACGGTTATCCGAGCAGTGACTTTGAAGCTAACTGGCAATGGCTGGCCAGCCATTACATCAACGACGATACGGTCATCGCTGCGGATCTGTTTAACGAACCACATGGCAGCCCTGGCGATACCAACATAGCTAAATGGGACAGTTCCACAGATCAAAACAACTGGAAATACGAGGCCGAAAGGGTCGCCAATCTGATACTGGATGTGAACCCCAGGCTTTTGATCGTTGTCGAGGGAGTAGAAGCCACACCCAGAGATGGATACACATATACTGAAACGAACAGCGCTAACTATGACTCCACTTGGTGGGGCGGAAATCTGAGGCGTGCCAGGGATTATCCTATCAATCTGGGAAGCCGCCAGCGCCAGCTTGTCTATTCTCCCCATGATTACGGTCCCAGTGTCTTTGCCCAGCCCTGGTTTCATTCCGGTTTTACCAAAGAGACCCTGACCACGGAGTGCTGGGAACCCAACTGGCTCTACATCGCCACGCAAGGCCAGGCGCCGATACTCGTGGGAGAATGGGGCGGAAGGTTAGATGGTGGAGACAACGAGAAATGGATGGGCGCACTGGCTGAAACCATCGTTGAACACGACTTGAACCATACGTTTTGGTGCGTCAATCCCAACTCTGGTGATACTGGTGGCATACTGCTGGATGATTGGCAGAGCGTGGATACCGCCAAGTACAATCTGATCAAACCCACGCTCTGGCAACAGAGCAACGGTAAATACATCGGGCTCGATCATCAGGTCAACCTGGGAGCCAATGGCACACACGTCGGTGCCGACACGGTCCCAGGTGACGAAGTGTCGGTAACCGGTGTATCAGTCACGCCGACAACCACAACAGTCGAGGTGGGCGCCAGCGTGATGCTAAATGCCACCGTGGTGCCGAGTGATGCTACCAACAAGGACGTTACCTGGGCATCGAGCGACGGCAGTGTAGCAATAGTAAGTAACGGAGGCGTCGTAACCGGTGTGGCAGCAGGCAATGCCGGGATCACTGTGACCACAGAGGATGGAGGCTACAGCAAGACCAGCGCAGTGACGGTGACAGTCACCGAAACAGGTGATGTGGCGACACTGCCCCTCGTCATCGATGGGGAGGGTGATTTCTACCGCGTCACTTCGGGCGACATCACGAACATCAGTTCATGGAACATGCAACTGGTGGAGATTAATAGCGTCAACTTTACCAACACCTGGTCTAACCAGATGCCGCCCAGAATCGATGGAAACTACTATATCCACTATGTGGGCCTGGAACCCTGGTCTCATCTCGAAGTAAATGGGAGCAGTCAGGAGACACCTGTCACCGGCGTGGCGCTTACACCTGCCAGCGCATCGATCATGGTGGGAGATAGCACGACATTCGTCGCCACCGTCTCACCAGACAATGCAACGAATAAGCTCGTCGCTTGGAGTTCGAGCGATAATGATGTCGCAACAGTCAGCTCCGCCGGTGTAGTGACTGGTGTATCGATCGGCAGTTCCGTTATTACAGCAACAACGCAGGACGGTGGATTTACATCCACCGGCAATATCACCGTGAGCGATGAAACGGCCAACTTCACCCTGACTCTGGCGGCAATCGGTAACGGGACGACGAATCCCGTGTTGGGATCACACATATATACCGCGGGCACCTCGCTCAGCGTGACGGCGATTCCCGCAACGGGTGCGACGTTTATGGGATGGAGCGGCGCCGTCACCGGCACGACAAATCCCATAACT
>JBNKMF010000143.1:0-9743 GCA_050292965.1 Gammaproteobacteria bacterium | reverse complement strand
AATAGCCATACCACAGCCATATAGACCAGCATAACCACTGACTGAGAAACCAGCAAAACTTGAATATGCATCTTCATTTCTAGCCTTTCGACTGACGACAAGGTAGCCCACCCCCGCCAATGCGCTGCGAAGTATAAGGAGTTGTCAATGAAGAATCAATCGCTCAATCAAAAAATTTATATATCAATTAATTAATAGTTAAGATAAGCCGCCCATTAACTCGTCAACCTAAAATTAATCCTCTAAATGGTGCAAAATTCCTTCTAGTTCATCATTATTGTGAAAATGAATCACCAGGCTACCCGCTCCTTTGCTATTGGTATTAATTTTAACCTTGGCACACAAACTCTCACTAATTTTCTGCTCCAGGCGCTGAATATCAGGATCAATGCTGTCTGATTTAGTTGTTTTCGCAGCCGGGGATAAGATCTTCTTAATCATATTCTCGGTTTCACGAACCGATAATGCCCGATTTACCACAACACGCGCGATATCCGCCTGTTCATTCTGCGGCAAAGATAACAAAGCTCGCGCATGCCCCATACTCAGCAATGACTTATTTACCAGATCTTTAACTGAATCAGCAAGCTCCAGCAAGCGCAACAGGTTACTTACCGCCACTCTGGAACGCCCCACCGCTTCGGCGACCTGCATATGGGTTAACTCAAAATCATTAATCAGGCGCTGGAATGCCGAAGCTTCTTCGAGCGGATTCAGGTCTTCACGCTGAATATTTTCAATCAGGGAAATCGCAGCAGCAGATTGTGTATCCAGGTCTCTGATGACAGCGGGAACCACCTGCAAACCAGCCAGTTGTGCAGCACGCCAGCGTCGTTCGCCAGCGATAAGTTCGTAATGCGAACCTTCTCTGCGTACCACTATGGGCTGCACAATACCCTGTGATGCAATAGAGTTCGCCAGCTCCTGTAGCGCTTCTTCATCAAAATACTTACGCGGCTGATATTCGCCTCGTTGAATCTTGTCTACTGGAAGCTCGGTAAGACCAGACTCCATTTCTGCAGCACTAACCTGGGTCACTTCCTCGACATTGCCGATTAAGGAACCTAACCCACGACCTAATCTTTTCTTCATTGCAGCCATATTTATCCAGTTCTACTTAATTAACGTAATGATCTTGCTTGGCATCTCTGCGCAGCACTTCTCCGGCAAGCGCCAGATAAGCCATAGAGCCACGAGAGTTCTTATCGTACTGCAGGATAGGCAGCCCGTAACTGGGCGCTTCGGCAAGACGCACATTACGTGGAATCACAGTTCTATATACCTGATCCCCAAAATGCTCGATCAGCTCACTGGATACATCATTAGACAGATTATTTCTAGGGTCATACATGGTACGCAACAGGCCCTCCAGCCTGATTTGGGGATTCACACTGATGCGAATTTGCTCAATGGTATCCAGCAATGAACTCAAACCTTCCAGCGCATAGTATTCACATTGCATAGGAATCACGACACCATTAGCTGCCACCAGCGCGTTCACGGTAAGCATATTCAATGAGGGCGGACAATCGATCAGAATATAATCATACTCACCACGCACCTGCTCAAGCGCCAGATCAAGCTGTCGCTCACGACCGATTTTGTTCATCAACTGCACTTCGGCAGCAGTGAGATCCGCATTTGCAGGCAGCAGGTCGTAACCAGACTCAGGGGTCTTTACTACGGTTTCCCGTATGGTTTTCTCACCCAGCAACACATCACAGACCGTACTTTGCAGGTCATTTTTATCAACCCCACTGCCCATGGTCGCATTCCCCTGCGGATCCATATCGACTAGCAACACCCTGCGGCGAGTAGCCGACAAGGAAGCGGCTAGATTGACACAGGTGGTAGTCTTGCCTACTCCGCCTTTCTGATTGGCTATGGTTATGGTTTTGGTCATAATTCCTGTCGTTTAATTGTGACCAGGCTGCGGCTTTCGCTTATTCCCGGTACCTGTAGTAGCATGATTTCAAGGTCAAACCGTGTACTGTCCAACGCTCGCCGCTCAGCTGTGGTCAATTCTGTTTTCATACTCAGCAATCGCGTACCCGACTGCCACAAATGATCTACAGAATCGACAAAATCACCGATAGCCGCATAAGCGCGACTGACAATGACATCAAAATGAGACCCGGCATGATAATCCTCAACTCGAGACTGCACAACTTTAACATTAGATAAACGACAGGATGCAATGACCTGCTGTATAAAACGGGTTTTTTTTCCGTTACTGTCGAGTAATACCCAATGGGTTTCGGGTAACAGAATTGCCAACGGAATACCCGGCAGCCCTGCACCACTGCCTACATCCAGGCAGTGCGCTTTGTCAGGAATCTGTTGCGCGATCGACAGACTGTCCAATACATGGTAAGCCAGCATTTTTTGTTTGCCTTTAATCGCGGTCAGGTTATACACCTTATTCCACTTATCTAGCAGGTCAATATAGTGCAAAAGATTGTCAGCCTGTGACGCATCGCAACTCAGGCCCAGATCGGCCAACCCATGCAGTAACGCCTTATTTCCCATCAGGCGGTTTTCTGCACCGAAGCAGGGAATCGTTTTAAATGTACTAGCAATAATGAAATAGCCGCTGGAGTCACACCTGAAATCCTTCCTGCCTGCCCTATGGTAGCAGGACGTGCCTCCTGTAACTTCTGGCGCACCTCATTCGACAACCCCTTAACCAGAGCATAATCCAGCTCCATCGGCAATTCTGTAGATTCGTGCTTAGCAGCCTTATTGATTTCATCCTGCTGACGCGACAGATATCCGGCGTATTTGGCATTAATCTCAGCCTGCTCAAGCACACGCTCAGAAAATAATTGTTCTGGCTTGATATGCTGAGCCACATCTCCGATCAAAATCTCTGGACGCCTTAACATTTCGGACAGGCGATACTCATGTGTAACAGGCTTGGGCAATAATTTATTCAACTCGGTCTCAGCTGCATCGCCGGGACGTACCCAGTTATCAGTCAGCGCTTGATTCAATTGCTCAAGCTGCTCACGATATTCATTAAAAGCCTGCCAACGCGCATCATCTACCAGACCCAATTCTCGACCAATCTGAGTGAGACGCAGATCGGCATTATCCTCGCGCAACATCAGACGGTATTCGGCACGACTGGTAAACATGCGATAGGGTTCGCTGGTACCACGTGTAATCAGGTCATCGATCAGCACCCCGATATAAGCCTCAGATCGTGAAAGATTTAGCGGATCTTTACCCAAAACCGATGCAGCAGCATTGGCTCCCGCCACCAGGCCCTGTGCAGCAGCCTCTTCATAGCCTGTCGTGCCATTGATCTGTCCGGCAAAATACAGGCCTTCAAAGAAACGTGTTTGCAGGTCGGGACGTAAATCGCGCGGATCGAAATAATCATATTCAATGGCATAGCCTGGACGCATGATATGGGCTTTTTCAAAGCCGGGAATGCTATGGATCAAACGCTCCTGGATATCGTAGGGCAGACTGGTAGAGATCCCATTTGGGTAAACCTCGGTCAGTTTCAATCCTTCAGGCTCAACAAAAATCTGGTGCGATGTTTTATCTGCAAAACGCACCACCTTATCTTCGATGGATGGACAGTATCTGGGCCCGGTACCTTCTATAACGCCAGAAAACAGAGGGGAGCGATCCAGTCCGCTTCGAATTATGTCGTGAGTTTCCTCGGAGGTATAAGTGATGTAACAACTCACCTGACGCGGATGAAGATCCACCGAGCCCATGGTGGAAAATACCGGCAGAGGGTTATCGCCTGGCTGTTCATCCATTTTAGAATAATCCAGAGTGCGGCTATCCAGTCGTGCTGGGGTACCGGTTTTCAGGCGGTCAATACGAAACTCGCGTTCACGTAATCGAAGCGCGAGGCTAGTAGCCGGAGGATCACCCGCGCGACCACCACTGTAGTTAGCCTGTCCGATATGAATCTTGCCCGCCAGAAAAGTACCTACCGTCAGCACCACACGTTCAGCATAAAAATCCAGGCCCATCTCAGTTCTAACGCCTTCGATGCGGCCATTACTCTCGATCAAATCAGTTACGGGCTGCTGGAACAGCGATAGATTAGGCTGGTTTTCCAGCGTTTCGCGGATCGCCTCGCGATAAAGCTGACGGTCGGCCTGAGCACGTGTGGCGCGTACTGCTGGCCCTTTGCGTCGATTCAATATACGAAACTGAATGCCTGCTCGGTCGGCTGCCAACGCCATCGCACCACCCAGTGCATCAACCTCTTTTACCAGATGCCCTTTACCAATGCCGCCAATAGCGGGGTTACAGCTCATCTGGCCCAGCGTTTCCATATTATGTGTCAGCAGCAAGGTTTTCACACCCATACGCGCAGCAGCCAGCGCCGCTTCGGTACCAGCGTGCCCACCACCCACAACAATGACATCAAATCGACGGGAATATTTCATCCGCATAAGCCTATAGAAAAATTTAACTGAGTATTTTAGTCGGTTTTTACCCGCGATTTCCAGTGATCGATTGAAGCTACTTCGATTACTTCACAATTGACCTCTGGCAATTAATGCTTAATTAACCTGATAACCCTATGGTTACTAAATTTTTTTGCCTTTAGTATTCCTTAAAAATTCAATACATAATAAATTGCAGAGGGTAATCATCATGAAAATCAACAGTAAGCAAATACTGGCAGTTACTGCAGCATTAGGAATCACCGTACTGAGCAATATTGCCCTGGCCGCCGAAACCATCAAAGTTGGGACTTTCCTGTCTGTCACCGGCCCGGCCTCATTTCTTGGTGATCCTGAACTAAAAACCCTGCAGATGTATATTGAGGCGATTAATAAGTTCGGTGGCATAGATGGCAAAAAAATTGAACTGGTGCATTACGATACCGGCGGCAAGGCCAAGGAAGCCGTGAAATTCGCCAAACGCCTGATTCAGAAAGATAAAGTCGATGTGATCGTTGGAGGCTCTACTTCCGGCACAAGTATCGCTGTAATACCTCTGGTTGAGAAAAACAAGGTGCCTTTCATCTCACTGGCGGGCTCGGTGAGAATCATCGACCCAGTGAATAAGTGGGTATTCAAAACACCACATACCGACCGTATGGCAGCTTCAAAAGTCTTTACCGATATGCAAAAACGCGGTATCAAAAAGATTGCCCTGATCTCTGGTAGCGGTGGCTTCGGTAAATCGGGCCGTGCGCAATCACTTGCACTTGCCCCAGAATACGAACTGACCATAGTAGCCGATGAATCATACGGTGCAAAGGATACCGATATGACCACCCAACTCACCAAGATACGCGACACCGATGCTGAAGCCATACTTAATTTTGGTTTTGGTTCTGGCCCGGCGATAGTCACCCGGAATATTCGTCAGCTCGGTATCACATTACCACTATATCAATCTCATGGTGTTGCCTCGAAAAAATTCATTGAACTAGCTGGTGATGCTGCTGAAGGTGTGCGCCTGCCAGCTGCTGCATTATTAGTCGCGAATAATCTTAGTGACAACGATGAGCAAAAGAAAATTCTGATCGATTATAAAGATCGCTTTGAAGCAGCACATGGTCCAGTTTCCACCTTTGGTGGTCATGCTTACGACGGCCTGTACATTGCACTGGAAGCAATCAATCGCGCCCATTCAACCGATCCTGAGAAGGTTCGCGCTGAAATCGAAAAAACCACTCATTTTGTCGGTACCGGCGGGGTATTTAACATGTCTACCAGCGACCATATGGGCCTGGGTCTCGATGCTTTCAAAATGCTGGAAATCAAAAATGGTAACTGGACCATTGTTAATTAATTTCTGAACTGAATCGGCGGTTCCTAGGGACCGCCTTTTTGATTTCATAGCTGTTACCTACATCAATCCCGGTATTTGTGCAGTAAATGTCTGACCAGATTCTCCAATTTCTTATTACAGGAGTGACAACAGGAGCCATCTATGCCCTGGTTGCTCTGGGCTTTACCATTATCTATAACGCCTCCGATGTGGTGAATTTTGCCCAGGGTGAATTCGTTATGATGGGCGCTATGATGACTATCTTCCTCAGCGCTGGGGATGAAGGCTTGCCTGCACTGGTCGCAGCACCCATAGCAGTGGTATTCGTTATCTTCATCGGCATGATGCTACAACGATTTGCTATCAACATGGCGCGCGGCGCATCTGTCGTCACAACGATTATCATTACCATTGGCGCCTCTATCTTCCTGCGCGGCGTGGCCCTCGTGCTATGGGGTAAAGATATCTTTGGCATGCCCCATTTTTCCGGAGAGCTACCCATCCATATTGGCAATGCTACCCTACTACCGCAGAACCTCTGGGTGATGGGCGGCACTGCGGTGATGGTGTTGGGGGTGCATTATTTCTTCCACCACACCATACACGGCAAAGCGATTCTAGCCTGCTCCTATAATCGCGATGCTGCCAGCCTGATGGGTATCAATATCCAGCTGATGTTACTGGTCGCTTATGGCCTGTCTGCATTACTGGGCGCCATGGCTGGCATTCTGGTGACACCCATTTCTTTCACCTCTTACGATGCTGGTGTCATGCTCGGCCTGAAAGGATTTTCTGCCTCCATCCTTGGCGGCATGGGCAACCCGATGGGCGCGGTAGTCGGTGGACTGCTACTGGGTCTGATTGAATCGCTGGCCTCTGGATTAATATCATCCAGCTATAAGGATGCGATTGGATTTGTCATTTTATTACTGATGCTGTTTATCCGCCCCAGTGGCCTGATGGGCAAACGCTCATCAGAGCGTGTTTAAGCCATGCTGCGTTTTCCCTCGGTGATTGTTCTGGCTCTGATACTCGCCTCATTACCGTTTCTATTTCCTGACAACTATTTCGTCACAGTAGTGTTTACCAGCGCTGCATTGAATGCCACCCTCGCCATCAGTCTCAACCTGCTGATGGGTTACGCCGGTCAGATATCACTGGGTCATGCGGCATTCTTTGGTATGGGCGCTTACAGCTCAGCGATACTAACTTCGCGTTATGAATGGAATGGCGTATTGGCAATCTTTGCCGGAATGCTATTGACGGGCATCATCGCTTTCATCATAGCGCGTCCAATATTGCGCCTAAAAGGACATTACCTGGCGATGGCCACTCTGGGTTTCGGCATCATTGTTTCAATTATTCTGGTGCAGGCTGGTGATTTTACTGGCGGACCCGATGGCCTGGGAGACATTCCTCAACTGGTGCTTTTCGGCTGGATCGTGGAAACCGATTTTCACTGGTACGTGATTATGTGCAGCGTTCTGGTCATAGTCGTGTGGTTATCCAATAATCTGATCGATTCACGCAACGGTCGCGCCTTACGCGCTTTACATGGATCAGAAATCGCTGCTGAACTGATGGGAATTAACACAACTGCCGTAAAGAGTTCAATCTTTGTGCTTTCTGCACTTATCGCCTCCTTCGCAGGCAGTCTGTTTGCGCATCAACAATCCTTCATCAGTCCCGATTCTTTCAACTTTTTCTTCTCCATAGAACTGGTCACCATGGTTGTACTCGGTGGGCTGGCCTCTACCTATGGTGCAATCTTTGGGGCGGTAGTGCTTACCTTTCTGCCAGAGCTGCTGGTGGTATTCGAAGATTACGAGGTAATGGTATTCGGTGCGATCCTGATGATTATCATGATCTTTATGCCTCAGGGCCTGTTCGTCACACTAGAAAAGCAGACGCTACGCCTGTACGCCTATTTAACAGGGCAAAGCAATATCAGGGAGGAGCAGACGGATGCTTAAGGTGCGAGGCCTGCTAAAATCCTTCGGCGGAGTTACGGCTATTGCCGATCTGGATTTTGATGTCCCGGAAGGTATGGTCTACTCAGTGATCGGTCCCAATGGTGCTGGTAAAACTACGCTATTTAATATGCTATCGGGCATTTACGTACCCGATGAAGGCAGTATTAACCTGATGGGGAGAGACATCGTCGGTTTAGCACCGTATAAAATCGCCCGTTGCGGTGTATCGCGTACTTTTCAGAACCTGCAAATATTCTTCAACATGAGCGTACTGGAAAACGTACTGGTCGGTTGTCACCTACGCCTGAAAGGCAGCTTCCTGTCCACCCTGTTGCGCCTGCCGATGAACATAGCCGAAGAAAAAAAAGCACGCGAGTGGGCTGAGCAGGCCATCCATTTTTGCGGGTTGGAGCAATACCTGACGAGCCAGTCTGATGCACTTCCCTACGGGGTATTAAAACGCCTTGAAATTGCTCGTTCGCTAGCCATGAATCCCAGCCTGATCATGATGGACGAACCCGCCGCCGGTCTCAATGACACCGAGACCAGGGAAATTCTAGACCTGATCAGACGCATTAGTCACCGCGGCATTACCGTATTACTGGTTGAGCATAATATGAATCTGGTGATGCAGGTTTCTGATCGCATCCTGGTGCTGGATTATGGCAGCCGCCTGGCCGAAGGGAGCAGTCAAGAGATCCAGCAAAATCCTCAGGTTATCGCTGCTTATCTGGGCGAAGAAAATACCGATCATGATGTCGGTGGTGTGCATTATGCAGTCTGAGCACCTCAACCAGCATAGCGCTATTGATGACCTGCTCAGCATCAACGATCTATGTAGCAGTTATGGCCCGGTGCAGGTACTACACAAAATCTCATTGAATATTAAAGCGGGCGAACTGGTGACCATTGTTGGTGCTAACGGCGCCGGAAAATCCACCCTGCTGCGCGCCCTCTCTGGCCTGCAGAAATGCCGCTCGGGCAAAGTGTTTTTTGCAGACACAGATTTAACCAATAAAACCCCACACCGCATTGTCAGGGCTGGTATCTGCCATGTTCCAGAGGGGCGACAGGTTTTTGCTCCCTTATGTGTGGATGATAATTTACGTCTGGGTGGTTATACCCACCGCCAGGATCAGCATTGGCTGGAGTCAGAAATTGAACATATCTACAGCCTGTTCCCCATCCTGCGTGAAAAATATAAACAGGAAGCAGGCACCCTGTCTGGCGGGCAACAGCAAATGCTGGCAATAGGCCGTGCACTTCTCGGACGCCCAAGATTGTTATTGCTGGATGAGCCCTCAATGGGACTGGCACCGCTACTGGTAGAAGAAATATTCCGCATCGTGCAAGAGCTGAATCAACAGGGCGTGACCATCCTGCTAGTAGAGCAGAATGCACGCATGGCACTCAAGGTTGCAGACAGGGGTTATGTACTGGAAACCGGACATATCATCACCAGTGCGCCAGCCGATGAACTACTCAATGATGAAGCAGTACGCAAAGCTTATCTCGGATACTAATTACAGCATGTTAGGAGACATAGTATGTATATTGAACAGATCATGACACGCCATGTAGATACTGTGACTGAGGATATGAAGCTTAGTCAGGCATCTCACCTGATGCAGCAAAAAGGACGTCGCTTCATGCCTGTGGTGGATGAAAATAATCAACTACTAGGTCTACTCACCCGTGCTGAAATCATCCGCGCCGAACCTTCGGCTATCACTACCCTGTCGGTAGGTGAAGTCAATTACCTGATGTCCAAACTTCGTGTGGCGAATGTAATGGCCAAAGAGGTCATCACCTGCGGCCCGGACACGCTGGTTGAACAGGCTGGTCAAAAATGCGCGACAAAAAGATAAGCTGCCTGCCAGTTGTAGATAAAGGTAAGCTCATTGGGATTATAACCGGGGTGGATATCATGGACTTTTTACTTGATATAACAGGTTGCAATCTAGTGGAAAGTACCCGCATTGCACTCAATCTTAGCGATGAACGCGGTACTCT
>JBNKMF010000142.1:272-10066 GCA_050292965.1 Gammaproteobacteria bacterium | reverse complement strand
TATCTGAATGTCTCTCTATTTCAATAACTTGCACTTCGAAATGAAAAATTCTACCCACATATTTTTCTGAGGAGGCTTTTATAGAAACCTATCAATGCTATAAACACGGAAGTCAAAAAGCAGCGTTGCTCGTTCACGCTAAACAGCTTTTTGCCTCCGGTTATAGCTGGCGTTAGTGAACGTCCGCTTCGGGTCGTCGTAGTTATTTAAGGTCTGCAAGTGAATGATGACTTCCTGGAATCGGTTTTCAAGATTGAAGATTGAAGATTGAAGATTGAAGATTGAAGATTGAAGATTGAAGATTGAAGATTGAAGATTGAAGATTGAAGGTCACAGGTGTGGCAGGAGTGGACAATTTGACGCGTACTTGAGTATAACCATTCTGAACCTAATTATTCCAGGAAACATCGCTCGGGGAAAGCCGAAAGCCAGGTTGTTAATACTTAAAAATATCATCTCCGACTTCGATATCTCCATTATTAATAGCTACGGCTAGCTGACGTTGCGCTTCAAATCGCGCTTCTTCTGACATGTTGCTCATTGCGTCGTTATAGGCTTCGACGTCCTGTTGGCTCAAGAAGCCATTCCCGATTGCAGTATTCAGAACCTGATAAGCTTTTGCTTTGTATTCTTCCTCGACCCGAGTATCAAAACCTTGCTCTGGTGAGGACATTATCTCCTTGCCTTGTGGTAGATTGCCAACAGCAATTTCCAGCTCCTCTTGAATGATAGTACGCACGCTGGTTTCCAGGGTTGATTGGATGTTCTGCTTCATTTCGGTAAGCCACCTTTCGTTATCTGCAGATTGCTCAGAAACCTTGCCGCTTGGAATTGTTATCGATTCATAGTCAAAATGCCGAGATTTGGACAGTTGTTGACTAATGCTATTCAGCCTGGATTCAAGTGAAGTCAAGCTTGAATTCACATCTCTATTCATAGAGTTCATCGCCAGATGTTGAAGTGAGCCACCAATGGCAATTCCTATTGAAAAAATAAATAGATTAGTTTTTAACATGTCCACCTCTCGGCGTAGAAAGATCTTCTTTATTTCACTTTTGGCTCAAACTGAGAGCCATGATACAAAGTTATATTATCGCATATACCATTATTGAAATGAATGTACACATATGAATCGCCCTTTATACTCTGTATAGAACTCAATAACTTTGGATCATTAGTTGTACACGTTTTTGTTATCCCACCGCTTGCTCCCGTACAAGAGCCAAGGGTTCCATCAGATTTGCAGAACAGGTATTGGCTGTAGTCACCACTGTTACGTGTGGAACCAACTGATCCTTGAATAGTGGTTTTAAATAACCTCACTGGAGAAGTAACTTTAGCGCCCGCGAATGTACCTTGTGAAAATGTCGAAACAGCAATTGCAATAGAAGCAACAAATATTTTTTTCATATCATATTCCTTTGTCTATGAGTCACGTTTGTGACATTAAAATAAGAATTTGTAAATTAACGCACCCTACTATTCGTTGTCAATAAAAATACGTTTTTTAGCCGCGAATTCAACTCCAAATTGATTAGCAAGTAATTAGGGTCAGGTACGAATGGTGGTAAGTTAAGCGAGTTTATCATGAGGTAATACCTGCCATTCAATAGATAGAAACATGAGAGTCTATTCGCATTAAACCACAGTGTTTACCCGGATTACACATTGCTACCTTAAGAAAGAAACCACCTTACGAGCGACAAATATTTATTGATAACCTCAATCCGGTGCCATGAGTGGGTAACGGGTTTTCAGCTTTGAAAACACTTTTTGGCATTCATTTCACAGGTGTTGGACGCTGACGGCTGCTGCCAGGGAGTAGTGCGTAAAATCCAGGCTATAAGCTATAAAAATCCTGGAGTAAACCTTCGTCATCCACTGTTGCTTATTGTCAGGCCAGGTGCAATTTACCCCTATCGCAATAACATGAAATTTATCAGCATACCCGTGGTTATTTCGATCAACAAACCCAGACAATAGGGCTGCAGGGACACCATGTCGTGATGGTGGATGGCAGTGGTATCTGTATACCGGATACGCCTGAGAACCAGGCGATATGGCCTCAGCTAAGCGGCCAAAAACCCGGCTGTGGCTTTTCAGTGCGTCTGTACCAATCACCACATGGGCATATTGATCAGCTACGAGGTTGGCAACAAGCGAAGTGCGGAATTGCTAATGCTGCACCAACAACTCGAACAGTTTGGAAAGTGATGATATTTTTCTGGGCGATAAAGGGTTTTGCAGCTATTACGAGCAGTTAAAAAATACTCGATCGGCAGATAGATTCTGTGGTTATGCCCAGGCTGAGTGAAAACTCGTTTCAAACTGATGACGTGAATAATATTTCCCACTGCGGAGTAATTAATCAGAAATATTTAGAGCTCAATTATCACAAATTATACGGAATTGGCTCTATATAAGCCCATATATTCCACCTGAAAAATTGGAAAATAGTTTTCTCACAGCCTGTGCCAGGAGCGGTCATTCAGTGCAAATTAGCTGAAACACTTCATCAATTCATATATCGCAGTTCTTATCCTGTCTATGGTCCGATTTATCATTGCTAAGTGGGTAGCCTCTCTAAATATTACATACACCAACACTGTAGAAAGAACATGGATACTGTTATTTCCCGATTTGTCTATCTTCTTCCTTCTGCTTTGTTAATTTCTGCCTGTGGCGCAAGCAGCAACAATATGTTTCAGTTTTAATACGTGTACTTATTAAAGAGTTCTAAAGAAACACCAGAATGAAAGTAAGTTAATCCAACTATCAATTGAGGAAAATCAGGAATGAGTACAGGTATGGTAAAGAGCTTAACTGTGGATAAAGGTTTTAGTTTCATTGTCCCGGACGATGGAGGAAAAGGTTTATTTGTTCACTATTCTGAAACCCAAAGAGGGGATATTGCGTTAATTCTACTTATAATTCTAAAATCGGCTGGGTGTTTTTTAACGAAAAAGGGTGTTTATTTTTCCTATACTTGAGGTGCTGGATGGCTTTCCAAAGGGATTGCTCAGTGAGCTCAAGGAGTCGGTGGAAAGCCTTGAACCTGAACGCATTGAGGCGGACATCCAGAAAGGTTGCGATGCGCGATCAGGCATTAGATAAGAAGATGAGCCAGGAGGCTGGGGATTTCGACTACCCGGCAATACTAAGACCCTTAGATGAAAACTGATAGGAGCAACACGATGAACAATGGACAATTTCTTTCGTTGGATGATGCACCATACGTAAACGATCCTGTTGTCGTGGGACGATTTCCAGGTAGATACAGTTTCACTCAGCTTCTATTTTTTGCATTATGCATGGCGTTAATTTTATCAGCATGGGGGGCGGCTGCCGGAGAAACAGTCAAACACGCGACGTCAGACAATCAACCGTATATCGGGAAAAGTGATCTTACTATCTCGGACGCGAAGTGGTCACTCGCCGAAATGCAGAAAATTGTGTCAAGCTCAAGTGGACGCGTTTCCCGTTGGGATGGTCCGATCCACGGCCCGGACGGAAGGCCTGGTATGAAGGTGGCGGTGATTTGCGAAGATTTGCGCAACGGCGGGGTACTGGGTGTTGCCAGGGGTATTGGTGAGGCGGCTGAAGTGATGGATTGGCAGGTCAGAATGTTTGATGCCTATGGCACTCCAGAAGGCCGCAACCAGGCACTTGCCGAAGCGCTGGCGATGAACCCCGACGGGGCGTTTCTGGTTGGAAGCGATGCCAGGAGTCTGGAATCCCGCCTGTCGCCTTTCGTGAAACGTGGTATTCCATTGGTCGGCTGGCATGTGGGGCCTACGGCAGGAAGGCTGTCTTCGGGAAGTGTGGCAATGAACGTTTCCACCGACCCGCTTCAGGTGGCTCGCGTGACGGCGATGGCGGCTATCATCGAGAGCCATGGAACCGCCGGTGTGGTCATTTTCACGGACAGCAACTTTGAGATCGCAATGCGCAAGGCGAATGTGATGGCGGAGGTGATCCGGGAATGTAAAGGCTGCTCGTTACTGGAAATGCGCAAGACACCGATCTCGCTGAGTGCGCAGCAGATGCCGAAGGTGACGCGGAAACTCCTGAAACAATACGGAGATCGGTGGACCCATGCCCTTGCGATCAACGACATCTATTTTGACTATGCAGTCCCCGAATTCACCCAGGCGAGGCGCTACATCCACTTGTTTTCTGCGGGAGATGGGAGCCCGGCGGCGTTTCTGAGAATCCACGCTGCGGCGTTCCAATACGGCACCGTGGCAGAGCCGTTGAACCTGCAGGGCTGGCAAATGGTTGACGAGCTGAACCGGCTATTAGCGGGACGTCCGGTCACCGGCTACGTGACGCCCGTCCACCTGGTGACGCCGGATAACATTGCCTTCGATGGCGGCCAGAGGATGCTGTTCGATCCCGACAATGGTTACAGGGGTGCCTATCGACGCATCTGGAAAAGGTGAGTTGCCTGCCTGTGCCGTTCCCCCGCCTCCATCCCGCCTCCTGGTTACCCCATTCGCTGCGGCAGCAGTTCTTGTTTGTGGTTATCGCCCTGACCCTGCTGCTTTTGGCCGCTGGAATAACGGCAGTTTATGCCTTGCACACATCCACAGCGACGATCCACGAACTTGGGGAAGAGAGCCTGGTGCAGATGCTGGAGGCACAGGATATGGTGCAGCATACATTTCTGATCATGCACGAGTCCTACAATCTTGCAGATTCGAAAAGTATTGCCGATCTGCAGGACAGTTATAAAAAGATTTTCAAACTGCTGAGGCAGTTCGATGATTTCGTTGACCGCCTTGCCGTCAACGTTGGTGGCAAAGCGTTGCTTGACCTGCATCAGTCGAGTCAATCGTTCCGCAATACGGTGAATATCGTCGCCTATTTGCGAGAGCGTGAGTTGCATGCTGTAGAAACAACTGGTGACACGGCCCAGAGCTCCCCCCTAAAGAACCAGAACTATCTTCACGATTTGCACGTCCAGGCCGAAGTGCTGACGACGGCAGCCCTGTTAAGTTCAAAAGACTTCGAACAACGCTACCGCGAGGCCATGCAACAACTTGATGAGCTGACTCAGCGCAACACATATTGGGTGATGTTGCTGTTGGCTGGTTGCCTCTTATTGGCCTGGGTCGTGGCACATTGGTTCCTGGGACACCATGTACTGGGGCGTCTACTCCAGATAAGTAACAGTCTCAGACTTGGTGACCACGACGATGGCACTCAAGAGAGACCAGCAAGCACGTCGGTGCGCGATGAGATCGACGAAATGAAACACGCGGTCGCACTCTTCCAGGAGGACCGCTACAAGTTGAAGCAAAGCACCGAGGGGCTACGGCTGGCACGCGACGCAGCGGAGGCGGCCAATAAGGCGAAGAGTGTTTTACTGGCGAATATGAGTCACGAACTGCGCACACCATTGAACGCTATCCTCGGATTCTCTACCCTGATGCGTCAAGACCCGTTGCTATCCGAAGGGGTGCGGCAGAATGCCGACATCATTAACCGTAGTGGCGAACATCTATTGAGCCTGATTAACGACATACTGGAAATGGCCAGGATAGAATCTGGTCAGTTGCAGCATGAAGACGTCCCTTTCGACCTGAGCGCCGTGATACGAGACGTCACCGACATGATGGCGGAACGTGCGCGAGCTCACGGCTTGCAACTATCGCTCGAGCAGTCATCACACTTCCCATCCTACATTGTCGGAGACGAGGCGCGTCTTCGCCAGATACTCAACAACCTGCTAAGCAACGCCGTCAAATACACTCAGCGAGGGTGCGTTACCCTGCGCCTGAGTACGAAACAAGAAAAAGGCTCGAAACTTCTAATTGAGGTTGAGGATACCGGTGTTGGCATCCCACCAGAAGAGCAACAACAGATCTTCAAACCTTTTGTGCAACTGGGTAAACATGGTATCAGCAAAGGTACTGGACTCGGGCTGGCCATCACCCACCAATTCGTGCAAATGATGGGCGGCAGCATTAACCTGAAAAGTGAACCTGGTAAAGGTTCACTGTTCAGCGTTGAACTACCGCTGATCAAAGCGAAGGAAAGCGATATCAACAAACTGAAACAGGTAGACAAAAGCAATGTATCGAAGTTGACTCCGGAGCAACCCGAATACCGCATTCTGATCGTCGAAGACGAACTCGATAACCAACTACTGCTCTCTCAACTACATAAGTCTGTTGGCTTCAGGGTCAAGCTAGCCGAGAACGGAGCACAGGCAGTAGAAGTATTTCAGAATTGGCATCCGCACTTTATATGGATGGATCTGCGCATGCCCATAATGGATGGTATGGAAGCGACACTGCGCATCCGTGAACTACCTGATGGCAAGGAGGTTAAGATCGTCGCGGTGACCGCTTCATTGCTGTCTGAAGAACGCAGCAAGATCTACGCAGTTGGCATGGACGGTTACTTACGCAAGCCCTACCGTGCAAGCGATGTCTACAACTGCCTGGCGAGACACCTGGGTGTTAAATATCTTTTCGAGGGAGCCCGAGAGGCGCCAGAGCAGGAGGTAGCATTAACGCCGGAGATGCTGAATGGATTGCCCGAGGAGTTTCGTGAAGAGCTTGTTGAGGCGCTGGAAAGCCTTGAACATGAGCGTATTGTGACGGTCATCCAACGGGTTACGACGCACGATCAAGCATTACAGAAAAAGCTGATGGATCTCGCAGGGGACTTTGACTACGCAATTATCCTGCAGGCATTGCAGAAGAACGAATAAGCATTGTTTTGATCGTCAACAGGTTGGTGGGGCAGGGCCTACCGCAAGACGCTGAAAGAAAGTTCAAGTGGTCAGACTCATCAAAGCGTTTTGAGACAATAAAGTCAACGATTGTTACGTTCTTTTGTATTCAAAATGAAGCCACTGAACTTATTGTTTGGGTCGATAGTATTCAGTGACAGGCAGAATGTGAATGACTCTTTCCTGGAAGTGGTCGTTCCGAATTTTTGAAAGAAGGTCTCTGGTGAGCCAGGAGCGGTCATTGATTAATTTACTTATGAATGAGAATATAATGCAACATAAGTCAATATACGTGCGTGCAATATAAGTCAATATTCGTGCGTGTAACATAATCACCTGTTAAGTTTCCAATATGAATATGGATCTAATCAAAATCTCACAGATCGACTCTATCTCAAAGGCGGAAGGTGCTTTTAATCGTCTTGTTGACATCGCCTACTTAGAAGAAGTTGGAACCGACTACATTCTAGCTATTGGAGAGCAACCTGATCTTAGTGACCCAGAAGAGTTTGAATGGATTAAATCGATTATTCAGCGTGTAATGCATGATGCCGGTCAAAAAAATGTATTAATAGAAAAGGTGGCTCAAGAGTGAGTCAAAACTTAACAAGTCGCATCAGGACGCGGCCTGTGGCCGCTGGACGCCCTAGTCAGGTCGCCCCTGTGCTCAGCGTTAGGCGAAAGGATAGATATGGAATACTGCATTGAAAGTATCGAACAGTTGCTAGAAGAAAAACTGATTGAGGCTCTAGCTGAATTTAGAGAAAAGGAATTAAGAATTATCGATGTAGGTGTTTTTCCGTGGCACTCAGAGATAAATATATCCTTTCTTTTCTCTGAAGATTTCGAAGAGGATGGCGACATAGCTGCATGGCCATATTTTGATTATTCCAAGATATTTGAAGGCGGCTGGGAACAAGCCAGGGAACTAGCAAAGAAAATGAATGAAATATGGATTCGAGATAATGATCCAATTCCATTCTTCTTAGATTTCGGTTCTGCAGCAACGTCTGATAGAGTAACAAGCATCATAAAGCAGTTTAATTTGGCGCCGGATTTTAGAGTTCAGGTACTAAACCCTGATGACTCCAACAGTGAAAATTTGTGCGCCTAACAAGAACATGCATTGGACCTTTTTTCCGTTGCGTAAATTGGCATTCGCTTCGCTCATTCTATGCCAATTTACTCCACTCCAAAAATGCCAATGATGTTGGCGTTAGCCATACTATGAATATCGAAGAACTTATAAGCAATATTGGTGATGAACAAAACCCGGCTCTAGTTGCAGCAGAGCTAGGATTTTTCACATCTGATTCCCTTAAAGTTGAAAGCTTGTCACTCTACGAGGCTCTCTACTTAAAAGAATTGGAATATTCGCTTTTGCTCAAAGCTAATGAAAAGCAAGCGTGGAGCTATACGATAGGGGTTTCATTTTTGCTTTCACTTGAGCTACTTTATTCACTTGCTTTGTACTTTGAAGAAAATGTTTTGGCAACCTCTCTTAGAGACAAGATAGCAATAGCTCTAAACAATTCTGGTGAAAGTAGGCATCACTACTCAAAAGATGTTGCAAAAGAGATTCTCTTGGGGAGCATAGAATCGGCTTTATTGAAGCTAACTTCCTTTAGAGACACAGCAAAACCGGACGATTTTGGTCCATATAACGAGGAGGTTTTTCCATGGAATTTAATCGCCCCGGAGAACGAATTTCTATCTGGAAAACGCGGGACCAATAAAACAATATCGCCTGATATTGCAGTTTTATTGTCAGATTTGTGGATAAACTATGGCTAACAAGTTACTCCTGCCGACATTTTTTCCGTTGCGCTTTTTGTGCTTTATTAGCACAAAAAGCTTCACTCCAAAAATGCGGCAGAGTAAGGCGTTAGCGATTAAGTATGATTGAGCTAGGCGAAAGATCAAAGGAAGTGATTAATGTTTTGTTTCCTCCAAAGCATTCTGATCTGGCAGCTGAGTTATTATTAAACGAATGCGGCGATAATTTAGCTTTATGTGAAAATCACTCATCCGAGCAAATGGAAAGAATTCGTTTAGCCGCCTTAAAAATAAGCATGGGCGATGTTACAAAATTACAAGAAGCAATATCATTAGCCCAAACAGATTGGAGAGACTTGCTGGTGGTTTCGGGTTTTGGCAGTGACTTAAATGCACATTTAAAATGGGCAAAAAGTCCTCTAAAAAAAGACCGAGGGTTTGCCTATTATTTCGGCATTGCTTTTCCAATTCTTATAGCACTTTTGGTACTCATAGCTTTTTTGCAGAAGAGGAATGGTTAAGATTTCGCTAACAAGCAAGTCAACCGGACCGCGGCACTGCCGTGCCGCTTCGTTAACACCGGGGCGCGGTCCGGTTACTTGAGCGTTGGTATGATTCCCTTTGTCAAGTTTAATCAAAAAAAGACTCTGCCCCTATTTCAGAGCAAAGTCTTTAATAAATGAGTTAACACGTCAGATGAAGTCGGTACATTTCGTCGGTTGTCATGCTGGTATTCGTGGATTACGATCTTTCGATCGCCTTGCCTACCTTACTTAGTCCGCCGGGGTGCCTGTCTTCAGTCTAGGTACGTGGTTCAATCAGCCGTAGCCGATTGCCATCCTAACGCCGTCGGTGGTTGCACCCCACCCGTGACTTGATCCAACGCATTAACTCAGAACTTGTTATCATTGCTTTATCTTTGGGTTTATGCCGGTACGCGTGATAGACGTTTTTTCGGATCGACTTTGGGCAACACGATTTCTCGCGAGATGGCCCAGATATATGCAATCATTTCTCTGGCGATTGCCGTCACGACGACACTACGATGTTTGCCTCGATGCATCAGACGGCCATAACGGCGACACAGTCTTAACTGGGCTTGCCAGGCAATATCAACAATCTCTTTAGGTATGCCTTCCTGGCGTTTCTGTAAGTCGGTAGAGATGTTGGCGCTGTAGCGATAACTATGCGCACCTTCGACCAGTAACCGTCGTGCTCGACTATTACCACATTTGGTAATGGGTCCCTGTCGTCGGTTGGGTCCACTTGAATTTTC
>JBNKMF010000142.1:0-263 GCA_050292965.1 Gammaproteobacteria bacterium | reverse complement strand
TCAGCTTACGCGGATGATCAAATCGGGTTAAGTCACCCAGCTCTGCAATGACGCCTACAGCGACTCTGAGTCGTACGCCGCGCATCGACTGGATTGCCTTGACGACCGGATAGTAACGCCAGCTTTTGACCTGATGCTCTAATTCATTGTCCAGTCGTTCAAGTCGTTTCTGGCGCTCCATGACGGTCTGCAAGTGTTCCTGTAAAACGATTTGCTGGCAGGGGTGTGGCAATACCTGTTCGGTTAACCAATGCAGGTGTTTC
>JBNKMF010000141.1:0-10529 GCA_050292965.1 Gammaproteobacteria bacterium | reverse complement strand
AGGGAATAAGCGCCTTTATAAAACAGTATTTAAAGTGATAGCGGGAGTAGTAAATAAAATACATTAACTCTATGCACTTGAGCGAATACGTGCATACACCACATCCTTCAGATCGGCGCGTTCGTATTTCATTTTCTCCAACGTTTCGTCTGTTACAGGTTGTCCGAGTTCTTCCAGCTTGCGGATTTCCTTGTCGAGTTCGTTATGTCGTTTGATCATTACAGCGAAATCCGCATCGGTTTCGGACAGTTCTTTTAACCGCAGGCGAAACTCGGGGAATTCTGTTTCGATTTCGTGATGTTCACCTAGCATGTTCACCTCTGAGAGTTGAATTGGAAAGGAAAGTGGTAATTAGTATATGGCAAGGCCGAGGAGAAAGACAAATAATTGAGGCGATATACAATTATGATCTTAAATCAATCCATCGAGACAACCCAGTTGAGGAAAAACCAGGAGCGAGTATTGGTGCTTTAATTTATCCAGATGATGGTAAGGATATAGAGCAGTTACATAGTTGTAGCAATGTGTAAATTAAACAAAGTCGTAAAGCAAGCGCTAACCTTATCTTATAGCACAGATTTTTTTGCTAATAGTAAGCCCGGAGCAGTGATTTATTTCTGTGTATAAAATGGGTCAGACCCGGTCAGTGAATAAATTTCAGAATTTGTGCCAGTATCATACTACAATCTCTTATGGTCAGGCCCTCTATCGATTCCAAAGGTTGATTGTAAAATCAATTTAGAAAGAACGCGTGTACTTCATTTTTGTTAATAGGGCTAAAATGACCTTAAGGTAACCCACCCTCAATCTGTTGTTTTCAGCGCGAGGGCAGGCTCACTCGGGCCTTTCATTGTTAATATCAATAGTAGGGACTTCAAAAGTGCTCAGCCTGACATCGACAACTGGGATGAAGCTGAGGTGTGTATGAAATATGCGGTAGTTTTTGCCAGGGCACAATCCTTGACCGAATCTACGTTTTGATCGGGGTGTTTCTTGACGCTCTGAATATGACCTGTTTTGTAGTTGGGTTAATGGTTTGTTTGTTATTCGATCAAGTTTTGGGACAGATTTAAGCTCCTATGAATAAAACCTTTACTCAAAAATGGTTAAACCTGCTTTGTGCACAGTTGTCGGGTGTTGAGTCATCTCTGCTTATGGTGCCGGATAGCAAGCATAAGCAGTTAAGACCATTGGCAAAATGGCCTGCAGATCAAAATAAGATTGACTATTTCTCAGGCGTCATAAAATACGCCTTAAAGAAGCGCGAGCCTGTTTGTTTCCCTGAATCGATAAAAACCGAGGATCAGGACTCAGATCTGTTTGCGTTACCATTTTACCTGAAATCCAGATTAGTGGGCGTGCTGTTAGTGCGTACTAAAAGTACCTCAGATACTGGAAGAGAAGCTGTTCAGGAGCTGTTAAATAAAAGTATCCAGTGGTTGAGGTTGTTATCGACTTCCTCTCAGTATAATGATGACAACTTCTATGCTTCAGTGGTCGCCTTGCTTTCAGCCTGTTTCGAGAAGAACTCCTATCAGCAGAGCCTGATCGCTATGGTCACTGAACTTACGTTGATGTTCAATTGTGAACGTGTGGCTTTTTCTGAGTATAAGGGGTATTACAGTCAGGTTGTCGCGCTTTCCAATAGTGCTGACTTTGATACGCGCTCAAACTTGATTCAAAAAGTGGCCGATGCCATGGATGAAGCTATAGAGCAGGATAGCGTCATTTTGTTCCCGAATGCGGATGCTCGTTACATTCAACGATCACATCAGGTACTCGGTCGCATAGATGGCTTTGGTTCCATTCTAACCATTCCTTTGATGCACAAGGAACAGCCTTTTGCTGCGATCTCCCTGCTACGTAATGAAGAAACCCCATTCACCGAAGAAAACAGTCGATTATGCCAACAGGCTTTTCTGCTACTGACACCCTATCTGGCGTTAAAGCAGGAACAGGAAAAAAATCTGCTGCAGAAGAATGTCCACGCATTTAGACAGTCAATGCAATCGCTGACAGGTGTCCACCATCTGAAGGCGAAGTTAGCAGTCATCATGCTGGTATTACTGGTTACGGTGGGTAGTCTGGTTGATGCAGACTATAGAGTGACCGCTGATGCGATTCTTGAAGGACGTGTTCAGCGAGTGGTCAGCGCACCGTTTGACGGGTATCTACTATCCGCCGCTGCGCGCGCTGGGGACACGGTTCGCCAGGGTGACGTCATGGCGAGCCTGAATGATGCCGAGATTAATTTGCAGCTGGCCAGGCTGCAGGGGAAGCTACAGAAAGCACGACGTGAACATCGAGAGGCTCAGTCGACACGCAATCTGGTCAAGGTGCGCATCATGCATGAACAGCTCAAGCAAATCAGTGCCGAAATCGAACTGGCCCGGCAGCAGCTCGACCGCGTTAACTTGACCGCGCCATTTGATGGGGTGGTTATTGAGGGGGATTTGGCGCAGTCGCTAGGATCACCCGTAGAACGAGGGGAAAGCCTGTTTAAGATCGCACCGCTGGATGGGTATCGTATTATCCTCAAGGTGGATGAAAAGCAGATTTCAAAGGTTCACCCGGGACAGCAGGGGCAGTTGATCCTGCCCAGCCTGTCCGATGTTGAGCTTCCCCTAAGCGTAGAAAAAGTCACTATCGCTTCACGCGCAGAAGATGGTGCCAACATTTTCCGGGTGGAAGCTTCGTTGAACAAGGCCACCGATTTTCTACGCCCTGGTATGCAGGGTGTCGCTAAAATAAACGTTGGGCGCTCTAAGCTGTTGTGGATCTGGACGCATGATTTCATCGACTGGGCCAGGCTCTGGTTCTGGTCATGGTGGCCATAGGGCGAGCAGTCATGAATGATGGAATGATTAGCCCCCTGTGGTATCGGGTCAGCAATTTAAAACCCCGATTACATCAACATGTCGCGATTCATCGGCAGCAATATCGTGGCCTGATCTGGTACCTGTTGGAAAATACCATGACTGCTCGCAGTCACCGTTTTAACCCTGCGGCTTATCTGGTTATCGGCTATCTCGACGGCAAGCGTAGTGTGGAGGAAATCTATCAACTGGTCAGTGAACAGCTTGATGATCAGGCACCGGGCCAGCATGAGATTATCCAGTTACTCGGCCAGTTGCATGCAGCCGATCTGATCCAGTCAGATTTTGCTATCAATACCAGGGAGCTCTTTGAGCGAAAGGAAAAACAGCATAAAGACCGTCTGTTGCAGCGCCTTCTTAACCCGGTTGCATTAAAGATTCCATTGTGGGATCCGGAACATTTTCTGCAACGTCATTTCGATAAGGTGCGTTGGGTTTTTACTCCCTGGATGGCGCTACTGTGGGTAATCCTGATGGTTTACAGCCTGTCACAGGCGTTACAGAACTGGCCGAGCATCAGTCAGCATTTCGCGATTAATGCGTTGTCGCCCTACAACCTGTTATTGATGTTTCTGTTATATCCGGCGATTAAAGTTCTGCATGAACTTGGGCATGCTTTCAGTGCCCGGCTAGAAGGTGGTGAAGTGCATGAAATGGGGGTGAATTTTCTGCTGCTGATGCCAGTTCCTTATGTCAATGTATCTACCGCCACGCATTTTCGTAACAAATATAAGCGCATGTTAGTCAGTGCAGCCGGTATACTGGTTGAGTCCTCCATCGCGGCTCTAGGCTTACTGTTATTCCTCGCGACCGAACCAGGTCTGGTACATAACATAGGGTTTGATATGTTTATCATTGGTGGTATCTCCTCGTTGTTTTTTAACGCGAATCCACTGTTAAAATACGATGGTTACTATATTCTGTCTGATGCGATTGGTATCCCAAACCTTTACCAGCGTTCAGCCCAGTACTGGCAGTATATTTTCAAGCGTTACCTGTTAGGACTGAAGCAGCTCAACTCACCCGTTTCGGCAGATGGGGAGGTCTACTGGTTTATCGGTTATAGTCTTGCGTCACTGATTTACCGCTTCAGTGTTTTATGGTTCATTTTTGTACTGGTTGCGGAAAAATTCTTCCTGCTGGGTGTGATACTGAGCCTGTGGCTAATCAGCCAGCAATTGCTGTTACCGCTATACAGGGCATTGCACTTCATGCTGACCAGTCCTGGAGTGAATAAGCATCGGGGGCGTGCGGCATTGGGAGTAATGGTGGTAGTAATTGTACTGGTTGCTCTCATTGGCTTTGTCCCTATTCCTTCATATACCTTAAGTGAAGGTGTGGTGTGGCAGCCAGAAGAGGGATTACTAAAAGCCAGGCACGATGGTTTTGTTGGACAGATAAAGCGGGATAACGGGCAGCAGGTGCAGGAGGGGAGCACCGTACTGCAACTGATTGACCCCTTTCTGCAGAGCAAATTGAAAATTGCCGAAGCCAGGTTAAGTGAGCTCAAGATTCAATATCGCTCCAGGCGCATCGAAAACCCGGTTGAGGCGGGATTGATCAGGGAAGAGCTTGGTATAGCCGAATCTGAATATTCCTATCTGCTGGATAAGTTGAATTCAATGTCGCTGAAGGCCAATGTAAGCGGCACGCTGATCATTCCACAGGCCGAGGACTTGCCGGGACGCTTCGTCCATCAGGGTGAAGTGCTGGGGTATATTGTGGATAAACCAGCCTCCACGGTACATATGGCTGTCAATCAGGACCATATTGGACAATTACGTCAACAGATCAAGGACATCCGCATCCGTTTTGCCAATGATACCCAAAGGGAGTATTCAGCCAGTATCATCAGCCAGGCACCGGAAGCGACCAGTCAACTTCCCCATGCGGCCCTGAGTATCGACGGGGGCGGCTCATTTATTGTCACAGGGGATAACAATAACCCATTACTTGCCCTACAGAAGGTTTTTCTGGTTGATCTGCGCTTTGATCCCGAGCAGCAGAATATTCCTTTTGGTACGCGCGCCTATGTGCGGATCGATCATGGTGGTGAACCTTTGGCAACTCAGCTTATGCGCCGCGTGCGTCAAATTTTTCTGAGGCAGTTTAATGTCTGAATTACACCTTCGCCCTGGTTTGCGTCTTGGCAGTTATCCGCAGAAAAAGGCCTCCGATCTTAGCGAGATGGAGCAACAGGTCAGGCGTTTTTTCATGCGTTTAAAAAAGCGTTTTACGCGCAAAAAACATAGCGTGCAATGGGTGGCTCAACGAGTGCATGAACAGCAGGCGTCGCTGCTGCCAATGTCGGAACAGGAGCTTACCGACAGCATTCAGCAACTGCGTGAACAACTCTATCGCCAGGGACTTGACGAAGCATTGATGTTTCAGGCTTTTGCACTCATCCGCGAAGCAGCTGGGCGCACCCTGGGGCAGAGTCATTATGATGAACAACTATTCGGAGGCTGGTTGATGATCAACGGTAAGCTGGCAGAAATGGAAACCGGTGAGGGTAAGACCCTGACTACTACTTTGCCTGCCTGTACCGCTGCATTGGCCGGGATACCGGTACACGTTATTACTGCGAATGATTATCTGGCAGCGCGTGACTGCGAGATCATGCAACCGCTGTATCAACGTTTAGGTCTAAGTGCAGCGTCAATTACCGATGGTATGCAACTGGAGACGCGTCAGCAGGGGTATCAATGCGATATCGTACATACCACCAATAAACAGATTGTGTTTGACTATCTGCGTGATCGTATCGAGATGGGGCAGGACACCGGCCGCCAGCGTTTTGAATGGAGACAGTATCAGCGTCAGCGCTCCGCAAAGCAGCCGTTGCTACTACGCGGACTGTGCTTCGCCCTGATTGATGAGGCTGACAGCGTGTTGATCGACGAAGCGAAAACCCCATTGATTATAAGCCGTACATTAGCTAATGATGAATCCAATGAAACCTATAGCGATGCGCTCTACCTGGCCTCAACCCTGTTTCTGGACCAGGATTACCGGCTCGATCAAAAAGCACGCCAGGTTGAGTTAACTGAGCGCGCTGAGCACAGGCTTGATGATTTAGTCCTCAACCTGCCTGCACAATGGCGGCACAAACGCAAACGCGAACGCCTGGTCACTCTGGCACTTAGCGCAACGAATTTTTACCTGAAGGACAGGCATTATATTGTCCAGAATGGCAAGGTGGTAATTATCGATGAATCCACTGGTCGACTGATGCCTGATCGCTCCTGGGAGCAGGGCTTACACCAGATGATAGAAGCCAAGGAAGGTTGCATCATCAGTGAGCAACGTGAACCACTGGCGCGGATTAGCTACCAGCGCTTTTTTAGTCGCTATCTGCGTCTTGCGGGTACTTCAGGAACCCTTGCCGAAGTGTCCAGTGAATTAGGCCAGGTGTATGACCTTGATGTCATCAAGGTCCCAACCCATCAACCCTCAAAACGTCACATGATGGCGCAAAAGCTGTACCGAAATGAGGATGAAAAAAAGCAGGCTTTTATTGAGCGTATTGGCAAACTTTACCGGCAGGGGCGACCGGTGCTAGTGGGTACCTGTAGTGTCGCGGAATCAGAGCAGGTTAGTGCCTGGCTACATCAGCAAGATCTTCCGCACCAGGTCCTCAATGCGCGCCAGGATAAACAGGAGGCGGAAATTATCAGCCAGGCAGGCCAGCCTGCTACCATTACCGTTGCAACTAATATGGCGGGAAGGGGGACGGATATCGCTCTGGCGCCCGGTGTGGCAGAAAAAGGCGGCCTGCATGTGCTGGCACTGTGCCGCAATACCTCGCGTCGAGTTGATCGTCAGCTTTACGGGCGTTGCGCCCGCCAGGGTGATCCCGGAAGTAGTGAAGCCATATTGTCACTGCAAGATCCACTGTTAGTGCAATACTATTCTTCTGCTATGCTCAGGCTAATGGCCAGATTGACGTCTGAACATACTCCAGTTAAAGCCTGGGCTGGAAAACTGATACTGTATCTGCCACAGAAAAAATATGAGAAAGAACAACGACGCATTAGAAATCAACTAATGATAGAAGATAAGCGATTGCGGCGTGTGCTGGCCTTTTCCGGCTGTTTTGAATAACTTGCGAAAATACTCAATGAAACTGAAAAATACCACTTTGCTATCACTTGGCCTTCTGCTAAGTTCAGCCTCGGCCTTAGCTGATAAGGCTGAACTCGATTGCCTGGTTCGACCTGAGAAGTACATCGAGTTAAGTAGTCCAGTGGATACCACCCTGAAACAGATGTTAGTCAAAATAGGTGACAAAATCACTAAGGGGCAACCTCTGGTTCAGCTCGAAAATTCGGTTGAGATCGCCAAGCTAGAACTGGCCAAACAACAGGCGAAATCCTGGAGTGAAGTGGAAAACAGACGAGTACAGTTGGAGTACGCTAAACGAAATCTGAAACGAGTGCAGGATTTATATAATAAGAACTCAGTCTCGCTTTTTGAAAAAGATAAAGCGAATACAGAGTTTGAATTGGCAAAAATCGAACTCATCAAGGCGAAAGAAAATAGAAAGCTGGCTCAGTTAAACCTGCACAAGGCCGAGGTGGAGCTGGCCTTGCGTACCCTCAAAAGCCCGATTGATGGCATAGTGGTGGATAGTTACACCCATGCCGGCGAATCGGTGATTGATCGTACCATTATGAAGCTGGCTCAGATTGACCCCTTACGTGTGGAAGTGATTGCTCCCGCGCAATACTTTGGCCTGATCCGTAGCGGAATGAGTGTAGATGTCTTTCCAGAACAACCCGTGAATAAATCCTTTATGGCCAGGGTTAGCGTGGTTGACCAACTTATAGATCCAGCCAGTGGCAGTTTTACTGTCCGTATGATTCTACCTAACCTGGGTGAAGGGTTGGTGCCAGGTGTTAACTGCCGGGCGCGTTTTGATTTTGATGCGCCACAGGCTATAATCCGTGACCATTAACTCACCAATCAAGTTACTCCCCCTGTTTGACGCCTGTTTATGTGATTAGCTTCTCACTATTATAGTTTCTAATTACCGTCTATCCTTATTGCCCTGAAACTTCAGGATGGCTATCTATACTTAATCCGTTCAGCAACAACAAAAATATAGCTGAACGAATAAGTAGCATTTGTATATGTAATCTATTAGCCAATCAGTATTTCCATAGCGAGTATTCATGGGATTTATGAAACATCGGTCAATCCGGAGGGAGACCACATTCATTCTGGAGGAGCTGGAACCGCGTCAGCTGTTTTCGGCAGGGCTGGAAGGCGTTATCGATACGCAGCTTACTTCCGTTGCCAGCATCACCTATCTGGATATCGATAGCAGCCCGTCGCAAAACGTAACCCCGGAGGTTGATGCAGGCTCGGAGCAGGCTGAACAGCATTCCACTCACGAACTCGTCGTTATCGATAGTGCTATTGATGGCTACCAGAACTTCATCGATGATATCAATAACCAGTCTTATACCAGTCGTCACCTCGAAATCGTTGTGCTCGATAGCCAGCGTGATGGGGTCGAACAGATATCCTCTATTCTGCAGCAATACGAAAAACTGGATGTACTGCATCTCATTGCGCATGGTTCGGATGGGTCAATAAAGTTAGGCAGTGGCTCTCTGAATAGTGACTCCCTACAGGAAAATCGACTGAATATTTCACTTTGGGCTAATTCCTTCGCAGAATCTGGCGATATCCTGATCTACGGCTGTAACCTGGCCGAATCGGAGGTTGGGAAAACTCTGGTTAATGGCCTGAGTGACCTGACAATGGCTGATGTAGCCGCTTCCGATGACTTAACCGGTCATAGCAGCCTGGGCGGGGACTGGATTCTTGAATTTCACAGCGGTCAGATTGGCAATGATATCGCGCTAAGCACTGGATTCCAGGATAGCTATCGCGAGACGTTGGCGACCTATACGGTGACCTCACTGGCTGACTCAGGTGTAGGCACACTGCGCCAGGCCATTCTGGATGCCAACAGCGTTGGTGGTGTGGATACTATCGAATTCGGCGTGGTTGGTACGATTTCGCTGCAAAGCGCATTGCCAGGGCTAAACGATCAAATCACCATTGATGCGACCACCGCACCCGGATATATCGATACTCCTCTGGTGTTTATCGATGGAAGCGCGGCTGGTGCCAGCGATGGACTGGTCGTCAACAGTGGCGCGAGTGGCTCTATCATCAAGGGTCTGGGCCTGTACAACTTCAATACCAGCAATACCAACAGTATCTGGCTCAATGGGGCCAGCGATGTCACGTTACAAAGCAACAGCATAGGCCTGGATGCCAGTGCCAGTGTCGCGGGTAGCAATGGTGGTATCTATGTTAGTGCTGGTGCGAGTAATAATCTGATCGGTGGAGACACTGCCGGTGCTGGCAATGTCATCACTGGCAGCGGTACTGATGGAATTTTTGTTAACAGTGATGCTGGCAGTGCGAATACGATTCTTGCTAACAGCATTTATGGGAATAGCGGTCTCGCGATTGATCTGGCAACCGATGGGGTTAATGCCAACGATGCTGGCGATGCCGATAGCGGCGCTAATGATTTGCAGAACTTCCCAGTACTTGCCGCAGCAGGAACAGATGGTAGCAGAATCGCCATCACCGGCTCGATCAACAGTACAGCCAATACCAAATTACGCATCGAGTTCTTCGCCAATGCAGCAGGTGATGCTACGGGATATGGTGAAGGACAAAACTATCTGGGCTATACCACAGTTTTGACCGATAGCAATGGCGATGCCAGTTTTGTTGCCAGTTTTGACCAGGCGGTGACAAGTGGTCAGGCCATTAGTGCGACCGCTACGGTGATTAACGCAGACGCGAGCTTTGGTTCAACTTCTGAGTTTTCCGCTAATGTGAGTGCTGACCAGGCTCTGATCGTCGACACCTTGAGCGATGTAGTAGACGGTAGCTTAACTTCGGTGTCCAACCTGATCGCAGACAAGGGGCTGGACGGTTTAATCTCCCTGCGTGAAGCGATCATCGCCAGCAACAATACAGCCGGTCATCAGACGATCTTCCTGGCGGCGGGCAACTATACATTGTCGCTGGCTGGTCTTTATGAAGATCTGGGAGCGCTCGGTGATCTGGATATTACTGGTGATATTACCATACAGGGTGCAGGTGCAGGGCTGACCACCATAGACGCAAGCTTACTCGGCGATCGAGTTTTCGACGTCAAACCAGGCGCTTCGTTAACCCTGAAAGACCTGACCGTCACGGGTGCTAATACCGTTAACCAGACTGGCGGGGCTGTTTCTAATGCTGGAACATTGGTCGCCAGTGATGTTGTATTTCGCGGTAACACGATTAGCGGAAATGTGGGAGGCGCTCTGTACAATGAGGGCAGCATGACGCTGGATCGCGTTTCACTGTACAACAATACCGCAACCGGTGGCGGAGCCATTGCCGTGAGGTCTGGTGTACTGAACATGACCAATGTCACCGTCAGTGGGAATACCGCCGAATTTGACGGTGGTGGTATTCGTATAGCGGGTGGTACGATCAATATTAATTACAGCACGGTGGCTTATAATTCAGCCACAAACGGGAATGGTGGGGGTCTCCATCTTGTTAGCGGTGCTGCAAACATAAGTAACTCAATCTTCGCTAACAATACCTCCCTATGGGGTGCAGTTGATG
>JBNKMF010000140.1:0-10574 GCA_050292965.1 Gammaproteobacteria bacterium | reverse complement strand
CGATATCCGCACCCGTCATCTGCAGGATGTACTGTTGGTCCCCAATGCAGTGTTCCGCTATAGCCTGCCGACGGCTGCCAGCAAGGTAGAGAGTAGCGGTGGCAGTATTTTCAGCCGTTTGTTCCGTCGTCCACGGATGCCGCGTAGTAGCAGCAAGAAGGCCGAGGAAAACAGCCATGAGCGCAAGGTCTGGCTGTTGCGTGACGGTAAGCCGGAAGCGCTAACGATCACCATTGGTGCCAGTGATGGTATCCACACCGAGATCACTGGCGGAGCGCTGGAAGTCGGTATGGCGTTGATCACCGACAGTACGGCAGATAGAAAATGAGTGCATCACTGATCGAGCTTACGGGCGTTACCAAGATCTACGGCAAAGGGCAGGCAGCGATGCGAGCCCTTGATGGCATCGACCTGAGCATTCAACAGGGCGAGTTCGTCGCGGTCATGGGACCCAGTGGATCGGGCAAATCGACCTGTATGAATATTCTGGGATGTCTCGATACCCCCACCGATGGGCAGTTCCACTTTCAGGGAGTCGAGGTGGGCGGCTTGAGTAATGATCAACGCGCCCTGCTGCGGCGCAATTATCTCGGTTTTGTCTTTCAGGGATTTAACCTGCTCAACCGTACCTCAGCGCAGGAGAATGTGGAGCTGCCTCTGATCTATCGCGGCATGCCGAGCGAGGAGCGTCACCGCCTCAGCAGAGAAGCACTGGATCAGGTCGGCCTCAAGGGCTGGGAAAACCACACCCGTGGCGAGCTCTCCGGTGGACAGCAGCAGCGTGTAGCCATCGCCCGCGCCATTGTTACCCGCCCCGCCGTACTGCTGGCCGATGAACCCACCGGTAACCTCGATACTGAACGTAGCCACGAGATCATGGAGCTGCTTACCAGCTTCAATCGGGAACTCGGCATCACCATTGTGATGGTGACCCACGAGGCGGAGATTGCAGAGTATGCCGCGCGGGTGATCAGTTTCCGTGATGGCCGCATGTCCGATGATAAACAGCAGGGGAGGATACACTAATGCTGTGGAATGCCCTTTTACTGGCGCTACGCTCTATTCGGCGCAACGTGCTGCGTTCATTTCTGACAACTCTCGGTATCGTCATCGGGGTCGCCTCGGTGATCATCATGGTCAACCTCGGTAGTGGCGCGACGCTGCAGGTGAAACAGCAAATCGAAAGCCTCGGCAGCAACCTGCTGTTTCTCGGTGTCGGTCAACGTCTTGGTCACGGCCAGCGCACCAAAGGGTCACCCTTCGATCTGGCAGATGTGGAGGCTGTGGCGCGTGATGTGCCCGGTATCGCCGAGGTAGCTCCTAGCTCTTCGCAGGCGATGGTGGTGATATATGGTAACGAAAACTGGAGTACCAGCGTCAACGGTAGCGACAATCGTTATTTTACCGTCGGTAACTGGAGCCTGAAGTCGGGACGTTATTTCAATACTAACGAGCTAGGTGGTGGTAAAGGCGTCTGTGTCATCGGCGAAACGGTGCGTGAGAAACTGTTCGGTGCACAGGACCCGATTGGTAGCAAAATCCGCCTGAAAAAAGTCTCCTGCGAGGTAATTGGTCTGCTGAAGAGCAAAGGTCAGTCGGCGGGTGGTTCAGATCAGGACGATACCATCATCCTGCCCCTGCGTTTTTTCTGGCGGCGTATTGCCGGTAATCAGGACGTCAATCGCATCCTCATCTCCGCACGCGACGGCGTCTCCACCACCAGGGTGGCAAAAGATATCACCAGTGTGATGCGTGAACGCCGTCGCATCGCCTCGGGTGAGGATGACGACTTTAGCGTGATGGATCTGCAGGAAATCACCAGCACCCTTACCAACACCACCAGGGTGCTCACTGCTCTGCTCGGTGCAGTGGCGGGAGTAAGTCTGCTGGTGGGTGGTATTGGTATCATGAATATCATGCTGGTGTCGGTTACTGAGCGTACCCGAGAGATTGGTATTCGTCTTGCGATCGGTGCGCTTGAAAAGGATGTGCTCACCCAGTTCCTGGTCGAGGCGGTGGTGCTCTCCTCCATCGGCGGGCTGTTCGGCATTATACTGGCATTGGCTGTCACCTGGTTTATCGCCAACGCTTTAGGGATGCCCTTTGTGGTGGAAGTGGGGATGACCTTCTTCGCCTTCCTCTTCTCTATGGTGATTGGTGTGGCGTTTGGTTACTTCCCTGCGCGTAAGGCGGCAAGGCTGGATCCGATCGATGCGTTAAGGCATGAATAAAAAAGATTGAACCGCCAAGTAACGCAAAGGAAATACAAGAAAACTGTCGTATGAAATGTTCAACTGCGGATCCCGGGATAATGGCAATAATAGTTTTCAGGTTCTAGTGCAGTGTCCATTAGTTTAATCAATACTTTTTACTAATGTACAGTGTCTATTTCTAAAGCCATTATTATGATAAAAAAACATAGCCTCAGTATTGAAGCTAAACACCGTAAGGCTGATTTCTTTTGCACCCATTTCTTTAAACCATTGCTCTGCAGTTCGGAATAAAATATTACCGACGCCCATTCTTTTATATTTTGGCTTAACAACAATATCTGTTATATGACCATACTGGTAGCTATACAGAACGGGATGATTCATTTTTTTAACTTCAGCATGAATAAAGCCAATGATCTCATCCTCAATACAGGCTACAAAAATTTTTATATTTTTATCGTTTAACAAACTTCCAAAATATGAAAGTGGCCTTTTAATTTCACTTGCGGGTTTAAATAGCTCTGGATGAGCATCATGATGAGTTTGATCTACATGAGCATAGATCTCTTGCAAATATTCATAATCATCAATAATCGATTCTCTTATTCGCGGCGTATTCATTCTATTTTTAAAACATAAAAATATGATTAATGTGACTTACTGTCACGCTATCATTTTTTAGATATTTATCCTAATTGATTTCATGACGATGGCTTCTCCGCCTACCATCAGCTTAGTAATTTTATTATCAACCAAATTCAGTTTAGCAGTGATCAGGCTCGGTGACGCAGGCGTCATCAGGTGGCCCTGCTCAATTAAAAATTCATCCTGGCCTATTTTCAGCTTGTCATAAAGAAAACAGGCTAAAGGGCCTGCTGCCATACCGGTAGCTGACTCTTCATTGATGCCAAAGCGTGGTGCAAACATTCTTGCTCCAGCAGCCCTACCTGACTTCCTGGTTGATTGAGAAAAAATGTAGTAACCAATCAAATCATAATCTTCGCTGATTTGATTGATAGCATCAAAATCAGGAGTGATTTGCAAAACTGCATCTTCATTTTTCATTGAAATAACCACAAATGAGTTGCCGGTATTAACGATAACAGGCCTGATATTTTCGATAAGGTAATGATCTGAAATACCTAACGAATTTAAAACAGAGTCTACTTGATTCCCAATATCCTGATAATTTGGCGATAGCTGCTGCATAAATGCCCTATCGCCATCAATTAAAATTTCCCTTTTACCATCAATCGTTTCTTTTGAATAGGCACCTTCCTGTATACGGTTAAGTTTTCTCAGATAACTAAAGGTTGCAATTGTCGCGTGACCACAATGTGCTATCTGTCGAGTTGGGGTAAAAAAGTCTAACTTGAATGTGGCAGAATTTGAGCTAGAAACAAATGCTGTCTCAGAAAGGCCTATTTTGGAGGCAATACTTAACTTCTGCTGATCATTTAAATCATCAGCATCCAACACCACTCCAGCGGGATTTCCACCAATGCCATCATCTGTAAAAGCATTAACAATTTGTACTTGAATGTTCATAATGTTCTCTAAAACAAGTTCCGATGATCGAAGCAGGCTTTTTTAATGGGCTTGCTAAGCAGCTTTCCATTTTTTCGATACGATAAGCAGGTAAATCACTACTAAGGTCTGAAAACCCGCCCCAGCAAGGCTAAACATTTGAAAATATATGAGCAACAGATGGCTAAACACCGTTGAACCCACATAGCAATAGACCCCAACTTTTTTCATTTTCAATATCAGGGAAAAGCTAATGAGGTCAATAATTGAAGACAGTATTGCAAAGCAATCAAACAAAAACCATACATCATCCGTACTAGCTAGAATGCCATAGGTTCGAAAACTTATATTTCCGACTGCTAGTGCAATACCAACGAGGCAAATTACTGAGACCATAACGGGTCTAGTCGCTATGGTATTCTGATCGGATGTCAAGGCTAGTCTTTCTACTGAAGTTTCATTTTCCATAGTTAATTCTGTGTTACTGGTGTTTAATGTTCCAGCTCAGTTGGCTGACTGGTAGCAATTTTTGGTGAAGATGTTTTTAGGCCTCTAATCTCCACCACAATCCTTGCCTCCACCAAAATTTTCAAAAAAACCACTGGAATCTGACGAATGTCCCGAGTCACATCCACATCCTGAACACAATCCTGAATCGATTGGGTATGTCCTGAAAACTTTATATTTCATTCCTGATCATGCTATTAACTAGTTTTATTCCGGTCCCAGTTTATTTAATGCCTTGTCATACATGCCAGCTAATAATAAATCTCCGCTAGCGTTTACACGAAACTGTCCAAACCTTGCCTTTTCATAATATTCTGCATGTCCTTCCTGAAAGAAAAAGGCGTTAGTCGCAAATTTTACTGCTCCATTACGAACACGGTAACGCATCAGCATTTCATCTTCAGATAAGACCTGATCTTGATAAATGCTTTTAAAGGTAGCAATGTGTTTATCATTCAGAGTAACTATTACATAGCCGTCGGACGTATCAGCGTTATGCCGCCTTGAGTTATATTCCTGTGTTTTTGGAAGCGCGTCATTGACATCATTAGCCATTGCAAAACGCAGCGCCATATAATCACCCTGCATTAAAGAGCGCGGATCAACAGGTGCGAGATTTAGGTATACGACCTTGCCTTCTGCCAGATGTTTTTCCTTTGCGAATATCAACCAGTTCACTACAGCCAGTACCAGCACCAGCGCTAGCAGAGCAATTATCTTACGCATGCTCCGCCTCCTTTTTCCTGATTAAAATATTCAACATGAGCCAGCGCATGATGAGTAGTGTTATACCAATCACAAACAAGGACTGTGATTTTTCTAGCAGGGTGACATTGAGAAAGTAATAGTAGGATGAGATAAAAAATAATAACGACACTATACCCATACCGATGAGTATTCGGTTTGACCCCAGAAAACCTAGTAACAGAATCGCTATACCCACATTTAGTCCCAGCATTTCAAAGGAGGCGGCACATAATAGCAGGGTTGCCAGTAATGCTGTTGCGGGAATTTTTTCAAGCATATCTGCATAGTATCTTTGCAGGATATTCCACACCAGATAAAGCATTACCACAGCGATCAGGACATTTCCGAGCCAGGGCGGAAGTAATAACTCTCCAGAGCGATACAAACTGAAAAAGTTATTGAATATAAATCCATACATAAGGCCTCCTTTGTACAATAGTAATGCCAGTATCAGGCCATAACCAATTGCTCTGAAAGCACTCATTAATCTTACCCATCGAAATTCATTAACCCAGCACACAACTATCATCAGCAACACAGTCCCTGTAATAAATTGAGGTAATCCCATCCTGGCCATAAATATTGAAAAAGAACAGGTTGCTGCAAAAGAGGTTAATACTCGATGGATAAAATTTGGGATCAGTAGGGTTAGTAGAATTTGTAACACAGCCACAAACATCCAGAACAATGCACTGTCATCATCAACCAATCCATAGATAGAAAAGATCAGCAGCGCCTGTCCCGCTAAACTGGCTGTCAGAGCCAGATGTTCTACAAATTCATTTTTTGCGGAACGCAATGCAGCAAAAGAAATGCCGATGACGACAGTTCCAACGAATAAACCTGCTGAACTATTGTCAAAAACGTCACTTAAAACCAGGCCCAGAAAAACTAGCAAAAACAAGGAGGCTATCCAGCCTGAAAATGCCAGTAATACTTTTACATACCAGGGTGATTGTAGTTTTTCTATTGCTAATGGGAGGGCTCCCTGTACCAGATTGGACTCAAGCAATAACGCCCATAACTGTTGTGTTTGCAGCTTCATGAATGGAGCTCCTGATGCACGCTTTTCAGCCAGAATGCTGCACCAGCGCCCATACCTATGACTATTAGTGCTAACACAAAGAGTCCACCCAGATCAAAGTCATTTAGTAGTACCATGCCCATTGAGGGAATTGCTATCGTAATAGCTGACAGGCAAAGACCTGCGAGCATAAATAAATCGGGAAGTAGTTTTCGATAAACCAGATACATGAATAGCATCCATCCCAGCCACATGCTAAACGGCATCTGCATGGGTTTCTCCTGAATAATGGCATTCAAAACCAGCCAGCTCAGAGAGCTTCCACTACTTACAGCAATCAGGCGAATCGCCCAGCGTTCACTCAACCAGTCCCAACGCCTGGCTGATAATTCCCAGATCACCAGAACCAGAGTATTAAAGCCGAACATCAGCCATAACAAATCAAGATCATTGCGTATAAACCAGAACGAACGCCCGAAGGTATTGAAATATAAAGCTATTGACGTGTTCATCAGCACTACCCAGACTATCCAGATAGCGGCAAAGCGACTGATGATTGCCCAGGGAAGCATCAGCAGACCCCAGTAGAAGAAGAGCTGCCAGGGGTCAGCACCAGTCTGGTAAACCTGCCCATACAATGCCAGCAATACACCCAACAATATTGTCGCGATTAGCAACAACACCTTGCCGCCGATTTTTTCTTCCCCCAGCAAACAATAAGCGCCAACAGCGAGAGCAATCAAGGCCTCTACCATGCCAAACTTTGCAAAATAACCCAATGCCGTCCAGTTAAATGCAATAAAAAACATAACCGCAAAAGCCAGTGTCAGTCCACCCAACCAGAGTAATAGCCGATCAAGAAAAAGTTGCCAGCTACTGACATCAGGTGTGACTTTAGTTGCAATTAGAGCGGTTGCGATTTTGTCCTGCGGGATATTCCCGTGCTCTATAAATTGAATGATTTGATTGCGTGTTGATATCATAGTACGGTAGTTAACTCCTTCGTAATTATACTTTCCAATCTGGCCAGCGTTCGACGATGGCATCAAACTAACGAAGCTGCGCTATTGTATCTTAAGGCTGACTGGCTATACCATCTGCGAGCGTAATAGATTCTTTATTGTGTTGTGGCTACATTAATGCAGCTTATATTCGCTCGAGCAATTGCTCAATTTGCTGCACGCTAGCCGGTCTTTGCCGATAAAAACCCTGAATCAAATCACAGCCGAACTGCAGCAATATATCCTGCTGCTGCCTGTTTTCAACACCTTCGGCAACCACACTCATACCCAGATTTTTTCCCATGGTGATTACTGTTTTTACTAACGCCTGATCTTTTTCATCCTGTTCCAGATTCATCACAAATGAACGGTCAATCTTGAGCTTATCTATGGGTAATTTTTTCAACTGACTGAGCGATGAATAGCCGATACCAAAGTCATCCATTGCAAATGAAACACCCGTGTCACGCATCTTATTAAGTTCGGCAATCCCCTCATCACCCCGTTTCATCAGTAGCGTTTCAGTAATCTCCAACTCCAGCTTTTGTGCTGGAAACCCAGTTTCATCCAGCAGCTGGACAAGCCATTCGGCACAACCTGGTTTTAACTGAGCCACCGACAGATTCAGTGAAATATTCGGTAGACTAAAACCCTGATTAATCCACTCGACTCCCTGTCGACAGGCTTTTGCAAAAATAACCCGGCTTAATTCGTTGATAAGTTGTGACTGTTCGGCAATTGGAATAAACTCGCCTGGCAGTAAAAAACCTCTTACAGGATGATTCCAGCGTATCAGCATTTCTAATGATTCAATGTCATTGTTGTCACCCCTGTATTGCGGCTGAAAATAGAGTTCAAATTCATCCTTTGTCAGCGCTGCGCGGATTTCCTGTTCCAGCTGTACCTTTTGCAATATCTTCTCGCCCAGCTCCTTTCTGAAGTAGTGAATTGCATTTTTACCTGAGGCCTTGGCCTGGTACATGGCGATATCCGCATTTTTCATCAATTCTGCTGACGTTGAACCATCATCTGGATACAGACTGATGCCGATACTGAACTGCACGGTTAATTTGCGTCCATCAAACTCCATCTGCTCACTAAATTTACTCAGAATTTTTTCTGCAATCATCTCAACTGCAAGCTTGTTTTTAAAGTTTTCCAGTATCAGTAAAAATTCATCACCACCATGACGTGCTACGATATCACCCTCACGCAGACAGCTCTTGATACACTCCATTGAGCGCAATAAAACTTTATCACCGAAATCATGACCATAGCTATCGTTAATATCCTTGAAGTTATCCATATCAATAAACATTAACGCCAGACTGTTCTGATTACGATCCGCATTGCTGATTGCATGCTGGATTTGTGAATCAATAAAAGGTCGGTTTGGTAACCCGGTCAACGCATCATGATGAGCAATCTGCCACAATTGTTCCTGCTGCTCATTTCGATGTAGGATAATACTCACCATATTTGCACACACCTGAAGCAGGCCTTTCTGGAAGGCTGTAGGCTCACGCACCTCAAAACTACTCAGTGCGAAGCTACCAATCGCAGAATCATCATCGTAAAAGATTGGCTGTGACCAGCAGGCAGATATCTGGTACTTCTCAGCTACGTTTTTAATACTTCCCCATCTTTTATCCTGTAAGGTATTGCAAACGTAAGTAGCTTCACCAGTAAAAACAGCATGCCCACAGGAACCACCGTCTAATGCAGGCCTCAAACCCTGTAAATCATCTATCACAGGTTGAGGTACGCTAGGGGCTGCCTTTACAGTCAGGGCAGATTGTGATTCATCAAAAAGCATGATACTAGCCAGAGCATTGGGTACCAGAGCTTCCGCACAACGGCAGAGATCATCGAGTAAGGAGAGAGAAGGTTTCTGAGATTTTACTATTTTATCAAGAATTTGATTCTGCAGGTTAAGCAGATCATTTTGCTGGGCAATATTATCGGTTAACAGGGCAATGTCTATTGAGTGATTTGACATAGTGCTGGCGTGTTTTCCATGGTTGGTATTTAACTATAGCAACTTGATAGCAATTTGCACTATTGGCATGAAGAGCAGTGTATGAATCAGAAAAAAAGCTCTAGCTCATAAAGTGACTCTTTAGCCTTTTCTGTCAGGTCCATAGCTTGCTACCACTTGCTGAAAAACTGTTTTGAAAATATGCCCCTATTTATTCATCATCTCTACTAATCAATAGTGAAATCATGCCTTCAACATCAATAGAAACATTTAGGTTTATAGGTTGGCAACAGACCAGGCAGTCTTCTATATAGCTTTGATTATCAACTGAGTCATCGATAAATACGGTTATATTTTCACCGCAGTAAGGGCAGGAAATTTCTTTTTCTGGCAGTGTCACTATTTATAATCCCATAACCAGAGAACAAACAGATTCAATTCCATTCCACAATCTCACCCTTCTCTACAACCATTCCAGATTCCACAATATGTGTCATTACATGGACGGTGTTGATATCGATATTAAAGTAGCGGGTCAGCGCATATGCTAATCCTGTTTGTAATAAATTAATATCCTGTTTAGACCACATTGATGGCAGGTATAAAACGGCCATTATGTTATAGGCATTGCCGCGCTGTTCCAGGCACTGGGTTATATTGACCGTCATATGTTCGGATGACAAGCCTGATTCTGCCGCCCACAGTTCAATCAAGCTTTCGCTACTGCGAACTTTTTGATAACAACCCTTTTGAACTAAACAATTGGCTACAGGCATTTTGTATTCCCATGCAAATGGCTTGTTTGACGATATAGCGTGTTTTACTTTACTCTCCTATCAACGCTCAGACAATGCCAGCTTAAAGCCTAACAGTGCAAAACTAAGCGCAAATGTGCGCTGAATATATTTTGTTATTTTTGGTGAGTTAACAATAAATCGACTGGCACTATTTGCTAGCAGTCCATATAGAATAAAAACAGTCAATGTCATCAGCATAAAGACTCCACCCAGTACTAGCATGTTGATCACAGGTACTTTTGCATTTGATGGAATAAACTGCGGTAGGAACGCGAGGAAAAAAAGTGTTAGCTTTGGATTTAGGATATTGATTAGAAATGCTTTCAGGCTGATCGATAAACCATTTATTCCAGACTTTTCATTTTGCAGTTTTATAGCACCGGTCTCTTTCCACATTGACCATGCTAAATACAACAGATAGGCAACCCCCGCATATTTTATGATTGTGAAAGCGATAGCGCTGGTATGGATAATAACGGCTAAGCCCAGTATGCATGCAATCAGGGATGGGATTATGCCTGCTGTACATCCCAACGCTGCAAACATGCTGGCTCTGACCCCCTTAAACAATCCGGTTGACAGGGTATAGATAACACCCGTACCAGGGATCAATACCACGATTAAAGATGTGATTAGAAATTCTGAGCTTATCATTTATTCCTCCAACTTTATTAAGAGAGCTTCTGATCAAATCGTGAACAATAGCTATCTATCGTGCATCAGCCAGGAAAAGGATTCTGTTACAAACTCTCGTCCCTTTCCAAAGATACATTCTCCATG
>JBNKMF010000139.1:0-10786 GCA_050292965.1 Gammaproteobacteria bacterium | reverse complement strand
ATCTACGGAAAATATCCAATATAAAAATTTTAGCCTCCGTGTTCTCTGTGCGCTCAGTGGTAGAAATGTTTTAAACTCTGAAATCTGGGTGAGAAAGCTCATTTCCAGATCACAAATCCTGCCATTCTTTCAACATCATTCCAGACATAAATCCGGCAATCCCTCCGCCCAATATACCACCTACAGAAGCCTGTAGGAAGGTGTCTCTAATATGCTCTGTAAGTATCTGTAAATCTCCCGCTGACTCTGGTGTGACGCCGCTGATCATGACAAAAAAAAGTAAGGCGATAAATACACTGGTACCTGCTCCAACCATAGCACCATCACCTACAGCAGGAAGTATCTCGTCATAACGTTGGACAAACACGGGCACGAGCACAACATACAATGATCCTGTCAGGAGACAACTTGCTCCAATAGTGAGCATCATGGGCGTAGACGGTATTAGAAAATTAACGATGGAGATGAATAGAGAAACCAGTCCGCCGGAGCAAATACCTGTCAGGGTTTTGGCATCTGCTCGATATACACGAGAGTGTTTGGCAAATATGCCATACCAGGCACCAACCAGGGCACCTACGAATGCCGTGATTAAAACCAGCTTCAGCAGGTCAATATTACCATCGCTGGAAACTGCAATGATCAAACTGGTGACCGATGAAACTGAAGCAATAATGACGGCAAGACTCATGCTGCTGTATATTAAGGCTGCTAAGGTTCCGGCGAACGTCCCTGCAACTAGAAAAGAGCTGACAGGGAGCGAGTAGTGTTCAGACAGGCTATAGAAAAAAATGAATATCATGCCATACAGGCTTCCGATAAAGGCCCACACGGTTCCTCGTATTAATGCTTCCTTAGTTCGTAAGTCAAAATTATCTACCACAATCAACTACCTGAAATATTTCTGTTGTGAATAAGAAATGGATGTTTATTGATCATCGGCTATTTGCACAAACCTGAGCTTGATGACAAGGTTTAGATAATCGTTTGTCGTTATGCGAAAATTCGCATGCCTGGACTGACTAGAATAGCAATAGGTGATGTCGCTTGCAAAGACCGTTATGTATAGACAGTAATCTAGCTAGCACAGTCCGCTTTACAAACCGAATATTCAGATGGTGAGTGTTCTTAGAGTGGATCTGTTTAGGGGGGGTATCAATTATGTTGCTATTTACTCATGGCGAAGTGCATCCACCGGGTGCAGTAATGCCGCTCGTTTGGCGGGCAGGTAACCAGAAAGTATACCTGTTAGAACCGATACTACAAATCCCAGCACGATAATAAACAGGCTGGGTGTGAGCGGGAAACCTGTGACCTGTGCCAGCACTACGCTGAGCAGTCCGCCGAGCAGTAAACCAGCGCTACCACCGATCAGCGCTATCATTGCCGCTTCGATCAGGAACTGCCACAGGATATCAATTTGCCTGGCGCCCAGAGCCTTGCGCAGACCTATCTCGCGGGTTCGTTCCAGTACCGAGGTGCCCATGATGTTCATAATACCCATACCCCCAACCAATAGCGAAATGGAGGCGGCGACGATGCCGATAATCTCAACGCCGCGTAAAATAGTATTGGTGGTCTTGATATAAGATGCCATGGTTTCGTGCATGTAATCGAATTGCCCTTTATGTATGCGCTTGAGCAAGGCCTCAATCTGTAATGCGGAACGATCAGCCATCTGCAGTGAATTCGCCTCAATACGCAAAAAATTTATCTGTTCATTGCCATTGGTTTTCAGCAGGGTAGTGTAGGGCAACAGGATGCGGTTATTGGCATCCTGGCCACCCGACGAACCAATGCTGGATAGAAAATCCCGACTCTTCTTCTTAAGCAAGCCGACAACCAGGTATTTATCCTGATTGATTCGGATGAAACGGTTGAGCGCATTTGATGCACCAAACAGATCTTTTGCCACAGTTGGACCGATCACTACGACTGCCCGGTGCTGGTCGATATCACTTTGTTGCAGGAAACGCCCCTGTTGCAGTTTATCGTTGGCGATGAGTGAAAAATGCGAATTTACACCGCGAATCTGTGCGTTGCTATAGCGGTTATGATTTTGAATGATCGTTTTTTTTGCAGGGCGAACCACCGGTGACAGACTGTGCACGGCATCGCAGCACTTTGCCAGCAGTTTAAGATCATCTTCGTCTATGCCCGTTCCTGGCCGTGTTTTACGGTTCGGATCCTTGTTATTGTTATGGCGATATACCCAGACCGATTTTAGCCCGAAGGTTTCCAGTTCGCGAAAGATCAGGTGGCTGCCACCCTTGCTGATGGTGCTGACTGAGATTACTGCAGCTATGCCAATCATAATGCCGAGGATACTGAGCAGGGTGCGGGTTCGGTTATCGCGTAAAGCGCGCAGTGCTTCGGCGAAATAATCAAATATTCTGGTTAACACCTGATTTCACCATCCTGCATGGTAATTCGTCTGCTAGCATAGTCAGCGATCTCTGCTTCGTGGGTGACCATGACAATGGTTTTACCCTGCTGATTGAGAGACTCAAACAGTTGCATGATTTCACGGCCATTGGAACTGTCCAGACTGCCAGTGGGTTCATCGGCCAGTAACACATCGGGCTCGGTGATCAGGGCTCGGGCAATGGCTACGCGTTGTTGCTGTCCGCCCGAAATCTGGCTCGGCAGATGATCCAGTCGGTCCCCCAGGCCTACCTGATGCAATGCCTCAATAGCCATCTGTTTTCTTCTACGTGCGGGAACTGCGGCATAGATTAGCGGTAGTTCAACGTTACGCACGATATCGATACGGGACAACAGGTTAAAAGACTGGAAGATAAAACCAATATGCTGGTTGCGTAAACGAGCTAGAGTGTCACTGCTAGCACTACTAATATCTTCCCCTGTCAGTTGGTAATGACCGCTGTCCAGTGTGTCGAGGCAACCAAGGATATTCATCAAGGTTGTCTTCCCAGAACCGGAAGCTCCCATGATGGCAACAAATTCGGCTGGTAAAATATCCAGGCTGATATCTTTCAGAACCGGAAGCTTAAGCTCTCCCATAGCATAGGATTTATTGACATGGCTGAGGCTGATGACCGGATTCATTTAATCGGCAAGTACTGTCTGGCCACTGGTGAAGCTCTCTTCCAGTGGTTGTGCGATACGTGTATTGACATTTATGCCCTGGTTTAATACCTCGAAATAGAGCACATCCTCAATACCCATTTCAAGGTCAACCAGCTCGATCTGTGACTGATCGTTGACCACCGCCAGCTGCTTACTATCGCCTGTTTCGATAACAACCGAATAGGGCAGTCTGAGTACATCTTCTTTCTGCTCAAGAATCAGTTCAACATCTACCTGCTGGCCGAGAATCAGTGGTGGAGCCTCTGGACTCAGCGAGAATCGTGCATTGAAGGTATTGAGCGTAACCTTGTCTTTTTGCGAAACTGCAGGCGCCAGCCAGTGAATCCGCTCACTCCAGCTTCTTTCTGGCCAGGCATCGGCCGTCAGGTTGGCAAGCTGATCGAGTTTGATTTGTCCACGGTCACTTGAGTCGATACTCACTTCAATCTCACGCCCCTGTTCGGCCACCAGGGTAAAAAGTGGGGTTCCCGCTTCTAGCCATTGCCCGACTTCTGTGGTTTTCTCGGTGATGACACCATCAAAAGGTGCGCTCACATCGTATTTCTCACGCTGGATAGTGGCAATCCGGTAAGCCGCCTTGCTGACCTTAAGCTGGTCCTGAGAAATGCGCCATTCGGTATGCGCATCATCGAGTTGCTGCTGCGATACACTACTGTTGGAGCCCATATCCTGTAACCGGTCGAGTGTATTGCGTGCCAGTTTCATCTTTTCCTCAGCAAGCTCCTGCTCGGCTTGCAGACGCTCCAACTCGGCATCGGCTTCACGGCGGTCAAAGCGGGCCAGGATTTGATCTGCTTTTACTACCTGGCCCTTACTGATCTTCATTTCTGTGATCTGGCCATTAACCAGAGCGGACAGGGTTACCGTGCGATCATTGATGACCTGCCCTGTCAGATTGATGACGTTTTTGATTTCACCTCGCTCGGGATTGACCACGCTTACCCGTGTGACTTCGGACGATTGCAGGTACCAGTAGCCGGTATAGGATGATCCCGCTACTAACAATATTAAAAGCAGGTATTTCATCAGAGATAGATCGTTAGATTATATGTATTAGGGTAAGAGTAGTTTTTGTCACAGGTGCTCCTTTGCATTTGCATCATGATGTTTTATCTGCCAAGTATAAACAGGGGTATTTTGACATACTCTAAACTGTCGGGCTATATCAGCACTTTTTGAAAGCATGCTTCGGCCGGGTGAAAAATCAATCGACTGTAATAGTCTACGAAACAGTGGGTTATCATCAAATTGGTTGAAGATATGGAATCTTTTATTATTCAAACAAGAAGACGCTGCGTTAGCATAGCTTCAACAAGGCAGAGTTATCAGGTATGACAGTCATATCGTCGACATCTGTGACAGGTTATGCCGTGATCAGGGCTTTGAACTTGAATAGATTTAATCAGATGCCTTAAGCAATACTTTTGTAAACGGCTCTGAATCACTTCTAACATAGTTTGACCTGATCTGGGTCAATTTATGATCAATACAATACAAATACTCCTGCAGGCCTTTATTTGCCGACGTTTGGCAAACTTTAAAGAATTAAAAACCCTACAAACTGTGTCAATTTGCCGCATTTCCGACTTTTATTTATTAATGATAATGTTCGTCTAAATTTAAATAGAGCTGATTGTCTTTTAATTCAGTGTTAAGAATATTAATAATTAAGGACTAATAAACAATGAATTTACCAATCCATGGCGCAGCTTTTAAAGCTATTAACAAAACTCTAGTAGAGCTTATTGCAGTGACTGTGTTTTTTACTCAGGCAGGATCTGTTCAGGCAAATGTGTATGATCAACCCTATGTTCATGAACCCGCTTTTCCTATTCTGGATGAAGATGGCAATAACGTTCTGGACAGTGGTCAACCCTATAGTTCAAAACAAACCTGTGGCGGTTGTCATGATTACGATTTAATCACTCATGCTTTTCATATAGAAACCGGACGTGATGAAATGAGCGATGACTTTGGAGAAAAGCACGGAATATCATTATTAATTTCTCCTGGTTATGCGGGTGGCTACAACTGCATGGGCTCTAATAACCCATCCTGGCAGGCAAAAAAATCTAATGCTAATCCTCATGAATTTGCTGATATGGGAACTCCCGGTATGGTTAAGGGTTGTGCTTATTGCCATTCAGGAGGAGGCTGGATGGAGAAAGATCGCAATGGAAATCGTTTCGATGAAGTTGATCCAGACACGGTGACGGAATTTGATGGTGAGTATTACAACCGAGGTACCGATGAAAATAATAATATTGCAGCAAGTTCGGTAGTCAGCCAGTGGGACTGGAAAAAATCCGGTGTTGTCGAAAATGACTGTTTGTTATGTCATGTTGATTTAAATGCATTAAAGGTAGTGGATCCAGATCTTGTTGTAACAGATCCAGCATCAAGCATGCTCAGAACCATGCGTATTACCGCATTAATCAGTCAGGGGCATTTTCGTGAAGCGAACTCAACCATTCTCGAAGTGCTGAACATGAATCTTTCAGATGATGAATCGAAAGATAAAACCCTGCTTACATTTGACCGTGAAGATAAGACGAGTATTAACCACATGACTGGGGCTGTAGTGCCTGCCGATGGAATCATTACACCAGATGAGCTGGTTTATAAGGAAGATAAAAATGGAAATTTAAAGCCCCATGTTACCTGGAATACAGATGCCTTTAATGCAGATGGAAAAGCTGAAATTCCAATGTTACGTTTTCCTGCAAACGACAACTGTATGATTTGCCATTTGACCAGTAATTCGCGACGTGGCTTTTATGGTTTTGGTGAAGGTGCAGAGGCGATTGCCGATGAAGAAAGTGGAGTTCTGGTAGAGGATTATCAGGATGATGTACATAAGGGAAAAGTTTGGCGTGAAGATAATGGTCAGGAGCGCAGCATAGAAAACTGTAATGTATGCCATTCGCGTAATTACTTTAACCCACCATCAGCGAGTGCTGATGTCGATGCCAGTCATGATTTCCTGAAAGGTAATTCTGATATGGATGTTCACAACGATAAAGATTACAACCCTAATGCCAAATCCTGTGAATACTGTCATGAGCAATCTCCGCAGGCTGCAGAGTTGGCAAATCCATCGGGTGATGCTGACATGTTGACTGCGCATAAGAAGGTATGGACATTAAATGGTGATATGTCAGGTTACCCTCAAAGCACTCTGGAACAGATTACTCAAACGCATCTGGAGGTGGTGAGTTGTCAGGCCTGCCATATTACAGGCAAGGCGGCAAGAGGAGTACCTTTCAATCCTGTATATCGTTACCGTGAAGCTGAAAATGGTGACCTAACTATTGTGCCTTACAAGCCCAAAGCGCGCTATGTCTGGAAAGATAAAAATACGGGAACCATTTTAAATCGAACACAACGAAACAGTGTTTTTCAACCCGTAAAAGATAGTCATGGGACTGTGACTGGCGGTCAGATAGTTGATCCTGAAACGGGGGCTGTACTGGGTCAGGTGACTGCAGGATTTTCACATGGTAGTGTCAGGTTTAATGACCCGGATAGCTATGAAGGTTTTAAAGGTCTGAAACAGGCTTACGATAAGGTGTTTAAAATCAGTGGAATAGAAAACCCCGATGCTGTTCTGGTGTGGTCAGAAATCAATCAATACCTGTTATCACACAATACAAGACCAGCAGTGTCATCGGTGCAATGTGAGCAATGTCATAACTATAAGGCAGATGGAACAACCATCAGTGCGCTGGTTTCTGATGATGGTATCTTCGGCAAAAATAACAGCTATGTTGTTACCACAGTGCCTGATCCACGTCTGGTCACTGAGGGCATTGTAACGTTTAATGCTCCTTATATGAAAATGGATGCAGAAACTGGAGTGGTGACTGCTAATGTGTCAGATATTCTGGCTGATAGTATGGTTAATCCATCTATGTCGGCACTGCGTTCTGCGATAGCTCCGGTAGCTACATCAATCGCAAAAACTTATACCAATGTTGCGACGATTGAAGAAGGTATGTCTGGTTTGGGCATTTCAAATGAAGAAGATGCAGCGCAACTGGCCGATCAGTTCAGGAATAGTAAGGCCTATATGTTTCAGGTAAGACAGGGTGATGATGCTATTCGCAAAGTTGCTGTGATAGCGGGTGATGATGATTTTGCCAGGTATATGCTCCAGGTTGAACTTGGTGATAACGAGGTCGTAAGCAAAGCATCGGCCGCTGGCTTAGGTAGTCTATCTACTGGTGCAGAAGTTTTTGGGCTAAAGGTAAGCAAAGAATCTGGTTCTGAGTTGGCAACGTTTGCCGCTCCTGTATGGGTGAAAATACCTTATCGAGGAACTAGTAGCGCTGCAAATCAGGTTAATGTTATTACTTCGACCGATGGGGCAACCTGGGTAAAGGTTGATCCAGTTAATATCCAGCTTGTACGTTCGGCAACCGATACAGCTGATGGCTATATCGTGTTCAAAACCTCGCATTTTAGCTACTACACATCAACCGAAGTAGCAGCAAAAGATGCAGGCTCTACCGTGGATAATTCTGGTGGTTCAGCAGTAGGTCGAAGCAGTGGCAGTATGGGGATTTTACTTATTCTATTTAATATCATGTTACTCGCCGTAATGAGGAAAAGTAGACAGGCCCCATGCAGAGGTTAGTATGGAAAAACCACAAAAGCATCGATCAGGAGCCACTAAAAAGCTAAAGCAACTGGCGCCATGGTGTGCCGGAGCTTCATTGGCTGTGACTCATATAGCCATGTCAACAAACTGTACAGTGACCAGGGAAGGCCACTGTAATTCCTGTGGTAGCTGTGCAGTTGCCTTGATAGCGCTGGTGTCCTGGGCAGTTATTAAAAAGGGTGACAAGCAACAATTCGCAGCGGATTGTCATTGCAATAAAAGGCTTTGAAAAACCTTTTCAGCACGTTATTAATAATCATGTCGTTATTAACCCTGAACAGTGTACAGGCTGGTTTTTATGGGCGACTAGATAGCCGAGTGCAGGCTGGAAATCGACTGATAGATGAGAATTGTTTTATCGAAGAATACGCTGATTTTAGATTTGTAGACCAGCAAAGTGGCATTGAATCAGGTGTTAGTTTTGCACTACGGCAGGGCGACAATAATGAAGAAAACCTGTATCAGCTCTACTTTGAGAAACAGCTGGATGGCCTGGTCAAATCATATCGTATTGGACGTATGGAACGCTATGACAGTCTGGGCATGTACACACTGGATGGCGCTCTGATCAAAGCTAAAAACGATAATGTGCTGCTGAACTTATATGCAGGTCAGCCTTATCGTGTTGATGATTACAGTGCAATTCATGGTGATGTTCTATATGGCTTCGATCTTCATTTCTCTGACCTGAACATTCCTGCGTTATCTTCCAGCTTATATTTTGATAATACTGTTAGTAGATTTGGCCTCCAACAGATTAAGGATAAAGCAGAACATGAAACGCGTTTAAACCTGGGTTTTACCGGCAATGGGAAAATCCACAATTCGGGTAGCTATGATTTTGGTATAGACCTTAATGCGACTTATCTGTTGAATGAAGAGTATGCCGAACAGGTTCAGCTTAAGGTTTATAGTGACATTACTGAAGCCGACAGAGTTCAGTTTGACTATGAAACCTTTACCTTAACTGAGCCAGCATTATCTTTCACGCAACAGTTCTATTCGGTATATGCACTGGGACGCCAAAGTGCTTTTACGGGTAGTTATTACTTTAATCAAAACGTAAGTACGCAATGGATAGCAAAAGGGCGCACGGTATTACGCGAATATGGAAAACGCGGTTACGGGTTGTCGTTAGCATCACAGATGCATGAATATACAGGTGAAGAGTATCAGTTACAGATGGATTATTTGCAGCTGGATCAAGATGAATTCATCTCACTTTATGCAAACAGCAACTACTCATTCTCATCACTGGTGAAATCCCGCTTCGGTGCCGCAATTCAATCTCAATATAAGTGGTTAACCGGTAGTAATCAGGCCGTGGGCGTAGAAGCCAATTTGGAACGCATGTTAGGTTCCGGGCTTTATTTTACCTTTTCAATGTCTAGCATCTGGAATACACATTTACACGATGAGTATCAGTTTGGATTAAAACTCAGTTACCAGTTCGATGCATCCAATAAATGGTGGTCAGATGAATAGATTACTGTTGATGCTTACTGGACTGTTTGCCTGTGTCGCAATCCTGTTCGCAGCATGGGTGTCTGCCGCAGACACTCCAGTTGATACTGACAATGACTCATCTAAAAAAGATAGCTGGTGGCAAAAACGACATGATCGCCCTGATATATTCTATCCGCATAAGATTCATTTCAAAGCGATGGAGCAGGAAGGTGATCCCTGTTTGTTATGTCATTCTTTTGGGGCTAACAAGGTTGTTCAGTCCGATTATTTAACATTAATGACGACCATCTCCAACGAACCGCTGGAAGCGATCTGTCATGACTGTCATGTTGATAGACAGAAGGCCCCATTTAAATGTGATCTTTGTCATGTTGATAAGACTGCCATCTGGCCGACTGATCATGACTTCGATTACATCAATCAGCATGCAGAAGATTCCCGTCTGGATGATGGGCAGTGCCAGACCTGTCACCTCGATATGTCATTCTGTACTGACTGTCATTTCAAACGTGACACGACGAAATACAGCAAGCATCAACCCGGATACCTGAATGCTCATGGCTTAGATGCGCGCATCAATACCCAGTCCTGCGGACGTTGTCACAATGTGTCGTATTGCTCCGATTGTCACCGGAGAGCAAAACCATGAAAATTCTTTTGCTGAGTATTTTATTACTGGCGGGGTGCGCGGATTCAGATAAGACAGAAACGGTGTCGTCTCAAAGTGGCAACCTGATATTAACTTCATCACATGGAGGCAGCGGCCTGGCCTGGGGCCTTTCCGAGTGTGATAGTTGCCACGGTTTGAATCTGATTCATCAACAGGCTGATAGCATTCGCTCAATCGTACAAAGCAAAGGCTATGCAAGCTGTACTGGCTGCCATGGTAGCAACGGTACCTCGGAAGCACGTCAGTGTTTAATTTGCCATAACGATTCTGATCTGCCAGCTTCGCCAATACAGACAGGGCTGCATACGCACAGTTTCATCACTGGCAATGATGCACAGATGAAGGATGAAGCATGTATAGACTGCCATCTGGCTTCGGATATGGATGGTGTATTCGATAATAATCGAGATTTAACTCGCTTTACCGATTCGCATGGACTGTATTCAGAATACAGCTCGGTTTCTGAATTTTGTTTACGTTGTCATAACCGCGATCATCAGCAGACAGATTTTAATATTACAGCTGACTACGCCAGTGCACTGATTGGCAGTGAAGATTACTTTAAATATGTTGACAAACATGGCGAAACCTCAGGTACCGGTAGCCATAGTTTCTCCGGATTGCGGGAAGGCTATGAATATCAGACCGTGGTTGAATGTACCGATTGTCATGCAATGCATGGGACTAATAATGCCGGGCTGGTCATTGATAGTTCAGAAAAGGGTCTGAGCCGGCTTGATCCCGCAATCAGGAATAAATCCTACAGCATAGATAATACCGCAACCAATAATGCACAGTTGTGTGTGATGTGCCATCAGATGTCGGTAACCGCCGATCAGTCAGATCTGGATACCGGCAATGGATTGTCAGGGTTGCAT
>JBNKMF010000138.1:0-10835 GCA_050292965.1 Gammaproteobacteria bacterium | reverse complement strand
AGATACCTCTTGATGCATCGACCACCGATAGCTTTTGCGGCGTAGTCACCAGTACACAGCCCGTAACAGGGACCTGCTCAACAATCGTTAACGGCACATCACCCGTACCCGGCGGTAGATCGACAAGCAATATATCAAGCTCCGGCCAGGCAATATCTCTAAACATTTGTAATAAAGTCTGGGTTACCAGTGGGCCCTTCCAGACTAGTGCTGCTTCTGGTGGCATCACATTACCCACCGAAACGGTGTGCACACCATGCTTCTCAATCGGCATCGTAAAGCCATCTTCGTTCACGGGTAGCTCAGCGTCGGTATCCATCATACGTGTGATCGACGGACCATACAGATCGGCATCCAGTATACCTACGCGCTTGCCTGCCTGAGCCAGCGCACAGGCGAGATTCACAGTAACCGTAGACTTACCTACCCCCCCTTTACCACTTGCGACCAACACGACATTGGCAATACCCTCAAGAGGCTCCTGAGGTTGCGCATACCATGGGTCTTCAGAAGTCTGGATAGTGTTGTTGACCTCTATCTGAACGGGGAATTCTGCAAAATCTTTCATTGCAACACCTCTCTCTTTTGATTGAGCTGCAGTTTTGATGACAGCAAACTGGCCAGTTCATGAAAATCAGCTCCCACGCCGCTATCTTCTGTAGCTACCGGTAAGCCATTATCTGAGCCCAAGGCTACCACAGGCATAAAAGGCAATGTCGTCAACAGCGGTATGCCCGTCATCTGTGATAATTCCTGCGCACCACCTCGGCCAAACAAGTCCCCTTTGTGATGACATTTTTTGCACAAAACGCCAGACATATTTTCCACCAGCCCGAGGCTTGGCACAGCAATATCTGCGAACATTTCCAGCCCCCTGCGCACGTCATCAATGGAGACCTGCCCTGGAGCGGTCACCGTGATGACACCTGACAGGGCCACACTCTGCGCTACCGATAGATGCACATCGGAAGTTCCCGGGGGCAAATCAACCAGCAGAATATCCAGCTCTCCCCATGCAATATCATTGAATAATTGCGGCAATCCTTCATCGATCAAAGACCCCCGCCAGATAAGCGCCTGATCCTCTGGTAGCAACAGGCCCAACGACATCACTTTTACGCCGTGCGCCATAATCGGCTCGATTTTCTCTGCAGCTTCAGAAGTTTCAGCACGGCCTTTGATACCCATTAATGTGGGTGCCGAAGGACCATACACATCAGCATCCAGCAGTCCGACCGACAAACCCTGACGAGCTAATGCAACGGCCAGATTAGCAGTTACCGTCGATTTGCCTACACCGCCCTTGCCACTATGTATACCAACGACATGCCTTATACCCGGTATGGATTCGCGTTGCGCGATGGACTTTGGACGCGGCTTAACAATCACTCGATCAATGCCAGGAATGGACTCAACCAGAGGCGTAATGGCCTCTGCCAGCATCTCCTCTGAGTCATTAGGAATATGCTGAGGGTCCAGTAAAATTCTCGCTGCACCTGCGGTCACAACCACATCATAAATCTGACCTGAAGAGACAATATCGGGGCCATTTTCACCGGCATATATTTCACTCAGACACTGTAAAATATCTTCTTCGAGACTTTGGTATTGATCAAAATTCACCGACATCGGAATTCTCCCCTAAAATATTGTTGTATCAATCTTGCTTCATGCTCGCTGATTACTTCAGCGGCACCATGATCCCTACGCATCACATCTACGATGTCAGCACGTAATTCACTCGGAAATTCACATAACTTCTCAATCTGCAATTCATGGCAACTTGCACATCGAACCTCAAACATCTGTTGTGGCGTTTCAGGCTGCTGCCTCCACCAGTAAATCCCACTCAATATCAGCAACACAATCAATACAGGTAGCGCAGCCTTTTTATTCAGATAGCATCTCCATCCACTCTTCATCCAGATCCTGTTCATTACGGCAGATCGGACAGATATCTTCATCAGTTTGCGCGGGAATAAATGCCCCGCCACATTGTTTACAACCTGTCTGACCCATATGCATGATCAGGACACTGCCCGCTAAAACATCTTCAACACTATTAGCACTACTCACTGTTATCGCATTTTCCGGACAAATCTTTTCGCACAGTTTGCAGTCTGTACACAACGAAGGATCAAATGACAGGTTTCTTGAGTCTGGTGTTTCTTCGGCATTTAATGCGCCAGTCGGACAACGCTCTCCACAGGACAGACAGCCACTACAATCCTCGTTCACAGTACGTATCTGCCAGGGTAGATTAGTTTCGGATGCCCACGGTACCTGTTCAATGCGCTGGATCAGAGCTGCCAGATACGCTGCCGCTCGTTGAGGAAATTCACTCGCCTGATAAAAAGGTAATAACTCTTCTTCATCCTCTTCATCCTGCATCAGCGCAGGTACAAACCATTCGACGACATGGTTAACCGTTTTCGCACCACCAAAACGTAAAAATGAGCGTCGATCCAAATGTGTCTGATCCTGAAATTCACGATCTTTTGTTTTAGCATCGTTTTGTTCTGGTTTTAAATCCAGGCTAGCAGCATTTTCACCCATCCAGGACTGAGTAATCTCGATCATATTTTTGATGTGTGTACGCGCATCACCCAGATCACAGTCCCTGCATTGATTGAGGCCATGCATCTTTACATCGCAAACCCCTTCCGCTCTAATCGAAGCCAGCAAACGCGCATCCAGCACAGCATGACAGGGAATGACCACACCGCCCCCTTTATCCTTGCTGTTGCGACAATGCAAATGGATCTCCTGCTTACCTTTTAGTGTTGCCAGAAAACGTGATGGGATAAACCCACTAGATCTTAACGCACCCGCTGCACAGGATGGCAGACAGCTATTACAACTGGTACATTTTTCCTTATCAAGTTCAATGCCATCGACACTTAAAGTCAGCGCCTGTGAAGGACAGGTATCACTACATGCGGTGCAATGCATCATGCGGCCACGTAGATTGATACACATTTCATCTTCAATGATGAGATCTGATAATGATAAAACCTCGCCGGCCTGCTGCTGGTTCATTAATCGCATAAACAACTCATTGGCTAGCCACTTTTGCTGGCTCAGGAATTTTTCTTCCCAACCAGTGAGTCAGCGCAACTGCACTTACCATGTTGGAAGCAAGTGGTACATTATTGATATCACAAGCACGATAGAATGGAGAAATATCGGGTTCATCATATGCCGGATTAACCGCATCCCGAATGAAATAAACTGCTCTGACTGAATTGGTACAAACCAGTCCACACAATTGAATCTCTCCCCCTTTTTTCCCGGAAAACACGTGTGTGACTTCAAGCCCCAAAGCCTGTTCAATGGCTTCACCTGTTTCGGTGGTAGCCAATAAGCGGTATTGTTCAAACACGTGTTTTTTACTACCCATTAACTTGATCAAATCAGCGACCTTATTATCATGGGCTATTAATATAATCGTGTTACCTGCTCCTGACATAAACCCTCAGTTGGTTAATTCTTTTTAAAGATTGCGGGCTATTCAGAGCCTGCACATTTTCTATTTTCACCTGATTTTAAACGGTTGCTTTATTATGTGTTAATAGAGCATCGTGAATATCAACGCCCCGCATATTCATAAGCGACTGATACAGGTTTTTATGCCCAAATGCCAAACGTTGAATTGATGCCTCAGCAGTTCCCAGACTATGCAAATTAATTTTCACTTTACTCACCCATTCAAAATTTCTCAGGTGAGTTAACAATGCATCAGGGTCATCATGTGAAAAAGTCAAGCCATGGATATGTTCACGAAAATCAGCACCTTCAACCCGGTTTGATTTCAGCACAGGTAAATTTAATGCCGCAGCCAAATCAAGTAATGGGCTTTTGCATTGCTTGATATAAGGCATAACCAATAGATTTGCACTGGAAAATAAATTAGCGACCTGATTGGGCGCAATATATTGATGCACTGCTGTGATTTTTATTTTCTTTCTGGCAGACATCAGCAATGACTCAGGCACCTTTGATAACACGCCCTCACCTGCCAGCAGCAAGTGATATTGCTCAGGCCAGTCATTTTCGCTGAATAGCTTAAGTAACATATCCAGCCCCTTACGGCTACAGCCATGACCAAAGAACAGTATGCGTTTTTCACCCGTTGTTTTATCAGGGAATAGAGAATCGTCACATTCAGTGAAACGAGTTGCTAATAAATTGGGGCTTCCTGGTATGTGCTCAATAGTTTCCTTGTGCACATCCAGCAGCTCTTCTAATGCCCAGGCAATATGCATGTCACGCGCTACTACCTTATCCATCGCTTGATAAAGCAAGCGATAAAATGGCATCAGTATCCACCTTTTTTCATGCGGTAATACATTATGTGGGGTATACACGACCTTAATACCACGTCGCTTCATCCATCGCAGCAAGCGATAAACAGCTAGCGGATTATCAACCCACTGAAAATGTACGACATCGGGTTTGCTACGAGCGATTTTTTCTCGCACACAACGCCACCCTTTACGACCTGACTGAATGCAGGACTGTTTGGGGAATGGCACATTCCAGCCAACCAGCTCATCACGCTCGCCGGTTAACAACTCAACCTCGACACCTTGCTGATGCAATCCCAGCGCTAATGCATGAGAATAGTGATTGAGAAAGCCTCGACCCGAGGCTTCAACCACTAATACTCGCAAAGCCTGTTGACTCATAATCCTGATGCCTTTCTGAAGTCGGCATCATAATCCATACGCTTGGGTTCGCGCTTATTCAGTTCAGCCAGCGCCTTCAATTCACGTCGATCAACCATCTGCGTCAATTCTGACCATAATGTTTGCTCAACCATAGTCAAAATCTGTTTATAGAAAGTCAGGTTGGCGGCCTGTGCAGCCAGATGACACCATCCCGGCCCCCATCGCCCTAACTGTTCAACTAAAAATGATTCTCGAACTGCCTTAATCCTGTCTGCAGACTCTACATCACCCGCATCAAGACTGTCTGCCTCGGTAGCACACAGGATTCCATAAAAACCCAGCATGGTACCTATATGATCCGGAAATTCACCGCTGTAGACGTTTTTATAATCCCAGCCAGCCTGCTGATAAGCGTTGAGTGCTTTATCCGCTGGCTCCTTGAACATACAACCGGTTTCAAAAACCGATGCGTAGGGACTGACACAGCCCGGCGCGACAAATAAGCCGGTAAATTCTTCTGCCAGTATCTCCTTTAACTCGTCTATTGGTACCGTATAGAAACTTTCATCAAACTGAAGTCCCGATTCCTCAATCGAGGGCCTCAATTCATTACGTAACATATGTAAAAATTCAGCATCCGCTTCCTGCTCAATACAGCGACTAAAAAAACCAAAAAGACCGCTCAAGGACAGTACATTTTCCACTCTAGTATGTAAGGCCTGATTAATCATTGACTGCTCGCTGCCACTTTGTGCTTCAGTGCTATTTGTTATATTTGTTTGCATATCGCTCCCCTGAATAAGAACACCCTGACATGACTGCCAGGGTGTTATCAGTTTTAATGACCGCCAGATGACATAGCTGGATGTGGTAAATTATCCCAGTCTATATCCACTTCCTGATGGTGTTTACGATGCAAATCACCGTTATACGCATAACGTAATGTCTCTTCATAATCCTTCATGGATTCCTCAACACTCGCCTGGGTGTCACCATATTTATCTCCGGCTTGAGCTTTGGATACGGTAACGACAGTATCGTACCAACCCTGCGAACCACCAATAGGATCAACGGCGAGCTTGATAATGGGATTCGGATGCACCCCTTTATCATCCCACCAGACATTATTGGTGATATCCGGATCACCACCTTGCGCCCAGTCAGCAGCCTGCTGTTTCTGTTTCAGCTGGGCCAGGCGACCATAGGCGTTATGACCACAGGCGGTTGAAATCGCTACCACATCAGGATGGATACCCTGTGTCACATGAGCACGAGTCACAATATGCCCCAGCGTTGAAGTCACCCTGATCAAATCACCATCCTTAATACCTCTAGAATTGGCTGTTTTTGGGTTAATCCAGGCTGGATTTTTATGGTACAGCTCGGCCAGAAACTTCAGCGAAGCGGTTCGACTTTGCGTATGCACATTCACCTTATAGGTAGTGAGCACCAGTTCATCCGGCTTCTTGTTACGAGATTCCAGTCGCTTATAAACCGGCATAGGATTGAATCCATATTTCTTAAAGCTTTCTTTATAGATTTCAATCCGGTGAGAAGGTGTTCCAAAACCCACCATGTTTTTGCCGTTGGCATTCACTCCGATTACTTTTCCATCTTTCATGATCAGACCTTCACTATCGACTGTGGCACCTGACATATCAGCCGCAGACAATTCTTTGGTATACAGACCATACTCTGGCTCTACTTCATTGCCATTTCTATCGACCAGCTTGGCGCTAGTCTTATCCACTTCACCGTAGATAGGCCAAACTCCTTTTTTCTTCATGTGGTTCCAGCCACCTTCTTCTTTCAGGCCGGGGATATTATCAAAATGAGCTTTCATCCAGTCTTCAACCGTATTGAAAGCAAAGTATTTCTTCATCCCCAGAGAGCCATCTGGATCGACCTTTTGCATCACATCTATCAGCGTTTGACGGAACTCCTGTGTACCCGCCAATGGCTTGGTGACCGGCTGGCGAATGGATAGACAGGGATATAATCCACTAGGCATAGACTCGGGATCATGTCGTTCAAGATAGGTCACATCCGGAATAATCAGATCGGCCAGTTCGGTTGTTTCAGACATATAGGGACTGAATGATGTGAAAAACGGAATGGTTGTTTCATCACGCAGCAGATCATCCCATACATGACTCGAAGGATAGGTGTAAACCGGGTTATCGTAGTAAGACATCCACACCGATACCCTGGCTTCACCTTTTTTAATCATATAGGGTGCATGCGTTGAAACATGATGCGAGGCTAATGGATATAGTGGTGGCGCAGCCAGTACACTTGCAGCCTTACCCTTGGGTGGCTCAGGCTGTGGTTGAGGCCAGCCCATACCACGTGGCAGACAATAACCACCTTTCTTTTCAACATTGCCCGTGATCACATTAATCATATGAATTGAGGCTTCCTGATAAGCACCCCAAATGTGCTTGGCAGGACCACGATAGGAGAATGTTGTTGCCGGCTTGGTAGTGGCAAATTCGCGAGCAATACGACGTATATCCTTAGCCGGGATACCAGACTCATCTTCTGCATACTCAGGCGTATACGGCTTCAGATGATCGATCAACTGTTCAACACTGACATTGGTCCAGTCACGGATAAAATCCGCGTCATACAGCCCCTCATTCATAATCACATGGCACATGGCCAGGGCGATGGCACCATCGGTGCCAGGGTATGGATAAAAAGCCTCATCGGCAAAACCTGATGTATTCGACATGCGCACATCAAAGCTTACCAGCTTGGCTTTGTTACCGACCACGCCATCAACCAGGCGCTGCGCATTCGGGTTCATGAAATAAGCCGTTTCAAGTACATTTGAACCAAAGTTCAGTATGTATTTAGTGTTCGCCCAGTCGCATGATTCAATATCTGGTCCCCATGAAGGCTCAAGGCCAACTTTTTTGGAAGATTCACAGATATTTGTATGATTGATAATTGTATTGGAGCCAAGCGCGTGCATAAATCGACCAACCGCACCACCCGTTCTATCACGACCATATTTGAACACTATTTCATTCAGAATTGCCGGATCATCATGCTCATTAGAGCGATCAATCACTTCCCGCAATTTACCTGCCAGAATCGTGGCCGCTTCAGCGTAAGAGATACGCTTCCACTTACCCTCTCCACGCTTACCGGTGCGTAATAGAGGCGTCATGATACGATCAGGGTCGTACACATGCAGATAACCGGAATTACCCTTGGCGCACAGTTTTCCGCGCGTATTTGGATGATCCATATTACCTTCAAGCTTAACGATGCGACCATTCTCTACATAAGCCACACCACCGTCTTCGATATTACAGGCCAGGCAGGTATAAGGTACCGCCGTTCTAGCGGCACCCGTGGTAGGCGAAAAGTCTTTTCCGCCCAGATCCTGTTCCATCGCTTCCAGGCGGCTGCTACCTAAAGTAACCACCGAAGCAGCCCCTCCAATCGCTCCACCCAATTTCATGAAGGAGCGTCTGGAAAATTTTAATGTTTCGTTCATTATTATATCTCCTTAGAAATTGATCATGGTAAGTTGACCTGCGTAGATCAATACTTCTCTGAAGGTAAAAGCACCCACCAGACTCAGCACAGACGCAAGTGTCAACACCATCGGATTACGGCCAATTCTTGGAACAGCGATCATCGCCAGAGGGATCAGAATTCCGACAAAGAATGTTAAGCCCCACCACTGCATAGAAAACTGCTGATTGATGATGGCATAGGCCTGCTGTTTTTCACCTGATCCATAATTTAACACCACCCACTCAGCGAGAAATAGTGCCAATGTGACAGACAACGAGATATATAAAAACAGGTGCAGAAACTCTGCCACCTTTTCATTTATTCCGCCTCGAAGCATTTGCGTTACTGCTACCACAGCGGTACCTGAACTGACCGACAAAATAACAAACAGCAAAGGTATTGTTGGGTTACTCCACAATTCACGCGACTGATTCACCATCAAATCCAGCCCCGTATATAAAGGCATAGATAAGGCCAGCAATGACCCAAGAATACCGGTCAGGCGCATTAAGCCGGCATTCTCTTTTAGCAGACCAAAGTAGTAACCCACGATACAGGCACCAAACAGTGGTAGAAACAAAGAACCCCAGGACAATGGCGAAGTCCAGTGAAAATGGATAATCGGGTACAGGAAGCGCCCCGGCTGACCCAGATCAGTGATCAGTAGCGGTGCACAGACAAGCAGCAATATCAATGAGATAATCATTCCCGTTTTCTGGAAAGGCTCCATGGCCTTAGCTGCGCCACCGAGCGTATCACCAAATACCGCCGGTGCAGCAGCATATACAAACGTCATTGCTGCAGCACCAATCAGAAAAAAGTAAATGACAATTTCGTGCCCCCAAGGAGCGATGTTGTAGTCCATGTATTCAAACATGATATGTCTCCTATAGAACGCCAGAAAAGAATTTACTGCCACGGTTATGCTTATAGAACGCTGCTTCATCAGCACGCGCTGCATAAGATTTCGGGGCACTGAATACCTGCTCAGTCATTGCTCGATCAGGCTTTACATAATAAACCTGCGGCGAGGTACCTTTATCAGGCTTTAACACGACCGTTTTATGACGAGCAACCAGACGAGACACTTCACTTTTCGGATCATTAAGGTCACCAAAAATTCTCGAACGACCTAGACAGGTCTGCACACAGGCAGGGGCGAGCCCCTTTTCAACGCGATGGTTGCAGAATGTGCACTTATCAATCACACCACTAATTTTTACTCTGTCCCTGTTTTTTGGCAGCACATGACGTGCGTTATAAGGGCAGGCAGCAATACAGGTTCTGCAAGCGATACAACGATCATATCTTTGCAATACAAAACCATCTTCATGTTTATAAGTAGCCTCTGTTGGGCAGTTACGTACACATGGTGGGTTATCGCAATGATTACAAAGTCGCGGCATAAAATGACGCTTCGTATTAGGGTAAGTTCCGGTATCTTTGACTTTAACCATGGTGCGCCACACGCCAAGTGGGACATCATATTCAGCCTTATCTGCGCAGACACAAGCCATACAACCTATACAACGACGTAGGTCGATAACCATGGCCCAGCGCTTTTTACCCGGTACTCCTAAAGATGGTTCAGCCTGGAGACCAACTGACATAAGAATTCCTCCTAAGGATTTTTATTCGACCGAAATATTTCGGTGCGTATGTAATAACCCCATTGAAAACAATGAAGTTTGATTACTCTAAGCAACCCTTATGCCAAAGGAGAAAAAACAAACTTAAGTGACTGTATTTTATGGTTAATTATTTATTAGCAAATAATTACATCGCAATTCATGTGGATATTACGAATTCATGGTTACCAATCAGTAACGGAGCAATGGTAAAAAATCTCTGGAAATGCCTGGAAGCGTTACTTTTTAGTAACACGATAAAAATCATGCATCCAGCACGCAATAGAGGCGCACCCCTTGTTCAACTTTTTTTACCTTGAGCCTGGGCAATAATATTGCCTGTACAGGAAAACGTGGAATATGTTTATCAGCTCGGTACTTTTCGCCATAGGCGGTACCTGTAATTTTTAACTGTTTTTTCCTATGCCGCTCATCCAGATCATCAACTTCTTCAATACTGCGCGTTACAAAACGTTTAAACACCCAACCATCATTATCCATCCGGAACAGAATTTCAGAAAGCAGCCCCACTACCGTCGTTGGTATATCGAATCCATACCATGAAACCTCGACCTCTTCACGCTCCTCTACAGTGTCCTGATCCCACATGTAAAGACATAAGGCTGCAGTCGCAGCATTAAACATATCATCATGATCCCTGGCGATTATTTCCATCCCTACGCCACCCCGCGGATCTTCTACAAAGCTATATTGCGCCATTTTTGATACTCTTCTACTCACTTAATTCAAGTTCAAATTATCACGGAACCCACATTTGTTTCACTCAAAAAAAACCGGATGTTGAGAAACACCCGGTTAACTGAGACATTTTCTCTATTAAGAAAAAATGACGGTAGCACTGGCAACCAAATTTGAGAAACTACAAACGACAGTGCAAGCATCACGTTAGTGTTTGCTAACGGACTCAGCTATCCACCCGTCATCGACATCAGGCGGACAACTCTCTGTCGATCATTTTTAAATTCATGCTTCTCTGGCTTGAGAT
>JBNKMF010000137.1:9441-10850 GCA_050292965.1 Gammaproteobacteria bacterium | reverse complement strand
CTTGTAGTGCTGGATGCATCGCTTTCTCCTATATACTGCCTGTTGGTAGTGAATAAGTGGAAAAATAAACCAATCTTTACTTCAGGCTATTAAAATACTATATGTGCTTAAGCTAATCAAAATATGTACCCGCATACTCCATAGCTTTGCAGTTTTTCATCAGGAGTATGCGGGTACTTTAGCATCAAAATGCGTAGTTAAAACGTGCTCTAACACCAGAAACATCTTCACCCGCAGAAGCCGCCCCCGTTACTGACGCGCCTTTAACACCCAATAAAGGTAAGGTGTAAGCTATATAACTACTGGAACCTGTATTAGTACCGTTATCTTCAGTTAAAAAACCCGCTCCGAGATTACCCGCAGTATAGTTGATATTGGCCGAGGAGCGGTCAGGGTGATTAGAGACATCAGCGGCCGCATAACTGACATTGAAATTTCCACCTACAGCATTGAAATTGGCAGTAACTGCAACACCTGTAATATCTGTCGTGCCAGCATCAATAGTCTCTACACCTACGGAAACGCTGTAGCCTTCAATGCTATAGGTCACAGAAGGGCGAAAACCATTGAAGGCTTTCCCTGTATCGCCGGTAAAATCTCCCCCGTAATTATTTGCGTTGTTATTTTTATAATCACCCCAGACAGTATCAAGTTCAACAGAAATGTTGTTATTCAACGAAGTAGTAAAAGCGATACCATTGCCGCCCAGACGGCCTCTCAGCATGTTGCCCTGATAACCAATCAGCTCAGTTCCATTAGGTCCCCTGGGTGCAATATAAGTGTCTTTACCCAGAGGGAACAGGTCTTTCGCTTCAAAACGTCCAATCTGTACCGCCCACTGACTGTTACCCATTTTAATCCAGGCATCATCGACTGATGAATCTCCGGAGATATTCTGCAAAGCAGATGCCTTGGCTGAAACAAAATTATCGCTATTTTTGGTTTCACTGCTGACATTGATCTGTACACGGCCACCTGTTGTATAAACTGAATCCTCTGATGTCATATCTAGCTCTAAATCCGCGTCTATTTCAATAGCGAAGACTGTAGGGGAGATGATTGAACAACATAATAGACCTGCTGAAATGGCATAAAGGTTTTTTCTCATTGCACTTACCTATATTTAATTACGATTAAGTGCGTTCTGTATTGAACGCCCGAAGCGCAGTTTGTCCGAGTATTTAATTAATAGCATTGATGCTGCTTCCTTACTCGGACGAGCTGCAATTTTTTAAACAGACTCCATGCCTGCTAAAATCTGAATAATCAAGATTCGATACCTGTCGGATTATTGAGCTGTCTCCACAATTAGTCCGATAAATACCCGGCAGCCCCTCTACTGAGTATTTTTCGGTGTGAATCTATTTAAGAGCGTCCCAGCTTTTTTGTATGGTTTTGGTGACTTCTGC
>JBNKMF010000137.1:0-9432 GCA_050292965.1 Gammaproteobacteria bacterium | reverse complement strand
CCTTGTAGTGCTGGATGCATCGCTTTCTCCTATATACTGCCTGTTGGTAGTGAATAAGTGGAAAAATAAACCAATCTTAACTTCAGGTTATTAAAATACTATATGTGCTTAAGCGAATCAAAATATGTACCCGCAGACTCCATAGCTTTGCAGTTTTTCATCAGGAGTATGCGGGTACTTTAGCATCAAAATGCGTAGTTAAAACGTACCTTAACGCCGGAAACATCTTCACCCACAGAAGCCGCGCCCGTTACTGACGCGCCTTTAACACCCAGTAAAGGTAAGGTGTAAGCGATATAACTACTGGTTCCATCTGCGTTTCCTTCTTCTTCATAAAGAAAACCTGCTCCTAGATTACCCGCCGTATAGTTGATATTGACCGAGGAGCGGTTAGGATGATTAGAGACATCAGCGGTCGCATAACTGACATTGAAATTTCCACTGACGGCATTGAAATTGGCGGTAACCGCAACACCTGTAATATCTGTCGTGCCAGCATCAATAGTCTCAACACCTACGGAAACGCTGTAGCCTTTGATGCTATAGGTCACCGAAGGGCGAAAACCATTGAAGGCTTTCCCTTGATCACCAGCAGTAGGGGGGGTGGTAGTGTTGTCTTCGTTGCCAACATCGTAATCACCCCAGGCACTATCAAGTTCAATAGAAATGCTGTCATTCAACGAAGTTGTAAAAGCGATACCATTGCCGCCCAGACGGCCTCTCAGCATGTTGCCCTGATAGCCTGTCACAGAGGTTGAAGCAATATAGGTGTCTTTACCCAGAGGGAACAGGTCTTTCGCCTCAAAGCGTCCAATCTGTACCGCCCACTGACTGTTGCCCATTTTAATCCAGGCATCATCGACTGTTGGATTGCCGGAGATATTCTGCATGGCAGAGGCCTTGGCTGAAACAAAATTATCGCCATTTTTGGTTTCACTGCTGACATTGATCTGTACACGACCCTCTGTTGTATAAACGGAGTCCTCTGACAACATATCCAGCTCTAAATCCGCGTCTATTTCAATAGCCAAGGCTGCAGGGGAGATGATTGAGCAGCATAAGAGACCTGCTGAAATGGCATAAAGGTTTTTTTTCATAGCACTTACCTATATTTAATTATGATTAAGTGCGTTCTGTATTGAACGCCCGAAGCGCAGTTTGTCCGAGAATTTTATTGATAGCATTGATGCTGCTTCCTTACTCGGACGAGCTGCAATTTTTTAAACAGACTCCATGCCCGCAAAATTCTGAATAATTATGATTCGCTACCTGTCGGATTATTGAGCTGTCTCCACAATTGGTCCGATAAATACCCGGTAGCCCTCTACTGAGTATTTTTCGGTGTGAATCTATTTAAGAGCGTCCCAGCTTTTTTGTATGGTTTTGGTGACCTCTGCAGCATCCTTTCCTCCGGTATAATCTACCATTCCCGTCCAGAATGAACCCGCGCCAACGCCCCCAGGCATCAGGTCAGACCCATCAAAACGAAAGGTGGTCGCACCCAGTAGTATTTTACCCATGCCGCGCAATGTATCGTTTGCATACATATCGGTATTTGCGCCCTTAAATGGGGTCAGGAATCCTTTTTGAGCCATCCATACCTCATGCGCAATCGGAGTTTTCAGAAACTCGATCAAGGCACGCGCCGCCTTGCTGTCTTTGGTGATAGCAAAGACAGTACCGGCACCCAGTACAGGTTTACCTAAATTTTTACTTGCATAAGCAGGGAAGTAAAAGAAATCTGCATCTTCTCCTACGACTGTTCCTTCAGGGAAAAAAGACGGGATGAAAGATGCCTGGCGATGCATATAGCATTGAGGAGGTGACGAGAACAAGCCTTTTGGGCTATCACGGAAATCTGTTGATGCTACTGCAGATGCACCACCTGCAACATAATCGTCGTTGCGTGCAAAGTAACCAAACTCTTCAATGGCAGCGATCACGCGCTTATCATTAAAAGGGATCTCATTTTTAACCCATTGATCATATACGGATGGTGGCTGAGTGCGTAGCATCATGTCTTCAACCCAGTCGGTTGCTGGCCAGCCGGTAGCGCCACCTGAACCCAGGCCGATACACCAGGGTGTGCCACCATCAGCGACGATTTGATTAGTCAACGCCTTTAGCTCTTCCATGCTCTGTGGGACTTTATAACCCGCATCTTCAAAATTCTCAGGGCTATACCAGACTAGTGACTTTACATCTACCTTAAAGAAAAAACCGTACAGCTCCTTTTTTCCTTTTGCATTTGCATAGGTGCCAAGGTCTACCCATGATTGGCCTGCTGCGTAATTTTGTTTGATCCAGTCAGCTGTTTTGTTCCCTAGAGGAGTAAGGAAGCCCCGTTTAGCCATATCAGCAGCAAGACCGGGTTGAGGGAAGATGGCGATATTAGGTGCTGATCCTGCTTCAGCATCAATCATGATTTGCTGTTCGAAACTATCCGAGCCTACGTATTTCACATCGGCGCCAGTCGCTTTGGCAAAGTAAGCCAGCACATTATCGACCAGCACCTGATCAGGCCCAAGCCAGGGACCGAAAACAGTCACTTGCTCGCCATTAAGTTGTGTTTTCTTCAAGGACTCGTAACTGGCCCAGTTGAAGTCTCCTTCGCCGGGTTTGAATATCAGGTCTGCTGCTTGAGCAGAGCCGATGGATATGGCCATTACGGTAGCTGCTAAAAGGTGATTTAGACGTGTTTTCATGTTCTCTCCTGTTGATTTTCTACCAGTAAAATATCACGTGATTGATACGAACATTATTATAGACAGTATTGTTTTGTTGCCATACTCTCATTCATTTTAAAATTTATCAATGACCAGCCTTGTTCAAGCTATGAAATGAGTCTTAAATAGCAAAATTATTCACAATCATCCAATAAGCGCGATTATGAAAATTGAAAACTTAAAGACTATTGAATCACTTGAAACCTTTATTCATGATAATCAAAAAGTGCTTTTTCTGTCTTTGCTAATAAGACAGATCGTTATAACTTTGTACGCAAAGCGCTGATAAAATCCAGCTCTATGACACTATAAAAAAACAAAGGAATTGTTATTCTTTAGCTGCTAAAAATGACTGAATATTCAGGTCAACAGCTCACTCGACTATTTAGGAAATATTCCAAAACCGGCAAGATAAGCTGGACACTCTTCCGCTGTAATGGCTTAAAAAAAAATACGCCGATAGTGATTTGTAATCTTCTCTCTAAGCTATTAGCATAGAAAGACAATTCTAAGCATAGACGTAGGAAAATATGAAAAAAGGCACTTTGGGAAAAAACGGCCGATATATTTTACTTATCAGTATCCATGGATTGATTCGCGGACATGACCTTGAGCTAGGTCGTGATGCGGATACGGGTGGGCAGACCAAATACGTGGTTGATCTAGCGCGTAGCCTGGCGGAACAGTCAGGTGTTGCTCAGGTTGATCTGGTTACGCGACTGGTACGTGACCCTGCCATTAGCAGTGATTACCAGCTTGCACAGGAGCAACTTACAGATAACTCACGAATCATCCGTATCGAAGCTGGCCCAGATGGATATATACCCAAGGAACAACTATGGGATCACCTGGAAAGTTTTATGGATAATCTGGTCAACTGGCTTAACGAGCAACCTCTCATGCCTGATCTGTTGCATAGTCATTACGCTGATGCTGGCTATGTCGGTGTCCGTTTATCCAGTTTGCTTGGAATACCATTAGTCCATACAGGACATTCCCTGGGGCGAGACAAACGAAAACGCCTGCTTGCTCAGGGGCATACCCGTGACGAAATCGAAAGCACCTATAATATAGCCCGTCGTATCGATGCTGAGGAAGAAATTCTTGCTAATGCTGATCTGGTCATTACCAGCACGCATAATGAGATTGAAGAACAGTATGCTCTATATAGTTTTTATGATCCTGAGCGTATGGCAGTCATCCCTCCTGGTACCGATCTCAAGCAGTTTCATCCAGTCGATGCCAACGAAAAAATTGAATTCGCAGACCAGGTGGCAAGGTTTCTATCTGACCCTGGAAAACCCTTGATACTTGCTTTATCTCGTCCCGATGAACGTAAGAATATCCTTACTCTGATAGAAGCTTATGGTGAATCCAGACAGCTTCAACAAATTGCAAACCTGTTAATCGTCGCCGGTAATCGTGATGATATAAGAGATCTTGAAAAGGGGGCGCAGACAGTGCTCACTAATATACTATTGATAATAGATAGTTATGATTTATACGGCTCTGTTGCGGTTCCTAAATTCCATCGTTCTGAAGATGTACCAAAAATCTATCGAATGGTAGCAGCAACAGGGGGATTGTTTATCAATCCTGCATTAACTGAACCGTTCGGTCTGACGCTGTTAGAGGCTGCAGCAAGTGGGTTACCACTGGTGGCAACAGAGAATGGCGGTCCTGTTGATATTATAGGCAATTGCCGCAATGGAGAACTCATCGATCCGCTGGATAAGGAAGCTATCAGTACGACGTGCCTGAAAATTTTGCAGGATCAGAAAGTTTGGCAACGCTATTCAGATAACGGTCTGAAGGGAGTCAAAAAACATTATTCATGGAATGCACATGCAAAAAAATATCTGCAGCAGATAAAACTTTTACAGGGCAAAAACAAGCCTCTTCCTGAAATCGCGCCAACTAAACTGTCACGTTACCGAGACCGAGCTATTTTTTCCGATCTTGATCAGAATTTAATTGGCAATCCCGAGGCTATGCGAAAATTTGCCGAGGTACTAAAAATGAATCGTAAGTGCGTTACTTTTGGTATAGCTACCGGTCGACGTATTGACTCTGCGCTAGCGTTAATGACTCGACATGGAATTTCCAGGCCTGATGTATTGATCAGCAGTCTGGGTACAGATATTCATTATGGAGCACAGTTGACCGAAGACAAATTCTGGCCTGATCATATTGATCAGGACTGGAAGCCACAGCGTATTCGTAGATTGATAGATGAATTACCCGGTATACAAAAGCAACCGCAAAAAGAACAGTCAAGATTTAAGGTGTCCTATTATTATGACCCAGAGCTGGCTCCTTCAGTTGAGGATATCATTACCCTGCTTCGAGAGAAGGAAATCAATGCCAATGTTACGCTCTCATTTGGCCAGTTTCTTGATGTTGTCCCATCACGTGCTTCCAAGGGGCAGGCGCTACGCTATGTCGCACAGCTGCTGGGTATTCCACTTGAGCACACACTGGTTGCGGGTGGCTCCGGCACCGATGAGGATATGATGCGCGGTAATATGCTGTCGGTTGTGGTATCTAATCGGCATCATGAAGAACTGTCTCAACTTGAGGAGGCCGATAGCATCTATTTCGCTGGACAGTCTCATGCTTATGGAATTCTCGAGGCTATTGATCATTACGATTTCTTTAAAACATGCCAGGTACCCAATGCTTGAGCGCCTGCTGATCTGTACCGATCTGGATCGTACTCTGATACCCAATGGCCCACAGCCAGAATCACCTGATGCTCGGGCTATGTTTAAACAGCTGGTGCAACGCCCTGAGATAACCCTTGCCTATGTGACTGGGCGTGATCGACGTCTGGTTGAAAATGCTATCACTGAATGGGATTTGCCCATGCCTCAGTATATTATAGGTGATGTAGGTACAAGTATTTATCAACTGGACAGCCATCAGAAATGGCATCTGTTATCGGAGTGGCATCAGCGCATTTGTGATGATTGGCGCGGACATTCACATGACCAGTTAGCTAAATTGTTGGTCGATATTGAAGAGCTGAGTATGCAGGAAGATGAGAAGCAGAATCAGTTTAAGCTCAGTTACTATCTGCCACTGGAAACCAATGTAGAAAACCTGATTTCCAGGCTAAGGCAAAGACTCAATGAAACTGGTATTAACGCCAATATCATCCACAGCATTGATGAAATCAATGAAGTCGGTTTGCTGGATATTTTGCCTTCAGGTGCCAATAAATTGCGCGCCATCGAGACCCTGAGGGATTTTGCAGGCTTTGAATTGACGCAAACTGTTTTTTGCGGTGACAGCGGCAATGACCTCGAAGTACTGGTGAGTCCAATACCTTCGGTACTGGTTGCTAATTGTATGCGATCGGTTTTGGAGGCCGCGCAGCAAAGCGTTCAAGTTAATGGAAACGAAGATAGGCTGTATGTTGCACAGGGCGATTTCAGGGGGCTGAATGGTAATTACAGCGCAGGGATGCTTGAAGGTATTGTGCATTTTTATCCCTATACCCAGCACTGGATAGATGGATTATACTCAAAGGATGAAAGTTAGTTGATGTATCCTTACTACCTAAATCTTGAATTGCGTCTGAGGAGTAATTAATAGTCGCTATGTACGAACAGCAATCTCATTCTCTACTAAATAGTATCCTTGAACGGCTTAAGCCAGAGATTCGTAGACGCGATCTGCGGCATTTTTATACTCGCCTGGGCGCTAATTTTTATGCCATCTATAGTTTATTTTATCATCTCTACGGTCAGCGAGAAGATTTTGAAGATCAGATGTTAAGTCTGGTCAATGTGATGGCACGGCAATACATTAAACGCCACTCAACACTCAAGCAACTGGATATTGAGAGAGAACACAACTACAACTGGTTTCTGAGTCAGGAACTGGTTGGTATGGCGTTGTATACAGATGGCTTCGCAGGCAACCTGCAGGGCTTGAATGAAAAGCTGAGTTATTTTCAGGAGCTGGGTGTCAACATGGTACATGTGATGCCGATCCTGGAATGTCCGGAAACGCATAATGACGGTGGGTACGCAGTTAATAACTTTCGCAATGTTGACTCTCGTGTAGGTTCTCTGGGGGACCTTAAAATACTCGCTGAGAATATGCATAAGCGCAACATTTTACTGACTCTGGATGTGGTGGTGAACCATACCTCGGAAGAACATGCATGGGCCCAACAGGCACGTGCCGGCGATAAAAAGTACCAGGATTATTATTATATTTTTGATAACCGGGATGTGCCCGACATGTTTGAGGAAACCATGCCCGAAGTGTTCCCCGAAAATTCACCGGGTAATTTCACCTATGATGAAGCTATGAACAAATGGGTGATGACGGTGTTCAATCATTACCAGTGGGATCTGAATTACAGTAACCCGGCCGTATTTGTTGAAATGGTGGACATCATCCTGTTCTGGGCCAATCAGGGCGCTGATATTGTACGGCTTGATGCGGTGGCATTTTTATGGAAAAAAATTGGGACTACCTGCCAGAATGAGCGCGAAGCACATTTGATATTACAGATGATGAAGGACTGTTGTCAGGTCACTGCACCGGGTGTGCTGTTTATTGCAGAAGCTATAGTGGCACCGGTGGAGATTATCAAATATTTCGGTGAAGATGCTGTCATCGCCAAGGAATGTGAAATTGCCTACAACGCTACTTTTATGGCGCTGTTATGGGATGCGGTTGCAACGCACAATACCAGACTATTAAATCGTGGTATTCAGAGTTTGCCAGATAAGCTTGATCGTGCAACCTGGCTTAATTATATACGTTGTCACGATGATATCGGTTTGGGTTTTGATGATGCGGATATCGTTAATGCTGGTTACGAACCATTCGCACATCGGCGTTTTCTGATCGATTACTTTACCGGTGAATTTGCCGAGTCCTCTGCACGCGGTAAACCTTTTTCTAAAAATGAAAAAAATGGTGATGCCCGTATATCAGGCTCGCTGGCTTCACTGATAGGTCTTGAAGCGGCGCTGGAGTCAGGGGATGAGACTGCAATACAGGTTGGCGTTGATTTAATTCTGATGTTGCATGGCATGATCATGTCTTTTGGTGGAATTCCGTTAATATATTATGGTGACGAAATCGGCACATTAAATGATTACTCTTATCTGGAATATGATTCCAGAAAGCATGACAACCGCTGGATGCACCGTCCCCGTATCAACTGGGATAATGTGGAGTTGCGTAATAAAAGAGGCACAGTGCAGCAAAGGATTTTTGATGGATTGAACAATATGATTGCTGTGCGTAAGACTATTTATGCATTTGCTGATTTTAATAATCGAGAATTGATCGAGGTATCGAATGAGCACCTGTTTGTATTTATCCGCACCAATCGTCGTTTCCAGGAATCAGTACTGGTAGTGGCTAATTTCGATAGCAAACCCCAGCACCTAAACCTTGCAGACCTGGGTCGTCAATGGAAATTCGAAATATCTGATTTACATGATTTGGTGACTGGTGGAACTCCAGCAAAGTTCAATGACCAACTGGTTATTCCTCCGTTACATTTCTACTGGTTGTCTGACAGACCTTAGCTAGTAACTCTTTCAGGTCTATATAGCTTTTAGGCAGCTCTGGTTCACAGCTGCCTTAACTCGATAGTAATGATTGTAAACTGGCCAGGTGATCCATACCTTTCGATTTCTTCTGCTCCGGGGTCAGCTTTTCACTGCAATGTTCGGCGCCTTCCAGTTCATCGGCGGGCATCTCACTGATGAATCTGCTGGGTTCACAGGTAATGACTTCTCCATATTTTTGCCGTGTTTGTGCATAGCTGATGGTGAGTACTTTTTCTGCACGAGTGATACCGACATAAGCCAGTCGCCGCTCTTCTTCAACGCCGGCTTCATCCTGGCATTGAAAGTGAGGGATGCTATCTTCTTCAAATCCCACCAGATAAACATAAGGAAATTCCAGCCCTTTAGCCGCGTGGAAAGTCATCAGTTGCACACTCGGTGCCTTATCTTTTTCTTCACTGTTTTCAAGAATCGACATCAGGGTCAATTGTGTCACTATCGACTGCAGTGACTGGTCATCCTGATTCTTTTGCATGTTGCCGATCCAGCTGATGAGCTCTTCTACGTTTTCCATACGTGCATCAGCCTGTTTCTGTGAATTGCTGGTATTCCTTAGCCAGTCGGCATAATCCAGGTCGCTGACCAGAATACGGGTCATAGCCATGGCATCAGTGTTCTCTGCCTGAATTCTTTTTTCCTGCAGCCAGTCGCTGAAGCGTTGTATGCTAACCCAGCCTTTACGCGAGAGTTTGTCCTGCAGCCCCGCTTCGTGCATGATCGAGCTTAAGCTGCTTTGCCGCCAGGCTGCGTATTCACCCAGAGCTTTTAAAGTAGTGGATCCTATCTCTCTTCTTGGAGTATTGATGATGCGAAGTAAGGCCCGGTCATCTTCCGGGTTTGCGATAATGCGTAGATAGGCAGTCAGGTCTTTTATTTCGCTACGCTCAAAGAAAGCAGTGCCACCAGTAATCTGGTAGGGGACAGAGTTCTCGCGTAACACCTTTTCGTATAAACGCGATTGGTGATTACCACGGTATAAAATAGCGAAGTTATCGTAGCTTTCGCGACTCTGGTAATGTTTACCGACGATGTCGATAACCACCTGACGTGCTTCATCCTGATCGTTCTTGCAGGGCATTACCCGGATAAACTCACCCGGCCCGGAT
>JBNKMF010000136.1:0-10889 GCA_050292965.1 Gammaproteobacteria bacterium | reverse complement strand
GACTTGATGCAGGAAGGCTTTGACCTGGCGATTCGTATTGCGCATTTGTCGGATTCAAGTTTAATTGCACGACGGATAGCGCCTATCCAAAGTCTGATTTGCGTTAGTCCGGACTACCTGGAGCGCATGGGAACACCACAAGAACCGGAAGCGTTGATTGAACATCAATGCATGGTGTATTCACTGATACCCGATTTTGAATACTGGCACCTGATCAATCCAGACGGGCAGAAAGTGAAAATAAAGGTTCAGCCTTATCTCAAAGCTTCCTCTGGAGAATTTTTATTACATGCAGCTGTAGAGGGTCATGGGATAGTATTGCTGCCCACCTTTATCGCACATCAGGAAATAGAAAAAGGCGCATTGGTCACATTATTTGATGGTTACCAATTTCCGCAATTAAATGCTTATGCGATCTATCCGCAAACCCATCATCTGTCTCAGCGGGTCAGGACCTTTGTTGATTTTCTGGTGGAGCGGTTTAAAGATAAGCCCTATTGGGATAAGTGTGTGTAGCTGGCATCGAAGCTGGCAGCATGCTGCTTCCGCTTTCAACTTAGTTGTTGAGATACCGAGCTTTTCTAATTTTGAGAATGCTTTTGATGGTATAACTAAACTAAAGAAAGGGACGGAGGGATTAAAAAATGAGCAATTGTATAAATTGGTTAATATTTAATCTCTCCGTCCCCTTTCTCTCAAAATCCATACGGCACTCATCTGTCACCCCCTTTCAAAAGACACACTTGCTCTTCCAGTTCTGCGATCCTGCGATCACGTTGTTGCAACAGTTCTTCTACATCTTCCCGATCAATCCGTTGCGGAATATGTTGTGGACAGTTCTGATCCCAGGCTTTAACGGTAAACATTATTATCTGTTCCGGTCGTGCTTTGTATTCATCCCGGCTGGGCAATAACTCAGCCAAAAGTACTGGCTGATCCTCTATCACTTTTGCACTGCCCCAGATTTTAATTCGAACTCTGTTGACATAGTCCATTAAGAAGATAAACGCTCTGGGGTTATCGTTTAAATTTCCCTGAGTAATGAACTGCTGGTTTCCCCTGTAGTCTGCAAAAGCGAGGGTTTGCCTGTCGATCACCGTCAGAAAGCCCGGCGGACCTCCACGATGCTGGATGTAGGGCTGACCGTTAGCATTAACAGTCGCCAGATAGAAACTCCTCTGCGCAGCAATAAAGGCAGCCAGATCAGGCGTGATTTCACTTTGCCACCCGCCGCTTTGTTCCATCCGGGCGTAACTATTCCTGGAACCCTTTCTGGACTGAATAGCCTTTACACTCTCGGTAAAGGCAATATCGCTTGTATAGGTCACCTTACATACCTCTTTCTCTAAAGGCCCAGAACGCTCAGGCCGGGGTGATCATCAGGACGGCGACCATGAGGCCAGTGAAATTTTCGATCCTCAACATTAATCGCATGCTCATTAGGGCAAAGGGTGGCGAAAACGCCACCCAAAACTGACTCAGGCGGCCTGGGTTTCGACAGCCGGAAAGTCGATTTCGGTACCCAGCACTTCGTTCACGTAGTTAGTCAGGGTGTTCAATGCAACGTGTCCCACGATCTCTACGACCTCTGCGTCGCTATAGCCAGCAGCACGAACAACCTCGAAGTCACGGTCAGAAACCTTGCCGCGGTTGGTCACAATTTTGACGGCGAAGCTCACGGCAGCTGCGGCTTTTTCGTCACTGGAGGTGCCACGGCGATTGGCTACTATTTCAGCGGCACTCAGCCTGGCCAGATTGGAACCAAGATATTGATGTGCAGCGAGGCAGTAATTGCAACCATTGACCTCGGCAACAGCAAGGGCTATTCGCTCACGGGTCTGGGCATCCAGTGAACCTTTACTGAGTGCGCCATTCAGACCTAGATAGCCCTCCAGTGTCTGTGGGCTGTTGGCAACAATGCGAAATAGATTAGGAACACTGCCCAGAAGAGAATTGACCGCTTCAAGTGATCCTCTGGAGGCTTCCGGTGCAGCCGTAATAGATATCGGTGTAGGTATGCGAGACATGATTAACTCCTATATGTGATTGGATTGGAGAGCACAGCATACAATTAACATAAATAAAGATAATTAGACTGAAACTTAATTATCTATTACGGTTAATGAAATAAAGTACACAATCAAACTGTGTGGAATTGAATGGATAAACTTGAAGCGATGCGGGTTTTTATCGAGGTTGCGGAATGTCAAAGTTTCGTTGCCGCCAGCCGCAAGCTGGACCTTTCGGCCCCTGCAGTAACTCGATCGGTCGCTCAGCTTGAGAAGGCCCTGGGTGTGCGCCTGTTCAACAGATCCACCCGTCATGTCCGGCTCACGGATTCGGGGGCCCGCTTTTTCGAAGACGCCAAACGAATTTTAGAAGATGTCGAACAGGCCGTGGCTACCGCATCCGGAAGCTACGCTGAGCCCAAAGGGGTGTTATCGGTGACGGCCCCGGTACTGTTTGGTCAGATACATATCGCACCGATTCTGACTGAATATTTGCAGCAGAATCCATCGGTATCCGTAAGAGCGGTTTTCTACGATCGCATTAGTAACATACTCGATGAGGGTTTGGACGTCGCTATCCGCATTGGCCACCTTAAGGATTCAAGCATCTATGCAACACCCGTCGGAAGCGTTCAGCGGCTGGTATGCGCTGCGCCCACCTATTTGCAAAGACATGGCATACCCAACCACCCTTCTGAACTCAAGGATCATGAAATCATTCAGGCTTCAACGGTTGAACCGTCATCGACGTGGCAATTTGAATCATCCATCGGCAAGGAATCCGTAAAAGTGTCTCCACGCCTGCACTGCTCGCAGAATGGAGCGGCAATAACAGCAGCCAAACAAGGGTTTGGAATCACCCGTGTCATGTCCTATCAGGTTGGCGAGGAATTAAAAAACGGTTCCCTGAAGCGCATATTGCAAAACTACGAAAGCAAACCACTGCCGGTTAGCATTGTTCATCTCGAAGGGCGACAGGCCAATGCAAAGATCAGAGCCTTTATCGACCTTGCGATTGATCGACTAAGAGCCAACCCCTATATAGATCATGCTTAACAAGTATCAGAAGAATAAACGCAACATCCCTGCATAACATGCCGGATCTAGACCTCCAGAATCCCGCTTGAAAATAATTGAAGACACCCATCAATTGTCACTGCGCTGAAGTTTTTCCTGACACATAACCTTCACTCCTGAGAATTTTTTCAAACTCAACGAAGCCGTTGTTTCGGGTTAGTGATTCCACTTCACAAAATTCATTCGCAACGAAAACGAGATAGTTCTACTCTGGATACTGATAATCAATCGTAAAATTCGGGTGAGTGCTTTTGAGCGTCGTACTGCTCCTTATCGTGATGTATCCACAGCTGTGCTCCAGTTGAGTCCAGAATTTCATCGATAAACGCGAAGGAGTGGATGGTTTCTTTTTTTGTATTCCATACGGGGATACCGTAATTCTCCCTGTTTTTTCTAAAATGATATAAATCACCCGATAGAATCACGGGTCCGGTATCTGGTAAATCAACAAACAGAGACTGGTGGCCAGCACTGTGACCAGGGGTAGAAATCATCACTACTGAGCCATCATCAAAGACATCATGATGTCCATTCAACTTTAAGATATTAATGTTAGCACCGGGTATTAGATAGTCAGTGGGACGATAGCCGTATTTCTCTGCGTATGACCCAAAACTAACAACATGTTCGGGTTGTTGCATTATCCATTTTGCTTTTGTAAAAAGTTTTGCATTTCCGGTGTGGTCGTTATGTAAATGTGAAAATGCCAGATAATCGATATCATCAGTATCCATATTGAGTTGTGCCAATTGACTGGTTAATGTTCTGGATACAGACAATTTGAAGGCGCCTCCAAAAACCTCCAGGCCATCCGGCTTGTCAATGAGCTTTTCAGATATTCCGGTATCCCATAGCAGATTGCCTTTGGGGTGTTTGATCAGATAGCAGGGGCTCGCCATCTCCATATTGGTGCCTTTTTTGATTATAGGATTAAACAGAGATAGATCACGAGCTTCAATCATTCCACAATCCAGTACGTAGAGTTTTAGTAGGACAGGTGGTTTAGCACCAAGCTCAGGAAGCGGGGTTGCTGAGAGGGGAGCAGACCACAACAAATTTAGGCTCAAGCTCAGTAGTAATAGCTGGTAAAAAGGTCTTTTTGTTATGCATGGGTTCATAGGGATCTCCGCAGTAAATGAAAAACACATATCATGCTATCATCCCAAAATAGATATTTTTATAGCTAAAAATAGCATTTAAAAAACCATAAATGGGATGATTAATGTGATGTGGAAATTCGACGATCTATCAATAGTTATTGAAGTCATCAGACAGGGTAGCTTTGTTGAGGCTTCTAACCGCCTGGGCATTCCCTCAAGTACGGTAAGCAGAAGAGTCCAGGAGCTGGAGGAGAGTCTGGGTACTAGGCTGTTGGAAAGAACATCCAGGAGTTTACGAGCTACTGAGACGGGGCAGCAACTGTTTGAACAATGCGCCCCACATATACAAAGTTTGAAGGAAGGCGTTTTAGAGTTGACTGCCAAACAGAATGAACTTAAAGGCAGCTTGAGAGTTACTGCGCCGGTCTTCCTGGGCGGTGAAATCTTAAGTGAATGGTTTAGCCAGTTTTTGCATACCCACCCGCAGATTGACCTGGATATAGTACTCAGTAATCAATATGTGGACATGCTGGCGGAGAATATTGATGTCGCAATTCGAATCGGTCCTTTGAAGAGTTCTCAGCTGATCGCACGATATCTGTTTACTTCACGTTTTGTATTGTGTGCTTCGCCAGGCTATCTCAAACAAATTACAGCACCGTTAATTCAACCTGAGGATCTACAGCAACACCCGATTTTGCTACTAAGTCAACATAACAATATCCTCCCTTTTACGGCCAGGGAGTCTGGCGAACTTACGCAGTGGTCGTTTGAGCCTAAGATTCGCTCAAACGATATCAGTGTGATTCGACAGGGGGTCGTAAGTGGATTAGGTGTGGCCTGCCTGCCTGAGGTTAGTGTCAAACAGCAGATAGATTCAGGTTTGTTGATAACGTTTTTTGACGAATTTCAGATAGCTGAGCCTAGAGAAATTTATGCAGTTTTTCCAAGTAGAAAATATCTATCACAAAAAACGCGAAAATTTCTGGATTTTATAAAGCACAAAGGAAAACAAACCGATTACAAAAATAGCTGAGCTTTATAAAGGTAATTTATTTTATTTGCTGCCAGTTGTTCTATGCAGTTGTGTAGCAATATTTCTGATAACTTAAGCCGCTTGAAGTTTAAAACTATCAGGTCTGTTCTCGGGTATAGACTAATACCATCAAAGTGATTCTTTCTGAAGATACAAATTCTGGCTGTTGAAAACGGTTGAAGATATCTTGACCTTGCTGCCGACGCGCCGACAAGCTCAGCGCCTACGAAAATGCGGAATGACCCGAAAAGTAATTGGTGACATAGTGGGTGTACATGCAGATACAGTAGGTCGTTGGATTAAGCTCTCGTAAAAACAGCTTAAGGTAAACCGGTGCGGTCGCAAACCTGGTGAGTCCCGCCATTTAACGAGTGAGTAGGAAGATAGAATCAAAATGATGATCCAGGATAAGATGCCGGATCAACTGAAGATGCATTATGCCTTATGGACTCGTAAGGCGGTGATGGAACTGATTGAACAGGAAGCCGGTATTAAGATGCCAATCCGTACCGTTGGAGAATACTTGAAACGCTGGGGATTTACTCCACAAAACCCGCGAAGCGCGCTTATGAGCAAAACCCTAAAGCCGTTCAACGCTGGTTGGATGTAGAGTATCCAGAGATAAGGGTACGCGCCAAGACCGAGAATGCCGAGATTTACTGGGGTGCCTGATTGAAGCACAGGAGGCAGATATCACAATAGCAAAGCAGGTGATCGTGAGGCGAAGTGATGGCGCTGGCCCCTGGCCAGGGCGAGTATCGTATTTTATCGTGGAAGACCAGCGTGATAATCAGTTGCTACTGAGCAGGTTAATGGAATCTGTTGGTTTTAAGGTCGGGGTAGCCGAGAACGGTGAGCAGGGTGTGCAACAGTTTGAGAGCTGGCATCCACATTTCATCTGGATGGATAGACACATGCCTGTGATGGATGTTATCGAAGCCACACGACGTATCCGCGAATTGTCCCACGGCAAGGAGGTTAAGATTGCTGCAGTGATAGCCTCGGCGTTTGACGAAGAGCGGGACGAAATGCTCGCTAGCGTTATGGATGACTATGTACGCAAGCCCTACCGATCATGCGAGATTTACGATAAATATCTTTATGAGAGTGCTGTGGAATAAGACGTAATAGAACCGGATATATCGTTAACGCCGCAGATGTTGAATAGCCTGCCTGAAGCACTGCGCAATGAGTTCGTTGAAGTGCTAGAAAGCCTGGAGTCCAAGCGCATTGAGGCGGTCATCCAGCAGGTTTCGATGCACGACCAGGAATTACAGAGCAAACTGACTCAGCTCGCCAGGAACTTTGACTACACGACCATATTAAAAGCATTGAAAGACTAAATATCATTTACCTGTTTTTTTTACCAGATAAACCAGTGTCTCGAAATGCCGCGAGTGAGGGAACATATCAAACATCTGTACTTTGGCAACACTGTAAGATTCCATTGCAGTCAGATCCTGGCCGAGACTGGCGGCATTACAGCTTGAATAAATAATATGCTGAGGCGAACTGCTTTCTATCCAGTTGCATAGCTGTTGGCCTAATCCTCTGCGCGGAGGATTGACAATGAGTACCTCAGGCGGAGTAGATGTTTCTGTGCTGTAACTCGTTGCATCCAGTGCTTTAAAGCTCAGAGTATTGATGCCGAGTCGCCTGGCAGATTTGGACGCACAGATGATGGCTTCCTCTTCGATTTCAATGCCAATGACGTTACGATCATTATTCGCGACATGCAGGGCAAATCCGCCGACACCGCAAAACAGATCCATAATAGTTTTAGCGCCGGTAGAGTCGACCCATTCAGCTGCGCTCTGGTATAGCTTTGCCGCTACTTCAGGATTGGTCTGGAAAAAGCTTTTGGGCCGGATGAACAGCGGGATTCCATTCAGGGATTCCTCCAGCACAGTTTGCTCTGTGAGAAAAATCTCTTCATCACCCTCGAGTATCGCCATGTGTACAGGTTGTAGATTGACACTGACTACTTTTAATTCAGTTGCGCTATTGAGTAGTAAGTTGAGAGATTTGCGCAGAACATCAATACTGGACGTCGAGCGTAATACAAAACGCAGCATCATCGAGTTATCGTATGTGCTGCGGGTGAATAATACATACTTTAATTCACCGCTTTTACGTTTTACGTCATATGCTTTGACCCCTATAGTATTCAACCAGCGCTGCACCTGCTGCAATACCCTTTGCATGTTGCTTTCATACAGTGGACATTCGATCAGACTAATGCCACCAGACAATCCGAGTACGATACCCTGGGGTGACGCTGTAGCGACCATTTTTGCTTTGTTGCGGAAACCTGTTTGAGATCCGGTTATCGGCGCAAGCCAGTGGGCTGGTTTGAAGTGATCGAGAATCTGATGCAGTTGTTGTTCTTTCTGTTGCAATTGCATTGGGTAGGAGAGCTCAAGCAACGAACAGGAACGGCAGTCTGCATTATCGTAAAAGCGGCAGAAACTCATCAGGAACCCCGATGTTCTTTTGCAAGTAAAGTGTGTGGTTGCTTACGATACGGCATCATGTAACAGATAAAAAAACTGATCACTGTTGTGGTTCATCTGGTGGTTAAGGCTGTATTTTAACGAGCACGATCACAAAAAAGTAGTTTTATCGGATTTTCATATTGGTCAGGAATTCAATTTAATGCCAAAAATAACAGTCATAGTAGCTATTCCAACTTTAAAAAATATCCATTTCCTTTTTATTCAAAGTTGCTAAGATAAGATTTCTAAATATCCCAATTGCGATACTTTGTTGATCCGCCCTGCCAAACTTTCTGATATTGACCAGCTCACGGGTATAGAAAAACGTTGTTTCGAGACAGACCTGATTTCACGTCGACAATGGCGTTATCTGCTGACCCGCTCTCATGCGGATATACTGTTATCTGAAGATAATGAAGGGCTGGCTGGATATGTCATGGTGCTATATAACCGGGCAACCTCGGTTGCACGTCTGTATTCTATTGCCATCGAGGAACGCGCTCGTGGCATGGGAATAGGCAGGCGGCTGGTCAATGCTGCCGAAACCGCGGCACGTGATCAGGGACGTTTTTATATTCGCCTTGAAATACGAGAAGACAATGCTGCGTCATTGCGACTGTTTGAAGGACTGGGCTACCATCGCTTTGGCGTACTGGCAGATTATTATGAAGATCATATGCCCGCACTACGCTTCGAGAAAAGCCTGCAACCAGATCAGCCTCCACAATTAGCCAATATGCCTTTTTACGAGCAGACACTGGAATTTACCTGCGGTGCTTCTGCTTTGATGATGGCAATGAAAAGTCTGCAACCTGAATTGACACTGGATAGAACACTGGAAATCCGTCTATGGCGTGAAGCGACTACGATATTTATGACATCCGGCCATGGCGGCTGCGGCCCCTTTGGTCTGGCGCTAGCGGCTCATAAGCGTGGATTCAATGCAGTTATTCATGTTAATGATCAGGGCGTGCCATTTGTGGAAACAGTACGTAGCCCAGAAAAGAAAGAAGTCATGCGTCTGGTACATGAAGAGATGCTGGGGGAGATCAAAGATTACCAGATCCCGGTGCATTACCAGAACCTGGAACAACCGGAGATGGAAGCCAGGCTTAACTCAGGTGCGATTCCGATTGTACTGATCAGTTCTTACCGTATTTATGGTGAAAAGAATCCTCACTGGGTAGTCGTTTGTGGATTTGACCAGCATCTGGTATACGTGAATGACCCTTTTGTTGATCGTGAGGAAGGAGAAACACCAACTGACTCAATCAATATCGCTATCCCGCGCAGGGAGTTCTCACGCATGGCACGTTTCGGTCGTTCTGGCCTGCAGGCTGTCGTATTGATTTCGAATAACCACAAAAAATAATTACCCGGGCTGAGAAAAAGAATGTCAGAGCACATAGTCATCGTCGAAAAGCTGTCACACTGGCCTAAGCAATTTCCGGATCTGAAAGTGATTACCGTAAATGAATACCTGACAGGCAAAAGCTATCCCCCCGAGCAGCGCTTGCGCATCGTCAATCTGTGTCGCAGTCATCGCTATGCCAGTCTGGGCTATTACTGTTCACTGCTAGCCGAAGCCAGGAACCATAAGGTAATACCGTCGGTGCGCACTATTCAGGATTTGAGTCGACGCTCTATCTATAGCCTGATGACACGAAATCTTGAAAACCAGGTGGAAAAAGCCATCAGTAAAAAAGGACTATCTTCGGAAATAACACGCCTGAAAATCAAAGTGATGTTTGGTCGTTCCTCTATTCCTGAGTTACAGGAACTGGGGCAACAGATTTTTGAGATCTTTAGTACGCCTTTACTGCGAGTAGATTTCAGGTATAAAAAAGGTTGGAGGATAGAAGATGTTCGGCCAGTTTCACTCAAGTCTCTTGATGATCAGGAAAAGATTACTTTTGTCTCAGCGTTACAGGCTTATCTGAGTAAACCCTGGCGTAAACCAAAAGCTCAGCGCCAATATAAATATGAACTGGCAATCTTGCACAATCCAGCGGAGAAATTACCGCCATCAGATGCAGAGGCACTCGGGTGCTTTATTAAGGCGGCAAACGAGTCAGGCATGTCCGCAGAATTGATCACTAAAAAAGATTACGGTCGCATTGCTGAATATGATGCCCTGTTTATTCGTGAAACGACTTCCATAGATCACCATACCTTTCGTTTTGCGCGCCGGGCGCAGAATGAAGGACTGGTGGTGATGGATGATCCTGATTCGATATTGCGCTGTACTAACAAGGTGTTTCTGGAAGAATTATTACGTGCCAATAAGGTGCCGACACCAAAGACATTAATCCTGAGCAAGGGTCAGGAAAAGCAACTCAGTAAGGATATTAGTTTCCCTATTATTCTAAAGATACCCGACGGCTCCTTTTCTCGTGGTGTTTACAAGGCTGAAAACTTAAAAGAGCTGAAATCTACCTGTCAAAAGCTGTTTCGCGATTCTGACCTTATCCTCGCGCAGGAATACATGTACACAGATTATGACTGGCGCGTAGGAGTACTCGATCGTAAACCTCTGTTTGTGTGTAAATACATGATGTCTTCCGGACATTGGCAAATCTACGATCATGCGGCAGGTGAAAACTATAGCGGTGACTTTGAAACTATGACCATAGAAGCTGCACCCAAAAAGGTAGTTAAGACCGCAGTCAAAGCAGCTAACCTGATTGGTGATGGTCTATATGGAGTAGATCTAAAAGAAACCGATGCGGGTGTATTTGTGATCGAAGTGAATGATAACCCCAGTATAGATTCCGAAGTAGAAGACAAGGTGTTGGGGCATCAGTTATATAAAAGCATTATGGCTTCGTTCAGACGACGTATTGATCAACAGCGTGGAGAATGACCAACCTACAAAAGGCTATACAGGTATTAATATCTAACCTCCCATGCGAACAATATGATTGCGTTAAAGATTTCTTCTAACGTTTCACTGCCCGAAACCGAGATAGAGCTCGAAGCCATCCGCGCACAGGGTCCAGGTGGCCAGAACGTCAATAAGGTTTCCAGTGCGATACATTGCCGCTTTGATATTGAAAGTTCGTCCCTGCCTGACTTTTATAAACAGCGCCTGCTTAATCTGAAGGATAAACGTATCAGTAAAGAAGGCGTCATAGTGATTAAGGCGCAACGATATCGGACTCAGGAAAAAAAT
>JBNKMF010000135.1:0-11067 GCA_050292965.1 Gammaproteobacteria bacterium | reverse complement strand
TGTGGCCCTAAAACCAAATGATGGTTTGCAAAATAAATCCTGTCGGATTCAGTTAAGGAGTCAGAGTCAATTACAGAATTGTTTGTAGTGCTCTCGGGAGCAGGCTCTACCACCCTTTCGATAGGTGTCGCTGATTCAGTAGAGGAAGATTGGCTATCTGGTAAAGCAATTGGCTTCGAGGGCGGTACCCTGTCAAACTGATCATCAGCGTCCATCGATTTCGCTTCCTCATTCACAGCAGATACATAATCTAATCTAGATTGATATTGACTCATCACTTCGTCATTAGCTGACTGATACTGATCCTTACGCTGACCGGGAGCACACCAGTACTGTCTCAATTTCCAGGACAGCGTTAAGTCACGTTGGACTGTTGCACAGTCAACCAGTGGGCGGCCAGATACAGGTTCAGCCACCGATGGTGTAACTGGTGGTAAGCTCTGGCAGCCTGCCATTAACGGTATTAAAGCGAGAGTGAGTTTATTAAGTTTCATGATCCGTACCTGATACAAAATTTACTCTTTGAACTTGACGCGCTATGCACGAAGGTTGCGCAACCGGTTTTCATGCTGAGATCTGATACACGCCAGCCCTGATATTGATCACCCTGTGACAAGCTCAAGGTGTCATCACCCTGTTTAATCAGAGCCAGTAGGTTGTTGCCCCAATCAACGACATTAATTAACTGAAAATCTGGTGACAGAGATTTACGTTTAACGGGTTTTGGTGCAAATACAGGTTTAACCGGTGCAGGAGGTTTAATGGATTTAATCGCTAAAAGATCACTACTTAAACGCTCGAGTTCCATTGATACAGGATTAAGCTGATCACGAATATCAGACTGCCAATGATCGGGTAATGCTTCAATTTTCGATTGAATAACATTCACAGATGAGCGCACTTCACTGATCTGTTGATCCAGATAAGAAGCCCGGTCTGTTAAATCGCCAAGCGATGAAACCAGACCAGGAATGGAGGCCAACAATTCACGATCTGAGTCTGAGACACCCAGAGGCTGTTGGTGAGGAGAAGCTGTTGTATTTTCCGTTGAGCCAATATCCGACACGCTGGAAGATGTCCCTAATACCACTGGCTGATCAGTTTTTGCAGCAACTGAAGATTTCGCTGGTAGAAACGCCGGTCCAAGAAAAAGTATAGAAATTAGTAATGCTGCAACTAACCCCAACGTGGCGGTTACTACAATGGCAAGGCGGCTATGATTTTTAGCGGGTTTTGTTGAGGTATCATTTTCCATCAGTTGCCTCCGTAACATCATCAGCGCTATCAGGTTTAGCCTGATAGATAGACTTCAAATCAAAAGTAATAAGACGATGCACTGGATCCGTCACCATGACCCAGGAGGATCCTGCTAGTGTGGTCAAAGCATCACGTAAAGTGATCGGCCCAATCGATCGATGTACCTGCGGCAGCTGGGCATCCAGCAAAACAGGTAAATTGGGGTCTGAGGTGCGCAGATCAGCCAATCGATAGCCTGAATTAATCAGTAACTGCTGCATCGCAGCTCCAACGGTTTGCACATCTGTACCGAATTTAAAGGTGACCAGCACAGAAAGCAGATCTGTCTGTATATCAGACGGCTTAGTACTCACCGAGACATAGCGATCAACCATCAGGTAAGCATCAGCTTGAACTGAACTATGGGCCATAACCTTGCCGGTGATGAGCATTATCAACATCAATAAACCTATACGCATATCGAACTCCAACGGAAAACTGGAGTAGAAAATACTCAGCTTTCGGAAAAAATGTCACAGGAAAACAGAAATCCGAAAAAAGGTTTTAAATGGGCAAACGGGAATGGGCCTACCCAAAGGGCGGAACTTCCTAAAAGCGGAAGATTCCCCATAGGGTTTTTAACGGTAAATAGATTTAAAGGAAAAAGGGCGCCTCAAAACCTAAAAGCCGGTTTTGAGGCGAAGGGTAAAAGGCAAAATGGGCAAAGGGGCTGGCTTTTGGGCCAACAACTAGCGTAGATATTGGTCAGTTTGTAACAGTGTTTTTGTTACCTATAACGAATGAGAGAGCTAAAGTTTTGTTTTACTAAAGACATGATAATCAAGTCAACGTAAACTTAACTCAATGATAGCCAATGGCCCCAAACCCTGGGATTATTTCATGCAAAACCCTGGATATATGACCAAGATAAACAACATGCTAAAAGCACATTATGAAGGATTCCCGTTTGATCTGGAATCTGAGGAGCCTGACGTTTGCATCAGGGAACTGATCGATCAAATCAATCGTTTGCATCAATCATCCAGTAGAGATATGTCAAACGAAATGAAGTATCGCTACATTGATGGTGTCGCTCATTTACCTTGTTTTACCTATCGAGCGGCCCGCAAAACGGATGGTCAGATGGAATACTGGAATGCCTTGCATCAAAGCTTTGCCGATTTTAAAGATCAAAACACCATTATCTATCAAGCTGATGCACCCTTCCCCACCACCGATATGATCAAAGCCTGGTGTATGAGTTTTGCATCATCATGATCTTTAGCCTGAAAAAAAAAAGCAACGTATCAAGCTTGATGAGCTGAACCATCAGGCACTTCCTTTACTGAGTGCCCAGACGTTAATAGACGTTCTGGGCCTGTCGCAAAAAATCAAATCGATTGAACGTCTTACCGGAGTGGGTAGAGAGTATTTTGATGCCATGTACATTCCCGCCCTGCACGGGTATCTGGAATGTGTCCAGCTGGCCCCTGCATCAACTGCCCATCATCATGCCGGACCTGGTGGCCTGGCCACTCACACCTGTGATGTTATCGACCGTGCGTTGAGACAAAGAAAGTCTTTCGAGCTGCCGTTAAACGGTGGCCCTGAAATCATCTTCGAACAGGAGCATTACTGGACCTACGCGGTATTCATCGGCGCATTGCTCCATGACATCGGTAAGATGGCCACCAACACCATCATCATACTCGACAAAAGCAAGCCCTGGAATCCGCATCTGGGTAGCCCACTGGCTTCTGGCGCAAAGGCCTACGCAATTGAGTTTCGCAAACAGCCTTACAAGCGACATACCCAAATCGCTAACTCCTTTTTTTCTATGATACCGGTTGCTGGACGTGGATGGTTGGCGCAACGCCCTGAGATTTTCTCCGAATTATGTGCCTGGTTGTACGGGGATTACTATGAGTTCGGTGTGATTGGTCAGATCATCCGCTTTGCGGATAGCCAATCGGTTGCAGCAAATCTGAAACTGGGCGGTGAACGACTCAGATTCAGTAATGCACCAGAGGCTCCACTGGTCGAGAAGTTGATGACTGCATTACGCGATCTGATTGATTCGAATCAACTAAGGATCAACGGGGAAGAAGGATCCAGCGGCTGGTGTATTGGACCAATCACTTATCTGGTGTGTGGCACAGTTGCCGACAAGGTTAGATCACATCTCGTGAAGACGGGTGCTACAGACATACCGAGCGACAACACGCGGTTATTCGATACCTGGCAGGAACACGGCTATGCGATAGCTAATCCGAGTGGTGCCGCAATCTGGAAGATCAATATCAATGGACGAATGAAACTTACGGTACTCAAATTCGAGACCAGCCGTTTATTTCATCCGAGCCGATGGCCCGAGGCCTTTGGTGGTTCAATCATTGAAGTTGAGGTTAATGGCGCAAATATCCCTGTCACCAATCAGCCGGCAAGTGGCGCAAAACCTTCTGAAGCATCAGAAGATGAACCAAAGACTACTCACAGCGATCAATCCACTCCCGCTACTGATGAAGCCAATGAAAGCATTGAAAACATGATGGATGAGGCAAAGCCAGTTGAAGAAGAGGCCCATGTTGCAAACACTGAACACGTTGATGACAGTCCAGATGACGAATACCGTGACCATGTAGGTAATTCCTACATGGTCACGGATGACGATGAACCCGCTGAACCGATGGCACAGAATAACGCTCCTGAGGATGAGGAGCCACCGGGGCCTGCGCCAAACTTTCAGTCCAAATTACCTTTGTCATTCGAGCTCAAGGATCCAAAAATCGGACAGTACTTCCTTACCTGGATTAACGAATGCCTGCAGGAGCGATCCATCCAGGTGAATAACTCAAAAGCACTGGTGCATGTGGTTAAGGAAGGGGCACTAATCGTTACACCGATTGCGTTTAAAAAGTTCATCTGGGCTTTTGAGTTGTGTCCTGAAGGCTGTAATTTGAATAAGGCCGTGTTGAGGATACAAGATCATTTACGCGCCGACATGGAGAAAAAGCAGTTACACAGACGAACTAGCGCTGGCATCAATATCCATACCTACCAGGTCAATGGAGAGTTGAAAACCGCGAAAGTTAAATGCTGGCTGCTGCCACTGAAAACCGTTTTTGGGAATGTCAAACCACCATCGATAAATCCAGCCCTGGAGAATTTATCGGGGATAGAGGTGAAAAAAGAAGAGGCTGGAGAAACTGGGGATAAAGCTCAGTAATTGCATTGTTGGAGGGTCCAACAGTTAATCGAGAGGTGGAAAGTGGTGGACCCTCCACCAGTTAATCGAGAGGTGGAAAGTGATGATGCCCTTGCGCTTTTCATTACCCGATTTAAGGAATATACTAACTATCTCTTTCTTTAGAAGGTGTTGCTATTATGCTTGCTGAACAAGACATTAAAACTTTGCAAGAAGCAGGAATTCTTGATACAGATCGCCTGCTATCTTCTCTGGCCGCTCTAATTCGCAGCAAAAATTTTCCTTCCATGAAGATGATCCCAAACGCTATGACCACCCAGGAAGAAGAGTTTCTAGTGGCAGGTGGTGCAAAAGGTGTCGGCAATTCAGATGGAGTGCCTGCTCTGGAAAATGTGGCCATGATCGCCAGTGAATATGATGAACTTGAACGTTCTTCATACACACAGAATGAAGTAGCTAATTTACTCAATGTCACAACTAGCAGAGTTCGGCAACGCCTCGATAACGGAACCCTATACTGGATCAATGGCAGTAATGGGAGAGTCTGCCCACGTTTCCAGTTTTTTGACAACAGGACGCTACCGGGTCTTGCTATTGTTTTGGCTTCTTTAAGTAAATCTGCACACCCGCTAGTAGTTAACCGGTTTTTTTTAACTGAACAGGTTGATCTGGAATCTGAGCTGCTTGGAAGACGCTTAACACCTCGAGATTGGCTCGCCACCAGGCACGACCCTAAAGAGGTGGTTATTCTAGCGCGAGATCTTTAAACCATGCCCAAGTTTCCCGATCCTCCTGGTATAGCCACATTACGCAGTATTAAAGCAGTTACCTATACCGTACCTGCCAAAACAGTTGTAACAAGGATTTTTTCTATGGGTGGGAACTATCCAACTATGTGGGATTCTTTTCGTTACTTTGGCCCAACTTCTAGTAGATTTGACCACCATTTATTAGATAGTAATGGCAACCCATACAAACAGAGCCGTGGTGTGATGTATTTAGCTACGGGTTCTGAGTCAATACCCACCTGTCTCGCAGAATTTTTCCAAACCACTAGAATTATCGATCGATCATCAGGTCGTCCGGTTCTGGTTGGTTTCGAGTTGGAACAGCCAGTAACACTTCTTGATCTAACTGGCAGCTATGCCACCGCTATCGGTGCATCAATGGCAATTAACAGTGGACCGCGTCCTCGTGCGAGGCGCTGGGCCCAGCAACTCTATGAGTCTCATCCTGACGTTCAGGGTTTGTTGTATGCATCTTCCATGTATGGCAATAATCCATCAATTGCACTTTTCGAACGCGCAATCAATGCAATGCCACCTCGACCAATATTTCATCGTGAACTGTCAGATCCTGCAATAGCCAATGTGCTCCTAGAGACTTCTCGGTTCATACAATATCGACTTATTTGAAACCGTATTGATGAAAGACGTTATCTCTCTCACTGATGAAACAACCCAAAATGTTAATGATTTATGTCTCAAGCTGGAGCATAAATAATAGGTTTATGTCGAATTAGCTCAGAGAATCAACCAACTACCATCAGATAATTAACAAAAATATATCTAAAACAGTTGCTATTTATTTTTCTGAGGATAATATTTGCTACCAGCTACGAACCCCTAATCCCGTTACATATTTTCTACAGTGTTCTACCTGTATATTATGTAAAGTAGAGGATAAGCATTAAGGAAGGGGGTATCGATAGCTGTTAATTTAACAGGAGATACTCAATGGCAAAAACAATCGGTGTCGTATCCACCAAAGGTGGCGTAGGCAAAACCTCAGTAGTGGCATCTATCGGCGGCGTACTTGCAGACATGGGACAGAGAGTCCTTTTGGTCGATGGAGATTTTCAACAATCCCTTTCTACTTATTATCGTTTACAGCAAAACGCGAGATTAGGTGTTACAGAACTCATCACCAAAATATCACCGGAACAATGTATTTCGATTACAGATATTCCCAATTTACATATCATTTGTAACAACGATCCCAAATCTAAATTACTCTACTGGTTGAAAGAATCAACCAACAATGTGTATTTTTTAAAGGCCGCACTACATAAAATACGTGATCAGTATGATTATATATTAATCGATAGTCAGGGGGCTGCATCGATCATGCAGGAAACGATAATCCTGGCATCCGATATGCTGATCAGTCCGATCGTACCGGAGGCGCTGGATTCGCAGGTATTCATGCGGGGTACCGTTCAGATGTTGAAATCACTGGAACCCCCCGAAGGCCTTGCGATCCCTGCCCCGCCGATTCCACCTTTGTATGGCGTAATTTATAAACAGGACCGTACAACGGATTCGATTAAGATCGCTAATTTGATCCGTAAGCGATTTTATGATTTATCGGATGGCAAGATATCGATTATGGATACCTTCGTTCCCAAACTATCTGCCTATACCAAAGCTGCCGCGAGGCATGAGCCGGTACACCGCATCGAAACGGTTCGTAGTAAGGACCGCTATGGTAATCCAGGACCGACTCCATGTGCCCTGGAAGTCTATACAGGACTGGTGCATGAATTACTACCTCACCTGTCCGACCTGACACCAACGCTACCCGATCAGCCACTCGCTGCTGTGGAGGCTTGATCATGTCTAATAAGATAAAACCCCTTGATGACGATAATATACTGGAGTTTCTTCAAAGTAGTGTCAGAAGCAGTAGCGGTCATGATGACCCGATTACGCGCAGCCGTGGCATCTATACACTCGACCAATTGCAGCCGTATGAGCTCAATCCGCGTCAGACACGCAACCCCAAGTACCATGAGATCAAAGAATCGATACGAGCCATCGGTCTGAAAAGCCCACCGGACATCACGCGTCGAAACCCGGATGATGAAAAGCTCAGCATTCGGGATGGAGGTAATACCCGTCTTGAGATCCTGCGGGAGCTGTATCAGGAGTATCAGGAAAAAGCCGAACAGACTCAGGATGCGGATGAAAAGCAGGCGTTGTTAGTCAAGGCTGAAAGCTTCTACCGCATCGAATGCGACTTCGTCCCGTTCCATAGCGATCTTGATTCTCTCTCCGCTCACATGGTTGAGAACGAATCACGCGGGGATATGATCTTCATTGAACGTGCGCTGGCGGTTGAACGATACAAACAGTTGTTTCGCGAGCAGGATGAACAGGAAGCGCTGGTTCGGGGTGAAACCTATGAACACAAGGATCTCTCCTCGCGCAAACTCGCAGAACGTATCTCCAATACCGGCTGGATCGTCAATCATTCCCATATCGTGCGCTACAACTACGCCGCTAACACCCTGCTGGAGGCGATACCAACTGCATTGTGGGCGGGCGCTGGTTTTTCTGTTGCACGTAATATTAGTTCCCTCTACAACGCCTACGAAATCCTCTGGAAAGCCACCGAAGCCGGTGAGCAGGATCCAGAGCATATCTCGTCATTATTCTATGACTCGTTGAAGGATTACGATGATGAGCAGGTTGACCTGGATGGCTTCAAGCAGTCTATGGATCTGGCATTAAGCCAGCTAACGGGACTTCCCGCGATGGCGATTATGACCGAGATTACCGCATTGCTGGCTAACTCACGCAAATCGCTCAAACATGAACCTGATGCGCTGAGACAGGCAGCTGCGAACTCGGTTAGATCTCCTGATCTCGCTGGTAGCACTGAGGTGACGCCTCCTGACTCCGAGGTATCAGGTTCATCGAGTCTTCTGGATAATACACAGACGACTTTACCCTCAGCCTCCAAACAGTCCCCCTCGCCTGCTGGCACAACCAAACAAACAAACACTGTTTCTTCGAATCAGAACGCTGGGGCCGGAACTGAGACTCCTGCCCCTGATACTCAACCCTTGTCTATTGGGGATTTACGGTCACAAATAATTGATACAGTACAGCAGATTGCCGCCATGGCCCCTGCACCAGGTGTGGGCTTGACCATCCTGGATAATCCTTCGGATCCGTTACAGAAGGAACTGATCGATGCACACATCTATTTTGATGTCGTTGAGTTCGTGAACCCTAATAGCCTGCCTACCCCCAGATACCCTGACGACGTACTCCGTACTGCGATCTGGTGGCAATTACAGAAAGCCGCTCAGGACTATGTGTTGCTTATCGAAAACCGAGACTCTTACTCGGAGGTTTTTTCTCAAACGCTATCCAGTTTTATACTGAACTACCAGCGTTATCGTAAAGAAAACCATCTGACTGAAGTCATTCTGATGCTCGAACACGAGCTCTACCAGCATCCCGAGATTCTCTCGGCATGTTGTCGATTAAGTCTATTATTGAGCCAACATCGGTCGGTTCTGAATATGTCTGATTTTTCTAATAAGGAAGTTTGAGGTGTTACTCCATGGAAAACATATACAGCGAGCTCAATGCGAGCATTTTTAGGTTTATTGTTGCGGCTTATGACAATAATGATTTTAGAGCATTACAACAAATGGGGCTCAATGATACCCATGTCAAGCGTGTCATCGATATGCCGATGATGCAATTTGAACGGTTGAAATCACGCCCCTGGTCTATCGCCCAGATCTCTTTCGATCCCAGGCGTTTAGATGTCATTCTGGATGATGCAGATCATGAACATAACCTTGATGAAATCAAGAACACCATGATCCGTATGCAAGCCTCAGCTGCGATGTTACAGGCGCTGACGGGTATGGATATTGCCGAGTATCGCAAGCGTCGAGATAGACTAGGTCTGGATAAAGCACAGCAGGGTCGACCTGCCGCGTTATCTCCCGATGAAAGTATCCGACTGGCTGAAGCCTGGTCCAGGCATCATGAAGCAGAAAATCCCCTGTTTCGATATTACCGAGTCGGTGTAGATACGGGTATACCACTGAACAAGGTCTGGGCCTATATGTGCCAGGAAAACTAGGGGCGAATGATGACATCAAACCTCACTGAACTCCCTGGAAGCACAAAACGTCTGGAGGCATTACAGTCAATACTCGACAATGCTGCAGGCCAGTTAATCCAGCAACCAACCTCTGAACAGAGTGATGAAACCGGATCGATCATTTACATGGGGAATCTGCACGACTCTTTTCCTCGTGCATTAATCACCGACCCTATTCTGAACTCTGAAGAGATCCACACCTGGATGTTAATGCGGCTGGAAATTCAGGATCAGTATTCGATTGCGCGGGTACCGGATCATGACGATCTGGCCAATGCACTCAAATGTCTACGCCCTGTGGTCAGGCGTAATTTACAGGTACTCAGGGCATTACGCTGGATCACCGTAGGCAGAGAGGTACGCGGCGAAGATGGCCTGTACCGGGGGACGGTCTATTTACAGCATGACGAACCGTTGTCTCTAGGTGAAACACTGGAACTGGATGAGCATTATGTTGACTTCCTTCAGGAACAACACAGTAACAGCGCCCTAAAGCGACTCAGTGATATTAAACAGGCAGTACTGAAACATGTGAACTTCCAGTTATTCACCGATGAGGATGCGCTAGTACCCCCATCACGGTCCTCACGCTTTAACCGAGCAGCGAAATATCAACAACACGGTAACCCTCTGGAAACGCCTCTGGCCTGCCCTGCTGAAGTACTGGAGCCCAATAATGAGGTGAACTGTTATCAATCACCCACCATACCAAAACCGATACAGCACCGGCTGAATCATCAGGAACAAAAGGATGATATCTATAGAGGTCGTGACCATGTAGGAAATCCCAACATGGTTACGAATGGGGAAAAACAGGCTGATATTGCTGAAAACAGACATAACCGTGACCATGTAGGATATTCCTACATGGTCAATTCCCTTAGTAGTAGTAGTGGTAGTAATAATAAATATATATCTAATACTACCACCACTACTACAGACTCTATTGCCAATCTGGATATCCCAGATTTAAATATTCCTCGCTGTCTGTCCCTGTCGGACGATGCAAGAGCGTGGACCCTCGACCTGGTCAGGCGACTGCCCCCAGACAAGCAACAATCCATGATCGATTACGCCAACCACCGCTACCTGCAAGGCCAACGTGGCGAACTGCAAGCGCTACGCAGCCCGATATTATATTTGCAAAGCCTGGTTGAGAGTGTGGAGAAAGGCACCTTTGATGAAAACTTTGGCCATATCGAGCTGACTGCCAGCAGTGCTGCAAGCACCAGAAAGCCGAAATCAGGAAAGGATCAAAACCTAAACCGTGATCAGATCAGGAAGCTCATGGGTGAAATTGGTCATCTGGAACACATGATCAAACACGTAGGTGAACCCATGCGAGCTGATCTGGAAGAACAAAAAAATCAATTGATCAATGAACTGGAGACACTGGAGGCAATGAATCAGCAACGAGCTGAGGCGAGTGGGTGAGGGTTTGGAAAGTGGTGGCACTGCCACCAGTTGATCGAGGGGTGGAAAGTGGTGGACCCTCCACCAGTTAATCGAGGGTTGGAAAGTGGTGGACCCTCCACCAGTTGATCGAGGACTGGGAAGTGTTGGAACTTCCAACAGTTGATCGAGGACTGGGAAGTGGTGGAACTTCCACCAGTTGATCGAGGACTGGGAAGTGGTGGAACTTCCACCAGTTGATCGAGGACTGGGAAGTGTTGGAACTTCCAACAGTTGATCGAGGACTGGGAAGTGGTGGAACTTCC
>JBNKMF010000134.1:0-11118 GCA_050292965.1 Gammaproteobacteria bacterium | reverse complement strand
AGCTTGTCGAAGAAGTACAACTGTTTGTCGGCTGCCCATTGAGCTTCTAATGCACGAGCCGCTGTACGCCCCAGCGTTGAGAACAATGCTGTCACCGGAACATCAAGTGTCTTTAGCACCAGTTGAATCTGCTCGGTGATCTCTTTATCCCCTTTTGCGTAACCGATGATGTAGCGTGCCAATGGACCTACTTCCATAGCGTGACCACGCCAGCGTGGCGCCTTGATCCAGGAGTAACTGGCTTTCTCATCAAGCTCTTCAATATTCTGACTGCTACCCTTGGCTGAACTAACATCAAAATCTGGACTGGTCACACCATCCCAGGGGTGCAAACCTTTTACTCCATCCGGATATTTGTACCAGCTATGCGGAACAAATTCCTGCACCTGTTCAGGATCTGTCAGATCAATGTCATGCACCTTGCTCAGATCACCATTAATGATTGCACCGCTTGGCATCATTAGATTAGATGGCGAATAATCATTAGCCCTGTCTGGAATATCACCATAAGCCATGACGCTCTGACTGGACAGGCCACCACCGTACAGCCAGCCTTTGTAGAATTGACCTATAGCCAGGATATCTGGGATGTAGACATTATTAATAAAGGTTTGCGAGTCCTTAAGAATCTGGTGCACCTGATTCAGGTTAACCATATTCAACCCACCGACTGCGCCAACACCATCCACATTGATCGGACAGGGCACACCGCCGACAGTCCAGTTTGGATGTGTATCCTTGCCACCGAAGATAGTTCTGGTTTTCATGATTTCTTTCTGGAAATCCAGTGCTTCCAGATAATGAGTCACAGCCATCAGGTCGGCTTCGGGTGGTAACAGGTAAGCTGGATTGCTCCAGTAGCCATTTCGGAATGGCCCAAGCTGGCCTGACTCAACAAACTTCTTCAGGCGATTTTGCACATCGCGGAAATAACCTGGTGAAGAGTTAGGATGATGCGGTGACACCTGCTGCTGTAATGCCGAAGTGGCCTTCGGATCAGCCTTCAATGCATTCACCGGGTTTACCCAGTCCAGCGCATGCAAATGATAGAAATGCACCAGATGATCGTGCACCTGCAACGACAGCTGCATGATGTTACGAATTGAGTTGGCATTCTCTGGAATATTGATACCCAGCGCATTCTCTACCGCACGTACCGAGGTCAACGCATGGGTACCAGTACACACACCACAGATGCGTTGTACGAATGCCCAGGCATCGCGTGGATCGCGACCTTTCAGGATGACTTCCAGTCCGCGCCAGATGGTGCCACTGGAGACCGCATTGGTAATCATATTGTTGGAATCGATATTCACTTCAGCACGCATATGCCCTTCGATACGGGTAACCGGATCGACCACTACACGCTGGCCTGCTGTATCTAATTTATAGCCGTTTGGCGTATTTGTAATGCTCATTATTCCTGGTCTCCTTTCTGTTGGGTACGCTTCAGGGCCGAAACCGCAGCATGTACAGCCGCAGCACCACCCACCACAGTCGCAGCGGTCATACCGACCTTGTCTGCATTGGATTCAACACCAAACTGATTGATGTTGGTGAGACGGTTGTAAAAACCGCCCTTATCCCAGAAACCATCTTCCGAACAACCGATACAGGGGTGACCTGCCTGAATCGGGAACGACAGCCCACCATTCCAGCGAATGGTGGAACAGGCATTGTAGGTAGTTGGGCCTTTACAGCCCATCTTGTACAGGCAATAGCCTTTACGTGCTGACTCATCATCCCATTTTTCAACAAACTGACCAGCGTCGAAATGTGGACGGCGGTAGCATTTGTCATGGATACGTTGTGAGTAAAACATCTTAGGACGACCCTGACGATCCAGCGAGGGCAGACGCTCGAAGGTCAGGATGTAGGTAATTACTGCAGTCATGACTTCGGCAATCGGAGGGCAACCGGGTACTTTAATAATCGGTGCATTACCCAGATCTGGTACTTTATGGATGGGTGTCGCTCCGGTTGGATTCGGCTTGGCCGCCTGCACACAGCCCCAGGAAGCACAGGAGCCCCAGGAGATAATTGCCATCGCATCCTTGGCAGCACGACGCAATTGTTCTGTATAAGGCTTGCCACCGATAATGCAGGACATACCGCCGGTATTCTCCTGCTCTAAGCCAGGATTACCTTCGCAGGCCAGGATATACTTACCTTTATGTTCAGCAATTACCTCATCAACGATCACTTCGGCCTGGTGCCCGGCAGCTGCCATGATAGTGTCATCGTAATCGAGCGAAATCATTGACAGAATCACATCCTTAGCCAGCGGATGACCTGATCGAATAAACGATTCAGAACAACAGGTACATTCCAGACCGTGTAACCATAATACCGGGATACGTGGTTTGGTTTCCATGGCGTAAGCTATCTTACCTGCAAATGCCGGGCTTAGGCCCATAGCTGCAGCAGTCAGACTGCAGAACTTAAGAAAGCTTCGACGGGTAATCCCCTGTCGACGCATCACGTCATAAAACGTTTCAGTCATACTTTATTCCTCGTTCAATATGGTTTTTTTATGCTCCCCCTGATTAATGCAGTGATGGTGCCAAAGCGCTGTTTAAAAGTAATTTCAATAACTTAACCTATATTAACCATTTTTTTATTCTGGAATTAAATGGATATCTACTTATCTGTAATGATTTTTTATCGGATACTTGCTAATCACATATACATTAGAAATAACTTTCTTATTGAATACTTAGTTTACTTTTTTATTTCATTATGCAACTATTGCTTCCAATTAATCACCGAGGCACGCAAAAATGACCTACAAAACGCTTATTCTCGGTATAGGAAATTTACTCTGGGCTGACGAAGGCTTCGGCGTTCGAGCGATTGAACAGTTAAACCGTTACTATCAATTTGATGAAGACGTCACCCTGATGGATGGCGGTACTCAGGGTATCTATCTGGTACATTATGTTGAACAGTCCGAGATATTAGTCGTATTTGATGCAATTGATTATGGTCTGGAACCCGGCACCCTCCGCCTGATTGAAGGCGATGACGTACCCAGATTTATGGGTGCTAAAAAGATGAGCCTGCATCAAACTGGATTTCAGGAAGTACTGGCAATGGCAGAAATGCTCGGCCGTTATCCGCAACATCTATTACTGGTTGGTGTACAACCGGTGCAGTTGGAAGACTTCGGTGGCAGCCTGCGCGAGAAAACCCGTCAACAGATTGAACCCGCAATCGATGCTGCACTAGAGTGGCTACAACAGTTTGATATTCAGGCTACAAAAAGACCTGAGCCATTGCCACCCGAAGCCTCCCTGTGCGGCCAGGAAATGCATATAGAATTATATGAACAACAACGACCCGGCCCAGAACAGGCCTGCCGTATTGGTGATGAACGCGTTCTTAAATCAGCCGAATTTGAGATTGGTTACCGCCCCTACCCGCTAGACCCCGAAAAAACCATCAGTTGCGATGTAGATCACAGAGGTAAATATGGTGAATAGAACAGTTCGATCATCTGTTGGCCATGGGTATTTCCTATGTGTATAGGTATACCAATGCAGGTGATTGAATCAGGTTTTGGTTATGCCCGCTGCGAAGGCATGGGTATGCAACGCGAAGTAGAAACGCTACTAGTCGGCGAACAACCGCCTGGCACCTGGTTACTGATCTTTCTTGATAGTGCTCGCGAGGTGCTGAGCGAAGAGGATGCAGAGCGTATTACCGATGCCGTCAAAGCCATTGACCTGATCATGCAGAATGATGGAAGTATCAGCCAATCATCACTGGAGACTGAAACCATTGAATCGTTGTTTGCCGATTTAATAGATCGCGAAATACCCAAACCAGATTCATTGATTACGTTGGAACAAAGTCGGAAGAAACATTGAAAAAACTATTAACCATTGCCTTCATATCAACTGTCATAGCGAGTGTCAGCAAAGCAATCTTTTTGAACGACCAATAATTAGACTGCCGCGTCGCTGGTGCTCTTCGCAATGACAGCTCGTATAAAATTGAGGAATAAAGCATGCCATCTGTACTCATACAAAACATGATCGAACAATACGGTTATCCGCAACTGGATGAAGCCGCTCATGACTTATTTATCCAGCAGCATCAGGAATGCGTATTATTCTTCACCGAAGACCCGATACGTTTTCCTGAAAGCAATGATGTAGCGATGATTCTGCCCGAGCTGGTGAAAGAATATGGCGACCGTTTTGCTGCAGCTGTTATCGATCAGAGCGCCCAGCGCAAGCTGCAAACACGCTATGGCTTTAACGAATGGCCTTCACTGGTATTTCTGCGCGACGGAAAATATCTTGGCGTTATCAGCCGTGTGCAGGACTGGATTTCCTACCTTACCCAGATCAACCAGATATTAAGTTCACAACCCAAAACCGCACCCGGCTTTGCTATCCCCGTCGAACAGGGCGCATCAGCATGCAGCCAATCCTGAGGAGAACAGTATGAACAAAATAGACATCCCTATTGAAATAAGCCCTCTTGTTGGTCCCGGCTCGCAACCCGCCGACAGTGATGGCGCAGAAATGACTTTCATGCAAATGCCCTCTGGCATGTTCACCTATGAAGCCCCTATGGTTCCTGAAGCAGAAGAAATTACTGGACTGGAGGACGCTGTCAAACTGACCCGAAAAATCGAACAGGGTCTGCAACAATATAAAGTCGGTGGCCCCACCCTGGTATTTGAGCTTAACGATCTAGACCGGGAAAACCGCCAGTTCTTCGACCAGTTACTGGGCGAAGGTGAAGTCAGCGTGCAATGTACCGGCAATATAAATGCCCTGATCCAGGAATCAGTACTAGCCGGGGTATGGCGTGTGCAGTATGTGGATGAACATCAGGCCATCATCCGTGATACCATCGAAATAGCCGATATACCCGGCCTCATTAGTGAATTAACCTTCGCTGAAGCCCGGAAAAATGTAACAGTAGCGGACTTACAGATACCAGATGACGTATACAACGCGGCACCTCTATTGGTAGAAATCAACGATAAGCTACCCGAGTATAAGCCGGGTAACGAGCCCTATGTCATCAATCTATCGCTACTACCACATACCGAGCATGATCTGGTTTATCTGTCTGACCAGCTGGGCATAGGCCCAATCATCATTCTGTCTCGCGGTTACGGTAATTGTCGTATCAGCAGTACGGGTACAGCTAATGTCTGGTGGGTACAATATTATAATTCGCAGGAAACCCTGATTTTGAATACGATTGAAATCAGTAAGGTACCTGAAGTGGCATGCGCTTCGCAGGAAGATATTGACGATAGCGCACAACGGCTGAATGAAATTCTCAGCATTTACGAGTAAGCAGATGAATCAGCAAAATACCATTCCCGGATCATTTGGTGGAGATATCAGCAAACTTAGCGATGCTACACGTCTCGAATGCAAGATTTGCTGGCATGTGTACGACCCTGCCGAGGGCGATGAGTACTGGCAGATCGCTGCAGGCACACCATTTTCGCAATTGCCCGATCACTGGACCTGTCCACAATGCGACAGCAAAAAAATCGACTTCATGGTGCTTGAAGATTAAACCAAATGCCTGTTTAAACCTGTAAATTCGGGATTTATTGATGTCAAACAAAGCAGAATTTGAAATCGCACGTAAACTGGAGACTACTTTTAATCGTATTTATAAAGAGCGTATGACAGATATGCCGATGGTAAACGACAAGCTTCAGGTCCACGCAATTGGTTTTCAGCCCTGGCAACAGCACTATCTTGGTGTGCTAAGCACTCCCTGGTTCATGAATCTTATGCTGTTACCGGGCGAACAGCAAGACTGGTCAGAATTGCACGAATTAAGCAAACGCTCGCATATATTCCCCTCAGGGCGCTATGAATTTATTACTGGATATGAAGAAGAGATAGGCAAATACCAGATGTGCAGCCTGTTCTCCCCCATGTTTGAATTCGCGGACGATGAGAGTGCAGTAGAAACTGCAGAAATCATTATACAGGAATTGATGAATACTCAGAATCAGGATGAAATACACGTCGATCCGCACCAGATGGAAAACATCTGGAAAGGAGAAGATGTGCCTGAAATTGAACCTCAACAGGCTACAATAAATAATACTAATAACCCTGAAGCCGAAAAACCAATGATCAGTGAACGCCTGCAGCAACCCTTAAGTAGACGCGAATTATTACGCGGTATGTTTAACCCGGATGGAGACAAATCATGAATGCCATAGAAGGCCAGTTAAATATCGACCTTTACCCCAACAAAACAGCACAGGCACGCGTCGAAATCAGCTCCTCCCGCCCTCTGAAGGCTTGCAAAGTAATGATCGGAAAAACACCTGAAGAGGTGTTAAAGGTGTTGCCCTTAATGTACAACGTGTGCGGTGTGGCACAGGCCAGAACCTCGTTAAGGGCCATACAGAATAATCTGTCGATCAAGGAAAAACGCAATGCAGAAGCAGCCAGAGAAATGCTGGTACTGGTAGAAAATGCCCGCGAACATCTGTTCCGCATACTGATTGACTGGCCTACGCTATTCAAACTGGAGCAGGACCAAAGCCAGCTGCCGCTGCTGGGCAGACTGATCAAGGAGTTCAAAGTTGCTTTATTCGCCAATGGCGATGCTTTTTCGCTGGATAGCCAGTTACAGCCCGATGGCCAACTGCTACGTCAATTGATTGAACAACTGGAAAATACCCTACAGCAGGCGATTTACCATCAACCCACCGAGCAATGGTTACAGATCAGCGATATAGATACCCTGTATAACTGGTCCAAAGGGTATGACAGCACAGCAACTAACTCGCTTTCTATCATCTGCGATCACGGTTGGACCTCACAGGGCTTTTCGCGCCTCGACTCCCTGCCTGAGCTAGACAGTAATGAACTGATGCAACGCTTTAACGATAGCACAGCCGAACAGTTCATCGCCCAGCCCGAGTGGCATGGCAAGCAATACGAAACTACCTCTTTGTCACGCCAGATGGAGCAACCTTTAATAAAGTCACTGGCACAGGAGTTTCACAACACGTTGATCACACGCTGGGTAGCGCGTCTGCTGGAGCTAGCACGCATACCAGCTCAGCTACGCCAGCTAATGACTGATATTGAATCGTCAGACTCTATAGCAACTAATAGCTCTAACTCGAACATAGGTCTGGCACAAACCGAAGCAGCACGTGGACGCTTGATCCACCGCGTAGAGATAGAGAATGGCCTGATCAGCCAGTACCAGATTCTTGCACCTACCGAGTGGAATTTTCACCCACAGGGCCTGATCGCGCACAGTCTGGGGAATCTGACCAGCAAAGATCCTGAGCTACTGCAAAAGCTGGCTCGGTTGATGATCAATGTGATCGATCCCTGCGTCGGTTATGAACTAAAGGTCCACTAATGCATGAAATGTCGCTATGCGAAGGTGTACTTCAGGTATTAGAAAGCGAAGCCAAAAAACAGGGCTTCGAAAAAGTAAAAAGCGTATGGCTGGAGATTGGCGATCTGGCCGGAGTTGAAATAGAAGCCATGATATTTAGCTTCGATGCCGTCACCCGCAATAGTCTGGCTGAAGGCGCACAACTGAATATCATAAACGTACCGGGACAGGCCTGGTGCATGCAATGCAGCAAAAATGTCAGCGTCAAACAACGCTTTGATGAATGCCCTGAGTGTGGCAGTTATCAATTACAGGTCACCAGTGGTGACGAAATGAGAATTAAGGAACTCGAAGTCGAGTAAGACGACAGGAGTTCCTCTCGTTCCCATGCTCTGCGTGGGAATGCATACGGAAGAATGGGACAGGTATATTTTTATTGTGTGACACCTGTAGGGATAAAGGTTTCACACGCCATAGCTGTTCTTACTCCGTAGCTATTTGACGTACAGGCGTGCGAGTAACTTTCTTTTCACGACCGCCAGGGATTGTGGAAGATCTGGAAATGCAGGAGCATTTTCCAGTAAAGAAAGTTACTCACAGGCATACTCGTAGGTAACTACGGAGCAAGGAAAGCCAAAGCGTTTGAAACAAATATCCGGGAATGTCCAAGAACACATTCTCTTGAACCAGGGTCCATTCTATAAAGAAAGGTCCCAAAACCAGACAACAGTGGAGAACAACCATGTGTACAGTATGCGGATGCGGTGAAGGCGAAAGCCGGATAGAAGGCGAACACGAACATTCACACGATCATCACCATGCCCACAGTCATGACCATGACCATGACCATGATCACGACCACTCACACCCCCATGATCATACTCACAGCCACGATCACGATCATCCACATGATCACGACCATCATTACGGACATGGCGCTGCGCATGCGCATGCCCCCGGTATGAGCCAGTCACGTATGGTACAGATCGAGCAGGATATATTGGGCAAGAACAACGAATATGCACAGGCCAACCGCAACCGCTTCACGCGCCAGGGCATGCTCACATTGAATCTGGTATCCAGCCCCGGCTCCGGTAAGACCACACTACTCACGCGCACCCTGAATGACCTGAAGGATGACATGCCACTGGCAGTTATCGAAGGCGATCAGGAAACCTCAAACGATGCAGACCGTATCCGCGAGACCGGGGTAACCGCGATCCAGATCAATACCGGTAAAGGCTGTCATCTGGATGCGCATCAGGTGGGTCATGCTGTCGATCATCTTGCTCCTCAGGATAAGTCAGTTTTATTTATTGAGAATGTCGGTAATCTGGTTTGTCCGGCTGCCTTTGATCTGGGCGAAGCTCACAAGATAGCGATACTATCGATCACCGAAGGCGAAGATAAACCGATAAAATATCCTGATATGTTTCATGCCGCCGACCTGCTGCTGTTAAACAAAATCGACCTACTGCCTTATCTGGATTTTGATATTGAAAAATGCATCGACTACGCACGCAGAATCAACCCGGGCATTCAGGTGTTTAAGGTTTCCGCTAAAACAGGAGAAGGGCTGGATCACTGGTACCAGTGGATCAAACTGACCCATCAAAGTCGCTTAATAGGATTTCAGCCCCAGTCAGAACAAGCTGCAGTAGGAGTATAAGCAATGGATGCATTACCCAGCGTACTGGTAGTAGATGATGAACAGCGCTCGCTGGAATCCATTCAACGCATACTTGGTGATCGTTTCGAAGTGTTCACCGCTATCGATACCGATCAGGCTGAAGAAATATTACGCCTGCAATGGATACAGGTAATGCTATGCGACCAACGTATGCCCGGTATGAGCGGCGTTGAATTTTCTGAAAAGGTACGCGAGTCTTATCCCGATGTAGTACGCATGATTATCTCCGGTTATAGTGAGGCTGAAGATATCATTAATGCCATCAACAAGGGCGGTATCTATCAATACATTACCAAACCCTGGCATCCTGACGAACTAATCACAAAATTGAACAACGCTGTTGAGCTGTTTCGTCTGCAGCGTGAAAACGAACAGTTGGCAGTCGAACTCAAACTCAAGCCTGACACCATCGAACAGGCCATGATTGAAAAACGTCGCCTGCTGAAAGCTCGTTACGACTGGGATCAGGGCATAGTGCGTAGCCCCGAAAGCTGCATGAACGAAATATGCAATCTGATTCGTAGAGTCGCCCCTTACGATGTAAATGTATTGCTCAGCGGCGAATCCGGAACCGGCAAGGAGCTATGTGCACGCGCATTGCACTATAACAGCCTGCGTCAGGATAAACCCTTTGTGGCCGAGAACTGCGGAGCACTGCCAGATGAATTACTCGAAAGTGAACTGTTTGGGCATAAGCGTGGCGCTTTTACCGGAGCCATTGAAGACCGCGTTGGGCTGTTCGAACGTGCCAGTGGCGGCACCATCTTTCTGGATGAAATCGGTGAAACCTCAGCAGCCTTTCAGGTAAAACTATTGCGCGTATTACAGGAAGGCGAAATCCGACCACTGGGTAGCAACCGTCGTCGTCCAATTGATGTACGAGTTATTGCCGCAACCAACCGTGATCTGGAAGAGGACGTACGTAGTGGCAAATTTCGTCAGGATCTGTTCTATCGTATCGCTACCTTCGAGGTCAAGATACCTCCTCTACGCGAACGCCGAGAAGACATCACTCCGCTTGCCATTGCTATTCTCAATCAAACCATGGATCAGCTGGGTAAACGTGTCAAAGGTATTAGCCAGGAAGTATTGCATAGTTTCCACAGCTATCAATGGCCTGGTAATGTGCGTGAAATGCAGAATGAAATTAAACGTATGCTAGTAATGGGTCAGGATGACTATCTCGGCTCTAATCTGGTGTCTCAGCAGATTCTGCATGCCACCCCTGCAGAGTCTCAGGCCGACATGGATTTATTGACGGGTATCGAAGGCAGCTTGAAAAAGCGAGTGGAGGTACTGGAAGCCCGCATCCTTAAAGAAACCCTGATGCGCCTGCGCTGGAACAAAACCCGGGCAGCACAGGAACTGGGCCTTTCGCGCGTGGGACTACGTAATAAGCTGGAGCGTTATGGGCTGGAAAAAAACAGCAATCTTGAATCTATTCACATTGCATGAATGAGTTACGCTCACAAAATACTACCAGCCTGACCAATCAGGCTGGCCTGACTGCCGAAATGGATCAGCAGGTGCGTCGAGCTGACGATAAAGCCTGGATAGAAGTGATTCAGCAGATGGATAGTATTTATGCCAACCTGGTACATTATCAGGTAGAACTGGAAGAAAAAAATTCCGCATTAGAGAATGCACAGAGTTTTATCAACAGTGTTATTTCATCCATTTCCGACATTCTTATCGTGTGCGATATCGATGGCCATATCCAGCAGGTCAATAAGGCTCTGACCGAACTTATCGGAAGCAGCGATAGCGAGCTTAAAGGCCTGTCGTTACAGAAACTGTTTGCCGCAAAACATCTGCCTTTGATCGCTGATTTTCCAGACCACATACGTTCAGGTTCATTGATAGATTGCGAACTAGATTTAATCGATAGTCAACAACAGAATGTGCCGATGGCGATTAACTGCAATGCACGTTTCGACCATAAAAACCGTCTCTCCGGTCTGGTCATTACCGGGCGCCCGCTGGGGGAGTTACGTAAGGCTTACTCAGCATTACATAAAGCGCACGAAGAATTAAAAACAGCTCAATTACAATTGATTCAATCAGAAAAAATG
>JBNKMF010000133.1:0-11244 GCA_050292965.1 Gammaproteobacteria bacterium | reverse complement strand
AAGGCAAAATGATCCTGCAACCTGTGATATCAGGTTGGTGTTTGAAAGAATTATCAGGGGATGGGGTTATGTGTCAGGAAAAACTTCAGCACAGCGCTTCACACCGTGTACCCAGTTTTTCCCCATTTGCTCACAGGCTTGCTTGATTTTATAAGCACTACCGACCAGTGATTTAAACGGGCTTTCAAAATCTTTTGCTAGGTAAGTCCAGTGTCTGGGATCAATATTAAGTCGGGTCAGAATGTCTGGCAGGTGGTCAGGAATGTATCCCTTTTTATCATCTCTAAGAATACGTCCAGTCCATTCTACCAGCTCAAGGTAATCGGTGTAGCATTCAATATATGGGTGTCCGTATTTATTAATCGGTCACGTGCTTCGCACTTTAATACCGCAGCTGAAAAACTGATCAGGGCAACCCACTGCTGATCGACGGTGGCTATATACCAAATGCTTTCACCGATTCTTCGAATAGCTCCGAGATAATGGTGCGCCTCCATCACTTGAAGGTATTTACCCTCTTCCTGCTTTAAAATAGGTCTAACCGTTAGTTGATCCAGTTGCATAGTTCTTTCTCACTTAGTGAAAGTACCATACTGTCTATTGCTGGGTTTGTTCAGCTTGGGGGTAAAGTCTTTTAAAAATGCTAATTTCTACGGATAGAACGAATTTACCGTGCATTCATGACTTAGCTTCTTTGAAAAGACTCTGAATAATTGGTATTTTTTTATTCATCCACCATGCCCTGTATTTCCACTCCAATAAACTGCTTTGAATAAGCCGCAATAATTGAACAGTTATCATCCCATGCCCTCTTAAAGTTATCTGGAACTTTAAAACTATTTAGATTTTGATAATGATCAGACATTAATATCATTCTTTATTAAGGTAATTAAGTTTTTCGAAGCTTGAGCAATATTAAATTTCTGCTCATAACATAGTATGGCATTTCGTTTCATTACCGCTTTTTGTTCAGAAGGTGAATTTAACCAGGTCCAGATGAGTTGTTCTGTTCCTTCTAAGGTATCTTCCGCCACAAAGCCTGCTTGCATTGTATCAATTTCACGCCAAATATTGACTTTGCCAGATACCAGAACTGGTGTGCCAACCGCTAAAGCTTCTGCGACTGCAATCCCAAAATTTTCTTGATGAGAAGGTAAAACTAAAACTTCTGCCGCCTTAATCGCATCCCATTTTATTTTGCCCTTAAGCATACCTGTCCAGGTGATTCGCTCTGCGATACCCAGATCTCTGGCCAGTCTTTCCAAATCGCGTTGCCAACCAGTCTGGTCTGGCCCAGCCATAACTAAATGAATATCCGGATTATCTTCTGCAAACTTAGCAAAAGCTTGAATCAATAGGTCACAGCCTTTCTTCTTATGAATACGACTTAAAAACAGAAACAATCTTTTTTCTCGTAAGTCAGAATATTCATTAAAAAAATCATCCGCATGACTTGAGTGAGCAATATCAGAAAGAGTCGTACCATAATTCACTACCGCTTCATTGACTCTATATGGCCAAAAGGATTCTCTGGCTAAAATTTTCTCTTCTTCACAAGTAAATAAAATCGCTTTTGCATATTTTAATACCGAATATTGCGCCAAGAACCAATATACATATTTCTTGATATGCTTAAGCGGATATTCTCGTTTGAACCAAGGATCCAACATTCCATGAGGGAAGACATAATAAGGTATATTTGTATTTTTTAACGCCTTATACACCCCATAACCATTATATTGCCATAAGCCATGCACAATCACGGCATCATAATCTGCCATATGCTTTTTGAGCCACGAAACAAGTTTAGGTTGATAAGAAAAAACTCCTTTTCCCTTGCCTAGACAAATTACTTCAAGATGCTCAGTATTTTCCAAATTATCTTCAGCGTCATCCAACGATAAAACCGTTGGTGTGACACTTAAATCGGCATAAAAAGATGTCAGGTTTCTAACTCCTTGCACTGGACCTCCGCCTTCAAGATTTAATGAACTAATCACATGAAGTATTTTCATTTAGAGCTCTTACCTTCTGATTTAATAACATTTTAATAATCAATCACATACGCATTAATCAGTGCTTTTACTAAAAATCCAGCTATTTTATTAACCGTAATCCGCATATAGAAAACCCTAAAACGTAAAAAGCCAGGGTTGTATAATGGTAAGCAACGAAACGAACCATCACCCAATGGGTGCAACAACCAAGGCTTATGAATATTCTACCGCACAAACTGGCTACCACAAACGATCTATTAACATCCCGTGCCGGCCTGTTGGCGCTTGCTCAGATCATGCAATCCATCAATCTGTCAGAACGAATTGACAAATACTTCCCCTTGCCCAAAAGCAATCGCGGATTTAAGCCCTCTACTTTTATTGAGACGTTAATCCTGATGCAGCATGAAGGCAGTTTTCATCTGGAGGATGTGGATCTTTAAACGATCTTTAAAGACACCCATAGATGATCTTTAAAGACACCCATAGATTGGAAAGGAAATTTAACTTCAGCTATTCGGCTATGGCTTCATTTAAATAAAGGGGGTATTAAGTCAAAAATAGGGTTTTGTTTAACCTTATTGTGTATTTATTCTCTGGCTTGCTTCTCAAGACAAAATGATCCTGCAACCTGTTATATCAGGTTGGTGTTTGAAAGAATTATCAGGGGATGGGGTTATGTGTCGGGAAAAACTTCAGAACAGCGCTTCACACCGTGTACCCAGTTTTTCCCCATTTGCTCGCAGGCTTGTCTGATTTTGAAAGCGCTACCTACTAGTGATTTAAATGGGCTTTCAAAGTCTTTTGTCAGATAAGCGCAGTGCCTGGGATCGATATTCAGTCGGGTCAGTATGTCAGGCAGGTGTTCAGGAATGTATCCCTTTTTATCATCTCTAAGAATACGTCCAGTCCATTCCACCAGCTCAAGGTAATCGGTGTAGCGAAAGGGTAAGCCTTTTGGCATTTTGTTACGCGGATAGCCAGCGAATGGTAATAAATCATTAGGCTGGGTGCGTATTGCTTCTGGGTTAATTGGGTTGGCCTGTGATTTGAAACGGCCCTCCCACAAAATGGTCTGGATCCATTTTGAACAGCTGAATGATGAAGCTGGCCTGAAGGGTAAATGCCAGGGAAGGCATTTATAAAACCGACCGGTTGCCTTATCTTCCTGGTTAGCCTGACGTGCAATGGGATATTCGTATCATCCATGATATTCACCCTTTCAGGGCCAGCAGAGCTGTTCAAAATCATTCCAGATGATTTTGTCATTCAGGCATCGCATGAACCAGCTGATATCCATTAGACGTTGTCGCCATTCTTCCGCTTTGAGCGCTAACTGATCTTCTTCAGCAGGTGATAAGGGCTCTCCCGCCAGAAAACGATTGGACAGGCTAAAGCCTGAAAATAATTGATGCCAGTGTGTACAAATCTCACGTGTAGACCAGGCCTCAGCTTTTGGTTTATCGATATGCAGTACGACGTTATAGTGATTGCTCATAATAGCGTAGGCTGCGATATCGATAGCAAAAGTGTTGGATAATGAAAGTAATCGGTTTTCAATCCACTGTCTTCTGTGTTTATTTACAAGGATGTAATGTATGCCAGTTTTGCAGGAGCAAAAACTGGTCATAATCCTGACCGGATTGAGAATCCTTACCACACAAAAAAGCACAGCGGAGAGCCTGCCCCGCGAAGCGCTTTGGGTACACAGCGGGAAATACAATGGTAGTAAGGGGGGGCTTCAATAGAGACCTGAGTTTTCCTGGCTTTAGGCATAATGCGCTCCTTGCGATTTGATCAGGTTTAAAAACTACGGCTTTTGATTGTAGTTGTCAATCTTCAATATATGGGTGTCCGCGTTTAACTCCGCGTTTAACTCTCAAATGAAAGGCCAACTTCTCATAGTTGTCGCCGGTTATTTGTTTAAGCTGCATGCAGCGAAAGATGCTTTCTGCCGACAGGCCTTTACGTCCTATGCTACAGGCTGGTCCCATCACCAGGTCCTCTTCTATTAAGGTGAGGATCTCGTGATGTCTATCTAGCAAATTCGACAGCGCCCTGAGAAAGTCGCATAAACTTGTGCTGTGCATACACATCAAATAAACTCGTTTGAGCGGTGCGGGTTTCTCGCATGGTAAGGCACTCTGGTTTTTTGGGTTATTTTTTGTCGAAAAAAATTCTACAAAACCTCAGGGCCTTTTTTAATGCCTACGTTAAATTATTTCCTATTTTTTAGCAGGTTGGGAGCTTATGGATGGGCACTAATTACTTGTTTAATTAATTACTAATTACTGATTTATTAACGTTTTAACTTTAGTTGTGGTGCTAGACTGTACATATATCAGACTGGCCCAAAGCGTCGGCTTCTTTAGACCGAATTATAGAGATCATTTAGTGCGAACAACCCTGATACCCTTAATTGCCCTGTTTAGTAGCTGCGCTCTCCTATATATGGGTGTCGGTCTTATGAATATTCTGGTGCCTGTCAGAATGGGACTGGAAGGCATGGCTACAGATACCATCGGGCTGGTGCTATCAATGTATTTCCTTGGCATGTTTGCAGGTGCACTTTACAGTAAGCAACTGGTTAAACGTGTCGGCCATATTCGCGCCCTGGCAGGTAGTGTTGCTATTGAAGCGATCTGTATTCTTGCCTTTACGCTCGATGCTAACGTCTTACTTTGGGGGGGATTACGGGTCTTGCTGGGTTTTAGTCAGGCCTGTCTTCTGACTGCGATGGAAAGTTGGCTAAGTGACAGTGCTTCTGAGGAAACCCGGGGTAAAGTATTAGCGGTTTATAATGCCTGTATCCTGGGCGGATTGTTTGTTGGGCAGTTTCTGATGGGGGTTGCTGAGCCCTCTGATAACACGCTGTTTATTATTGTCGGTATTCTCTTTTGCATGACAGCGTTACCGATACTCTTTAGCCGCGCCCAGGGGCCGGTTATTGAAACTATTGCTCCGATGTCTATTATCTCACTGTTTAAGATTTCGAAGCTGGGTGTAGTTGCCTGCCTGACATCAGGGGTAGTTTATTCTGCATTGTTTAGCCTGTTGCCTGTCTTTGCAGCGGACTATCAGATCAGTGGTTTTCAGCTTTCCCTGTTTATGGGTTGTGCGATTATCGGAGCCTTTACGCTGCAGTTCCCAGTAGGGATGTTGTCCGATCATTATGATCGTCGCTCAGTTTTACTTGTGTTGCTGTTGATTTCGTCTGTATTGGGTATCGCGATTATTCCACTGGCTCAGATGGAGATGATGGCAGGTATCTTCATTCTCAATGGTGTTACAGCAGGAATAATCACCTGTTATTACCCCCTGAGTGTTGCTGAATCTTTTGATAAGTTGAAAAAAACTGAGATGGTTGCAGCGATGGGAAGCTTGCTACTGGCGTATGGTATTGGTGGTGCGATAGGCCCTTATGCCGCTTCTCTGGTAATGCATGCATTTGGGAGTTCTAGCCTGTTCTACTTCCTGGCTTTAGTTCAGATTCTACTGGCACTGTTTACGCTGTATAGAATGATGGTTACCAAGGCGTTGCCAGTGTCCGATCAGGAGCATTTTGTTATGCAGAATGCAGCGCTGTCTACCTCTTTTGACCTGGATCCAAGAACAGAGTATTCAGAGCCAGAAGCCGTGCGTAGTTCAGAAGCTGAAACGGCTATTCTGATTGCCGAAACTGACCCGGCTGCAGCTGTCAAAATGGCACGCGCACTGACGATTAACAACCCTGAGAAAGGAACAGAGGTTGCAGCGGCTGTAGCGACAGTTCCTGGGATCGATGTTATGCGTCTATATGAGGTTATGAAGGAGGCAGTACCTGATCAGATTCAGGACATCACTCAGGCTATTGTGAAGGCCAAACCAGATCTAGCTCCAGAGCTGGTCTCGCAATTGGCAGAATGGTATCCGCAACAGGCATTAGAAGTAGCCATTGAAGTGGGGCGTGTATTTCCTGACATGCGTATAGAGATGGCGCGAATTGCAGTGGCATCGGCACCCGAGTCGGCTACTCAGATAGCTGAGTATTACTCAGGGCTAATAGCTGAGGAACGGGAAGCGATTCGCCCGGCGGACAGGGAAGAGGATACCAGTGAATCTGATACTCTGAATATGGTTTCTGAGTTATGGGATGCTAGTCCTGACCATGCACTGGATATAGCAGTAACGGTTGCTGAATCAATGCCCGAAACGGCGGTAGCCATGACAGAAGAGTATATGGCGCATCATGAACATGACTTTACTGATTCACAGGACGCTGAATATTCGGATGAGATTGAATGGGTATCCAGAATGTCTGAAGTTGCTCCTGATCAAGCGATGGATGTTGCCGCGACAGTGGTTGAAGCGGTTCCGGATTGCATGCTCGAGGTTACTGAAGAGTACCTGTCAATTGGCGAAGAGGAGCTACAGGCAGACAACGAGACTAATACAGTATTAAGTCTTACTGAAGATGAGTCCAATATCGTCGAAGCTGAGTATCAGAAAGCCATTGAATGGTTAACGCGGATGTCGCAGTTGTCACCGGAGATGTCTCTTAATCTGGCTGTGAAAATTGTTGAAGCAGCGCCAGAGAGTGCTGGCTATGTTGCTGCAGAGGTTTCCAGGTTATTGCATGAGAGTCATCACAAAGAAAGTAGCGAAAACATACAGGAACCAACCAGTGAAATTGCAGATGCAGTTGATTTGGTGAGCAGGCTCAGCGAGGTGGCACCAGATAATATTGAAGAGGTAGCAGTAGCCGTCGTCGAAAATATCCCTGAAGCAGCATCTGAAGTTGTTGATGCTATCAGTGACGGGATGGAAGCTCGGGAAGGGGAGTGGGTCAACTCCATTGATAGGAACAGCTAAGCGCCAGGAGGTTCTTGCCTGATACCACCAGGCAGCGAACTTTCTTTAAGGGGGGTAGTTCGATGATCGGACGCCCCAGTTAACCTGCTAACCCAGAGCTGCTTCTGTATCAGCTAAACGCCCGGTTTAGCCTCCAACCAAAGGTAGGAGTCGCCCCAGACTGTGTGAAAACTATTTTCAATTTTTCAAGTGGAGTATGGGGGCTTATATAGAATCAATTTCGTAAGATTTGTGATAATTGAGTTCTAAATCATCCTGTAGTGGGAAATATTTTTGGTGCCATCAGTTTGAAGCGAGTTTTCACACAGCCTGGACCCGGAGCGGACATTCCTGTCATGTAGTGAGGGTCGCCAGGTTCGTGGTCATACCAGCGTTCATAAAACTTCAATACATAAAGTATTGTGTCTGCAGAATCATAGAGTAGTTGCGAATAAATCCCATATACCTCCTACCTCTTTTACTAATATAGCAACTTTAATTTATTTAAATAATTTGTGGAATATGTCGCAAAGTGGTTTCATCAGTGGGGCTTCATCGGATGGCATTAAAGCAGAGATTGATGGGTTTTGGCAGTAATTTATCATGCTATGTCAGCTGGATGCTTTTAAAAGGGGTCTGAGATAAGTCGTTTGATACAAGGTCAGTATGAAGTGTTTTTCTTGCGAAAAATTCATGTTCTGGTTGTCATAGAAAAGTGCGATTTAACATGCTTTAATTGATACCTGATCTACAGTAAATCTATAGCCCGGTTTCGATTTGTTATAATAGGAGGCAGAAAAAACTCCTTCGAAAAATAGTGATTAGCAGACCCAATTTTAAGGACTATACACCTTAAAAGGTTTTTAGGGGGTGTGATAAAAGTCACAGAATTCATTTCCGATATTATGTTTTCGGGATACTTCCATGAAAAAATGCGCTGGTATTTTAAATATCAAGTATTTGAGTATTGCAAGGGGCGTGAAGGTCTTGCACTTTGGATGTCAAGTTAAAAGCGCTTTTTTACAGGCTTAAAGAAGAGTCTCAGGTCTAGAATTGTTCATTACAAATATCTGGTATTTATTAAAGGGTCAGAATGAATCATCCGGCTAATAAATATGAATTAGCGTTGCTATTGGTCATCAATTGACGAGCTTAAAACAACTATCGGTAGATAGATGATTAACAGGATTTCTGAATTTATCTCAATGGGGGAGGGGTGGAACAGACAATATATTATTTGTCAAATATGTTCCGGTTTGGGTAGATTACGTATGTCAATTATCTCACTTGAATTGAGTGGAGGGGAGGGTGTATAACATCCGCGTCCAGTTGTGTTAGGCAACTTTTTGATTGAGGCAAAAGAGCTCTGCACTAAATCAGGAATTGGAATCCTGAACGAGATTTAGGGTGGGGCTTTTAAACATATAGTTGTGCGTGATTGCTGCTATCACGCGTGGTCTCTACCGTAATACTAACTCTACCGTAATACTAAATGGAGTGTTTCAATGATTTCTCGTAGTAAAAAACAGCCACAACCGCGCTTGCTATTCTTAAGCCTGGTTGTTCTACTGATTTCCGTATTAAGTGGCTGTAACAACAGTACAACATCCGACGACTCTGGCTCAGATACGCAAATACCGGATGACACACAAACACAGGATGACACAACAGACAATGGCAATCATCAGCCGAGCGCCAGTATTACAGGATCCCTTATTTACACAGCAGGTCAGACAGTCACTCTGGATGGCAGTGGGTCATCTGACGCTGACGGCGATAGCCTCAGCTATCAATGGATAAAAACAGAAGGGCCAGACACAGCGCTTTCGACTGCCACTACAGCAACCCTCAGCTTTGTCGCGCCGACGGTTTCACAGACCACAAAATTCACCTATAAGTTGACAGTGCATGATGGAAAGCTCTCCAGCTCAGCCAGCGTGAGAATCCAGGTCTCACCCACAGCGCCGGTCCCATCATCCAATCAAGCACCAAGTGCCAAAATAACTGCGCCAGAGAGCGCCACCTCTGGTGACACGGTCACGCTTGATGGTAGTGGCTCATCCGACCCCGATGGCGACACCCTTAGCTACCAATGGACAAAAACTGCAGGGCCGAACATCACGCTTTCGAATACCACAAGCAGTAACCTTAGCTTTGTAGCGCCGTCAGTTGAGCAATCTCAACAGATCAGTTTTCAATTGACCGTGAGTGATGGTGGTGGACTCTCCAACAGCACCAGCAAGAGCATGCAGATCTCACCTTCAGAGCCGCCTCCCCCATCCAATCAAGCACCAGGTGCCAAAATCACAGCGCCACAGAGCGTCACCTCTGGTGATACGGTTACGCTGGATGGTAGCGGCTCATCGGACCCGGATGGGGATACGATCACTTATCTCTGGACGCAGACGCAAGGAGACAACATTGCTCTGACGAACAATACTGGCTCGACACTCAGCTTTGAAGCGCCAACTGTCCAGCAGCCTACAGTCTTCACCTTTCAGTTGAGCGTGAGCGATGCTTCACTTAGCGACAGTAGCAGTGTGCAGTTCACTGTGTTGCCTGTAGAGGCAGTAGATGAGTATCAGGTTCCTGCCAGTAACTTTGCCGTCAATGGTGATGTTGAAAACAACCTGGTCAACTGGGGCACCACCGCAGGTGAAATTTCCCGCTCTACTTCGGTTAAACATGGTGGTTCTGCCAGTGCTTATATTACCAACAGAACAGCCTTCTGGAATGGACTGACCTTCGATGTGGGCAAACTTACCGAAGGTAATGAATACGAGGTGGCGGTCTGGGTAAAACTACCGCAAGGTTCTCCTGACACCGTTATTAAATTAACCGCCAAACGTGCTAATGACAGTGATAGCAGCACTTATAACGAATACACCAATATTGAAATGGTTACCGCAAACGACTCCAGATGGACCTTGCTTAAAGGATTCTATACTCAGCGCGGTACAGCTTTTGAGCATTTCATTATCGAATCATCAGACGACAGTATCAGCTTTTATGCCGATGATTTCTCCATTGGTGGTGAAGTGCTTGATGACAATACCGGTGATAACGGTAACAGCGGATCTAACAGCCGGTTCTTCGTCGGCAACATCACCACTTTTGGTAGTGTGAGATCTGACTTTGCGCAGTATTGGGGGCAAATCACTCCAGAAAACGAAGGCAAATGGGGGTCTGTTGAAGGTACCCGTGATGTATATAACTGGGGCGGTATAGATGCCGCTTATAACTACGCCAAGCAGCATAATCTTTTGTTCAAACAGCATACCTTTGTCTGGAACGGCCAGCATCCAGGTTGGATCGATTCATTGAGTCCACAGGAGAAAGGTGCTGAAATTGAAGAGTGGATTCGTGATTTTTGTACTCGTTACCCTGATGTGGATATGATCGACGTGGTTAATGAAGCGACACCAGGCCATGCTCCGGCGGCCTATGCCAGAAGTGCTTTTGGTAACGACTGGATTATTAAATCCTTCCAGCTGGCACGCCAATATTGCCCCAACGCAACGTTGATTCTGAACGACTACAACGTATTGAGCTGGAATACCGATGATTTTATTGCCATGGCCAGGCCTGCGGTCAATGCGGGAGTCGTCGATGCCATCGGTGTGCAGGCTCACGGTTTAGAGAGCTGGTCTAATGCCGACCTGGAACGCAATCTGAATAAAGTCGCGGCCCTTGGCCTGCCAATTTATGTTTCAGAGTACGATATCGCTAGAACCAATGATCAGGAACAACTGCGAATCATGCAGACACAGTTCCCGATGTTGTATAACCACCCGTCCGTAAAGGGTATCACTTTCTGGGGTTACGTATACGGTAAGACCTGGGTGGAAGGCAGCGGTCTGATTCATGATAATGGCAGCGAGCGTCCGGCCATGACCTGGTTGAAGAACTACCTGAAACAAAATCCAAAGAACAATACCATCAGCGATAACGGAGGTTCTACTGATGGTCAAACCTGTGATTTGCCTTCAAAATTCAGCTGGACATCAACTGATCCCTTGATTACGCCACATAACTCAAATTGGGCGTCCATCAAAGATCCTACAATCGTTAAATTCAATAACCAGTATCACGTATTTGCATCGATAGTTGATAAAACTAGAAATGGCTATGGTGGTGTCTATATGAACTTCAGCGACTGGGCTCAGGCCAATTCCGCTCAACAGGTTGATATGTCAACCACCCCGGCTGGCGGTGCTGTTGCTCCACAGGTGTTTTACTTTGAGCCGCAAAAAAAGTGGTACCTGATTTATCAGTGGGGGGCCAAATACTCTACCAACAGTGATATCAGCAACCCATCTGGCTGGAGTTCACCAAAACCTCTGTTGAGTAGCGGACTAAACAATGGTATTGATTACTGGGTTATTTGCGATGATAACAATTGTTACCTGTTCTTCTC
>JBNKMF010000132.1:0-11364 GCA_050292965.1 Gammaproteobacteria bacterium | reverse complement strand
GCTGTGGTGAACGCAGGTTACAGGGATCTTTGAAGGTCACCCATGGATGGCCGGTTTCAAACAGCATGCCGAGCATCTTGCGCCACAGGTCTGTGGCTTTAACGGTTTTATACATTTTGATGTCACCACGTCTGGCTTTTTCTTCATACCTGATATAAGCCAGTTCGAACTGGGTGCCATACAGGTCATGCAGTTCGGGTGCATCGTCTGGAGAGAACAGAGTCCATTCGGCATCTTCGGCAACGCGTTTCATGAACAGGTCAGGAATCCAGTTAGAGGTATTCATGTCGTGGGTACGACGACGCTCGTCACCGGTATTCTTACGCAGCTCGAGGAAGTCTTCGATATCCAGGTGCCAGGTTTCCAGATAGGCACACATGGCGCCTTTACGCTTACCACCCTGATTCACAGCAACCGCAGTATCGTTGGCGACCTTAAGGAAAGGTACGACACCCTGTGATTTGCCATTGGTACCTTTAATGTGAGAGCCCATGCCACGAACACGGGTCCAGTCGTTGCCCAGACCTCCGGCAAACTTGGATAGCAGGGCATCATCTTTAATCGCGCTGAAGATACCGTCCAGATCATCGGGCACGGTGGTCAGGTAGCAGCTGGATAGCTGTGGACGTAGGGTGCCAGAGTTGAACAGGGTAGGTGTGCTGCTCATGAAATCGAATGAAGACAGCAGGTTATAGAATTCGATGGCGCGGGTTTCACGGTCTACTTCGTTAATGGCAAGGCCCATGGCTACGCGCATAAAGAATGCCTGCGGCAATTCAAAACGAGTGTCATCGTGATGGATGAAGTAACGGTCATACAGGGTCTGCAGGCCGAGATAGGTAAACTGGTGATCTCGATCTGATTTGATGGCTGCGCCTAAACGTGGCAGGTCAAACTTAAGCAACTCACTATCCAGATGCTCCAGTTCTACGGCCCTTTTAATGTAATGTGCAAAATACTCAGGATAGCGCTCGGCCATTTCCTGATAGGTTGCATTGGGGCTGCCATCACCAATAAAGCGCAGGGTTTCGGTACGCAGGCTGTCTAGTAGTAAACGTGCGGCAACATGTGAGTAATCGGGTTCGATATCGATCAGCGAACGCGCACTCATGACCATCATTGGGCTCACATCGCGTTCGGCGACGCCATCGAACAAATTGCGCAGGGTATCGTTATATACACGTACAGGGTCGGTACTGTCGAGGCCAGAGCAGGCATCGGCGATAACCTGTTGCAGACGCTGGATATCCAGAGGCTCTTTACGGCCATCGCTGGTTTTAACGTGGATAGTGACTTCGTCCTGATCGGGTTCGATAACTGCAGCACCAGTTTGCTCAGAAGCTCGTTTCTCATTCTGTTTTTCACGGTACAGCACGTAGGCACGGGCTACCTTTTGCTCTCCATTGCGCATCATGGCGAGTTCCACCTGATCCTGAATGTCTTCAATCAGGAAGGTGCCGCCATTGGGCTGACGACGTTTGAGGTTTTCTACTACCAGATTGGTCAGCTTTTCAACAGTTTGATGTACGCGTGAAGATGCAGCTGCCTGTCCGCCTTCTACCGCCAGAAAAGCCTTGGTCATGGCAACAACTATCTTTTCCTTATCGAATACCGTTAGTTTGCCGTTACGGCGCACCACATTGTAGTGGTTGGAAGCCTGGCTGATTTCGTTTTCGGAGGTTGGATCTAACAGGTCAAAGGTACTGGATTCATTTTCTTTTGATAGTGGTGATTCTATGTTTTGCATGTGTGCCTGTCTCGTTTATGTTCTGAATACTCGGTGGTGATTGATCACAGGAAATTCACATTCATAGCCCTGCAACTGCCCGATTAAGGGGGAGCTACCAGGGATTTTGAGTGTTGATTAATCCAGTGTTCGGAGTTTTTGTTCCTTGCAATTACAATGATCTTCATGACCCGGATATAAGCTGTTTAGACCATTAAAAATCCAGTTTTCTGGTGCATGTGCATAATCCGGTAAATTTTTTGCGATTTTTGTCGCATTTCTCTCAGGCACAATATAGTGTGTTTTGAATGAAGGTCAAGTACATTATGTTGTAGATCGACCTGTGGTTAACCCCGGTATAAGTTGTGGATAAAGTGTGAATAACTGGCAGGGCGCGTCAGCAAAGGGTTTGCGCAGGGGGCAGCAACAAAGACCATTTATTTAAGTTATGAATCTCACAGTTTGATAAAAAAAAACAATAATAATAAAGGCTAATATATGCGGTATTCCGACCAACGGTAGCTTAGCAATAACTAGCTCTGATCTATCTCCTGTTCATCCAGCCAGACATAGAATTCTAAATTTTCGTACATTTCAAGCTCATCCTTACTGCTAAGGATTTCAAAGGTGTCGATTGAGTCTGCCGCAAAAGAGGGTGATTGATCGGGTAACTGCTGATTTATCATGACTACTATAGCCATCAGGCTGGCCATTACCATCGCAGGGACGGCATATGACATGCGCCAGAATGGCTGGCTTTGTTGCAGGGCCTTTTGTCTTGCCTGTGCCAGCTGTCGCGTGGTATCGGTATCCAGTGTTTGCTGATCCAGGGTGTGTTTGATTTTTTGAACAAGTGGGTCAGAGTGTTTCATACTGCTCTCCTAGTTGTGACCTTAGTTGATCGATGGCACGTTTGTAATGAGTTTTAACACTGCCTTCGGATATAGATAGAGCGAAGGCCACTTCTTTGGTTGAAAATTCCTGCCAGGCGCGTAGTAAAAATACCTGTTGCTGACGCAGCGGTAATTGTCCCAGTGCCTGTTGAATGGTATCTAAAGCATTTTCGCTGTGCAGGCTGCTTTCCGGGGATTCGGGGTTGGGGTCTTTGAATTGCTCGACCTCATCTTCCGTTTCCTGCGCTTTTGTTGGGTATAAATGGAATAACTGGCGAAACTGCTTGCGACGTTGATAATCACGTAAACGATTTTGTAGTATACGGAAGAACAGTAAGCGCCATTCATCCACCGATTTATGGCTGTATTTGTGCACCAGTTTGAGCATGCTGTCCTGCACGACTTCCAGGGCATCTTCCCGATTTTGTGTAATTACAAACGACAATTTATAGGCCTCGCTTTCAAACCGGGCCAGAAATTGATCAAGCTGCTGGCGAATGCTTTCATCCATCGTGTGATTGCCCAGTTAAACATTCCATTCGAATCCTATACCGAATGACAGTTGGTCCTGACTTTCATCCGTGATCCCTGCGCTGTAAATAATGTTGAGGTTCGACATAATCTGGCGCCAGGCAAATTGCAACGAGCTCGTCAGACTGTTATCGGTTGCATAACGGGTAGTTGCAAGCAGCCAGCTTAGCTCGCGTTGTTGCTGATATAGCGTGACACCTGCAGTAGTGGAAGTGTCGAGCAGGAGGCCTGTATTGGCTAGTGCGCCGGGTTTAACCACTGCCTGTAATATGGGTTGTGTGTCCAGAGCAGTGAGGTCTTTCTGATAATCAAAGCGCTGGTAATTTATGTAAAAACCGTAATCCTGATAAAACCAGTTGATGCTTAAGTGCTGGCTTGACATATCGGAGTCAATCTGGTCGGGGACCCGGAGAGTTCTAATATTATTTTGGGTAAAAATACTCAGGCTGCCTTGTCGATATTCTGCAGTGAAGGTAAACGGAAACTGGGTATAGCTGCCCAGGAAACCCAGATTGGTAATTTCCAGTTCCTGTGTTTTTCCCTGATATTGATAGCTAACACCTAACCGGATGTGTTCAACAGCCTGCCAGCTCAGCTGGCCCATGACCTCCTGGTAATCGAAGTCCTGAGTATCTGTTGCGGTGTTGTTGCGATTGTACTGAAGGTTAAGGTCGGCTGATGAGTCGAGTTCATGGTACAGACTAAACTGATGGCTGTCGCTGTCATCCTGACCGAAAGAATAATGGTAGCCTAGTTGCGTAACCGGCTCGTCTTCCAGTCCCATCCAGTCATCGGCCTGCACCAGCGTAGGTGACATTGTTGCTACTAGAATATTTGAGCAGATCAGGCGCATGATCACTGTGTTCATTTATGGTTGTTCTTACGCGGATTTGGGTTGTTACGCGTTTTGTTTATTTTTTTTAAGACATTTCTGCGCTGTTTCTGCGACATATTATTCCAGCGCGCTTTCAACTTCTGTTGCTGTTTAGGCGTCAGGGTTTTAAATTGCTTAAATTTAGTGCGAACCTTCTGGCGTTGTTCATCGCTCAGTTGGTTGAATTTTCTGTAGCGCTGTATGAGAGCGGTTTTCTGCTTTTGATCCATCGCTTTCCACTTTTTGAAGCGTTCTGACATTTGCTGCTTCTGGGTCTTGTCCATACCCAGCCAAAGCTCTGCTCCTGCTATGATTTTTTGCTGTCTTTGTGGGTTTAAATCCGCCCATTGATTCTGGTAGGGTGCCAGCACCACCTGGATTTCGGCATCTATTTGCTGCCATTCAATCGCCTGAGCCTGAGTGGATAGACAGGTAAAGAGAGTCAGTAATAGTAGTGTGAATTTAATTTTCATCGGCATTCTCCCTGACCTCTAATACAGGTTTGCTTTTTTCGAGATCCTTTTCTGCGTGATATTTGATAATTTCATAGCTGTCTTCATCTACTGATCCAAAATCAGCAAGGAATTCCAGAAAATCAAGGGATAACGGGGGCGTATTGTTGCCCTCGTTATCCTGTTGAGCCTGGGCCAGATTAAATTGAAGTAATAACAGGCAGGCGAATATCCACGTTCTGGGCATACAATCCCCTCATCAAATGATGAAGGGATTGTAGCAAGGTGGATAGCCTCTGCAATCATTGTTTGATACGAACCACCAGACGTTGAGCTAACAGAGTGGCTGCACTGGCATCGTACTCACCATCACAGTGAATGTACTTCACCATGTCTCCATTGCTCAGTGCACTGCTTAGCGCATCCTGAAAGTTCTGCCACTGATTAAATACTTCAGTCCGACGATGTTGCTGAAGAACATACAGAGCAGCGCCATCATTGGGGATAATTAACGGAATGCTGCTGAGTGAGGACAGGTCGGTAAAGATACCTGCCTGAACCAGATACTGGGTTTGATTAGCGCTGTCGATGCTCAACAGTAAGCCATTTTCATCCAGTGTAGTAATCGCATCATCTGCACCCTGAGCCGGATAATTGACTATGATTTTACTGTGTACATCAGCCAGTAGTGCTAGCGTGATAGCGGTAAAATCTTCTGGGGCTGTGCCGAATGGCGTGGGGAATCCACGTAGCTTGACAGGATCGTTGATCTGCATACCATCCAGGCTTAATGTGCCACTGTTAATCTGGTATTGCGCAGGGTCAGCATCGTTTGCAGCGTCAACACCTGTGCCTGTGAAATCAAACTGGCTAATATTGCGCTGGTTATAGGTTTGAAGATTCACTTCCAGTGGGGATACGGCTACAACTGAGCCAGCAATATCACTATAACGCATACGTACCAGACCATCGGTAGTGGCATCCATAGTTGTGTTATCACTGCTGACATCACCCAGTATGACCACTCTTTGTCCAACACTCAGGTCGGCGATGCTAAACGTACTGTCGCTGCCCTGGCGAGTCACTGCTGTGGTATCGTCAATTTCAACGGTCACTTCATCATTGAATACAAAATGACCATCAGCGTGTTCAACCGTGGCACCTAAAACAGTAAGTGTATTGCCAGATCTGGCTATGACACTACCTTTAAGTACATCCTGTGAATCCCAGGGTACGCTAGTGCCAGCGTAGACTTCAACAGCGGTATAGGTTTTAAGAGCCATATTGAAGTTGCCAAGAACGATGATCGGAGTGTTTGTGTCCAGCAGGGCTAAGGCACTGAGCCCTGTTATAGCGTCATAACTGGTTCCATCGATCTCGTAAACCGTGGTGCTATCGGTTAATACGGTCATTTCTCCATGCGTGTTATGGCGAATGCGGAAAGGTCTGATATCAACAATAAAAGATGCGGCTGCTTCGTCAACAGAGTTGAGTAAACCTCGTAGGCGACGGGTTTTGTTATCATCCATCTCGGTATCTGCAACCAGAACCGGGTTAACCGTCACTGTGGCACTGCTGCCATCTGTAGCCATGACCACTTCATTCGAAGCTTCCAGATTAAAGTCTATCGACAGGCTGGAAGGCTTACCTCGGGATATGGTGAACCCACTATTACCATTGATGGTAGTGGTTATTGTGACGACGCCAAGCGGATCGTTATTTTCATCAACCGCTGTGGCAGGTACCGAATTACCGTCCGCATTTTCTACCGATATTTCGGCATTGCTAAAATCCAGCGTAACTTCAACCTGTTTGTAGTTACCTAATGGGACGGTAGTGGTGGTTAAAAATTCAGTGACATCAACGTATTGTGCAAAATCCAGTGTGGTCGTTGCTGGCATGGTTTCAATAATTGAACCATTGGCACGGTAAAGCTTTAACTCTGTTACATCTACTTTATATTGAGTGAAATCGCCTTCAGCATCGGTCAGTGAAATATATAAGCGGCTTTGAGTATCACCTGTCGTATCATCGGTCGAGCTCGAACAACCACTAAGCAGGGCGAGCGCAATAATAAAGGGAGACAGCCAGCGGGTGAGGCTGGTATTGAGTTTTCCAGTTTTCATGTTCAGGGGTCCTGTTTTATTGATTTGTGTCGGGTACAACGCACAGGTCTCTGGTTGGTTGACAGGGAAGTGAAGTTTTTTATTTTTTAAGCTCGATTTTGAAGATTTACCAACCTGGATTTTAGCTTTTCTGCTGTATTCGAGAGCATCGACGTAATATCGGGCTCGGATTAGTTTTATCTGTCCAGTAGAATGTCGCACTTTCTGATAGAGATTTACATGCTGGAATTACTGCTTAACGGGCTATCGTCCTCGGTTGCAATCGCCCTGGTGTTGACCGCTACTCTGACCTCGCTACTGACAGCCAGTCTTGGGGCTGGCGGAGGCATCCTGTTATTGGGGATGATGGCGCAGGTTCTGCCACCACAGTTGGTGATTCCCTTGCATGGGGTGGTGCAGCTTGGATCGAATGCCGGGCGTGCAGCGATGAGTTTTCGCCATATCGATGTGCGCTTGATTATGGGGTTTCTTCCGGGGGCTATTGCTGGTGCTTTGCTCGGTAGTTTTGTGTTGATATCGCTGCCGACTGCGTTGATGTATTTGAGTATCGCTGGATTCATTCTCTACCTTTGCTGGGGGCCAAAGCTGCCCCGCCTGATGATAGGTAAATGGGGTCCAGCCGCTGTTGGGTTAGTGACTACCTTCCTGACACTGTTTGTTGGTGCGACTGGACCACTGATCGGCGCTTTTCTTAAGCAGGTTTTCGTTGATCGTTTCCGGGTTGTGGCGACCTTTGCGGCTGCGATGAGTTTGCAGCATATCTGCAAGATCATCGTGTTTACGAGTACGGGTTTCGATCTAACCCCGTGGATACCGTTATTACTGGCGATGATTACAGGTGGTGCTATCGGAACCTGGTTGGGATTGAGGGTGCTCAAGCGCATGCAGGATCATCATTTCAGCACTATTTTAAACTGGGTTTTGACACTGCTTGCTTTTCGTTTGATATGGCAGGCGATAGTGGTGTTTTGATCTGGCGTTGCCTCATGAAAGAATATTTATCCAGTTTATATTTAATTCGGGTTTGTCAAACCTTTTCCAGCTGAGTACCTTTATGGTACTTTTTCATGCTGGATGAAAAAACGGAAATGAAAATCAGTCTGGTTATGATATTCGTCGCTTTACTCAGTGGATGTAGCGCGGATATTTCCCCCAATACAGAGCCTGACAGGGAGCCTGAGATGTTTGGAAAAAAATCGTCACAAACCTATGTAATATTTTCACCTATGCAAGGTGTTCTCATGCAAGATGGCAAGCCGCTTTCCCATACTAAAATCATCAGACGCCTGCGCTGGAATGGCAACAATGAGGAAGGGTTGGTGGAAGAGTTTATGACCGATGAGACGGGTCGATTTTCTTTACCCATCCATGAAGAACAACTGTCGTTTGGGATGCTTAGTCAGTTTGTTGGATCAACAAAGCTTGAGGTTCAAGTAGATGGTCAAAATATTGATGTCTGGTACAACAACAAGTTCGAAGCCCCGATTTATGCTGAAACCGAAAAAGAATTAACTGATTTAATTTGTGAACTCAATCAGGAGGAAGTAGTTGTTAAGTCAGGTTTATCTAAAATAATGACTATCTGCCGCTGGGCGGATATGCCTGAATCTGTTTATTAAATATCAATCACTAATATAGGGAAATTAATAATGTCAAAAGACCTATCCTCGAGTCTTTCCCCCTATTTGGCCCTTCATGTTTATGATGTCAATAGCGGTAAGCTTGATGCTTTTTTTTGAAAAAACCGTACAAACCTATGTAATATTTTCACCTATGCATGGCTTGCTCATGCAAGAAGGTAAACCACTAGCCCATAGTAAAATCATCAGACGCCTGCGCTGGAATGGAAGTGATGAAGAAGGCTTGCTTGAGGAGTTTGTTACCGATGAGCAGGGAAAGTTTTTACTGCCTGCTCACGATGAGCAGTTATCGATTGGAATGTTTGATCAGTTTGTCGCGAAGGCTTATATCGAAGTAGAGCTTGGCAACGAAGAAATCAATGAGATATGGTATAGCACTAAATTTGAACCAGAGATATATGCAGAGACAGGTGCCCCGCTGGAAGGGCTTGTTTGCGATATAGCAACTGAAAGATCGACTTTCCGCATAGGCTTATCAAAAATTTCTACAAATTGTCGTTGGGACAATATGCCGAATATTTAATTTGATCCGGGTTTATAGGGAGACTAACAATGTCAGCTGAGTTAAATCCAACGATTACTGCTGAATTAGTGCTAGATGCGAACATCGTCAATGCAGGTGTAGAGCGCGATGTAAAAGATTTTCTAAATAATGACGTGTTTGCTACTACTGGTTTAAAAAACCTTCTCAACGCTCACGTCGGTGGCCGAATTTTAAAAGCGACTAAGGATGGTTTCGGTCTGCGCGCTCTGGGGGCTGGTCAGTATAAAGGGGATCTGTTTTTAATTTTTCGTGGTACTACAGATAAAAATGGCAATGCTGATGATATAACTGATGCTCGAATTGGTGTCTGCACGTCGCCTGGGTGGCGTGCCACTTTTTCATGCTGGATGAAAAAACGGATATGAAAATCAGTCTGGTTATAATATTCGTCGCTTTACTCAGTGCTTTACTCAGTGGATGTAACACTGATACTTCCTCCAATACAGAATCTGACAGGGAGCCTGAGATGTTTGGAAAAAAATCATCACAAACTTATGTAATATTTTCACCTATGCAAGGCGTGCTTATGCAAGATGGCAAGCCGCTTTCCCATACTAAAATCATCAGACGCCTGCGCTGGAATGGAAATGATGAGGAAGGGTTGGTGGAAGAGTTCATGACCGATGAGGCGGGTCGATTTTCTTTGCCCATCCATGAAGAACAACTGTCGTTTGGGATGCTTAGTCAGTTTGTTGGAAAAGCTGATTTGGAAGTTGAAATCGCTGAAAGTACTGAATATCTTTGGACAAGTAGCAAGTTCACACCTGAAGTTTTTGCTGAAACTGAAGGGGAGTTGAAAGAATTAATCTGTGATATGGCATCAGAAGAAATTGCTGTTCCTATGGGACCAACCTCTATTCTTACTAAATGCAGATGGAAAAATATGCCAGAGTAAAAAAACCAAATGAGTGAGTATTTATCCACATTATGTTTGATTTGGGCTTGTCAAATCTTTTCCATCTGAGTACCTTAATGGTACTTTTTCATACTGGATGAAAAAACGGAAATGAAAATCAGTCTGGTTATGATATTCGTCGCTTTACTCAGTGGATGTAGCACGGATACTTCCTCCAATACAGAGCCTGACAGGGAGCCTAAAATGTTTGGAAAAAAATCTTCACAAACCTATGTAATATTTTCACCTATGCATGGCGTGCTCATGCAAGATGGCAAGCTGCTTTCCCATACTAAAATCATCAGACGCCTGCGCTGGAATGGAAATGATGAGGAAGGATTGGTGGAAGAGTTTATGACCGATGAGACGGGGCGATTTTCTTTACCCATCCATGAAGTACAACTGTCGCCTGGGATGCTTAGCCAGTTTGTTGGAAAAGCTGATTTGGAAGTTGAAACCAACAACGGAATCGACACTATATGGTTCAGTAGTAAGTTAATGCCTGAAGTCTACTCAGAAACAGGAGAACCCTTAAGTGAGTTAGTTTGTGATACTGAGGTTGAGGAAGTCCCCGTATTTATTGGTGGAAATATAGTTCCAAACATAATAACTAAATGTCGATGGAAAAACATGCCCGACAATTAATATGTTCAAGTAGGAATGGAGGTTTAAAAGATGTCACAAGAATTAACACCAACAGTACAGACTGGTTTGTGAAAAGTACTACCAGTAGCATTTGTGAAATCAATATACACAGGGTCTATCACCGAACCGACCCGGTGCCTATGGTTGCGCTTTTTCCTTTTATGCAGGCCCCTTATAACAATGTTGGTCACTTTATTTATTCTGCTGAGCCGTTAACCTCTGGTGAAGCGCATCGCATGGGTAAGTATGCCAGATCTGTGGAAGGAAAAGCGTGGGGGCAGTTGTCAGGACAACCCGATCAACCTTATAACGTGGAGGCGACGATTGAGGGCTGGTTGAGGTCAAAATCCCCAGTGAATAGCTCAAGTGCAACCTTCTGGCGTTGGGTGGACTCTGCGTTGATATATGTGCTTAAAAAGGTTGCAATGGGTACTATTCTGGCGTTGCAGGGTGTTTTTATTGGTGTATCGACTCTGGCTGATAAAATTGCTTATATTCTGGCCAAAGGTATTGATCTGGCTGACAGTATCAGTATTTGGGTGGAGCTGTTAATGCGTAAGTTAATGCAGGCTTTGCATATGAAAGTTGCCACTAGCAAAAAGGAACTGACTCGTGATTTGATCAGGTATGTTTTGATGCGCATTACAGAAAAAGCTAATAAAGATGCCCGTAATGTCTTAAGGAAATTGAACTGATTTCTGGTGTCTTTTTTAATCGGAGCCCTGAAGGTATTTGCAACGATTGTTTTGCTCATCTGTTTTCTGGTTGGAGTCTGGAAAGCTGATCCGCGATCTCATAATCCTGAATATCCTGCGCTAGCGGAATACACTACGGGATTTATTATGTGTGCTTTAGCGCTGAGTGGTTTTTATTATCTCTGGGTAAGTTGATATCTGATTGATCCGTTGGTAAATGTTTATGAATTAAAAAGGCCTCGTTTGTCGAGGCCTTTTGTTTTTTAGCCTCCTCAGAAAAATATGTGGGTAGAATTTTTCATTTCGAAGTGCAAGTTATTGAAATAGAGAGACATTCAGATAG
>JBNKMF010000131.1:0-11371 GCA_050292965.1 Gammaproteobacteria bacterium | reverse complement strand
ACACCCTTGAGTACCAATGGACCATCGTTTTCAGGACCCTGTGGTCCCAACTGAGCCAGATCCAGTGCAGGAGTGTAATGGCAGGTTTGGCAAACTACCGCTTTAAACGGCAGGCTGCCGCCATCCATAGTGGTGCCCACGATCAGGTTGGTTTTATGTTTTTGATCGTGCAAACGAAGAATATTGATATCAGCCGCCCATTCCAGGCTAACATCTAACGGCACTTCAGCATCATCATCAACAGAATAAGCAATTTTACTCAGATTTTCTGTCGCAACTCCAGCGGCGTCATTAAGATCTCCAGGGCCATTATGACATGCACCACAGTTTGCCTCTCCAGAGATCGGCAATACCGTATCCAGCGAAGCCAGCACCTGTCCGCCAGATTTTGATTTAGCCTGTAAGCGCATCAATGGCCAGGGATTTTCACGTCCATAGTCATCATACGCGGTCATAGGAATACCCGCCGCTTCAAACCAGTTAGCCTCATTTTTGGTATAACCGAAGGGGAAACTGGTGAAGAACAACTGGTCCGCAACAAAAAACTTGAATGCCAGAGGATCATTCAGTTGTGCCAAAGTGGCTCGAGCTGGCATTTGCTGTTGCTCGGCTGTGAGATGTTCATTCAAAAACAATTCTTCAACATTCGGCATTGGCAGCCCGAGGTCGATATTGTCCTGAGACTGAGCTGAATAGAGAGCATTTAGAATCCCTTGAGGATAAAAAGGTCCATAGGCATCACGTGCCACATCCCAGAAGTTAGTTTTATACACACTGCCATCGGCTAACAGGCTGGAGGCTACAGGCCCGGAACCTGCCGAGTTTATACCAGTTAAGATGGGGTCATTAGGATTGGAAGCCGCTGAGTAAACCACTTCGATATCGTCTAATGGTGACAATATATTTGGGCTAAGACCGCGTTGAACTACCTGCGAATGTACTGTATTAAAAGGCGGTAGAATACTCGAGATACGCGTATCAAGATCGCCGCAGTGCATACCAAGGTCGTTGGAACCAAAAATAGTGTAGCCAGCCTGCCCGCTAAAACTCTGTTCACTGACGACTCTGGTTATACCGTTTTGACTGCTTGAGTTTATGGAAACCGTTCCGGGGTTGCCGCCACCAGGGGGAGGAGGATTTCCGCCACCAGGGGGAGGGGGATTTCCAGCATCACAATTACTGGGGGCATATTTAACCGCAAGGTCATCGGTTTTACCATTTTCCTGAGTGGCTTTAACTTTACACGGAATAGTATCAGGCTTGCGCTTTCTAAATTTCCACTCACCTTCCCTGACCGTCGAAGAACCGATACTGGCATCGGTACCAGCATTTACGATGGTGACTTCCTGCCTTCTCTCACCAACTCCTTTAACTTTCAGTTCTGACCTTTCTGAATTCCAAACAGCTTCCTTAATAGAAAAGCTGTCTGAACTCCCTCCACTATCATGTCTATTAACAGACTTGTTGTCAGAAATTGATGCCGTCCCGTCAGAACAGGCACTTACCACAAATATAATAAAAGCGATTAACAGGAAATTGAATGATGAAACAGTTGTATATTTTTTGACGTTCATGACAGATCTCCTTAAGTTACAGTTTTGATTTAAGGACTGAGAATCCATGCCAGGCTCTGGCCTTAATTTATTATTCCCCGATTACCTTGCCAGACATTATTTTTATGATTTTTGTCGAGCACCATTTCTCGACCACCATTTCTCGACAACCAAACAATTATTTATTAACTTAAATTAACCAACGTGAAAATTGCATGAATTTTATTTAAATAACCATGATTTAATATGGGAAATTTGTCCCAATCTGACGAATGGTATATTTATGGGGGAATTAAGTAACAAATCTAGCCTGAAAAAAAACCATACCTGACTAGTTTGCCAGGTTTTTTTGAAGTATTTTAAAAACCGATCTAGCTTAAATTGACCTAATTGAAGGGCAGGCCTGTCCCCTTTAATATAGAAGAATCAGCCTTCAGCAGCACCAAGCTGATAAGCCTGAAGCAGCGCCTGTTTGAGAGACTCATTTTCATCAAGATCCTTGATGTTCATATGCTTTAGTGCAATTTCAGCGAGTTTCTCCTCAATGTAAACCTGTTTCCAGCACGCTTCAAAACCGACACTATCAAAATGATCTTCACTACAGAAATCCTTAGCCATACCTGTTGCTTCAAGATACTTAAACTGCCCCATTTGCATTACTTCATATTCATAGGAATAAGAATCAATATTGTTTTCTCTGGCCACTAATTTATAAAACTCTGGAATGGGTTCTTTTTTTTGCAAAAACCTATCTAGCTCTATACTGGCCGAAGGATTATAAGTAACCCCCTGGTAAGAAAAAGAGATTTGAACCGTAAGGATATTTTTCATGCTACTAACGAGTCAGACTCATAAATAACCGGGGTAACTGTTCAGGCAGGCGATCAACATGATCAATGACTGCAAACTGATTTCCGAAGATATCTTTAATGTAATCATCGGCCTTCTTATCCAGTGAGATACAGTAACTATTTATGCCTCTGGAGGATAATTCATCAACCGCTTTTTTGGTATCTGAAATCAGATATTGATCATCCTCTACATCAATATCTGAAGGCTCACCATCGGTCAGGATCAGCATCAGCTTTTTATCGGCTTTCTGCCCCTCGAGATAATGTGCAGCATGCCGCATGGCGGCACCAATACGAGTTGAAAACCCGGCATCCATAGCAGCTAACCGACCTTTAACCGTATCGCCAAATTGCTCACTGTACCCTTTTAAGTGGTAATAACGTACATTGTGCCTGGTGTCGGAATGAAACCCGGCAATCGCGTATTTATCACCCAACTGTTCGATGGTCCAGGCTAGTAAAGAGACAGCCTCCTGACTTAACTCCAGAATGCTTTGCTCACAACCTTCAGGAATGTCAGCTAAAGAGGCTGACAGATCCAGTAACAACATGACCGCGATATCGCGCCCCGCGTGCTCATGGCTCATATTAATGCGTGGGTCGGGCTGTGCACCGCATTTATAATCAATCAGCGAACGTATCGCGATATCCAGATCCAGTTCGCTACCCTCTTCCTGATAACGCACTCGCATATATTGCTGAGGCTTCAGGGTTTCCAGAATCTGCTTCAATAATTTTGCCAGCGCTTTGTGCTTATCCAGAATTTCATCGATATCCGACACATTGCCTGAAGGGTGGATCGACTCATATAAACTTACCCAGTCGGGCTTATAGGTTTGCGTAGCATAATCCCATTCCGCGTAATGTCTGGGGGGTAAGCCATCATTATCCAGCTGCTCCGGTTTAGACTTGCTTTCATCATCAAATGCTTCTTCTTCATCACCTTCTTCGATGTAGATCCACATATGGCGATTATCATCACGGTAATCGACCAGTGTATTTTCAAAACGGATACGTGCCTGCTGATCGCTTTGCCGACGGGTTCGAGCAGTAAATAAAACAGCCAGATCAGCCATGCCCTGGGTAGAGCTGCCATCAAGCTCAACTGCCTCATAAAACCGATTCACAAAATCAATGACATATTCATTCTGATAGCTATGATTTTTATCCAGAATCGCCCTCGACAACATCGCCAGACGATGCCGCACACAGGATTCTTTTTCATTATCACAATCGCCTTCAATCGGTTTCGGATGTAATGCCAGCAAGTATTTACGTAACCCGGGATATTCCTTGAGCATCAGATATTCAACCCGACAATCTTCCAGGTGCTCGATTGCCAAACGCTGAAACGGGCTAAAATTATCGGCAATAATGGGTGTGGTCCATTTTCGGTGAGCGGCTATATGCGCAATAGCGATTCGGTAGCGATCTATTCCAGTAACGCCATTTAAATCATCGTAAACATCCGGAATACGTATCCCCAGTTGATCATAATAAGGTACCGGCTTTCTTGACTCATCAAACCCCAGAGAATAAGGGACAAAGTAAGACTCATCTTCCCATAACCCGCGCAGATACATATCGAGATTCCGCTCATTATCCATAAACAGCGTGCCATGACGTTCGCGTTGTAGCATAGCCTTGCTGTCCGCAGATTGCAGGCTGAAATAATTCATCTGCCGCTCGGGATGATTAACGTAATTGCGCGCACCATAATCAATCCAGTTCTTTAATCCAGACAGTGACAGTTGATTGAGTAGATAAGGAATCTGCTTTAACAGCTCAGGCAAGCCCTGACTGGAATGGGTTTTATGATGCCCATGCACCGAGGTAGTGGTGTCATCCATCATTTGAAACAGGATGTCGATAAAGCGCTGCATCTGCTCCAGCGAACCCAGTCGACGCGAGGCTTCGGGCAGGCATTGCATAAAAGGTGGGATAGCCTTTCCATTAGGTGTGCGCGACATATCCCACACCGCTTTGGAAACCATTTCCAGCACTGGTTCCCCCAGTTTTTTGGCCATTTGCGGCATTTCTTCCAGGTAGATAGAAACCGGTTCCCAACCTCGACCGATCATGCAGATCAATGAAGCGCCTGACATGTATTGCTCAACACCTTTGTCAGATAAACTTGTCAATGCATCATATAGATAATCTTCAAAACAATCTTCGATCTGCTCGAAGCTGCATTTAAGTTTATCGCGATAGCGCTGGACGTTGTCTGTGTACATTTGCAAACTGGATCAGCCGAAAATACTGTCTATTGAGTGATACAGGGTAGTACGAATATCGGCATCATCGGTAATGGGTCGTACTAATGCCATACGGCAGGCGGCCTTGGCTTCGATACCTTTATTCATCAAGGTTGCTGCATACACCAGCAATCGGGTGGAGATACCTTCATCCAGACCATGCCCTTTCAGATTGCGGGCCGTATGCGCCACTTTGACTAGTTTTTCTGCAATATCTGTATCTATCGATGCTTCTTTGGCGACGATAGAGGTTTCAACCGCGCTATCAGGATAGTCAAAATCCAGTGCCACAAAGCGCTGTTTGGTGGATTGCTTTAAATCCTTCATCAGACTTTGATAGCCGGGGTTATACGAAATAGCTAACTGAAAGTCAGGGTGGGCATCGATCAATTCACCTTTTTTATCCAGTGGCAGGGTTCTGCGATGATCTGTAAGAGGGTGAATGACAACAGTCGTATCCTGTCTCGCTTCGACAATCTCGTCCAGATAACAGATGGCTCCGATACGCGCTGCAGTAGTCAGTGGACCATCCAGCCAGCGCGTTCCATTTGCATCCAGCAGATAACGTCCTACCAGATCCGATGCGGTCATATCTTCATTACAGGCCACGGTAATCACTGGCTTGCCGAGCTTCCAGGCCATGTGCTCAATAAAGCGCGATTTACCACAACCAGTCGGTCCCTTAATCATCACCGGAAGTCGACCCTCGTACGCCGCTTCATACAGGGGGATTTCATCTTCCTGCGCTTCATAGAATGGTTCTTTGGTGATTTTGTATTGTTCTATATCGATATCTGTCGAAGTCATAATGGCTGCCTTGGATATAATTAGTACGTAAGAAGTTAGGATATTCTACTTGGAATGAGAGCACACCAAAACTTAAATCTTTGAATACCCCAATCAACCCAGATATCAGGCCCTCTTCAGAAAACTTTTTCCCTCCTCTAAGCACAAAATGCTATTATTTCAGCTTACTGACTCAACATGGACTTTCATTTTCAGGGAGAAACCATTTCATGAAACTTTTTTTCATTTTATTGCCGTTCCTTTTAACACCCTCATTTTCTCATGCCTCTAATCCAGATGATCAAACCCCGGAATTACTGCTTGCCAATATTTATCAACCCGGCATAAATCTGCAGGATTACTGGGTAAGCGAAAAACTCGATGGCGTCAGAGCATACTGGGATGGAACGCATCTTATTTCACGGCAGGGAAATATCTACCAGGCTCCCGCATGGTTTATCGCAGCGCTACCCCAAATCGCGTTGGACGGTGAGTTATGGATAGCTCGAGAAAAGTTTTCCCAGCTTTCAGGCCTGGTCAGACGACAGTCACCAAGCGACGCTGACTGGCGCGATATCAAGTATATGGTTTTTGACTTACCCGGCAGTGATGATACTTTTGATGAGCGGCTAAAACAGCTTGAACAGATCATCGGTTCTATTAATGCAGCGCATATTCAACTGATTCAGCAGCATAAGATATCCAGTCACGAAGCATTGATGAATAAGCTGGATGAGATTGTACAGCAGGGCGGCGAAGGTTTAATGCTACATCGGGGATCATCAAAATACATAAACGGTCGCACTGACGATTTGCTAAAACTTAAATCCTATCTGGATGCGGAAGCTGTAGTGATTGAACATCTCCCAGGATCAGGGAAATATAAAGGCATGCTCGGCTCAATGCTGGTCGAGACTGCAGACAAAAAACGCTTTCGAATAGGCACAGGGTTTTCGGATGAAGAAAGAAAAAATCCACCCGCTATCGGTTCATTGGTTACTTATAAATACTTTGGCCTAACCAATAATGGTATCCCGCGCTTCGCCAGTTTTGTACGCGTGCGTGATGATTATTAATTGCCAAAAGTAGAGTTAGGCTTTAGATAAAACTAAACCTCGGCTTTGATGAATTTGTGAAAACAGCCATTAATCTGTATTCCGTCAAGGCATCTGGGTGCCAACTACCGTAATTCCTGAGAGCTCCAGCAAATGACAGGAGTGTCATAGTTGCCATTAAGGGAATATGAAACTGAACTGTAATACTTAAAAATTCCTATTCATAAAGCCAAGACTTGATCCCTTAATCTTTTTAATTTCGTCGAATGTAAAGATGCGAGAACTGACCCCAGATACTCCCAAAATCGGATTCATCTGATGTTTTGGGGGTTACTCGATGAGTAGGGTTTACAAAGCCGCCACAATCACGAACTTCAGTTTGTGCCGCTTCTACTCCAGCAGCTTTTTGTGAAAGGTTTTTTTTTACATATTCTTTAAGTTCCATTTCATCCGCCTTTATTTAGTGGTGCGCGAGATTTTAACGCCCACTTATCTTGACCATCCTCAGATGCACGAGCACCAACCTCTAGTAGTAGTCGTTTAGTTTTTTCTTTATCTGCGCCGATAACATGCATGAGTGTATCTAAGTTTCTCCATGTATAGTCATTGTGTTTTAACATTTCAGTTAGTAACTCACGCGCTGGTTTTTCCTTTTTCGACTCGGATCTTTCTTTAAGCCAGTGCATGAGGATATTGCCAGCCATAGTTGCAATAGAGCCCACAACTGCGCCGGCTATACCTATAAGAGAAATTATTATTGGTTCACTCATGATTTAACCTTGCGATGCATAACGCCCAGCGCAGCGCCAGTGGAGCAAAATATCCGAGTGCAGCTGATTATTAGCTGGTTTTTGTCTATTTATTAAAGTACTCATCACAAAACTCATTTAGCTCATTTGCGCTTTGATACCACTGCATATGTAACTTTTCTCCTAACTCTTTGTTACCTTGTTCGTATGCCTTTCTTGACTGCTCCAGTAAGGACTGCTCACGCTCCATTAGCTCTAGATGACGCGCAAAAGGTATCCCGTGCTTGTGTTCCATAACTTTTGCGAACCATTCATTTTTTGTGTTAATGATTTTTTCAACTAGGGACAAATTATATTGTTCGGAGTCCTGGTATTTTCGGTACTTTAAGCTCTCTAGTATTTCATCATATTCATCTTTATCTATAGTGAAAGGCTTCCATTCAGCTCCCCCACTCATACCTGCTTCATCTATTCCCGATTTCAAAAAAATATTTATGATATTTAATGGTGGTACGTAGCCCATATACAATAAATGAGGTAAAGAGATTAGAAACTCATCCAACATATCCGTTGATTCAACCGAATCAGGACCAGTAGGAGGTAAGTAATTATATTCAACTACTTTCAAGTTTCTGTACCACCAGCTAACGCCCAGGCTCATAGGACAGCGAGCGAATCCAGTGAAGCCCCTTGATATGTGGTTACATTTCATAATGAAACCTCAAGGAATTTATCAAGCATGTATTCATTTTGAACAACGCAATTTAAAGGACCTGACAAATTTATGGAAGTCACTGCCTCAGGATAAGCCTTGTTTGGCATTTCTACTGCGACAACAAGCGTATTACCGATTAGACCAAGACCGCTCAAATTTAACCAAGAATACCCTTTACTGAACAATGTTTGAAACCGAGTTTTAAAATCATTGAGATTTTGAAAACGACTTTTCATAATTATTTGTTTTGAACCAGCATCAATAAACAGATCTTCAACAAAAAGAACATCACCCCATTCTGGAACGCCTCGCTCTTTTAAAAACTGCTTAAGTCTCTCGAAATGTTCGTCTAGCAAATCCATATTCCGATTGTTCTATTCCTATTCCACATATCGCTTACTTAAACGGACCGCGCCGCCAGAGGTGACGCGAGCAGCACGGCTGTGCCGCGGTTCCGTTTGAAGTTTTTGTTATGTTGATTTATCACGTCCAATTTCCATTCTCGCAAGTTTATTCAAATCAGAGTTTTCATCAAAAAAGGTTGATATAGTATGAGCAAAATGTCCATACGTAAGCTTCAATTTACCACTTTCTAAATATTCAACCTTAAAATCAGCATCCTTGTTCATTCTGACGATATAGGAAAAATCCCTCTTCAATGGTTCGCAATTGTACGAAATGTAATATTTTGTTCCGTAGATTCCATATTTAATTGTTTTACGATTTTCACTATAGCGAGAGGAAGACAGCCATTCTTTACCTGCTTTGCCACACTGACCATTTTTTAGCACATAATGTTTCATATCTATAGCAAGCTTAAGCGCTTTTTCATTTGCTGAAACTACTGACAAATAGACCATTTCGTTTGCAAATAGATATGCTACTAGACATAGTATTGGCCTCAAGACATGAGGTAATGCTAAATTTACTTTCTCTCTTTTAATGAAATGTTTATATAACTTTACAAATAAATACAGGCATATCGTTACAACATAGCCAAAAGCGAGCAACCAAAACATTGAAGTTATAAAATCTTGAGATACCCAGTAAAGCGAAGCGATTAATAAGGGTGCAACAATTGCATATACCCAAGCAGTAAGTATCCTAAACACCTTAGACTTCAACATAACGCTCGGCTCACCAGCGGCCAAACCGGAGTGGTTTTTGTGTTAAAGTGAAGCGCAGCAAAACCACAAAAAACGTGTAGGTTTTGACGTCTGCGTGGAGCCGTATGTTATGTGTTTGTGCCAGTGTATAAAATAGAAGCTTACGCATGATATTTACTTACTATTTAATAAATGTGAAATATCAACATATGCCTCTTCTTCCTCTTTTGGGACCTCGCGATTAAGAGACATATATACTTTTTGAAATTTTGTATCGAATTTCCAAAGATCCCATTGATCCATTTCCGTTTCAGTGTATCTCTTTACTAGATGAAACATTTGATTAATTTCATCCTCTGTGAGCTTCTCGGCCTTACTCAATTTGGATTTCCTTTAGATAAATAAGATTTATTTTTCCTGTGCACCTAAAATACATAACGCCCAGCCTAAAAGGTGAGCGCCACAGCTCTAACCGAAGCGGCACCAAATATCTTTTTGGGACACCCACTTTTTAAATATCTTTTTGGGACACCCACTTTTTAAAACTTGGCACTACTATAGATCAACGGTAACGTAAAATCCATTGACCCAACGCAAGGAGTGCATTATGCCTAAAGCCAGAAAGACTCAAGTTTCTCTCGAGGCCACCCCTTATTACCATTGCACCTCACACTGTGTACCCAAAGCGCTTCGCGGGGCAGGCTCTTCGACGCGCCTTTCTCTGCAGCAAAGATAATCAGACTGGACATAATTACGAACATCGAAGGCAATGGATTGAGGATCGTATGCTTGAATTAGCAAATATCTTTTCTATCGATATTGCTGCATACGCCATCATGAATATCACTACCATGTAGTAGTGCATATAGATCTGGAATATGCAGCTAAATGGTCTGACCGTGAAGTCTGTAACCGATGGCATAAACTCTTTTCTGGTAATGATCTGTCCCATCGCTATCTCAAGAATGAAGAACTCAATATTTCAGAGCAAAAAATCCTGTCTGAACGTGTTGAACTATGGCGTACTCGTTTGATTGATCTTAGTTGGTTCATGCGTTGTCTTAATGAGCCCATTGCCCGTGATGCAAATAAGGAAGATAAAGTCACTGGCCGATTTTGGGGAGGGCGCTACACGTCTCAAGCGCTTCTGGATGAAAGGGCGCTGGCTGCTTGCATGGCCTATGTAGATCTAAACCCCATTCGCTCCCGTATGGCAGAAACACCTGAGGCATCGGATCACACCTCTGTTAAGAAAAGCATCAAACACCAATCCCAGACTAGTCCAGTTAACCCCGAATCAATACGTGCCCAACCCAGTGGGTTACTACCATTCGCAGGCTATCCGCGTAACAAGATGCCAAAAGGCCTACCCTTTCGCTACACTGAATACCTGGAACTGGTTGACTGGACAGGATGTATTCTAAGAGACGATAAAAAGGGTTGCATCCCTGAACATCTTCCTGACATACTCACCCGACTGAATATCGATCCCAGGCACTGGGTTTACCTGACAAAGGATTTCGAAAGTCCGTTTATACCACTCGTTTGTAGCGCGTATAAAATCAGACAAACCTGTGAGCAAATGGGCAAGAACTGGGTGCACGGTGTGAAGCGCTGCGCTGAAGTTTTTCCTGACACATAACCCCAACAACCCTCTAAAAATTCTTTCAAACACCAACCTTGTATGCAGGTTGCAGGATCATTTTGTCCTTTGAACCCAGCCGAAGAAAAAACACCCATTAAGGTTAAACAAAAATCTATTTTAACTTAATGCCCCCTTCATTTAACTGAAACCATAGCTGAATAGTTGAAGTTTAATTTCCTTTCCAATTGCTGGGTGTCAATAAAGATTTAATAAAGATTTAATAAAGATTTTCAATAAAGATTGCTGATCTAAAGTCCATATTGATTTCTATCACGAGAATAATACTTTATTGCAATTAACAATGATTGCATTACTGCTACTACAAGACCAGCAATCAAAAAGTATATGTTTTCATTGTAATTGTATGTGGCTATGCATGCCCAAAAAATATAAACGGCATTAAGACCCGCGCCACTTATTACATTTACATGCATCTCAAGTTGCATACCTGTTGGATAGTTAGAAAAAGTAATTATCTTTAAAACTGTAACACCAATATAAAAAAGAACATAATCCCAAATTACTACTTCAATAATAAAAATTATTGTTTCAATTAAGAAACTTAAAACCAACTCGAAAATTGCACCCATTCCTATCTCCTTCCCTTTTTAAGCTAACAGCTTGATTATATGACACGCACAAATATTGACTTATGT
>JBNKMF010000130.1:0-11466 GCA_050292965.1 Gammaproteobacteria bacterium | reverse complement strand
CCATCGATACCGCCCGCCAGCAGGGCGCGACCATTGTTGTGGCATCCGGAAACGAATCGCATAATGTCTCCAACGATGAGCCTGCCAACTGCAATGGCGTAATAGCGGTTGCAGCGACCAACAGGAGAGGGGCGCTCGCAGACTTCTCGAACTTTGGCAGCAGGATCGATATTTCTGCGCCGGGTACTCAAATACTCTCCACCATAAACTCAGGCAGGAATTCCCCACGTTCGGACAGTTACGAATACTATGATGGCACAAGCATGTCGACGCCCCACGTCAGCGGTGTGGCCGCATTACTCTATTCCATCAAGCCCGACATAACACCCGACGAGGTGGAGCAGATACTGAAAGATACCGCTCGTCCCTTCTCTTCACCATGTGACAGATGTGGCGCCGGTATTGTTGACGCAGCGGCCGCTGTGGCTGCGGTGACTGGTAGTGACCCAAATCCCACTCCTACACCCGATTTGGTCATATTGGATAACAGTGTCGCTGAAAGTGATCTCTCGGGCCGGGTCGGTGACCAGTTGTTATTCGCTTTCGACGTGCCGGCCAACGCCAGGGGGCTAAAGTTCACTATGAGCGGCGGCACTGGTGATGCCGACCTCTACGTACGCTTTGGTTCTGAACCTACTACAGGCAGCTACGATTGCCGGCCCTACTTAGAGGCTGATGAGACCTGTGATATCAGGTTAGCGCAGGCAGGTAGATACTATGTGCTGATACACGGCTATAGCGCCTTTTCCAGTGTGTCACTTATAGCATCCTATGATGATGGATCAAACCCAACACCACAGCCTACGCCACAGCCTACGCCGCAGCCAACACCACAACCTACGCCGCAGCCAACACCACAACCTACGCCGCAGCCAACACCACAGCCTACGCCGCAACCTACGGCACAGCCTACGGCACAGCCTACGGCACAGCCTACGCCGCAACCTACGCCACAGCCAATGTTACAGCCTACGCCGCAGCCTAACCCATGGCCATACCCTGATGACTATAGCGCCTGGTGGCAGAGTTTCCTGAATTTGCTGCAGAATTGGTTCAACTGGTAAGTAAGGGAAGGTCAAAATCTTCGAATGATAAGCTTCGAGGATATCGCTCACTACCGTCCCATAAACGCCCTCTCACTCATGTAGGGGGCAGGGACGAGGCAAATATCGTTTTTTGTATTTTCAATGGTGTTATATTACAGGTCGCGGTGAATCTTAACGATTACCGTGACCTTACTACCTATCAATTAACCAGGCTGCAACACTAAACCATTAAGAGAAATTCTCTGGTGGGAGTGAATATAGTTTAAGATCGATCTAATGAAACAACCTGGAGAAAGATATCTTGCTAATAACCTTCACCTGTTCGGCCTATGCCGACATTACAATTTTTGGTGATGTAATGTGGTATAGCAATACTTACAGTTGCGGAGATGGAGCTATATTGAATAATCGAGGGCATATTATTCAAAGTGATATTACCCGCCTGTAGCTGTTGCTTCAGCTGTAGCTAAAGAACTGGCAGTTTTTTTATAGAGGGCGAACATCAGGGCCGGCACCATAAAAAAATCTGCAAGCAAGGCCAGCAGGATTACTGTCGCTGTGATCAGTCCAAAGTTCGCGGTAGAACTTAAATCAGCGGTCATAGCCACGGTCATGCCCGAGGCTAAAACCATACTGGTGATAAAAATGGCTCGTCCCGTCGAATGCAGGGTGTCTTTGATTGCGACAGTTATATTTCCAGTTCGATCAAAGTGTCGCCTTAAGTTATGTAAAAAATGTATGGTATCGTCTACCACCAGACCAATAGCGATACTGCCTACCAGCATATTCGAGAAATCGAATGGTAGTTCCATCCAGCCCATTAGACCCATGACTAAAATAATCGGCAATAAATTAGGGGCCATACTGATCGCGCCTAACTTTATTTTACCTATCAGGGCAATCATTAGAAAGGTAATCGCGATTAATGCAGCCCCATAGCTTTTAAGCATGCTGGTTAATATGTCATACATCGTTTCAACCAGCATCGGTGCGATCCCGGTAATAGAAATAGTAGTATCTGGGTAAGTTGATACAAAATGGGCTTTAATGTTATTTAATACCGGTCTGATCTGTATCGCATCGGTAAAAGGAATCATGATCGTAAAGCGTACCTTTGAGTAATCATCATCTACTAGCTTATACAGGTCATCGGCTGCACTGATTTCAAATAACAGTAACTCCTGTGCAATCAATTCACGGCTATCAGGGATTGTATAATCAGCATTATTGTTTGCGTGTAATGCCTTATTCACTTCCTTGAGTATGGTGTGTAAGCTGATGATGTTAGACACGTCTACACTATCCGAACCCAGACTTTTCACCGTTTCTGCAGAAGCGGCTAAACGACGTATCAGGTCAGGATTATAAAGTCCCCGCTTTTTACCCGTATCGATGGTGACTTCAATGGGGATAGAACCGCCTAATGCAGCATCAATCATCGTGGTATCAACGCGTACCTGACTATCCTGTGGGAACCACTTTAATGCATTATGGGAGAGTCTGAGCTGTGATGCTCCCGAGATCCCAATTAGCAATAAAATGAAACTGGCAAATAAAATAGTTTTGTAGCGTGCACAGCTTACATCTGCAATCCAGTCCAGTATTCGATCAGAAAATCCTGTAAGGACATGGTTTTTCTTTGGCTTACTCAAGGGGAAGATTGCGATCAATGCGGGCAGTAATAAAACGGTATAAATAAACGCGAGGGCAATGCCTATGGGTGCGACTATGCCAAGATGGGCGACAGGAGCCATATCAGCGAGTAAGAAAGAAGCAAAACCTACGCTCGTAGTTAAACTGGTCATCAGAATGGCGAGACCATTGCGGCCCATGGAATGGGCAATGGCGGCTTTTTTATCACCACCATTTTTTTCATATTCCTGATAGAAACCAGACATTAAATGAACCGAGTCTGCGATGGATACAACGATTAATAGCGTCGGTAAAATAGATGTGATCAGATCCATGGATATTGTAAGCCATGCCATGGCACCTACTGTGGAGGTAATAGATAAAAGGACGATGATAGATGGATAAATAACGCCGCTGATACGGCGGAATAACAGGATGAGGAAAATAAGGTTTACCAGCATGGATATAGGCATTAATTCGGCCATAGTCTGTTCGATTGCGCGAGTTAATCTGTCGGTGATGACCGGGAATCCTGCGACATAGATGTTTAGAGCAGAGGATTTATATTTCGCCAGAATCGGTTGCAGAGCATCTACCATTTCAGCGTATTCCTGGGTGCTGACGTACTTTATCTGTGCGGCCTGGCCAGGATCTGTACTTTTTATAACCTTTACGGCCACCGGCTCGATATCGATAAAAGTAAACTCACCATCTTTGGATAATAAATAATTCTGATAAAACGGGTTGCTTGTAGCTTTTTGTCGCAACGCCGCGAGCTCCTGTGAAGATTGCGGGATTGATTCGATGAGATCTTCAACGATGAGTTCATCGTCCAGGCCATAGGTATGACGCACATTCAATAAGCTGGTTGCCTTTTTCATATGCGGAACCTTGTCTTCTATTTCAGACTGTATCTGTTGCAGGGTTTGTAAAAAGGTTGGGGAGAAGATTTCAGCAGGTTTTAAGCCAATAATGATATGGTCATCTTTACCAAATTGCTGGCGGAACTCATTGTATCCAATTCGGATAGGGTCATCTTGATGATAAAAGGCATCGTTCGAAGTATCAATCGTCAGCTTGGGAAGCTGTAAGAATAAGAATGCTGTGAGTGCCAGTACGAAAATTAATGAGAGGTATCTGAACTGAAAAACAAGCAGCCCCAGATGGCTGAAAAGCGCCTCGATCCTATCTCTAATATTGTTCATGTTTTTCCCTGCCTTTATTTAGTTCCTGGAGAGTCCTGGAGTGTAAAGATGACCAGTTTAAGACAAATTTGATTTAACAACCAGTATCTTACCGAATGATCTTAAGCTGACTATTTCCTGTAATAGTAGATTGCTCTGATCAAAAAGGCTTTTCCATTCACTAAGGGTTCTCTCTCTCCCTCGAGTTCCCATAAACATTTGCAGGTCAAATGAGGTACTCACCAGATCGGCTTTTGTTTCGTCCATGACTATATCCATAATCGCAATACATGTGCCTGCTTCTACACTGGCAGCGGCAAGATTGCATAGTGCTTTAACACAATCAGCGTCATCGAAGGCATGCATAACAGCGCTCAGGAAATAGATGTCTTTGTCACTGCTAGCCTGTGGAATGGTATCGAACAGATCGCCAGCCAGAAAATTGATGCGTGAGCAAAGTGCTGAATCTTCTCGTTCCTGGCAAGATTTTTTTGCATTCTGAATGATTTGAGGACGGTCAACCACCAGTGCTCTCAGTTGTGGATGATGTTTTAGGATGGTCAAAGATTTACTGCCTTTCGAACCACCGATATCGATTACTCGATCAAAGCGGCTCCAGTCAAAGTCAGTGGCGAAACTATCACCGCTTAACGCCTCGACACTATCCATCGCTCTTGAAAATAGTGCATCAAATTCTGCATGCTTATCCATGTAGTCAAACAGATCTTCACCATGTGTTAGCTTAAACGGGGCTTCATTGTCTCGTATCCCTTGTTCAAGTTGTTCGTACCAGGGGTGACTCATCTCGGCTGAATTATGCATTAATATCATTGCTCGGATATTCTGCGGGTTATCTCCCCTGAGGTAGTTGGAAGTCTTGTTGTTACAATAAGCGTGAGGAGATTTTTCCTCAAAGATACCCATTGCTGCCAACATCCTTAGCAATCGATAGGTCGGATCAGTTTTCGTAGCAAGTCGTTTTGAAATTTCTTCTACCGAGAGGGTTTCATCACCAATCTGGCTTGCAATGTCCAGATGTGCAGCAACGTAAAGCACCCTTGACTGCCAGAAAGCGGAGCCGATTTGTAGTAATCGAAATGGAGGCGGCGTAATTTTGTCAGGGATATTCTGTATCCATGATGAAATTTTCATGAGTTTGTTAAATCGACCTACAACCCCAGAATTTTTCTGTAATGACTGGTTAAACATTGTGTTACTCCTGCGAGGCTGCTTTCAATCCAGCCGTTAAAAGTTTACCGTTAAAAGAGGCAAAGTTATCCAGGAATTCTGCATCCATTTTCCCGCCCATCTGCTCTTCGAAAATATCTTTCAGCAGTATTGGCGTGAGTGCCATGCTGACGAAGGTCATCCTGAGAATATCTGGATCTACTGATGGAGCAATTTGTCCATTTGCTTTCATTTGCTCTACGTTACGAGCACCGCGAGTACGCCCGCGCTCCAGTAATTGCTGGATAAAGCGCCGTCCGGGGCCCTGGTTTAGAGCCAATACCTTTAGAATAAGCTTGGGGAATTCTGGTTTAGTCGACATGGTTTCGTAATACAATCTCAAGAAGTCGGAAAAACCACCTGCTGATTTGAATTTCTGATCATCCAGAGCGGATAGCATTGGGTTAAGTGTTTCTCTGATCATCTCTTCGTACATACCTTCTTTATTGCCGAAGTAATATCGAATCATAGAAACATTGGCATCTGCTTGCTCAGCAATCTTGCGGGTTGAGACCTTATGATAATCATCAGCCAGAAAGCAACCAAGCGCTGCTTGAAGCAACCGTTCACGAATCGAGTTGCCAGATTCATCAGTGGATTGGCTCATAGTCATATCCTGTTTTTATGATATGACACAGGCTAACATTTAATCCTTAATTCACTAAAGCATTATTACTAATCAATATTGGGGGTTTGATTGAATTGAAATGAAGAAAAGATTTACCAGTCGTTTACTGTCAAGCAAACTCAGGATTAGCTATTGGTAGTTGCTGAGATTTCAGTCGCGAGAAGGTTAAACATAAATCAAAGCCCCCTGAAAACTACCCAATGATTTGTAGACCAAAGCATTAACAAGGAAGTGCCATTCGTATCTGACAACAGTTATTCATTTGTTTACTTTTTGAGCATCAAGTTTGACGAGGTAGAATGGTATTTCACTTAAGGAGGCAGTTACTTTCCTGCTAATGTTGCTCAGACAATCTCGACGAGAGGTTCGCAGAAACTTTGGGGCAGGAACGACTATGCCACACCCACTTTGGCGTAATGGCGAGAGTGTTCCCTTTTAACTTTATCTAATGATTAGTACTGACGATGAAGCTATCAAAAGAGCGGCCAGAACTTGAAGAATATTTCGAGCCTCTCCCTTTGTTTTCTTTTATGGACTATGCATTGCGATAACAAATCCGAATTTTAGATCAATTAGTGACCAGCGCTGTAGTTAGCGCCCGAGTTATGTGTGAAATATACAGATCGGTACTTCAGCCACACTCCCTTGTGAGTTGTTCCCAGCTCTGGATTGAAATCGTTGTCCAGATATAGTCAGTTGGTTACAGGGGTAAATTCAGGGATGAAGTGCAAGTCCGTGGTCGGATTAGAGGGACGTGGCTCGGAATACAATCGGTCGTCCGCAATCGGGAAACTTGAACGACGCTCATTGGCACAGGAGGTGTGAAAACTAGCTTAAAACTGATGACGCCAACAGTATTTCCCACTGCAGGGCAATTTTTCAGGTATATTTAGAGCTCAATTACCACAAATCATACGAAATTGATTCTATATATGTCCAAATATTCCACCTGGAAAACTGGGGATTAGTTTTCACACAGCCTGGTCACACCAGAGACATACATTCATTCAGGAATGGGGTGATGTCGACTTCGATGCACTGCGATCGCGAAATAACGCATCTATACTGAAAACCAAACAGGTGAATCCTACTACGAGCTGAATTACACTTTTTCGCCGACGTATCTCTTCGTTGCCTATAGGGACATAGGTAAGGGGCGTGAGCAGGACGCGGAAGCCTTGCCTATAGGGACATAGGTAAGGGGCGTGAGCAGGACGCGGAAGCCTTGCCTATAGGGACATAGGTAAGGGGCGTGAGCAGGACGCGGCAGCCTTGTAATTCCTTGATCTACACCACCGCAAACGCACTACAACTTGTCCAACTGCGGATTCTTGGATAAAAGGTATGCAAATAATCGAGCCGAAGTATCGCATGAGCATACCCGTGCTCAGGAGCGGCAGATGCGACGATTCAAGTCACATGGACAAGTGTAGCGTTTTCTAGCAGTACACATTCAAGTCCACAATCTCTTTCGTATGGGGCGTCATCTGCTTCGTGCATTAGATTATCGGATGATCAGAGGGGCTGCGATCATTTGAAACGTGGCAGCAGGTGATGTGTGCCTGCTAATTGGTCAATAGCGTTATCTGTCAGAATTTTTAAACTTGTAATAGATAAGTTGACAGTACCTAGTCTTTGATTCTCATAGATCGACTGAATTTAATAAGATTCTTATTGTTGCGGCAGAATTCAATGTCTTCCGGATTTAACTCAGGTATTCTTAATTTTTCACTACACTGAGCAACTGTTGTACAGCTTTCACAGTTCTTAATGCATTCAGCAACAGTGTCAATGGATCTCCGGTAAAGAAAAGTTGAACCTCCAATTCCCAGGGCTTGCAACATCCTTGGGAGAGGAGTGCTTACCATTTTGTTGGCAAAATATCTTCTTAGATCTCGTTTTTTTTTGGCCTTCTTATGGGATCTGAGAACAAAAAAAACGCCTCCTGCAGCAAATAAAAAAGCAAGACCGATTATAAAGAAAAAACTTAATAAACTCATGTCACCTCGTGTCAGTAACTGAGGGGTTTGAAAAAAATCTCCAAAAGCCTCACTGTTCTATATTGACTGAAATAGCCATCTAAACAAGTTCCCAGCTATAAAAATTTACTTAAACCTTGATTTACCTCCACGATATAGGCGCCTGCTTCAGTTTTGGCATCACCTTATCCTGTTTAGCAAAGGTTTATTCTATATTAGCATTTGCTTATATTAAATGATCAAGGTCATCAACTTATTAAGTAAAGAATGCTTTATCGAAAGAATACCAAGGATTGACCATTTGTGGAAAGGAAGACCTGCATTGATATTTTGTAGACGAACAATAAAAGGCCGGTTGTAGCACATACCTACCTATTGCAATGGGCAATACGAATATCGGCTTTCAGACCAAATTCTATATCTTTTTGAAATTGTTATATGTCAAAAGTTTTTTGCGTCAGATTTAGACCCAGAGCATTAATCGCATTTAATAATCGGTCGGTTTTATCAAATCCAATAAAATCTGCCTGATTCAGATCCTCTACTGACTTCGGGGCTCCGATGCGTTTCAGATAACTTGATGCCGCATATAATCGGATTGAATCTAAAAAATGGGGGAAGAAGACGATGAAGGCAGTTGTTTATTCACAATACGGCTCACCTGCACATTGGTATGTTGATACAGGACATAAAGTGGGCAATGCTGTGATCACTTTGTAAATAATAAATAGCTCTGAGCTTTGCTGGAAATCCATTAGAATCAAATTTTTTTCTCGACTTAAGGCAAAAATATGGAAATAGGTATTCTAGGTATAGGCTTGATGGGGCATGCCTTCGTGCAACGGTTTCTGTCACTGGGCTATAGCGTCAGGGTTTTTAATCGAAGTCCTGAACATATAAAGGACCTGGAGCAAACTGGCGTTATTGTTTGCCACACGGTGGATGAACTGATCAGTTTATCCAGTACGATTATTCTGATGCTTAGTAATGCTGATGCTATCCATGACCTGTTGCCGCTTGATAAACAGACAGATCTGATGGGTAAGACCATCTTGCAGATGGCTACTATTTCTCCGAGTCAATCCCTACAGATAAGCAGGGAAGTGGAATCATGTGCTGGTCATTATCTGGAAGCCCCGGTACTAGGTAGTATTCCTGAGGCGAAAACTGGAACGCTAATCATCATGGCTGCAGGCTTGAATAAGATCTTTGAAAAGTCTCTGCCTGTGTTGCAGGTATTAGGCAAAACCCCGAGATATATTGGTGAGACAGGATCAGCTGCTGCTTTAAAACTTTCTATGAACCAGTTGATTGCCTCATTAACGGCGGGGTTTTCATTGAGTTTGGGATATGCATTGAAAAACGGTGTTGATAGCGCTCTGTTTATGGAAGTTGTTCGAGAAAGTGCTTTGTACGCGAAGACCTACGATAAAAAGCTGGAAAAATATCTAAGCCGTGACTTTGGCACAGCAAATTTCTCTACACGTCATTTGCTGAAAGACATCAGGTTATTTATTGATGATGCCAAAGCTGCAGGATTAAATACTGCAGCGCTGGAAGGGATTGAACATATCACACATGATACTGTCGAAGAAGGGTTTGCATTGATGGACTATTCATCCATTTATCAAACCATCTGTCCGGATAATGATTAAACTGCGAGTAATTATTCTATGAACTATGGAAAATTTTTTTCACTACCTCTAAAGATCTGTTTTTTATTAGCCTTGCTTAGTGCAGGGTTTTTAAGTTCTGCCCATGCTCAGAATCATCACATTCTTGCTGGTAAGGTAACGGATGTGATTTCTACCACAGGATTTACCTATGTTGAAGTGGCCACTACTGAAGGGAAGGTGTGGGCGGCGGGTGTAGGTGAGATGGCAATTAATAAAGGTGACCGTGTGTCATTTGAAGCAAATATGGCTATGAAAAACTATCATAGTAAAAACCTGAATCGTGATTTTTCGCTAATCTATTTTGTAAAAACGTTTAATGCAGATGAGGCGGCATTGACTACCGACAAGCTCATTGAGCAAATTAATAAAAAGCAACCGATTGCTCCTGCTGTATCGAAATTACTGGCTAGTACCAGAGAGGTTAAGATCGGAGAAAATCTACGCGAAGCGGTCATGGATGGGCTTCAGGGTGGACAGAAAAAGCTATCAGACTATCAGGGGAAGCCGTTGATTATTAATGTATGGGCTAGCTGGTGTGGCCCCTGTCGTGCTGAGATGGGTTCACTACAGCGACTTGCAGATAAATATAATGGTAAAGACTTTAATATTATCGGGATATCTACAGACGACTATCGTAATGATGCGATATCAGCCATAAAGCAATCAAAAATCAAGTTTGAAAATTTTATCGACCATAAACTATTACTGGAAAAAATGTTAGGTGCCAATGCGATTCCGCTGACTATTCTTGTCGATGATCAGGGGCGTGTATTAGAAAAAATTCGTGGCGCACGCGAGTGGGATGGTCCGATAATGACAGGTTCGATAGAAACAACTTTCCAAATAAAATTAAAAGATTAAGTCTAAGAAAACAAGTTAAGGGATATGTTACACTCAGGAATTAGTGTGACCAGTAGCAGCTGAGTTAGGGCTTCTATTTCGTATCTAATCTAGTTGCGAATTACAACTGAACCAGTATAGTTTGTATAAAATTATAAGAATACCGTCTTAATTGCATTTTTGGAGACACCTATGAGGATTGGAATCGTAACCGATTCAGCATGCGATCTGCCGCTGAGTTATAGGGAGCAGCATAATATTTTAACACTGCCTATAGGACTCAGGTTCGGTGAAGAGCATAGCCTCGATATTAGAGACCCCATTCAAACCAAGGATTTTTACAGGCGTTATAGTGTAAAAAGGGGGGTCAAAGCAGAGACTATACCACTTAGTGCAGATGAAGTTGCCAGGTTATTTCTAGAGCGTTGGGTGCTGGAATATGATCTGCTGTTGGTGATAACAATTTCCCAAAGTCGTAGCTTGGTCTATGAAAATACCACTAAAGCCTCTTTTAAAGTTCGCAGTGCGTGCCGTGAGATTCGCCGTCAGGCGGGGATTAATACTGCATTTACATTGATGGTAATGGATAGCCAAACCTTATTTACCGGTCAGGCTGTGCTGGTTCAGCAAGCAGTGCAACTTATCGAGTCAGGCGTATCATTTGATCAACTAAGACCATCTATAGAAAAATTAAGTGAGTTCGTATACGGCTATCTTGTGCCTGATGATCTCTACTATCTGTATAACGTGGCTAGCACCAAGGGTGATCGATCAGTAAGCTGGTTATCTCATAAGGTTGGAACCCTGGCCGATGTTAAACCGATTATCCAGGTGAACCGTGGAGAAACTGTACCGATAGCAAAACATAGGGGCTTTGATGAGACTTTGAGTAAACTGTTCAGTCGAGCTAAACAGGCTATTAAGCGAGGGTTACTCACCAACTCGATTGCGATGAGTTATGCCGGTGACCCAGCGATTATTCGCAAGTTAGAAGATTACCAGTCATTCTGTGAATTTGCCAGGCAGGCAGGTTTACAGACTACGCTTTCCGTGATGAGTACTACCGCAGGAATCAATGTGGGGCCGGGGGCTTTTGCTATGGCTTATATTGCACGAGATTAATAGCTCTGCGCTGTGTGTTTTCTGGCTTGAATACAGCTAAGGAATTCTTTATAGCTGCCTCCTCAGAAAAATATGTGGGTAGAATTTTTCATTTCGAAGTGCAAGTTATTGAAATAGAGAGACATTCAGATA
>JBNKMF010000129.1:0-12103 GCA_050292965.1 Gammaproteobacteria bacterium | reverse complement strand
GATCAAAAAGGTGGGTAGATGACAACAGCTGCCTTTCATGGGCTACCAGCGCAACTTCTGCATTGTCAAATAAGCGGTCATTCAGCTGAATGAGATCAGATCATGGTGAACGCTCCCTATCGACCCAAACCTTACCATACGAGATCAAAATGGTAACCTTTTAAACTATCTAAAAATGCCCTCCATTCAGGTCAGCCTAATCCTTTAATTTGTACCTGACCCTAATTTTTATAAAATTATGTCCGCGCCTGCCTTTGCAAGAGAAATAGCAGTAGCTTTTCCTATCCCTCGAGATGAACCAGTGACAAGAGCCAAGCGACCCGTCAAATCCCTTAAGCCTGGATTGTTCACTTAGTTGCCCTTATCCAGTCAACTTCAAACCATGCATCATTTTTCTCTGATTCTTGTTCTGTAGGCGCTAACTCGTAAAAGTTTAGCATTAGTTGCATTGGATAATTTGGTGATTGAGAAGTTTTAGAAATTAACAGATCGTCAATATAGAATAAGACACCTGTTGGTCTCCAATCCATAGAATAGGTATGCCAGTCTTCTGTGTTTATTAAAACCTCGCTGTCTTCAAATTCATCCTGGAGCATAGGATCGTTAATTTTTTTAATCCCTCGACCGATACGAGTACCATTTTCACCAACGTTACATCCAAATACTTCGAATAGTGTAATTTCGCCAGATTTATCAGGTTCATCTTCATACCCTATGAGCCATAATGCGGCAAGATTATTTGATTGTAATTTTGTGCGCGCCCTCATCTCTAGTCGGCAATACAACGGTAGAAAGAGACGTAATTCAGGTTGAAATGAACGAACTTCCAGCTCCTTTCGAAAACGATGTTGTCCTATTGGGCTACCCATTTCCCCTGAATAATGCCCTGTTTGTAGCCCTGATACCTTATTATTCCCATCAAACTCCGGGCACCATGAATTTTGATCTTTCTCTATATGGAGCCTTAATACGCTATCGCTAATTTTATAAAATGCTGCTGAGTTTTCCAAGCTGCTCCAATGTGGAAGATAGTGAGGAAACCATTTGTTTGTATCCAAAAGATCTTGATTGAAATCATCCTCAAAAATAATTTGGTCTTGATTACTATTTGTCATTTCAATCGCTCCCAGAAACTCTTAGACACCCATAAATAAAAGTTGACAATACAGCCCTTCTTTTCTATTTTCAATACATTCGTTAATCTCAAAGGAGTGAGTTATGCCCCAGGCACGGAAAACCCAAATCGCCATCGAATCCACCCCGTATTATCACTGCACTTCGCGCTGTGTACCCAAAACGCTTCGCGGGGCAGGCTCTCCGTCGAGCCTTTCTCTGTGGGCAGGATGCGAGTAGTGGTCAGGACTATGAACACCGTAGAGGTTGGATAGAGGAACGTATCCTTAAACTCGCGAGGATCTTTGCAATCGATGTCGCAACTTATGCTGTAATGTCCAATCACTATCATGTGGTTTTACACATAGACCGAGATCAGGCTCAGCATTGGTCGGATGAAGAAATTTGTCGTCGCTGGCTGGAATTATTCTCTGGACAGGCATTGGCTTCTCGCTTTATTAAAGGTGAAGCACTAGATAGCGCGGAACAGCGGCATCTTTCAGACCTTATCCTGATCTGGCAACAACGTTTGATGGATATCAGTTGGTTTATGCGCTGCTTAAATGAGCACATAGCCAGAGAGGCGAATAAGGAAGATGAAGTCACCGGCCGTTTCTGGGAAGGCCGATTCAAATCCCAGGCGCTGCTGGATGAAAAGGCGCTAATCGCCTGTATGGCCTACGTCGACCTCAATCCTGTTCGGGCTAAAATGGCCGATACCCCGGAGACTTCTGACCATACCGCCATTAAACACCGTATCTGGCATCTTCAGGATAACCCTTCACAAACCCCCAACCGAATAGATCAACAACCTGAAGCGCTATTACCCTTTATCGGATACCCTAGAAAGGATCAGCCGGAAAAGGGATTACCCTTTCGTTACACCGATTATCTGGAACTGATCGACTGGACAGGCAGAATCCTGCGGGAAGACAAGCGTGGTGCAATACCCGAAGACAAGCCTGATATACTGGTTCGCCTGAACCTTGATGCAAAGCACTGGGCTTATCTTGCTCAAGACTTTGAAAGCCCTTTCAAATCATTGGTAGGCACTGCCTACAAGATACGCCAGGCCTGTAAAGAGACAGGGCGTTGCTGGGTACATGGCATCAGACGCTGCGCCGATCTCTTTCCAGAGACTTAGCCAACCCTTCTCTCCCAATATTTCAATAATCCGCACCTGAGCATCCGTTTAACGGGCAATTATGCTTTGGATTTAGCTGAGTAGATCGCGTTCTGCGAAATCAGCGGCATTAAGCGGGACCTTAATGCTTTCCTATTAAATTATTGCGTAAAAATAAAAATCACCCAGCTGCTTTGACCCTATTCTTAAAAGTTGGGTGTCCTTTATATTCCGTTATCCAAGTAACTAAGCTTCCTCACTACCAAAGTGTAGCTTATATTCAACACGTTACATTTCAAGACCACTTATTGCAAATACGCACCTGATTATTGTCGACTAAAATCCACTCACAATGCATTGACGATATCTGCTCTGACCTCTAATAAACGATTATGAAAAGCTGTACCCTCTAATTTATCTAAATCCCCCCATGATATAATGTCATGAATAATCTGTACGATAACTGTTGGAATTTCGTGCCTATTCTCCTTACCATATTTCAATCTTTCTTTATAATAGTCCCATAAAAACTCCTCCGCGTCTTCCTGTGACTGCACCAAATCTTTTTGTTCCTCCATCAATAGCATTAACTCATCAATATACTTCTCAGTGGTATTATCAGGAAGAGAACTCCATTGTAGCTGTCTGCCTTCCAGTTCGCTGTCACCTTCAGTTACTTTGGGCACTTCTTCTCCTAAATTATCAGTCCCCCCTATTTTTGATACGACTTCAAGTGCGTGGACTAGCTCATGAATCGCCGCACCACGTGCTAATTTTTCGCCAGTTTCCCCTTCATAATAACGATAAGCGGGTGCAGACCTTTTAGGTAATACTGTAACTACATTAACTCTATAGGTATCTTCTTTTCTATCATCGATAAGTACTTCACAATGTGGCTCAGCACCTTCCGTCCAAAATAAAAGCTTCTTGCCAATCAAGGCAGTTCCTGTTGCCAATAGAAAATTTGATAATTCCTCGGTAATAGCATTATCTTCCACAGCTCCTTCTAAAATAGCGTTGAGCTCTGATTGTTTGACCAAAGTCAATGTCTTGTCTTTACGTGCATAAGCCCCAGCGGGTAATTTATTACCCGATTTAATGTGTCCGACAATTGCGCCTATTACAGCGCATACTGATGTGGTAATTGCTCCAACAATAGGACCAGCAAAAAAACCAAACGCACCTAAACCACCACCGATTACTGCGCCTGCGGCAGCGCCCTTTTTATTTAGTTGTATCGGGGCGTTTTTATTTTCGTAAACTTTGGCTTTACACTGTTTTAAAACTGTACCGGTATCACTCTTTTTATTATTTAGATCTTGCTGGTCTATATATTGCGTAGCCGCACTAGACATTTGTATGCTGGCAGCTTTTTCACCCATAAAATCCGCTTCCTTCTCCAATCCCACATCATCATTACCATTCACTCTACCCTTCATCTGCATAGTTGGCTTCACCCTACCTTGCTTTTGCTGCACAACATGCCAAGATTCATGAGGCAAATGTTTTTCTTGTCCAGAGGCTAAATGGATATCTGTTCCTTGTGCATAGGCATGGGCTTGTAGTTGAGCGGGTTTATCAGAATTATAATGTACTTTCACATCGTCCATAGAATAACCAGAAAGATTTTCTATACCGGATTTGAGATTATCAGGTAGACCAGTATTATTTTCTTTCTTTGGGATAGATTGATATTGTTGAGCAGCATGATTATTAGCCATCAATTGCACTTTCTGTTGTGCAATGACTTCCGGACGATTGTCTACAAACTTAAAAGTAGACTTACTACCACTCTTTTTTTGAGAAACAGTACTTCCAGCCAAATGGCTTTTATTTTCTTTAGATTTCTCTTTTTGTAGATACATATTTTAATCCTTTTAAATTTATCTTTTTCAAATGTCATAGGCTGCCTTCAGTTGCCTACAACATTATTGGAAAGTCCACTGAGTGAATTTTATTTAAACAATATCTTTCTTGATAGTAGCTCTTTATCACTTAAAAGAGGTGTTAAAAGACCAGTGAGTGGCTCTTTAACACCCAAAATAGCTATTAAAAATCCACTCCTTATAAATTCTATTGTGCTTGTCATTTTTCCGTTCGTTTTGCCGCCTTGCTTAGCTGTTTGATTACCCTCTGCTTCTACACATAACGCTAGCAATGAGGGGCTTGCCGGAGCGGTGTGAGGATTGTGGCATTTAGCCACAAACGAAACACCGCGGAGAGCAAGTCCCTCTCAATTGCCATTGTTATGTGGCAATTTTAATTTTGACAAAAGATCATTAAAACTCTCCTTGATACTCTTACCAGCAGTATCAATTCTTATTCTTTCCTCGGCCCAAGGGTCATACTCACGCTCTATTACCTGCTTCCAGCTCGGTTGAATAGAACCAGGAATATCACAATCCCTTTCTTCTATTCGCTTTTTATGCTCTCCTTTATCTGAGCATATAATTTCAATATTTGTATAAAATGAGTTATTTGAGGTGGCTACACCCTGCCATTCGCGGCGAGTTAATTTTATGGGATTGCAAGAATCAGCTACAACAGCATTCCCTATCCTTAGATTATCAGCGGCTATTCGATAGGATAGCCGATACCCTTCTCCCTCTACCTTAAAATTACAGAGATCACTTATACCGACCTCGACAGTATCTATTCTCAAGTAAGATGCTTTTATATGAGCAGAAAGACTTTTGGCTAGGGCAGTCTTGCCCGCACCAGGTAGCCCCGAAAAAATGTATAGATGACCTTTTTTAAATTTCACTACTCACTCTCTTTGCCACCTAACGCCCGACTCAACGAGCAAATTTTGCTGGCGGCAGTTTTGCCGCGCAGCGCAAAAATGGTGACAGTAAAATTTGTCCGTTGCAGGCGCTTGTTAGGGGCTTGGCCATTTTTCACATTTTTTCATCAATTTTATGATCTCTTCCTCGCTCATTTTCAACTGCTTACCTAGGTACCAAGAGAGCATCATAAGTCGCTCTTTATGGGCTTGCTCATAAATACTGTAATCTTTTTCCCAAACCTGCGAATTAAACAATCGGTTTAATGTTTTAAGAAAAGGAGGTACCCCAGAGCCGCCATAAAAATCAATTTGCTTTTTCTTTGATAGCTTTTTTAAATCGCTCAAAGCTGAAGCAGTATTCCTATAGCAAAGAGATGGATCTTTAAATATCTTTGGCTTTTTGGGTGCTTTAACTTCCCCCCCTATTGATTTAAGAAGCGACAAGAGAGCTTCTTTTCTTTTGCTAGGTGATTCCCATTCGTTTAAAGCTTCTTCTACAAGCTCTCTGTTTAGCGCATCTAACGAAATTTTCTTCAGTTTCTTTGATATAGCTAAATTGCTATTAAGATGAATTGCAAGAAGAGCAATTATTTCCATATTTGTAATGGAGTCTCCATATTTGATGGAGTCTCCCCAATACTTTATGAATTGCTCGGTCGCTTCGTTCGCTGTATACGAAGATTTTACGGTCCACTCTTCCCAACGATACTGAACATCGTAAGCAGGATCATTATCTAATGCGCTGTAACCCCATGCACCCATGTTTACTCCTTTTTGCCCCCTAACAGCTTGATTATGTGACACGCACAAATATTGACTTATGTAGCAAGATAATCCCATTCATAGGTAAATTAATCAATGACCACTCCTGGCACACCAAAGAGCATCATTGGTAAACCTGGAATGACCGTTTTCAGGAAAGTGTCGTTCACATTCTGGTCTTCAATGAGTATTAATAAAGACATAAAGTGACCTTTTTAACATCTTGCTCTGCAGGATAGAAGAGCACTTGCTAAAATAGCTTCAGTAGTCGAAGCTTGATAGGTTGACAATTCAAAGCTTTATCCCTCAAGATATGAATGAAAGTTATCGAAATCAGCCTTGCCTCAACTTACCCCATTTGCCTTCGCTATCGCATTTACTATGCTGATATGAAAATAGAAATAGTAACCCATATTTTGTTTTTTGCCGTTTGGCATATAAGAATTTGGCTTTTATCCTTGACCAATTTCGAGAAAAGGCATGATAGATAAATACAGTATAAAAAGAATAATAGCTAGAATGGTAAAAAACTGAACAGGCCTGTTTAATAGCCGCTGAAAAAAAGTCTCAATTTCACCATCATTTATTTTCTGCTGTGTTTCTAGCCTTATTCGTTGGCTTCTTTTAAGCTGATATTCATCAATCAGTTGTTTTGCCTGAATACATTGAGTTTCATCATTTAACCATAGCCCGTGCAAGGATATCCCCCAGTTGCCGGCAGGTGACTCGTAAAAATCTATTTTATTTTCGGCTAGCAGATTTTTTATATCTTCGGCTTCGTCATCAGGGACCGATCTCAGTTTGAAAATAAGTTTAGCCATTATCTATTGGTTTCTTTAGAAGGTGAAAGGTCCAGATTATAGCTGGCTATACGGTGTCGAGTAATTACAATTCCGCAATATCGAAAAAAAGGGACTGCCTGATTATCCATAAACCTGCATTCGCAGTTAGCCTTCGAAACAGTCGCTGAAAGTGTTACGTTTTTAAAATATCCTTTTCTAAAGCAGATCACATGCTACTGTTTATTCCTCGAGCCCCTGACGCAGTTGTGGTTTTTTCTGTGCACATACATCAATCGCATTCGGGTACCGGGTATGAAATGCGCAACCCATAGGCGGATTCATCGGTGATGGTGGATCACCAGGCAAGTGGATTCTTGTGCGTTTAATTTTAGGGTCAGGACTGGGGACGGCAGGTAACAAGACCTGGGTATACGTATATAAAAATAAGGACGCGCATCTTTTGTATGCTCGATCACTGGAGAAAATTGGGGATTTCATTTCCACGCAGCATGAATATGAAACCCTTCACAGTTATTTTAGTACCCCTGAAGCGACTTATCATTTCGCGCTGTTCCTAAAATCACAGGACAAGACCGAGGAAGCAAAGGCGTTACTGTGTGAAATAATCGAACAGTCTATAATCTCCGGGCGACAATACTACTCGTTATATAAAGATTTACTTAACAACACCAGAAATGAACTTTATGGTCAGGAAAAGACGCGCAAGGATTACACCGCTCTTTATATTTTCTATTCTGTAAAATTTTTAATATTAAATATCCCTTTTAATACAGGAATAATTTGGTATTCTAAAAAAGCTGAATATTTGTTCAGCCAAAAAGGAGTGGAAAGGGTATCTAAGATTTTGGGAACTCTTTAACTTTATGCAATAGTTAGAGTGATATGGAGGTGGTATCCGTCATGAGTGAATCCGAAAAATATGATGTTATCCTGAGGCCGCAAATCAGGTTGGGTTATGAACGTGATCTCGTTATAAAATCTTTTGCTGAGCTTTTTAATATCCCGCAGGAAAAGGCCCGAGAGATTATAGGTAAGCAACAGATTCTTAAAAAAAATCTGGATCAGCAAAAAGCAGAAATATACCAGCGGAAACTTAAATCAATTGGCCTTGATGTGGTTCTGGAACAAATCGACAAGACTCCACTGCAAATGGGCAGCACAAAACCACTAGGGCTTAGCGTAGTATCGACTAAAGCCACAACAGCCGAAGCTAAAAAGATAAGCGCAATTCGAGCAGGCAAACCTGCGCTTGAACTGGTTCCAACAAATGCGGAATTAGCTAAAAAATCCGCCCGCATAAATAAACCTCGCGCAAAAATGATCATCTGTCCTAAGTGCCAGCTGGAACAGTCTACAGCCGAACAATGTAGAGGCTGTGGTGTGTTCTTTCACAAGATAAAGAATATTTCAAAACCTCAGCAGGCTGTGCCATTGAAAGCAGATATTCCGCATTCACCCAGGGCTACAGCCACAAACACCGAGCAGGGTTCTGCCTCAATAAAAATGTTTCTGCTACCTGCAGTTGCGGCGGTTCTGGGGGCAATGTTGTGGAAATTCGTAGCTGTCAATTTTAATTATGAACTGGGTTTGATTGCCTGGTTGATTGGTGGCGTTATTGGTTTTGCAGCAATCATGGTTGGAGCCAGAGGGCCGCAGACTGCGATGGTATGCGCCTTATTAGCCATATTGGCGATAGTTGGGGGGAAATATATGGCGACTGTTTCATTTATTTCTGAAGCGAGTGCTGCGATTAGTACTAACGGTGAGATAAATGGTATGGATTTTAAATCCATCTACAAGGAAACTCTGGCTGAGGCCGTTCAATTTTCTACAACTGTGACCGATGATGCCAGCCTGCGTGATTTCATCGTCCAAAGAGGGTACAGCGACTCAAAGGATGCTGCATTGGTAACTGATGAAGAGATTGCATTGTTCAAGCAATACGAGCAACCCAGGCTTGAAAAGATGATGGATTCTCCGCAAAGTTATGAGGAATGGAAGAATGATAATCTGGCAAATAAGATAGAAAACCTTTCACCTTTCGACATTATACTGGATGGCCTGGGTCTTCTGGACGTCCTGTTCCTTTTTCTTGGTGTAGGTACCGCCTATCGGATGGGGATGGGCAATAACTGAGGGAAACAAAGAATTCCTTAAATTACCCTCTGCCCATAAAAGCTTTTCTACGATACATCAACCTGGAATCTACAGTTGAACGGGTTGTAGTGCATTTGAGGCGGTGTAGATCAAGACGTGACGACGCGGAATAGCTAGGCTATTCCAAAGAATTAATAGCTGCTGCGTCCTGGCATCCTGCCCTTAATCTGTTGTAAAAACATTCTAAATATTGAAATGGCTGAAACTTAGAGTAATCAAAGTAAGTTATATAAAAAGCGGCTGAATTTAAACAGCCGCTACATTACATTTTTTATATAAATCAGAATGCGTAATTTAATCCGATTGAAAATACTGGCCAGAATTCCAGAGCAGAAAGTTCTTCGTTTGCAGATGATTCGGCTGCCTGAACCTCACGATCAAGTTTAGCCTGATCAAGATTAGGATCATTTAGTAGAGCCTCGTCACTAAAGTTTGGGGCCTGTAAATCAACTTTAGGATCCATCATTACGACTCCCAGCTCTACTGACATGGATAGCCCTGGTTTATCATCTGCTTTTCTACCCCAGCCTATGCCCAGGTAGGGCTGTAAAGAATTACCCATATTAATTTGCCCTGTCATAGTTGGGTCAACAAAATCGCTAACGCTGTAAGAAGCCCCATCAAATTCAACGTTAGGGCTAGTAATTGTACCCACTAAATCAATCGAACTAGTATTTTTAATCAACCCGCCGCTAATATGAAATACCCCTTCAAATACATACCAGTCCAGTAATAACGCGGTAGCGCCAAAATCCAGATTAATATTTGCATCTACGTCTGCAGTATTTTTGTCATCGCTAATTTCCAGTGTTTCATCAAAATCAGTGTTTACACTGGTTAATGCCAAACGAGCATTGACTGTTGGTGTAAGGGCGATACTAAAATCCACACCTGCCCCGAGAGTACCCGCTTTCACACCAACACCAATATCATATGCTTGTGTAGGGGTAGTTACTATTAATGCCAGAACGGCAATAATTGCTGTTGATTTCATAAGGCCTCCGTGATTGATTTGTTGTTTTTATGATTATAGTAAGGATTCGCTTTCTTTTAGTGAAAAGGGACAGCTGGTATTGCTTTAATTGATTCCAATGTACTCTTTAGTTTTGGATAAATTTTCTTTGCGGTGAATCTACCTTTTTATTATTTCGCCTGCAAGCAGTTTGGACCCAGATTTACCTTCAATACGTTTGTATCTATAACTGTGGTTTCGGCGGATTCGGAATATATCGGCCTTTTATATCCCTGAATCATGTGAATCCAATTTTGCGGGAGTTTTGGCTGGCCTGCTAGTGGCTGCTGGGATGATGATTATGTTACGCCATAAATCAAGTTTAGTCGGAGTGGGTATCCTGGCGCTTTATCTGCAAGTGAATCTTAATCTACGAGCCGGGTAGTTTCCGATTCGGTGTTATCAGCTATCACTTTGAATGTTGTGATCGCTGTAAACCATAAGCCAGGGCGTTATCAGATTGCTTGAGGTAATGCATCGAAAACCCCTGTATATATTGAGCTAAGTTTTTCTGTTTGTAGCCAGGAAATTTTTTCTATTAGCTGATAGAAAAATAAGTGAGCTACTTAATCTCCAAAATGACTCAAAAAAACATTAAAACTCCAGGGGAGTCCATTACCCACAGCGTGCTGCTCATAAATGTTGTACTTGCTATGCGAAACGAGCGAACTCAGCTCAATACCCCGTCAGAAAACTGTAGGGATTTTTATCGGTTTGAATAGTATCTGGGCGATGTAACTGTTTGATAAATTCTTCATTCCGCATAAGCCAACCATAAGGGTATAGCCCTCGCACATGCGTATTATTTTTCATCGGTCGATGGAGAAATCTCGCTATGCGCTTACTATTTCGGTCGACGGTGGTGATGAATAGATTGGGAAACCAGATCTATTTTCAGTATTTTAATTCACTTTCAACTTTATACGAAGGGATACAACAGCTAAATAATTATTGATGGGGAGCAGCTAATGGCTGTTCCCCAGATATCTTTAGTTACTGTCGCGCGGTATTTTTTGCGAGTTACTGTACTAGCATTCAATTATATACGAGCCATGGGATAACCCACCATCGGTAATTGTCCAACCGAAATCGCAAATAGTACTAAACCGGCCCCTGTTCTGCTTCTTATCATGTATAGGTATAGATCTTGCAGTTACACCAAACAGATAATGATTGCGGTGAAATACGGCTAAATATGTCAGCTACAGTACAAAAACTCACTACAAAAGTTTGATAACTGACAAAGTTTTAAACGTACAGTGGTCATAATCGTCAAGAATAAAAATCTATTAACCTAAAAAGAGTATATTGTTATGAATGAGTTTTATGTTGAAAGACTGGCAAACGCAAAAGGTGAACATGTCGTGCATAAGGGGAGTTGCCCATCGTTACCCGAAAAAAACAAGATGCAGTATATAGGAGTACGTAGTAATAGTGCCGCACCACTTAAGGAAGCTGCAAACTTCTGGGCTTCACAATCAACACCCTGTCCAGACTGCCTGTAGAGCTAATTTAAACTTTAAATAAGTGTTATACATCTGTGCATAAATCCGGGGCAGAGAGCATTATTCTCTAATAGTTGAATCAACGCCTCTATGCCCCGGATTTTAGCAGTAATCATTCTCGAGCTCTGAAAATATTAAGCTTGCTCGGTTAAACCTTGATTTTGTCCATGCTTCTATATAAATACACTGTATTGAGTATTTGTATAGAAAGAAATTTATTATTGAGTAGTATCTTGGTATACATGTTTCTACCCACTAAGATCTTTACCTATGGCAAATAAAAAAATAGACGTCCTTTTAGTCGGTGCTGGTGCAATGAGCGCGACTTTAGGCTCTATGCTTAACCAGCTCGATAAAAACCTTTCTATCTGCATGGTTGAAAAGCTCGATAAGCCACTACAGGAAAGTAGCGATGGCTGGAATAATGCGGGCACTGGACATGCCGCTTACTGCGAACTCAACTATACGCCTGAGAAAGATGACGGAAGTATCGACGTCCATAGAGCCTATGGTATCAATGCGCGCTACGAAGTAAGCCTGCAATACTGGTCACATCTGGTTAAGAGTGGGGCTCTACCATCGCCTGAACAGTTCATTAACCCTGTCCCGCATATTAGTTTTGTATGGGGCGAAGCTAACGTTGAGTTTTTACGTAAACGTCATCAGTTATTAATTGAACACCCGATGTTTGAACAAATGGAGTTTACCGAAGATCACGAAGTTTTAAAGCAGTGGCTCCCTTTAATGATGAAAAATAGAGACCCTTCGCAAAAGCTCGCTGCCACAAGGGTTTCTTATGGAACCGATGTGAATTTGCCGCGGTCAGTAGAGGAATGATTAATC
>JBNKMF010000128.1:4728-12330 GCA_050292965.1 Gammaproteobacteria bacterium | reverse complement strand
CCCAGAGCAATTCTTTGTGTTTCGAAATATTCGCTATCGGTTAAATATCGATGAAACAACTCAAGCTGGCTCTTTCTCGACCCAAGTAAAGCCACTTCTTGTGAAGTGGTATTATGTTTTGCAATTTCTGCTATCAAATCCGGCTGCTCAGAGATTAACGATAGCAATTGCTCCCTGCTTAGCACTAATTCCTCTATAAATTTATCATCAAGTTTTACATTACCTTTTGACTTGAGCGGAATAACGGCAACATTTCTTATAAAGTTATATAGCGTGGCAATTTCGTCTCCTACAAATGTGAAGTACGTGTTATGTGGCGCCCCACTTTCTATTGTGTATTTTTGTATATTTAGAGTGTAAATCCCTCTTGAGTCTTCATAGAATTTGGCCGTTATTTCTTGCCTTTCGCCATCAGTAATTCTTAGTGATACTTGCTTTCCGTCCTTAATAAATTTATGAGATTCTTGGCAATCTATTACTTTAGATATAATTCGAAAAGGCCTGACTAGCTGTTTAATCTCGCCATTTTCATCTTTATACGGAATCTTTGCGTCTAATGAACGGCTCAAATAGACACGATCATTTCTTTTATTTTTAAAGTACTCGTAATTGTCAGCCATCTATTCGAACCCTATTTGCGCATAACGCCCGCAACACCGGGCAAATTGGAGCGCAGCGGAAATTTGGTCCGAGTGTTTGCACTTGTTAAGGCTCCCAGCCACGATACTTACCCTTTTGCATAACCCAACGGCCATCTTTAGTAATAGGAGGGGCTTCTTTTTCTTCTTCCATACTATTCACATGCTCAAACCACTTAAGCTTCGCTGGTAGTACATATATATAATCCATAAGCACGTTAAATAGCTCGTCTATTTTATGAACATTGACTGGGTTTATGTCATCGATATCGTGGGCAGCCTGATTCCCAACAAGTCTAATATTATGTGCGATGCTTGCAATCAGCTCCGGGATCTCAAGTTGCACGCAAAGCTTCTTAAGCTTCTTTTCAAGAGGGCCTTTTTCAATACCGTGAAGCTTGCATGTGATTTCTATGCATTTTCGGATGCTGAGTACAAAAGCCTCAGAGTTTAACCACTGTATTCTTTTGGCACTTTCATATGTAACACGAACCTCATTTGGAATACTGAAATTGGACGAAAGCGATTTAGGATAAACAGCTTCAGCTTTGTTGAACAGCTCAGGGGCTAATTGACCGCCATAATCATCTGACAAGATGAGTCGGCCACATGAAATACATTCTGAAACAAACATTCTCCCATTGTGTTCATAAATATAGGGATCAGTTAAATTTGAAGAAAAGCACTGATCCCGATAATCAGAGAGATATCGAAATTCTATACCTTTATCACTATTGCAGTAGGGACAATATTCCATAAGAGCCTTAACAGAATGATAAACGAGACCCCCGGGTCTCATTATCATGTTTTATTTTTTTTTAATCATCCTTCACATAGTCTGGGTCATGCAAACAGTTAGGGCAAAAATATTCATAGTGCCCTGTGTCGCTCCAATCAAGGAGCGACATTAGTCCTTTTGGCCATTGTGCACCACAAATTCCACAATCTACCTCAATATCATCCGACTCTTCATTACCGCAAAATGTACATGTATACCCGGTGCTTGATTCTTCATCAGGTATCATAGTGTCATGATCGCACTCATAACAATGATATACGCTCATATTATCTTCTTTGGGGTCTAACCCACTCAGTGCGTACTCTACCTCTTCTTCTGCTTTCTTCAGACGTGCTTCATATGTATTTGCTAGCTCATTAAATAAATCGTATTGCTCTATGGAAATTAAGGAACTTATATCGATATTTTTATGCGATTCATCGAACTCGACAACAGCACTCATCAGCCTGCCAATTGTTTCCTCAACCTCTTCGACTTTCATTGAAAACTTATGATGTTCGATATTATTTCTTAATTTTTTTAACCATCTTATATCCTTCTCAAATTTTGCTGAAATTACATGGCCTTCGTTTTTCAGGAAGTTTATTGCATCAAACAAACCGATAGTCTGTGACTCTTCATTAAGCGATTTTGAAAAAGGATTTTTATAAATAAGGAGTGGGTGACTTCGCGTTACATAGTACTTAAGGATTAGCTCCAGAAAATGTGAAAGATGTTGTACACAGAACTTATATGCTTTTTCATCTCCGTTTACTCCATCCTGATATTTTGCCAGAGCTTCATTTAAACTATCTATGGAGTTTTCAAGTAGATCGAGTTTTATTTCTTCCATTTATATAGTCACTCACAGATATACACAAACATAACGCTGCCATAAACGGCGCGAGCTAGCGAGCGTCCGGCGACCGTAGGGAGCGAATTTGATGACCTTGTTATGCCCGGTGCCTAAATGCATTTGAAAGATAACGTTGCATGCCGTTGAAAATCGATTCAGTTTCATCAAAATCTTCTGGTGAGAATAAACGAGGCTCCTTTCCGGATCTGCTGCCAGTTATTTTGTGTGTGATTCTCCAAAATATTTGACCACGCTTAGACTCGATTACTTGAAACCCTACTTGATAACTTAAATCCCACTTGTCCCCATTTCGTCGCCAACGATGTTTTCCGATCGAAACTGGCTCTGTAATAGCTGTATAGAAAACTTCATTTCGAGATACGTTATAGCCTTTGCTAATCAAGAGATCAGCACCTTTATTCAGGTAATAAAGACCATCGCCTAAATCATTGTATGCTATTGGCTCAAATTCAAACATAAATGGGTCTGAATTTTTCATAGCCATTCCACCACAACCAGACATTACGGAGAGGCACGCAGCAATGCAGAGTACTTTAATCCGTTGGTTCATCTTCACTCCCGTTTTTAAAATAGTACCCCATCACAAATCCGACCGGCCCTAATAGAAAGTTAGCTTTATTAAGATTCTCGAAAAAAGCGGATATATCGCCATCAGGATGAAACAATGACCAAAACAACATTACCAGTACAACCGTTGCGTATAGGCCGACTATAGATAGAGCAATCGTTGTTCTTGTTTTATTCTCCATACTCAATTTCCTGTTGAGGCATAACGCCTACAGCAGAGGAAAACCGCAGCGCAGCGTAGGTTTTTCCTGCTGACTGTACTTGTTATGAGTTTTTTGAAAACTGTTTGAGAGCCCAATTTGCATTTTGCTGTACCCACTGTAGTTCATGTTTTTGCAGCAGTCTAATTTCTGCTTCAGCTGATGTTAAACCAAGCTGCCCGAGTGACTTACAAATATCACCAAGTATTGCGCCATTTTCAATTGAAATAAGCTTTAAAAGTTCGTACTCCAACTTAGGACCACCGATATTTCCATACGCACGCACAATATGCCTTTTATTTTCATAGGTCTCTGAAGGGTAAATTCGCAATAAATCTTCTGTCGCTTCGGAACAAGATGATCTCGAAATATCGATTATTTCAAATCGTCGAATATTTTCGTTGTCATCTTCTAATTTTTCAGAGTTCATTAATACTCATAACGCCGCAATTCACCGGAGGCAAAAAGCATAGCGAGGAACGAGCGGCGCTTTTTGACGTCCGCGTGAAATTGCCTTGTTATACGCTTTCGCTGACATATTCTGTAAGCTCGCTCCATATGTTTACAAGTTCGACATACTGGTACGTTTCAGTTGTGCCTATTCCATCTGTTGGAACTGACGATGCTTCAAGATCAAACAAAATATCTGTGATTGCCTCCGCCTCTTCTTCTGTGCAATGGACTTTGTAAAAGCTGTTTTGTTCATTGCCAGCATATTTCTCTGGGAACGGTATTGGACTACCAGTTATTATGCCCTCAATTATTTTTGCTTCAGATGCCCCTACCTTTTTCAAAGCCGCAAGTGTTCTTAGAAGAATACCCTTTGGTAGTGCATCGGGCTTTGAGCATGCTTCTTTGTATTCCGTTCCGTTCATTATTTTATGTATAACGCCTGGCTGTGCGGAGAGCGAGCGCAGCGAGTGATTCCGACACAAGCCACTTGTTAAGTGCCGTTGCTACGCGCCACAATAAGTTTTTCACACACATGTTTTAAATTTGGGAATGTGGCTACTACTTTCGAAAAGACACTGACCATTTCACTTCTTGTATTGAATGGATACACATCAAGGTGTAATGAGACATAAACCTTTCTGTAGTCAGTGCTTTCGGTCAACCATTTCTCCGCTGTTTGCACTAATTCGAAACCATTATCTTCTGTGGACCAAATTAGAATACCATAAAGATCTGAAACATCATCTAAATCACTATTTTCAGGTATTACTGCCCAAAGATTATTTGCAATATCTTTCTCGCCATACTTTTTGACAATATCACTAACCATAATGAAAGCACCAGAAAACCCCACTGTTCTCTCCTTACTGATTGTCATTAACGTTTCTTTGATGTTGTTCATCGAGCACTTAACGCCTACAGCAGAGGAAAATCGACCGCAGGGAGATTTTTCCTGCTGCCTGTACTTGTTAGGCATTTTCATCGATTGGTGAAAACTCAGTATTAATTGCATTTTGAAGTTTCTCAATATCTTCTGATGTAAATTCTTCGTCGTAAGTCATTAACCCGACAGCTGTTTTAATACTCTCTTGAAACTCTGGGTTAGAAACTATTTGGTTGAAATCTTCAATCAGTGTACGAAAACGATTGAATGTTTGTTTCTGAAACAATCGTGTGTATTCATTAACGTAAGAGCCCTTGGCCTCATGACCTGTAAATGGATCTATGATTTTTGGAACATAGACAATATTCCAAGGAGCTGTAAAGCAGTAAACATTTTTGGTTTTACCGAATACGTGGGAAATCTGATAATTACGAATAGGCTTAAACGATTTTCCTCCATTTTTTGAATACCCAGTCCAACCGCGCAATAATTTTGTTGGTTCTGCATTATTCGTTGGGTCTTTTGTAACTTTATGATTACCCAGAAGGTTGGAATAAAATTTTTGAAACAGATGAGTACCTTTTGCATCCCTACCAAAGCCTCTGATAAAAACCTCCTCTCCAAACTGAATTTTGTCCTTCAGGGATTCCCACTCGTTTTCGGCCGTTTCACTATCAACATAGATAGTTTCGGATAACCCAAACTCGAACAGCTGATCTTTTGCTATCAGTCCTTTAGAAAATAATTGTTCGTAGGAGTCTCGCACTATTTTTTGTGCCTAACGCCTAGCTCACCGGAAAAATGCGAGCGAAGCGAGTATTTTTTCCGGTGGAGCTACTTGTTGTGCAATTTAATGCTTTCACTAAAAACTCCCTTCCAGAATTGATTTGATTTTCTCTCCAGATATAACAGCGGTATTTGAACGATAGCGTACAAACGGAATGGTAGCGCCAGATAATGTTAAGCAAATATCTTTAGGCTTCGATACCAGATCATAAGCACGCATCTTGATAGAGCCACCATCTATGGGAGGAGAATAAAGACCAATAACTACCTTATATGTATCTGTATCAAGCGGCGCAATTTTTTCTATCAGTAGGTCATTTATTTCTCTACCACCAAGAAGTAAACCACTTCTTCTCAGTAAGACTTCTTCGTCAGGAGCGTCACAAAAGAATGCTTGTACGGATGAATAGAGAGAATTTTCTTTATATAGTGAGAATATATCTGTACCAGTATTTAATCCGACTTCAATACGAGGTATGTGATTTTTAATCCGAATATAACGACCATTATCAAGTTCTTTTCCAGTTACCTCTTTTACATCTATTAATTTCACCTCATTTGCGGTCAAGTCCGTAGGCTTAATTGAAGTACATCCCGAACTGATAGCTAGAGCTGAGACGAGAACCAAAAGCTTGACGAAAAAATGTTGTTTAATTGGCATCGATCTATTCTGCACAACGCTTGGCTAAACGGCTCGCGCCACTATTGGTAACGTGAGCGGCACCTTGGTGCCGCGAGTCCGTTTTAAGCCACTTGTTATAACCGCTAATGTGCATGTTGCCTCAGACCCTTGAAGCGGGTAGGTTTTGTTTTTTTACGATTTATGAAAACTACCGCTCTACTCGAATAAAAGCAAGAACTTAGTTTCGTAAGCCGTTTCTCTTTAACGATTAGCGATACTCAAATGCTTTTTTGTTATCGAAACCGTTCTGGTTCAAAGCTCGCCAGATAATGTTTATACCCGCATGCTTTTTACTGTTTGTTTTGAAACCGATATTTCAAAACCTGTGATTGTTTTTAAGAAACAACCTGACCAATTTTCTTTTTAGTTATAACGCCCCGCTAAGCCGCCGGAACGGAGTTGATTGTTTTGTGCGAGCGTAGCGGAAAAGCACAAAACGAGCAACGCAGTGGAGGTCGGCTTGAGCTGTTTGTTAAATGCGGAATTACTCATATATTTTTCCGCAATACAAAAACACTGCGAATTGCTTCCATTTATTAGTCTGAAGATCTGAATCTTGCCTAATACCAAAATCAGAATCTTCCGCCCAAGCAATAGCTGACTCCAAGAAACCAGCGATATCGTTGTTTGCCCAATCGCCAGCATAACCAACCTCATCGACCGGCTTTTCTTCATGAGCCGCACGGTCTTTCATCAGCGCTTTTGCAAAGTCCAAGAAACTTTTTTCATCTTTGACTTCATCTAGGATTTCGTGCAGTTCTTTCATTTCCGCCTTGAGCATTTAACAGAATGATAAACGAGACCCCCGGGTCTCATTATCATGTTTTAGTAAGATAGAGAATTTCCTTAATTTTGTCATTCTATTCAATTAGATAGGATTTTCCTGTCACGTTATCATTGTAATGATAATGTGACAAGACCATTATTCATGGCTTTTTAAGGAGTGACACTTATGGGGTAATCCATCTCAATCTCAGAATCCACGTTTAGTTGATCAAATTCGCCTGGTCTGCCGGCAAAGGCATCTCAGTATAAAAACCGAGCAGTCATACCTCACCTGGATACGACAATTTGTCCGCTTTCACGACTTGAAGCACCCCAGAGACCTGGGACAGGTCGAAATTGAGGACTATTTAAACCACCTGGCCTCGAAACGTCACGTGTCTGCCAGTACTCAGTCCTCCGCATTGAATGCTATCGCCTTTCTCTATAGGGATGTTTTGTCCATGGAAATGCCCAAACTGGAGCGATTCCAGAAGATCAAGCGCTACCAGACCATACCCGTAGTGATGTCTATTGGCGAAGTTCAGGCTTGTCTACGAGAGATGACGGGGACTACTCGACTGATGGCAGAGCTCATATACGGATCTGGCATGCGTATTGGAGAATGCGTCACCTTACGGGTCAAAGATATTGATTTTGATCATAGATCTATCACCGTTCGTGCAGCTAAAGGTAATAAAGACCGGGTCACATTGCTTCCTGAATCCGCAATACCTGCTCTAGAACGACATCTGGTCAAGGTTTCTGAACTCCATGTTGATGACCGATTGAAGGGCAATGGTTATGCACCGATGCCAAATGCTCTCTACAAGAAATACCCCTCCGCATCTCGAGAGATTGGCTGGCAATTTGTATTCCCGTCAACCGTAGTTCGGCCCTGGAGAGATTCCGGTCATCAGGCTCGTTGGCATTGCTCACCCAGCACCTTGCGTCGTGCTTTTAATAAAGCTGTCGA
>JBNKMF010000128.1:0-4631 GCA_050292965.1 Gammaproteobacteria bacterium | reverse complement strand
GGGGGTTCATACTCTTCGCCACAGCTTTGCCAGTCATCTACTAGAAGCGGGTACAGATATTAGATCAATTCAGCAGCTTCTCGGGCAAAGTCATTTACAAACAACCATGATTTATACCCATGTAAAACCTGATCATAAGAACGTGAGTAGCCCATTAGATAGACTTAAAAGTGATTAATATGACGTAAATCTGATCAGCGGCCAAGGAAGGCCAATGACAGCTTTTGGCACTGAAGCAACCTAGAACTTCTGGTTTTGAACGACTGCTACCAGGAGGTTTCATTTATTAATTAACAGCCAGCGATCTGCATTACCTATCACTAAATTTATCTGCTTTGAATCGTATATTACCCCCCTTAATCATCGTAGCATAGGATAGATATGTTAATACCCCCATTAGAGCTAACGTTGATGCCATAGGAACCTGTGTCCCATCGAAAGCACGCGTGGCTAAATAACCGACAATTGATCCTAGCGCAACTGGGAAAAAGCTTATTAGTGATGATGCCTTACCTGCAATACTTACAGGTTGTGGGGAAAGCGCCCCAGCAGTGCTTTGAGGAGATATGATACCAATGGAAAAATAATATAAAACTTGAGGTAATATTAATCCCGATACGTGATTCACATTTACCCAGGGTAAAATTCCCATAATAACTCCTGATAGCATGGCAACTATAGATCCAATTTTAACCATGTTAATTATTCCGAGACGTATTGTTAATTTTGCTCCAAAAAAAGATCCAGCAATAAAACCCAAAACTACAACGCCAAAATAATAACCAAATTTATCAGGCGAAATTCCGTAGACACCTTGCAATACAAATGAAGAAGAGGAAACAAAAGTAAAGGAGCCTGCTACCCCAAACGATAAACAGGCAATAAATCCTATAAATATTTTATTACTTAATAGAGAGCCATACTGGTTTAATACAGCCCTGATTGATAAAGAAGTAGCATTTGATCTTGTGAAAGTTTCTTTAAGGAAATAAAGAATTACCAGAAGTTCAACTAACCCAATACTAGCCATAAAAATGAAACTAGCCTGCCAAAAAAATAAGGTATGAAGATAGCCACCTAAGATCGGCGCCAAAGCAGGAACAACAGCCATTGATGCCCCCATCATGGATAATATACGTGCGGCATATTCTCCTTTATAAATATCTCGAACAATAGCTCGTGCGACAACAGTTGAGGCCGCTACCCCAAATGATTGAAATAACCTCGATAAAATTAACCATTCAATAGTCGATGAAAAAATACATGAAAAAGACGCGAATGAATAAACAATCAGGCCAACTACAATTACAGGTTTTCGCCCATATTTATCTGAAAGCGGTCCAACTATAAGCATACTACAAGCCCAGCCAATCAAATATATACTAAGAGTAAGCTGCGCCTCACCTGTTGTGATAGCAAAACTTTTTGCTATATCTGGAAGTGAAGCCAGATACATATCTGACGACAATGGCCCTATGGCGACTAAAGACGCGAGCATCACAATAATCCATGCTTTAGGATTAATCATCAGCTAAATATAGGAAACGATGGAAGTTGGTTTTTATTTTCGTGAGCTCTTAAATAAATTATTTATGAACCAAATGACTCTTAATTAATTTCAAGATTTAATCAATCCAAATTCAGGCCAGTTAACATATCGGATAACTGTGATATGCAGCATAATTTTTTAGTTATGTTCTCATTCATAGCTTTATTAATCAATGACCGCTCCTGGCACATTTCTACCTATTGGCACCGCACAAACGAATGTCTGCTTTCAGGAAAAAGGGGGCATTCACATTCCGACCTTCAATTGCACATTTTGAGACACCCACATATTGAACATTCATTCCGGGAAGAAAAATCAAAAAAATTGCCCTTTGTCTTTTGCCTCCGTTTACTATGATGCACTCAATCACATCAGTATTAATTCCAGTAATAATTCTACCAATGCATCGGAGCGTGAACATGCCGTCTCTCACCTGCGACAGGCACTGCCTGGTGACCTGTCCATTCTTGATCGGGGTTACAACGCTTTCTGGCTCTACGCCTTATACACGGCCAATTAACTGCCTTTTTTGTATGCGCGCCAAAGTCAACCTAAACCTTTTCTGCAAAGTATTTGTCGGTTCCGGCGAGCAGGATCAAATCATTCACCTGGAGCTTAACAAAACCTCAGTTGAGCTATGTAAAATCAGAGGCTTACCCAGTCAGACGCTGACATTGCGCCTGGTTCGAGTGAACCTGGGTGACGAGGCTGAAGTACTGGTCACTAATTTGCTCGACAGGCAGACTCATCTGGCCGATGAGTTCAAAACCTTATACCACCTGAGATGAGGCATAAAAGAAAACTACAAACGCCTTAAGCAATGGGTGGAGATTGAAAATTTCTCGGGTAAATCTGCACTATCCGTTAAACAGGATTTTTACGCCAGGACACTCTCAACCAATCTAACGTCCATACTCTCTAATGCCTCAACTGAGATTTGATAGCATTTCTGATTAATGGATGATGTCTATATTTGTTCGATCGTAACAAAGACACGCAACGGTTTATGTGTATTTGAACCAACTGCGGTCACTAAATGCAATATCTGCCTGGTTTGACCGATTACGGCACAATGACTGGATTTATCTCCTTATAAAGACTCAAATCATAATTGCACACTCCGTCATAGGCGTTCTTATAATACAAAGTTTGTACCGCGAGATTGCCTTGACCCGGCGCCCCTTCAGACACTGGATTCAAATAGACTCCGCAACTGGCGCTCGACTTGATGATATTATTTAGAAAATAGTTTTCCGAAGCACCTGTTGAGGTGACTCCGCAGTCCGTCCCTTTCAGAAAAATCCCTACGTCTGAACTGTCCGAAATATAGTTGTTCGTGACGAGATTTCGGTGTGCTTCGGCGAAGTAGATTCCATCACTACCATTTGCGAGCATTTCATTGTCACTAAAGGTATTGTCTGAACAATCACAGGTCGCTGTAATTCCAGCAGCTATATTTTGATTGAAACGCGAATTTGTAATATCACCATGATAGCTTTTATTGCAGGAGAATCCGTCGAAGAAGCTTTCACGCACCTCTACGCGGTCGATAATGTAGCCGTCTGTGCTTTTCTCAACCAGGATCCCGGCTGAGCGAGCCCGCAGAACAACGACATTTCTGATGGTTATCGCCTGGGCGTACCTGACTGTTATGCCGCTAGTTCGAATATAATTGTACGGAACGGGCCAGTCTTCACTGGACTGGCCGTCTTTATTTCCGTCGATGGAAAAATTTTCAATGATGATGTTTGACACTGGATGAAGTGAAGAGTCCTCATCAGGGTTCATAGTATCTACGGAGCCAACCACCACCACAGAGGTCTGCGCCCCATCGGCCAGAAAAAGTTTTGTGTCCGATCCCTCTCCACGCAATGCAAGGTTGTTTCCCCAGATATGAAGAAAGTTCGTTATTGTATAAGTTCCGGAGTGCATGATCACTTCACCACCACCGTTGTTTAGCACCTGATCGATACAGGCTTGAATATCTTCGTTCGGACTCACGGAGCATGTTGCATAACTCCCCGGCTCTCCTTGAGCGCCTGTCTCACCTCCACAGCTTACAATGAAGCAACAGCTCAAAACCATAAAGGTAACTAGCATTCTTTTCATGCATAGCTCTTTTCTTGCCGGCATTCCAAACAATTGTTTTCTGAACATTCGACAATTCTCCGTTTAATTTATTTTGCCTGCCTTCCTGACTCAAAAATCCGGTTCTCGGAAAAACACACCTGCCTCCGACACATAATGGCTTTCCCTGTGCGGAAGACTACAGCCTGACATTCTCAGGCTACTCAACCATCCCTTTTTCTAGCTGTTTTTCGGAATCGAGCGGATAGGCTACAAAATCTTATACTATGATCACCTGTTTCTGTCAATTCTTGTTACGAATAAACGTAAGATTTTTTAGGGTCATAGTTAACTCAGATCCATGAAATCACTATCCCTCCAATCTCACTCACTGCGTTATTTCTTGCAATTGCTCAGCCTTGTAAGAAAGATCGCTTTGAGTAGGTATACTTTCTCTGCTCTTTTCCGCTCTGAAAAGCACTGTTTGCCTCGACTTGAATTCCTTTTTTAGTTCCTCCTCAGTTAACCCCTGTTCACTCCAATATACAATATCACCTTCCTTGAACCTAAGCTGTGGGTTTACTTTCCAGCGATAAAATAGCCCATAAAAAATTGCTAAATCACGAATTTCATGTTTTGTAGGTTGACCATGATCCATCACATTTGGAAGTCTTAAGCCTGCTATTATCGAAGTTCTTACTCGCGATGATGGCGATAATTCATTCACATCTGTATCCGATACATCCGTCAAGGCGATGGGTTGACGCAGCTTTTCCTCAAGAGTAGTTTTTTGTTCCATTAGGACTGCGACCTTTTCGCGTAATAATGCTACTTGCGCAGCTTGTGAATTGGATGAATTGGAGACACCCACCTATTGAACATTGACTAGTGCAGGTAAAAGTCGTAGTTTTTAAACCCTCATCAAATCGCATGGAGCACATTATGCCTAAAGCCAGGAAAACCCAGGTTTCTATCGAAGCCACCCCTTATTACCACTGCATTTCCCGCTGTGTAC
>JBNKMF010000127.1:0-12330 GCA_050292965.1 Gammaproteobacteria bacterium | reverse complement strand
TATAGCAACTATAGGAGCCCTGTCCCCATATTACAAGCAGCGAATTGCTACCTAACAACCCCTTCATTAAAAATGAGGGTAGACCAGTGTATCAACTGGAGAAATTTGCATTAATGGGGGGGCAGAGGGATTAATTTCCACTGATTACGTCAAAAGTTCCGCTGCCTCAGTGGTGAGCCGCTGAGTGGTTGATAATAGTGACAATAGCTAATCACAGAGCTTATCATGTCTCGCAAGCTCATTCAGTTTCAACCAGGCTTATCCTTAACCGAATTTACCTGACTTTACGGCAGTCAGGAGCAATGCCAATCTACCCTACAAGCTCGCACGCTGGCCTAAGGGGTTCGACTGTCAACGTCGTGCTTTACAGTTCTGGCTGAGATGGTTGATCAACACCGAGCTATCGTAACCGGGTCAGGGCCGCTATGCACGAAGACAACCAGTTGCTTTTCAAGCTCAGCGATAGCGGAATTGGCAAACAACACTAGCATATAGTGTACCAGTTCAAACCCTACGAGCAGGGAAACAGCTCCACCACACGCAAGCTTCGGTGGTACCGACCTCGGTTTTGTCATCAGCAAGAGGCTAGTGGACCTGATGAATGGCAACATCTCTGTGCAGAGCAAGCTCGAAGAGGCATCCACCTTCGAAGTACGAATTCCACTGCTTAACAGGGGCATATCGACAGGAACTACAGGCCTGAACCGCCCCTCTTCAAACAGCTGGAAAAACGGTGCCTGGTTAGCCTCTCACTGCTGATGGCCGAGGACAACGAGGTCAATCACCTGGTGCTGGAGCAGATGCTCACTCCAGAGAATTGTCGTCTGACCCAGGTAATAAATAAGGATTCATAAATACGGACATATTTTAAACACTTAAATTTTTCGTTTCCATTTTGTGTATCCATGAAATGATTAAGAGGCCTCTCACCATCATCTTCAGCCATTAAACCAAACCTTATCATCCCATCTGCCGTTTTAGGTACCAATTCATGGCTGGGTATTGGTTCCATCTAGGTAGCTATTACACCATTTGCCGGGTGCAGAGGATTAAATAATTGGTTCGCAGGAATACCAAACGTTTGTTGAAAATTAAGCCTACTTAAAATAGATTCATTAAAAGCCTTTATAGTTATTGCTACATGCGTGTCAATATCGTAGGCATTTGCCAAAACCGCATATAAAAAGACTTTAAAAAAACACGGTCAATTGTAAAACATACTTCATTATATATTCCCTTCAATTGTTTTAATCATTCAGCACATTTCTTTGGAATCTGGATAAGATAATTTCTTATTTTGCTCGACTCAAAATATGCTTTCATTCTGTGTAACTCTGTTAACATTCTAACGGCGTTATTATTAAGGCAAGGAATACCAGAGCTCATCAAGGAATCTTGAAACCTCATTAGATGCCAGGCATACTCTTCACCCCCTCCCTTAAACGGCTCCAGCTTTACTACTTTATTATTCCAGTCAGAGGGTAATGGGGAATCATAATTAGGGCTTTTTGAATGATCGATGAAGTACGTATTATTCGTCAACTCAAGGAATTTATAGCCCTGTTTAAATATTCGAATAATCGGCCCTGAACGATCTATAATGACATTCCAGTCGGCATATTCCGGCCCCCATGCCGGAAATTTTATAACACCTTCCGCATCTGTTACTCATTCAAAAAAAGCAACTGAATCAGTACGCCCTCCAACTTCACCCACCAAAAATGGTACATACTTTACCGGCCAATTCGCTAAAACAATTGCGCCTTCAATGGGTTCATTTGTCTGCGCATCAACCAACTTGAATTGAGTTTCGGGCGACCAATATTTATAAGACCTCAAGACACTACAGGAGGCAAGTAGCATGATGGCAAGAATGCCGCAAATTAGTTTGAAAGATATCTTCTGCATTTTTAAGCCCATAGTTCCAAAGAGTCAGTCTTCTTGTTAATTTTCGCCCGCCTGTAAAAAGCAATTCCTGACACCTAAGTCTTTATTCAGGTATTTACAAAGTGATCTAAAATCTCCTTGAAATTTAACCCTGGCTCACCTGGACAGCGTGGTGAAAAATTACTTGCATTTTTGCACCATGACTTAGGATTGTCATCAAACTGTTTGAACAAATCAAAATTTCTCAAAAAATCATGTGGTAAGGGATATGTATCTAGCGGCTCCACAGGTAACCACTCTTGTGGTAACCATGGGCTATCAACTTGAATTTGATAACCAGCACGCCAGGCTATCTTCGCAAAAATAAAACCCCACGCCGATAACAGTCGCTCTTCTAAACCCCAGCACATTTCTTTATTACGATGGCGCGCCACCTTCGGGCTAAGTAGTTTACTCAACGATTCTTCCATAGACACAGTATCACCTCTGGCTAAAGCAAGATAAAACTCATAATCGATTAAATAGAGTTTATTCTTTTTCGGTGGTGTTACCAGTCTCTTTTCACAACGATCTATTAGCAAATCCCACTCACCTTGCAAAGCCAGACGAGCTTGTAAGTCATGGTATTCATATTGATCAAGATCAAGGCCATGCGGATTTTTTTCGGTAATGTCAAGAATAAAGGTAGCATAAATTGTGTATGCCAATGCATCATATCTTCATTATCTGACAATAGCGGATACAGTAGTCCACTTGCCTGAGCATTATATTCTGCTGATGGTTTATCCTAGATTATTAATCTACGGACCATTGCTGCTACAAAGGCATTCTCCTTACATTGCCTTAAATCTTTATCCCGATACCAGGCAAGCAACGTTCGTGACTTATAAGCCGAATGCAAGATTCCTAAAGGGCCACCTGTTTTTGACGGTTCTTTTTGCAACAATAAGTAGTAACCTTTTGCGCTCGATTCTATACACTCTTGATCATCTCTGCCTACAAGATGTTTTATACCTTCTGTAATTTTTGGTTCATAAATCATAATTTTTATTCAATCACCGTAGTAGTCGCCTGAACTGCAACTTGAATTAATCTATAGTCATTTATGATAGAGTCAATTCCAGCAACACATGTACGTGAAGTTCCCGTTTTTTAGCGTTCTTAATTGCTTTATATGCTTCACTATTTTTATCAATTTTTGATAAAATATTATCAACCCATTGATCACTCAGCTGTATCCCATTTTGAGTTTTACCCCACTCAGTATAAAAAGGTCAGACTCCTTGATAAGATTTCTGATTTGTAAAATATTAACCCTGCCTGCCCCTGCAATTCATCCGCCCTTAATAGATGGCAATAAAACCACTTCGTCATTTTCCTGCAGAGTAGTATTACTGAAATCATCCTGCGCTATTTTCTGATCATTGACTATGACAATGAACTCATTCTTATCTGGGATTTTTAGCCTGTCTAACATTTGTTCCAGAGTAACAACAGGATTCTGAGGCTCTAAAAACTCAATCTCGCAACTGTTAAAACCGCTCCCAGTTGGCAGATACTGTCGAAGTGAACCGAACAAATGTATCGTCAACTTCATTCTGTTAGCGAATTATCTGCATTTACTTCAAACCCAGGCGCTTTAGCGTCTGTTCACTCGGGACACCCTGATCATCCCAACCTCTGAGTGCGTAATAGACAGGCAGCATTTCTGGCACTCGGCTGACCTGTCCCTTACCCACTCCGATATCAGCTGGTTCCTCCAGTATGCGCCTCGGTAATGTATCGTCCTGCCTGCCTAGACCGGCTCGCAGGTTGAATAACCGCTCCAGATTCCAGATGCGCTCTCCCGTTATCCTCATACGATGCATATCCCACTCACTATCACAGGAGGCATTTACCATGGAGAGAAAATCTTCTATTCCCCAGCCACAACCGCGCGGAAACAGGCATAAACCACTTGAGTCGATAAAGGCGATTTCATCCTGACTGCTTTTGACTACCTCAGGTTTACCTTCTATGTCGGTAGTAGTGAAATCATGTTTGTATGGAGACGCCCTTAAATGGCAGCCCCCCCGATTGCTGGTCGCATATGCCAGGCCCATGCCCTGCATGCTGCGTCCATCATAAGCTGCGAATTCCTGCCCCTTGACCGTCATGGATAAATCTGCATGTCCATATTTTTGCGTTAATCTGCGCGAACCCTCAGCAACATCTCGTCCAAAGCCTTCGCCACGCGCGGTTAATTCTGCTATCTGGCACAGCGCTTCGGCTGAGCCAAATTCAAGCCGAATACCGCCGGTATCGGATTCATTGATAGCACCGATATCGAATAGCTCCATCGCAGCCGCTATCGATCCACCCAGCGAAATGGGGTCCATTCCATACTCATTACACAGGAACCCTACATAGGTGGCCGCATCAATATCATCCACACCCACAGCAGCACCTAGTGCATAGGCGGTTTCATATTCCAGCCCACCGGATGCGGTCTGGTATTGAGGCTTATCCCTGATAGAAAAATGTTGCGGATCAATCTTGCAGATTCGGCCACAGGCAATGGTACAGCCAAAGCAGGCGGCATTGGTCACCAGGTTGGTATGTTGATGCTGATTGGGGGTTTGCATAGCCTGAGGGTTTAGCTTTTCAGCGCCTTCAAAGCGTACACTGCGATTATTACGTGTTGGCAGACTACCGAAACGATTGGTGACATCGATCATCGCTAGCGTACCATCACGTGCCATACCTTCACGGTCTGTCAGGCGAGCATTGACGCTATTGACGATATCCATAAATTTCTGAGGGTCGGAGTTTTTCACCCCCAGAGTACCGCGTACTGCAATCGCCTTAAGCCTCTTTGACCCCATTACAGCACCTACTCCAGAGCGTCCTGCAGCACGGTGTAGGTCATTCACTACACAGGCAAAGCGGCACAGGTTTTCGCCCGCCTGTCCGATGCTGGCGACACGCATCAGCGGGTCCTGATATTTTTCTTTTATCAACGATTCAGTCTGCCACACGGTTTGCCCCCATAGTTCAGAAGCATCACATAATATTGCTGTCTGATTTTCGATATGGAGGTAAACAGGATGCTCAGACTGCCCTTCAATTATGAGTAAATCAAAGCCCGCATTCTTAAGTTCGGCGCCGAACTTGCCACCAGAATTAGAACAGGCAATGGCATCTGTAAGCGCACCCTTGGTGATGACCGAATAGCGACCAGCGGTAGAAGCCATGGTGCCGGTCAGGGGACCTGTTGCGAAGATGAGTTTATTTTCAGCAGAAAGCGCATCCACAGCGGGGTCCATTTCTTCCAGCAGGTACTTGCTGCCCAGACCGCGTTGACCAAGGTATTCTTCAGCCCACTGCATATTCAAAGGCTGAACCTCACAGCTTCCTTGCGTCAGATTGATGCGTAGTATCTTTTGTTGCCAACTCATATCAACACCCTCATCAGTTTAGTCTGTTAAAGATTGTATATTGAAACGAGTGGTTGAGGCGAATCGGGTATTTCAGCCCTGTGCATTGATAGGTAGCGATACCTCAAAACAGGCACCACCGAGCTTAGTCGATTTGTAGACATGGACACTACCCGCATGCCACTGAACTATTCTATTGACGATAGCCAGCCCCAGACCAAACCCTGAACTCTTTTTTACTGATTGATTTTTTACCCTGTAAAAGGGTTTAAAAATCTGTTCAACCTGATCTTCAGACACACCCGGACCATCGTCTTCTACACTAAGATAAAACCGGGTGTCCCCCCAGCGACAGCTGACCAGCACATTTTGTTGCGCATACCTGCAAGCATTCTGGATAAGATTATCAACTAATTTACACAGGTAATCGTGATCTCCTGCAATCAGTTTTTCATTCTGCTGTGCATTAAATTTTATCTGGCAGTTAGCATCTACGCGGCGCTGTATGCGTTGCTCTATTAATGCTTCGATCTTAACCGGCTCCTGCTCAATCGCTGGCTGCTTATCGAGGCGTGAATAGTTGAGTAACTCATTGATCAGATCTTCCATATCATCCAGGTCCGCTTCCATGCGCTTTATATCCTGCTCACGTTGCTGCTGATCTTTACGCCCCTGTATCATGTCCAGTGCAAAACGCAGCCGCGACAAAGGCGTGCGTAACTCATGCGACACAGCCTGGCTCATGAGCTGGTTGTTTTCATTCAATTGTTGCAGGCGTTGTGCCATTGCATTGAATTCGGTTTTCAATGGTTTCAGGTATAGCCCATTTGGATTCTCTACTCGAGTGTTTAACTCACCTAAACCAATTTTTTTTGCCGCAAGATTTAAATCATTTATTGCGCGGAATAAGGGTAGCAACCAGAGTAGTAATATTATCGCCACACCTGCGTAGAACAATAGCGTAAGTATATAACGAGCACTCTCCTGCTCAACGTTTACTGCAGCCCGTATTTCAAGACTTAGTAACCAGTCAGTTTCCGCTATACGACGATATAGAGTATCTGAATCATCGGATTGTAATATAAAAATTTCGCCCCGATCTCGTTGTGATTGAAGACTGGGAGGTAGAGGAATCTCCGCTAATGATTCCAGAGACATGTTAAGATGCTTCTGATCGAGGAGCTGCTGCATGACTGCACGCTCAGGCTGGATATCTGATAGAAGCTCGACTGTTAGATTGAGCAGCTCACGATACCCTTGATAAGGTAATTGGTGGTTATTTTCAAACTCACTACTATAGTATTCGTCTATCGCCCAACCCAACCCCATAAGCGCGAAGAACACTCCCATATATAAGCTGAAAATCAAATTACGCACGTATTAGTCCCATGCACTGGGGACAAATAAATACCCCTTTCCCCAGACTGTTTTGATGCGTTCGGGTTGCTGTAAATTATCACCCAGTTTTTTGCGTAAACGTGAGATGCGCACATCTATCGTGCGATCAAATCCATCATAGTCAAAACCGCGTAATTTCTGCACCAACTCATTACGGTGCATCACCTGACCAGCATGGCTCGCCAGCACCCATAGCAGGTCAAACTCTGTACTGGATAAGGATACGGTATCTCCATTCAAGGTTACTGACTTGGCAGTTTGATTGATCGTAAAAAAACCAAATTCGAACTGGTCAAGAGGTTGTTCTGAGGTTGTCGTTTTCCGGCGTAACAGGGCTTTAATGTGCGCCAGGAGCACTCTGGGACGAACTGGTTTAGGCATAAAATCATCCGCCCCTAGTTCCAGCCCCATCACCTCATCCAACTCGCCATCGTTGGCGGTCAAAATCAAAATAGGTTGCTGATAAAACTCACGCACCTCGCGACAGACCTGATGACCATCCTTACCGGGCAGCATGATATCGAGTAGTACCAGATCTGGCATTAACTCACGTATCATATCCACAGCAGTATCACCTCTGTCAGCAATACTCACGCGAAAATCCTGTTGTTCCAGGAATTCACGTACCCACTCGGCTAGCTCAGTATCATCTTCAACCAGTACAATATGTAGCGGCTGTGTATTTGAGGCCATGCTTAAAAGACCCTCCAGCTAAACTGATTTCGTCTTACTTTATACACCCATTTGACCTCAATGGTTGAGATCGCAAGATCATCACTTTTGCCTTGCTGACGCATGACATAGTGCTGTGTTTTAGCAAAACTGAACTCAAAACTATATTCACCATTATCCATTCCCTGCCAGCATTTAACTGGTTCAGCCTCAATTTGATTATACAGGCAATAATCAGCGGCTTCAGTTGCCTGCCATTGCATATGTATTTTCTGATAACAAATATTGCCCTGCTTCAGACTGATACATTTAGCTGGATGGCTGTTTAGTGTCACCTCCGCAGCTGATACTGAGCTTACCGGAAAACATCCCGCTCCTATCAGTAACAGCAGTATTGTTGAGCATTTTTTCATCATGAAAGACCTTAAAACTGATACTTGAAACCAGTAGTCACCACCGAATAAGTATCATCCCTTGTAATTGGACTATCCGCTAATTCGCTACCAAACTGGGCTATCGCGGCTCTGGTTTCAAATATCCAGTTTTCATTCACCGGGTATTCTGCCATTAACTCCAGATACACAGCCTGTGATGCTTCAGCTTCGAAGCGAGGTATTGAGGCAGTGGCTTCATGGGCACTCACACCCACCATGTGATTGGCCATTTTATCTGAGAATAGTGCAAGCCCGGCTCGTCCAGTCAACAACCAGTTGCGAGCCTGCCACTCCTGCTGATAATCCACTGTGCCAAGAAAGCCATCATGCACCCCGGTCACATCACCTGTCAGCGATATGGATAATCGGTTAGTATCGCCGTACCAGGTAAAGCGAGCACCCAACTGTCCATCAAGATCGCGTTTATCCAGATGACTTAACTGGTCATCAAACATATCGCTATCATTGAAGTCCATTTCAAATTTTGGCCCGAATACCGCATCAACCACCCAATTATCATCGCGCACCAGGCTATAACCCAGCAGTAAACCCTCCTCTTCATTGGCAATCGCATAAAAATCACCATTGGTATAACTGGCATCCAGCAAAATTGTCAGGCCATTTTCTTCCTTCATACCCCGATATAACTCACCCGAACTTGCTATTAAACCGGCACCCAGACGAACATCCCAGCCATCTTCAATAAAATGAGGGCTTTCACTACGCAGCACAGAATCCTGTGCAACACTGACGCCCGATAGAACAAGCAGTTCTGCCGCGAGCATCATTGACATTAACTTTGAGGGGTATTTCATTTTAAAAATCCCGAAAATTTTGAACACGCTACTATTAAAGCAGTGCTAAAGACTATTAGTCGTTACAGTTTTTTTCAAACTGTTACAAATTGTACATTCAAGCCTGACGTAATCCGAGATCAGTTTTTGCTATACTCACCAAAAGGGGGCGGCTGATCGGGCACAGCCATTACCCATATGCTTGGCATTACTGCCAACCCCGCTTTCGATACACCGCCTTAACCAGAGATTCGCTGACATTCCAGCCCAGACTGGTGGCAGCCTGATAGCGTTTATCCACCTCATAAGCTGTCATACTGAGCTCGCCATTAAGTGGCTGATCATGGAACAGGGTTTGAAACAATCTGGGTAAGGCGGCATGCTGCGCTGCCATGCTATGGGCACGGCTCAGGTAATCAAACCATTGAGGATCTTCTGGCTTAACAGCTTCTGTGGCCTGTGGGTGCTGATCCAGAAACTCAAGAAAGCGGATGACGGTATGGGGGGATTCAAAATATTTTACCAGCGGCCTGAGTAGAAAATAATCTGGTCTGTTTTCACCCCGCATCAGATAGGGTGCGATCACATCCCAGTACTCTGCAATAAATTCATCAGGAATCGAAGCCATCTGTTGCAGGATCGTATCTCTGTCACCTCGTTCAAACCCTTCATCGGCTATAGCTTTAAGTTCGTCAAATGTCTTGCGGCATACCTCGCCCCATTGTTGGCGAGAAATCGATGGGTCAGAGCTATGCTGGCTATACAACTCAGCCAGTGTGTTGGCGCGCGTGCTTGATGGTAAACAGGCATAGTCCTGAATGGTAAACTCAAAATAGGTTTGCAGTATTTCAAAATGCTCGACCTTGAATGTCGCGCCCTGGTGCAGATCGATGATGCAGTCAGCATTCTGCAGATGCACTGGGCGCAACTGGAGTATATTCATCAATATGTCTTCGTTTACGTTCATACCAGAACAGCGTAAAAAATAATACGCAATAATGCTACGATTGATCAGACTGACCTCGGCAATGCGCTGTTTCGGGTAATGTTCGGCATATACCGGGGAGACAACATGTGCACCAAATAATGTAAGCTTTTCCGATCGCACGACTCTAGGCCGAGTTAACCGGCTGAGCTCATAATAATTCTGGTAGGCAATGGTATTCACAGACCAGTCTGAAACAGCCGACCATCCCTGCGGCATAGCAACACATACATCTGACCCGCCCATCGCTGCCATTGCGTCAGCAATGCGCGGACTGTTAACCAGATAGGGAACCTTGCGCACATCGGCGATCAACAGGGTTTGTCCACGATACAGGGACTGCAACAGATGGCAAATGGCACGACAATCGGTTTCATCGAGATTGAGACCATTAATAGTAATCACATAAGGTAGCAGTTCCTCGCCCAGTTTAACTTCGGCAACAAACAGATAACCATCGGGGCGAGCTGTTCCCGAAGCAGTACGACTAACCCAGAACACACGCGTATGTTTCAATATGCCAAAATACGGCACGGTTACCATGCTGCAATCGTACGCCATAGCACCGCGCAGAGGTGTGTATAGCGGTGGTATTTCTTCCAGATAAATTTCTCGTTCGCTAACAGGCTGGCTGTCAGAAGTATAGCGAGTGGTGGCCGGAATCACCTGTTTAGGGATGAACTGGTTAATGACGTTACCCACAAAACGGCGTACTTCTCCATAACCCGGCCGTTCTGACAGGCGCATAAACAACTGACTTAAATGCGTCTTAAAGGTGTCGTAGTAACTTTGCTGCAATTCCTCTGGGCCAGGAAACCGAGTTTGGTCAAAATAAGGGACAGGAAGTGCCTCCCCCGCAGCGGTATAAAGCAATGGTGAAACCCGTATCAGTTTTTTCGCCAGACTATCGAAACCCTGTGAACGTTTCAGTCTGGCCAGGTCGGTCTCTATGCTTTGAAATCGCCCACCCAGATGCTGATGCAGCGGTCGATAATCATCCTGTAACAAGCGTTTCAATCTTTTCAACTTAGCACTATCACAGGTGCCATCACCATGCTCCTGATAGCGGATACCTGTGCGCAGGGTTTGCGCAGGTCGCAGCTCTTTCAGGTGACCAGCAAAACGCTGTTCCACCTGGTACAAATTAATCAGTAACTCAACAAAATTACGGTTATAACTAGCATTGCTCACTGGTAATTCAGGAAAGCGCTGGATCAGAGGTATCAGGTCATCCAGCAATTGTCGTACTATTTCATCATTTATCATGGCTGCACATCATATTGATAGACACATTGCCTGTCGAGCTCATCCGAAGTCAGGACGTTCATCAATAGAAATTCCGCTATGATAAAAGTGCCTGATTTCTCGAAAATATTACCTCTGTAAATCTGCTGTAGTCCGGTTAAATCGAAATATGATTATCCCCAAGTTTCAGCCATTTCAATATTTAGAGTGTCTTTAAGTGCGGTAAATCAGCTGAGTTTCAGGTGTAATCAGAAATCGAAATGCCTGAAACTTAGCTGAAATAAGGTAAATATTAATCCGAGATACGGTTTTCTTCTATGGCATGGCAGGCTACCTGGGTACCATCTTCACAGAGAAACTGCATAGGTATTTCACGCTCACATCGATCATTAGCATGCGGGCAACGGTTATGAAAAACACAACCGGAAGGTAGATGAATAGGGGTCGGTACTTCTCCTTTTAGCTTGATAAACTCTGGATGATCATGTGAAAGACGAGGAATAGCTGACAACAAAGCTCGCGTATAGGGATGACGAGGCTTTGCGAACAGGGTTTCGGTTTGTGCCAGTTCGCACAGTGTACCCAGATACATAACTGCTACCCGATCACCGAAATGCTCGACTACCGATAAGTCATGAGTGATAAATAGATAGGTCAGGTTGCGTTGCTGCTGTGCATCCATCAATAGATTCAGCACCTGCGCCTGAATAGAAACATCCAGTGCAGAAATGGGTTCATCGGCAACAATAAATTCAGGGTCGACACTAAGCGCACGCGCGATTGAAATTCGCTGGCGTTGCCCACCAGAAAATTCGTGCGGATAACGTGCTACCCAGCCCGGATCTATCCCTACTGACTGCATCACTTCAGCTATTTTATCTGTCACTTCAGCTCTGCTTAAACCGGGTTGATGGAAACGAACTGGTTCCTCCAACGTCTGTTTTACTGTCATGCGTGGATTTAACGATGAATAGGGATTCTGAAAAATCATTTGCATGTGCTTATGATAGGGCGCTAACTGCTGACGTGACAGGTTATCGATACGTTGCCCCGCATAATGAATACTGCCCTCTGTTGGCGATAACAGCCCCATCACCACTCGCGCCACTGTAGACTTACCACAACCCGATTCACCCACCACACATAGCGCTTCGCCTTTGTTGACAGTCAGTGTAACCCCATTAAGCGCATGTACAGCATCACGACGGCGTCTTAAACGGCCTTGATGAAACTCCAGTTGTTCAAGAAAACCTGACGTCAGCGGGAAAGACTTATACAGACCCTTGATCTCAAGTAAGTATTGAACGCTTGCGCTATCTGTCTCTGTCATAGCCTGCTGCTTCATCAATTCTGCTCCTGCTGTGCGCGCCAATGGCAAGCGACACGACAGTGCTCAGATCCACTGAACTCCGGTATCTGCTTTAAGCAGACTGGCATACTGTGCTCACAACGCGGATGAAACGAACAGCCAGAAGGGATTTCTGCAAGCGATGGCATAC
>JBNKMF010000126.1:0-12436 GCA_050292965.1 Gammaproteobacteria bacterium | reverse complement strand
ATGGAAGTATTCTGCGCTAGATTTTTTTCGAGGGAGGCAAAGCACTCTCCGTCAAACCAGCCCATAATTGTCGGCGTTGTAGCTTGTGACACAATTTCTTTAGAATCAAAACTTTTAGAGCACGCGATTAAAAAGAATAAAAAGAGTGTGATAATCAATTTAAAGTTATCCATCACAGCTTTTCCTTAAAAGTAAGATTAGAGAGTTTCTGCCCAACTTGGTTTTATAAAGTACATTTAGTTCTATATATGGGATCGTTTCAAAGGGGCTAAGTGCAGCTCCTTAATTCGTTATATTCAGATAATGTACTCCTTGCAGTTTTATCGTTATTAAAAGCTACGACTTTTACTTGTGGTTGTCAATGTTCAATATGTGGGTGTCTCAAAATTTACTAAGCTATGTAGATTTCCTAAATAGTGAGATACTGTCGCACAAATGGTAGTCAAAACTAACAAGCCGGAACACTGACACATACTGCTACGCTCGTTTTTGTGTCCTTCGCTGCGCTCCATTTTCACACAAAAACGCTCTCCGAAGTATGTGCAGGTAAGTGGGGCGTTAGAAGTCCACTAGGTACATATGAAAAAAATGATATTAATTGAAGGGTTGCCTGGTAGTGGTAAATCCACAACCGCGCAGTGGCTACATCATTCTTTTAAGCAGTCAAAAATTTCTTCACAGTGGTTTTATGAACTATCAGAACATCATCCACTTACATATAGGTCAGACAGAAGTAAAATTTCAGGAAGTCAATTATTAACGGAAAGCGTGGATATATGGAAAAGATTTATTCAATCCGAAATGAGTCAGTGTGAAGCCATTATTATCGATAGTGGTTTTTTTCAAAAAAACATCATGTACATGATGAATTTGAATATTGATAAAAAGAATATCCAGAAGTATGCGATGAAAGTTGAAGCCTTGATAAGTAAATGCGATACGTATTTTATCTATTTAGATGCAGGTAATGCAGAGATGCATATGCGCGGAGCTTTTCGGGCGAGAGGAAAAAAATTTCAGAATGCTTTGACCGAATGGTCGAATAATACGAAATATTCAGTAAGCAAAGGATATGCGGGGCTTGAGGGGTGCTTGAAGTACTGGAGAGATTATAAAGACCTGTGTGACAGTATCTACAAAAAATCTAAATTTAGTAAGATTGAGATAGGTGTTACTACCGGCCCTTGGTCTGAGCACTATCAGGCACTTTCTCGATTCTTAAAGGTTAGCAATTATGAAAATACTAATTGTTCTTCTATTTTGAGAGCGAAATTGACTGGCGACTACTTAATGCGTGACTCGGATATAGTTGTAAGCATCAAAGAGAAGTCTGATTATCTTACAATTACAAGCCTTCTTCATGCACTTGAAGCTGAGTCATTAATGATTCTAGATAACTCAAATAGATTTTTTATACGGGGCCATGATGTTAGCCTTCAGTTCGACAAGTTTCGACAAGGAGTAGCAGAAGTAATGAAAGTTTCGAGTAGTTGGAGTAAGCTGGATGGATGTGTTTTTGAAAGAGTTACGTTGTAGTGATATCGATTCTAACAAGACCAGCCCCAGAGGGACCAAAAAACCGCCGCTTCGCTTTGGTTTTTCGGCCCGTGCTGGCAGCGTTAAGTGTAAAAATGAAAGACATGCTATTTGGAGTGATAGCGGGTTTGGTTGTAGGTCTTCCTCAAGGAATGCGAGATATACCTTCTTTATCAAAAACTGGATTACCTCTAGAAACTATCCAAACTATTGGTGCTTTTGGAACAGTCGGAGGTTTTCTTCTTGGTTATATGTATTCAGTTAAATCTCCGGATAAAAAAATTCCGATTAGTGGCTACTCCTTATTGCTAGTGGGGACTCTTTCAATTGGCATACCAACAATGGCTCTTCATTTTAATGGCGAAATTCTTAGTAGCTTAACTATGCCGGGTTTGTTTTTTACTGCTATAGGGTTATCGATGATAATTGGAGGGGCTGTTTGGTATGTACTGCGAAAAAACACTTAACAAATAAGGATATGTCGCGCGCCAGCCGCGACCTATCCCATTGTTGAACGAGTCCGGTGGTAGGGGCAGGTACTTTATATATAAGGAAATAAATTATTTACGGGACAGAGTCATTGAGTGTCAGTTTGAGTGATGAACATATTACAGGCGAGCGCCATTCTCGCCCTGCCAGCGATAGAAGTCAAAGCGTGTTCGCATAGGTTGTCTGGTTCATCCTTCTGGGTGAGTGGATGCCTGAATGATTCGGGTTGGCTACCCCGGTCTGGGCCACTCTGGTTGAAAGCCATCCAGCACCATCGGACCACCACAATGACGACAGCACAAGACTCGTTTGGTCACGGGTTCAGGTGGTGAGACTTTAAACACCCACTGCACGATCTTTAGCAATGCCCGTGCGTTGGCATGTAAAAAGGCATAATCCCTGGCACGTCGAAAGCCCTTGGGCAGTACATGCAACAGGATCAGGTAAAGGAACAACTCACCGCGTTCGCGCCGGGTGCGGTATTCTCCGCTTTTGCTGTCACGATAGCGGAAAGTCACATAGGTGCCGTCATCACCTATGATCTGCCGGTTACTGATCACCCCACGATACAGGTAAGGCTTCAAAAAGTGGGTGATGTCCCAAAAAGATTTATTTGGGTGTCTTATTATTCGTACGCTAAATAGCTTATTTAGTTTTCTCGTCTACTATGCTTTACTAACCTTTTAATGAAAACATAATGCGGCATATCACAATATTCATGCATGCAACATAAGTCAATATTCGTGTGTGTCACATAATCAGATGTTAGGGCTTTAGATGGTCCGTGTTTCAACACAAATATAAGTATTACGAGATATTTAATGATTAAAAAAATGTTTTTGCTTTTAGTGCTCCTTAACGTGGTTTCTTGTGGTGGCAGCAGTGAGTCAGCATCTAAAGATACTGCTATAATACAAGGCTCAGAAGAGCCTCCCTCTACTCCAAAACCTGTCAATATCAAAAGCACCGCGTTTTCTTTTGCGTCTTTGTACAATAATGGGCAGGTAAAAGCTTGGGGACACCAAGATTGGGGCGGCGATGCATCATCTGTATCTGCTTCGCTGACAAATGTTATAGCAATTTACTCAAATCATCAGTCATTTGCAGCTTTAAAGAATGATGGGAGCGTAGTGACATGGGGGAAAGCTTCCGAGGGCGGTGATTCATCAAGAGTGCAGTCAAAGTTACATAATGTTGAAGACATTGTGCCATCTAGACGTGGTTTTGCGGCGATTCGTTCAGACAAGTCGGTAGTAACATGGGGGGCTCCTTATTATCCAGATTTTATTGCACCAATAATTGAGAATGTAGAAACTTTACTTGCCTCGGATACAGATTATTCAGCCATCACTGAGGATGGCTATGTCACTATTTGGGGCGGCAATCCTGTTGGTCTCAATCCAGAACCTCTATATGAAGAACGTGGTGTAATAGCTCCAAATGTCATTCATGTCCAGTCTACAAATATCGGTAATTTCTCAGCTGTATTGGAGTCTGGAGAAATCGTATCCTGGGGAAGAGAAGGAAACTCCTTCTATAACATTCAAGCACCTAGTTCTATTCAAGGCGTCACTAAATTGTGGAATACAGGTTGGGGGATAGTTGCGCAAAAACAAAATGGGACAATAGAATATTGGGGTGATGGAGATTTAGGCGAGGCTTACTCTATACCGCCATCGGATCTTGTTGATGTTATAGATATTACATTTAGTGATGTTCACGTTGCGGCTTTGTCATCCGATGGTACTGTTTCTGGTTGGACAAGAGGTTTTAGTTTCGACGATGAAAGACATACAAGAATGACAAACGCATATGTTGAGTACCCTGATACCTTGGCAAATATTCATGCGATTTACTCCGATAAAAAATATGGCTCTTCAAGTTCTGAAGTAATAGTTGCGATTGATGGTGATAAACAAGGGTGGGCATGGTATTGGGGGGCTTCTGATCCGCTGGGTGAATCCGTGACGAATGCGGTCGATGTTTCTGTAAATCAGAGTGGTGTAGTAATTCTAAAAGACGACAAAACCGTTCAGATTACCGGTCGAGTTCAATTAGATTTTGACCTAAATACACAAGAACCCGTTATCTCTCCTCTGTTGGAGAATGTGATTTCCCTTTATTCAACCAGTTTGGCCTTTGCTGCTGTCCGTGAAGATGGATCTATTGTGACATTTGGTCGATTTGTTGAAGATGGAATAGTTCATTAAGTTGTTTCTTGTGTAGTCAATATGAGGCTCAAATATGCAACGTGGTCAACTTAGATAAAGACTATGAATTGGGTAGCCCTAACAAAGGCGGTAGAGCTGGACACACCTCCGCGGTACTGCGCTTGTGCTAAAAAAGCATAGCACAATGCTCATTCCGCTACGGTGTGCCGCTCACCGCTGACGTTATTTTTAATTAGAATGTTTAAGTATCAAATTTATCTTATAGGGGTTTTACTTTTTCCTGGGCATGCCTATGCAAATTGTTACATTGATATTGGTAAGGGCCACACAAGTGGAAATGTCACTCTTCAGGAAATACAAAATGGAAGTTCAGAATTCAGAGAACTTGATAAATCAGGTTCAACCGAATCTATAAGTATTGGTTGTCCAGTTTCTAAAGGAATTTCCATTTCAATCGAATATCTAGAGTTTTCCGAAGATTTTGATCTTTTTGGCAGTGCAATTGAATCAGATTCCAAAAGCTTTAGCTTGTCTACTTCTTTTGAAGTGTATCAATTTGAAAAATTAAATATTTCTGTGGGTGCAGGTTATGGAAGGTGGGAGTCAAAAACTATAATACCGCAAGCTCGCTGGGATTTTACTCTTACTCCTGTGACTTTATTTATCGAGGATAAAACTCATTCGAGTGATGGTTATACTCCATATGCCCATATTAATTTATTTCATTCTTTTAATAGAAGTTTATCTCTTGGTTTTAAGTTCTCCTATTATCATGAACTTGGTTATGTAGAACCAATAATAGATTACGATGCGCTTTCCACTGGTGATATAGCAGGGGCTTTGAAAGTTGGTTCTCCTAAAAACTCAAGTGTTGAAATTTATTCGATACATTTAAGATGGTCATTTTAAAAAATCTTTTTAGGACACCCAGTTTTTGGTAAATCCACAACCGCGCAGTGGCTACATCATTCTTTTATGCAGTCAAAAATTTCTTCACAGTGGTTTTATGAACTATCAGAACAACATCCACTTACATATAGGTCAGACAGAAGTAAGACTTCAGGAAGTCAATTACTAACGGAAAGCGTGGATATATGGAAAAGATTTATTCAATCCGAAATGAGTGAGTGTGAAGCCATTACTATTTTGAGAGCGAAATTGACTGGCGACTACTTAATGCGTGACTCGGATATAGTTGTAAGCATCAAAGAGAAGTCTGATTATCTTACAATTACAAACCTTCTTCATGCACTTGAAGCTGAGTCATTAATGATTCTATATAACTCAAATAGATTTTTTATACGGGGCCATGATGTTAGCCTTCAGTTCGACAAGTTTCGACAAGGAGTAGCAGAAGTAATGAAAGTTTCGAGTAGTTGGAGTAAGCTGGATGGATGTGTTTTTGAAAGAATTACGTTGTAGTGATATCGCTTCTAACAAGGCCAGCCAGAGGGACCAAAAAACCGCCGCTTCGCTTTGGTTTTTCGGCCCCTGCTGGCAGCGTTAGGGCGCCTACTTAACGCTGTTCAAAGCATCTAGTATGGCCTGTTTGACGGCTAGTCCACCCTTTTTATAGCAGACGACAGCGAGTAATTCTCCATTTAGCCACACGGCATAAAAGCGTGTTTTCTTATATTTTTTAATACAAATATCAGGCACATTGATCATCTAAAGCATTCCGTAATTGCTACTTATAGTATTCATTATAAAAGGTAGTCATATGATTGCTACTTATAAGGTGTAGATTTATAGTCATCAGCAAGAATAATTGCTAGTTATGGCAATTGATCAAGAAAAGGCCCAAAAGTGGCTCGGCGATATCATCCGAATAAAACGGAAGGAAATGGGGTATTCCCAAGAATCCTTCGCATCTTTTTGTGGGGTACACCGTACCTACATGGGCGCAGTAGAGCGTGGTGAGAGGAATATTTCGTTACTGAATGTAATCCGAATTGCAAGCGCGCTTAAAATAAAACCTTCAGAACTTCTTGCTTTGGCTAAACTATGAACCGTAGAAGCCATAACAATGGCGTAAACTCGGATCCAGTAAAACTGCATCGTTTTGCTTTGCAGTTTTACCGGCCCGGTTACGAAAAGCGTTAGGAAAAATCGAGTACTCATAATGGCAAAGGACTACAGCAGCTTTTCTTCAATTGCAAAACCACGGTTTAGATGCATGGCCAAAGAACTTGGCTATACCCAAATTACCGGCACTATTTACATTAAGCAAAACGGAGACTGGTTCGAAGGGTTTGGGCTTCAAGCTTCTTCATGGGGGAATGATTTTTTTTATATTAACTATGGCATAGGGGTTCCAAATTTATGGAAGCCTTTTGAGACAGATATAGATTGGAAGTGTGAAGGGTATTGGCTTTCAAGACGATTGGATGACGATTATAACCAGGGATTTCCAAATGCCACTAAAGACCAAGTGCAAGAGAGCGCCAACTTAGCTTTGAGTCTCTATCGAGAGCAAGCTCTACCCTGGTTTGCCGAAGTAAAAGGTGTTAACGATATTGCGGAGCGGTACTTTGAATCCACAAATCTAAATAAAGAAAAGCTCGGAGAGTATAATTATTTTAACGGCCTAAGTGCAGCAAATTATGGATTGTTCCAATTTAAAGCTGGTAACTTCAAACTTGCACTAGATTGGCTTAAGGAGGCTGAGCGATTGTATTCATTGCCTTTGTACACCACTCGTGATGGCAGATGGGTTCATGAACGTGAGAAGTATGCTCGAATAGTGAAGCCTGAAGACTATGAGATTGAACAACTTGAAACTATCAAAAAAATTATTGCATATATCGAGAATTCCTAATAAGCGAAATCACACAGAAACCCAAACCTTTGCTCCTTCGTTGCTACGTTTTGAGTTCTGGTGTTGCAAGCGTTAGGTAAGATAAAAGGTCTAGAATGTTGAACGATAATTATTTTATAGTTTCGGTTTTTGCTGGATTGGTAATTTTGATATTCGTTCTATATCGATTTGTAAAGGGAATCGAGGAATCGAAAGGTATCGCGTACTATGCTTAATGTCCTTTATCTTTATTTCTTCGCCTCTATGGTCAAAAATAGTTATAAAAAACGAAGATATGGAAATTAGCTTATATCGTGACTTATCATCAAATCAAACCAAAGCAAATATAGATCTTATTAAGAATTTCAGAAATTATATAACGGACGAAAAAGAACTTAAGAATCTAGATAAAATCTTAAGGGAAATGAATACTCAAATAGCTCAGATCAATGAGAAAATCGATGAAAATGCAATCAAAACACTCGCAAAAGAAACATCAAAAGCAGTAAGTATTACAAGGCCAAAACCCCCTACAGGTTTAAGAATTGAATGAATACACCTGACAAATAAGGATATGTCGCGCACCAGCCGCGACCTATCCTATTGTTGAACGAGCCCGGTGGTAGGGACTGCTACTTTATATTCCGCCGCTCCCTATCATCCTTATTAACTTCAAGCCTGCAGGTTTCTTTTAAGATCACACCTCAAACCACAGTTTAGCTATCACTGAGAATCGTCTAACACCAAATATCAGCATGTGCGTCAGAATGAAGTGTCACAAATTCTATCTGACGCCCCCACCTCTGCCAGGGCATTTTTACAAACCCTTTGCCTGGCCACTGGATGTCCCCATAGATCATGCGTTCCACCGGAGATCACACTGATTGAAAACCGATTATTTTCCCCTAGCGGAATGACCTGTTCCTGGAATAATTCAGAAGCGCCATTTGTAGGAGCATCGCCTTTAATAGTATTGATGTACTCTCTGGCACGCTCAGCAGCATTCCAAACCGTACAATTGCTCAACTCACCTTCATTACAGCCTATTCCGTCCTGACTGCCAACCAGTATGGCGATCTCATGAACAGGAGTAAAAGATTCTTTCAGATAGTCCCTGAGACTATGATCGCTCACATCAACGACATTTTTGCTTGAGGGGACTCCACATGAACTTGAGCTACAATTTAGGCAAGTATTTGGCATTTTCAATTTAAACATGCCATCTAACAATGTTTTAAGGCTTTTATTACTCATTAGGCTGCATTCATTAGATAGGTCGACACCAAGAGGCGCACTCATAAATAAAGTACGATCCACATGCTTGCGGTAGTAGTCATTCCATTCGAGGGCGGCGGCGGAAATCATCCCTCCCGCACTGGAACCAACCACCATCATCTTGCCTTGAATAGGGCGCTGCCCTTTATAATCTGTCCATTTCTCTGAACCGTTTGCCAGAATGCGCCCCATCAAACCTGATGCTTCTTTATAACTGTTATTTTTCAGCCAATATCCACCAGTATTGTTATTCGTACCCGGATTGACATCGGCACGAATCAATCTTACACAGCCTTCGCCCATGCCTAATGCTTTTTCTACTTGTTTTACGTAACTCTCAGATAGATCATGAGATATGCCTGCTCTACCGGGAAAACTGACAAGCGTGCCTTTTATCGCGCTACAGTGAGCTGTATTGGCATAGTCCCATGATAATCTTACCTTGTCACTTTCGCTGTTCGAAAATGTATTATCTATAAATACGTAGCTAACTTCACCGGACATCCTGTCCCGCCAGGAATTTGCTAGCCAGGTTGCTGTTTCACGAACGTTTGCTGATAATCTCTGTCCGGCGTATAGCGCCTTCTCCCTGTCAGTAAAGGTTACAGAAAAACGATGATTTCCTGCTTTTCCCTCGTGTTTGCATTGCTTTGCAATAGCTTTTGAATCAGTCACATTAGAGCCTGGTCTATTTGCCAGTACAGTTTTAATACGCCTGCTGTCGGCGTATATGTCGACATAGACACTTCTGGTGACTTTTTCGATACATGCCCAGCCTTTCATTGTTCCAGGGCTGCCAGGATCGAGGTAACCTTTTCCAAACGGCACTACGAATTTACCAGAGTTTCCAAGTGGTCGGTGTGGTAATTCGTCAGCAATCCCGAATATATAGATAGGGACTCCCTTATAATCTCTTTTCTGCGCGGTGGTAAATGTATAGCTGAATCTATGTTTGCCTCGGTTTCCCGCATGTTGACAGGCATTGTCAACAGCAGCCTCACTGTAAGACGATGCTAGTACACCAGCTAGCAACTTGTAGCCTTTCGACGTTCTAGCATAAATGTGCACAGGGATACTTCGTGTGCTTCCTTTTGCACATGCCCACCCTCTGACTCTAGTGCCATCATATACGCCATCGATGATACCTGTAGCATACGCGCTAAATGCAGAGTTGGAAATAAGTGGGAGTAGAATCAGAAGGGCGAATCGAATACAGTACATATACATCTCCTTGAGTAAGTCCTGAATAAGCATAGGAAATTTAAAAGTCTAAGCCTCAGAAGTCAATAATATAAAATTTATCCATGGATAAAGGTGGCGCCACGAATGCTGTTAAGTAAAGCCTGGGCTATCAAGATATGTGAAAATTTCCAGCATCATGTTTTTCGGGTCAGGTATAAATTAAAGTATCAGCTCTACTCAAATGAAGGGTTTAGGATGCTTTCACGGTTTTCAACAGAATAGGTCGTCTTGAGCCAATACAGTTACCTTCACGAATGACCGCTTCTTTAAGTAATTGGACCTCCATGGCTGAGTAAAATAAAGATATTTATTTTTTAAACATTGAATACCTGCTGTGTTGTTAAAGCGGTCATTGCATTGTGCGGTGTATTAAGCAAGTTGGTGGAATATCAAGCCATTTGTTGAAAGGAAAAAAGATGAAATTTCGGTAAACGTCCAGCCAACCCCACCTGTTCATTACAACTTATTCAGGTGAGTAATGCTCCAGTTGGCCATGGTTTTGCGATTTAGGTCGATGCCATATTGCCGGAACATCTGTTCCTGACGGTACAATGGCTAAGCATACTGGTATTTGCTGGTGGTAATTTGGCTTAATACTCCTTATTTTTTAAATGAAGCCGTAGCTGAATAGCTGAAGATTATTTCCCTTTCTAATAGATGGGGGTCTCCTATACTCAATGTTTATCCTGGTTTCAATTCAGAAACTTCTCCAAAGTCTCATTGTGAAGACAAGTCTCAGATTTTTATCAAAAAATACAGATATAAAGTAACCTTGCATGTAAATCGATACCACAATATCTATGAATGTAAGTTATTATAAAAGCTCATTGAGCTTATCCTGTCTGTTTTGTCACCTTTCAGTTTAGCCTTACAGCTAAACCTGGGATGGAGCTCGATAAGTATCGCGGCACTTCAGGTGGCCCGCTACTGCGCAGCTCCAGTGGTAGTGGGAGAGTGGTACCTTTTGTTCTTTGCCGGATGAAGGTAATACCCAACTTTACTGAGGAGACATTATGTATACCAGAATTGATCGAATTCACGCCCGCGAAATTCTAGACTCGCGCGGTAATCCCACTGTAGAAGTAGAAGTTACACTCGAAGACGGCTCCTTCGGCCGTGCAGCCGTGCCATCCGGCGCATCTACTGGAGTGCACGAGGCTTTGGAGTTGCGCGATGGTGACAAAAAACGCTATGGCGGCAAAGGCGTGCAAAAAGCAGTCGGCCATGTCCGCAAGGAAATCGCAGAAGCACTCATCGGTACGGATGCACTCGATCAGGGCGCTGTGGATCGCGCGATGATCGAACTGGACGGCACCGCCCACAAGAAAAAACTCGGTGCCAATGCCATGCTCGGCGTGAGTCTGGCGACAGCGCGAGCGGCAGCCGCATCTTGCGATCTACCGCTGTTCCGTTATCTCGGCGGAGCAGCGGCAAACCGCCTGCCGGTGCCGATGTTCAATATTCTCAATGGTGGCGTGCATGCCAACTGGCAGGGCACCGACTTGCAGGAATTCATGATCGCTCCAGTAGGCGCCCCCAATTTTGCCGAAGCCTTGCGCTGGGGTAGCGAGGTTTACCACACCCTGAAAAAAGTCCTCAAGGATGCCGGCTATACCACCGGCGTCGGCGACGAGGGCGGGTTTGCGCCCGCGCTGAAGCGCAATGTTGACGCCATGGATCTGATCGTCAAATCCATTGAAGGTGCCGGGTATCGCCCAGGCGAAGATGTGGTGATCGCCCTCGACCCAGCGTCGAGTGGATTCTACGAAGATGGCCTGTACAACCTGCGCACCGAAAATCGCAAAGTGACTTCCGCGGAAATGGTGGCGATGTATGCCGACTGGGCGAAAAACTATCCCTTTGTCGTACTCGAAGACGGCCTTGCCGAAGACGATTGGGACGGCTGGAAGCACCTCAACAGCGAACTGGGCGACAGGCTCGAACTTGTCGGCGATGATTTGTTTGTGACTAACGTAGAACGTATCCAGCGCGGAATCGATGAAAATGCCGCCAATGCGGTACTCATCAAGCTCAACCAGATCGGAACGCTTACCGAAACCATCGCTGCAGTAAATCTGGCCTACAGCGCAAACTGGGGTGCGATGGTGTCGCATCGCAGTGGCGAAACGGTGGATAGCTTCATCGCCGATCTTACTGTGGCCCTGAGTACCGGCCACCTGAAAACCGGTGCACCTTGCCGCGGCGAGCGTCTGGAAAAATATAACCAACTGATGCGTATCGAGGAATATCTGGGTAATTCGGCCGTGTATGCAGGGCGCAATGCGTTCGTACGTTAGGTACCTTTAGTTTCTATGTTGGAATAGCTTGAGTGCCCCCTGAAGATTAAGGTGGGGGGCAGGCTCAACGAAGTATTTCTGAGACCAAAAAGTTAACGATTGTTACGTGCTTTTATATTCAAAATGGTGCCTCTTAACATCTGTAAGGAACGACGAAAAGACTCGTTTGTACTTCATTGAAGGTCAGAATGTAAACGGCTCCTTCCTGGAAGCAGCCGTCCACAAAACTATCTATCGATAACTGAGGATAATGGAATAGCTCAGGAAATCGGCTTTAAATGAATATGCCGATTTGGCAGATTCATTTTTCCATGTTGATGCTCCTGAGCAATCACCTCTACCGGGAAACAGTTGAGCTTGCCATGTCTGACGCCTGGTTGTGCGATTACAGCATCGGCAAAATCCTGAACACGCTGCAGAGATCCATGTAGGACGATAGTCTCCAGGCAGTTATCATGATCCAGATGCACATGCAAAGTGGAGACCGTTAAATCATGGTGGTCATGTGATATTTGCGTCATACGTGTTGCAAGGTCACGCTGGTGGTGGTCGTAAATATAAGTGAGTGTGGCCGTACAGTCTCCCTTCAGGTCGCTACTTTGCCGGGCATCCAGAAGTTGTTCTCTTAA
>JBNKMF010000125.1:0-12662 GCA_050292965.1 Gammaproteobacteria bacterium | reverse complement strand
GCGTCAACTCTTTCACTACAGGAGATTAAAGCTAGCTGAGCAATCGCCATCTGGTGTGATGCAAGGAATGCGTCAATGGTCTCTATCGCTGGAAACTGTTGCTTATATTTTATATACAGGTCATTCACAGCAGTATTAGTGACTGGAATATTGGTCATTCTAGAGATAGTTGCATTAATTTCATCGAAGGTACGAACACCTAAATCTGACACCGCTTCTGCAGCGTTTGCTGGTGTTGCCGCTGTTGGCATCGGGTCAATATGTGGATGGCTTTTGCTGCCCAGGGTCTCAAAGGTCAGGAAAAACTCATCGCTTTCTGGGCCTTTTTCCAGCGCGATTACGGCGCCTAATGTTGATAACAACTGACCACTCTCAGGGCTATAGCTGCTATCGATAGTGGTATTCATATTGGCAAATGCCTGCCCGGCAACCGCTTCTTTTCCGTTGATCGCAAGACGCATGCTGCCGATAGTGAATCCGCCAGGGGTCCAGTCAGGGTTGAGGTTGATAAAGGTGGGTTTATCAAACAAATAGCTGTAGCTGTCATACTGAGAAACTTCAAACATGATGTAGCTGTCAGGAATGTCAATTTGATGGGCAATTGAAAACAGCAGGAAATATTTTTCACCAACGCCTGCTGCATAATTCTGCGTTATCTGGGCCTGGGTAAGGCTACGGTTATGTATCTCAACCATGCGGATCTGCCCCAACCAGGTTTGGCTGCCAGCTGCACTTCGTCCCAGCATAAAAGCATAGGTATCTTTCCATGAGTTCAGCGCAGTGGATACAGTGGTAGGGTCGGCAACATTGATCAGGGCACCATTGACATAAATCTTACGTCCTGCGACCGGATCATAGGTGGCGACTACATGCTGCAAACTGGACTGTACAATTTCGCCAGCATCCTTTGTGGAAAGAAAGGGTTCGCCATTAGCGTCGGACTGGTCAGTACGGTTATGGAAGTTGTAGTTATACAGGGTTTGAGAAAGGGTAAAGTTCTTCTGTGTTGAACCATTGTCATAACTGATGATATTGGTATCTTCCTGGGTGACATTAGCCGGGATGACCCAGCCTTCAATGGAGTATTCACCAGTAGATCTGACAAGATCGTGTATCTTTTTACTGGTGTGTGTATCTGCTCGGGCACCTCCACCATTAAGATTAATGCCATAAGAACCCAACCAGCTGACATTGCCGCTGAGTGCCAGATTAATCGAAGGTTCGATACCACTACTATCAAATGCAGTAGTTCCAGTACGCGTTTTGAACTCCCAGCGTGCGATCATATTGGCTTCATGACGATCACCGCCGCTGGCCACTATGCCATCCTGCATAGTCAATGCCTTACTACTGATCAGCGTGGTATCTACGGCTGTGGGGCTAATGGCTGAAGCAAAACGAGTAATGGCATCCAGCATTTCACCAGCATCACCATCTATTGCTCCAGTGGTTCCATTTTTTGAGCCACAGTCTGTCCAGCAGTTATGAGCTTCCAGCAAACGCTGTACAAAGCGCGAGTTTTCGGGAGTATCGACGTTAATCTTGGCTTTTGCGGCCGCATAGGCAGCATCTACATCAACTAGATTGGCGAAGAAGGGTGCCTGTTGCTGTACGCTACCTTCTTCGTAATGACAGTTGGCACAGTTTGTCTTGAGCAATGGGTAGATGGTGTTTTCAAAGCTATTGCTGCCGTTGTCCTGAGCCGTATCTGGATAAGTTTTGGTTGCGCCAGGTTCCTTGATTGTCGGGGCTTCGAGGTCAACACCTCGTTTGGTGATACTGTTATCGGTATCGGCCCAGTTAGAAATCATTGCTGTCAGCGCATCTGCGCAGACCTGAGGCACGTTTTCCCAGCAGTTGTGACCTGCGCCTACCTTGGTGACCATTCTGGAATCGGCGGGATTTTTCAGGTCGACTATGGCTGCCACTTCAGAGTATGCAAAATTGACATCCCCCGGGTCAGCGAAGCCGGGCGAGTTTCCGCCATTGATATGACAGCCACCGCATCGATTGGTCGACTTGATGTTGTCCCATAGGTTGACTTCAAATGCGCGCACATCTTCGGTTGCAGCAGGTGGCCCCTGTCTGGCTGTTGAGGAATTGCCTAGAAAAGGGTTCTGGATGGTTTCGGTACTACTACCACAGGCACTAAGAAGCATACCCAGTGTAAGCAAAGATAGAGCTGTACGAATCATTGAGGTTTGACGATAAGGATTCATGTTATTAAGCGTCACGATTAATTCCCCTTGCAATAGGCTGCAACATCGCGAAACACCTGTTTCATCCTGAAACCGTTCTTGAAATCGCTAACAATGTTGTCTACCTTGCTACGGTCCGCTGCGTAGTTATCCGGATCACGAAAACACACGGCTTTAAAGGCTTTCTTAACCTGACACTGGGCAAATGCATCACTATAGGCGAGTTCCTTTCCCATTGATTTGGGGCCATTTCCGTAGGCATGCCCCTTGGCGTCTTTTTGAACGCCAGGGTAGTCATTCCAGCCTAGCAGGGCGTTGGGCCCGTTGCGCCAGTAGTTTATCCAGCTGTCGTCGGTGGTGATAAAACCCTGTTTGAAGTTATTCGAGTTGATCAGGTATTTGGGCCGGACTGTACCTGCTGTGTATAGCAACTTAAGATTAGCTGCATCTTCCGTAACCTCTCCATTACCATCTTCAGTAGTCAGATCAAGATAGGCATAACCGCCAAGTAAACCATCCATGCCAGCATGACAACCGACGCAGGAGTTCAGGTAGATCTGGCTGTCGCCACCCGGGCTGCGCGCGACATCCTGATGCACTCGATCAGGGGTGCGTGAGTTATCCTTGATTTGTTCCAGATCGTTACACAGGTGGTTTAGCATGGTAAAGCGAAACAGCGCGCGATTGGTGCCAAGAATCAAAAATGCTCGTGCTGATGCGCGCGTGGTGATCACACCAGCAGTGGCATTGGGGTCAAGGCCTGTTACTGTGCTTTGTGGGCTGCCGACCAGAATTAAGGGATTGGAAAGGTCTCCTGTAACAGGCCCCAGCGCTTCAAGCTCTTCATAATGGTTATTATTGCTGTTGTTATAGGCGCTGATACCTAATGAGTCGGCACCGGTATAGATAATGTCCCCGAATAGTAGCTGACGAAAATCTTCATCATCGCGTACCATGCCAATCACTGTTGCAGTGTAGTCGTTAAGCGGAGTGAAAATGGTTTGCTCTTCGTTGGTCCAGGGAGCGGCCCAGTTTTTCAGTGTGACGTTATAAAAGGCAGGGTCCTGTAGGGCGATTTCAGCAGCTGTTTTTCCACTAGCGTCCGAAATAAGAGCGGTTTCCATACTGTTTAGAACGCTAGCCGAAGGTGGTACACCGGTAAGACGGTCATGAATACGTTTGGCCTGACGTCTTTCCAGATCCCCTGCAAACAATGACTGGCTGATCAATAGTAAAAGTATTACGGCGCTAGTGGCGAGAGAACTTTTTTGCATTATTATCGAAGTTCCAGTTTAAAAACGGGTTAATTAGATGTTATAAATTTACGCTTTGTAAACTAGCAAAGCGTCTTAGCATGAAAAAGGTTATCAAACCGCGATTAGATCACATAAACTAAATTTGATGCGGGGTAGATCGGTTAATTTGAAACTTATTTCACAACAATAGGGTGATTTTAGCTGTCTCAGTGAAGCAAATATGACCGTTGGTAAAGATAAAACGTGGATTCATCGGTTTATATCGAGATCAGACTATCGGATCGGAGTTTTTATCTACAATGCAGCAAGATACGATACTTTTATCACTATCTTTAAATTAAATGTTTTTTTAATCAATTTATCAAAAAGAAAAATTTTAAGTGTTAATAAAAAATCATTTCCCTTTACTCGCAGCAATATTGCACCTTGTGCTGACTGGTTGCACCGAAAGTACCACCGGCACTAAGGTAACGGGTGCTGATCCCGGTGTTCTGGAAGCGCCTATTGCTTTTGTTAAGCGACCCATAGCGCAGGATGATAATGGCAACGAATTACAGTCCGATTTGCGCGAGCCCCTGTTTTTTGTGGCAGGCGGCGATGTTTATTTGCGCAGTAATTCTACCGTCACAGCAACCGAGAAAAATATTACCGCCAGTGTGACAGGCGGCCAGGGAGACGTTAAGGGGTTAAGACCATCATTTGATGGCACTAAACTGCTGTTTTCTCTACGTCTGTTTGATGATGACCCCAATGACGATGTGATTCCAAGCTGGAATATCTATGAATATGACCTGGGAGCTGAAACGCTACGCCGGATTATTGATGATGATTTGATTGCAGAGGAAGGCGACGATGTATCGCCCGCTTATCTACCCGATGGGCGCATCATTTTCAGTTCTAACCGCCAGGTTCAGTCGGTTGAAATGCTAACGAACGTACAGGGTGAATCCTTCAGGGCGCTGGATGAGGACGAGGATACGCTGGCCATGGTGCTGCATGTGATGGACGAGAATGGCGGAGAACTTCATCAGGTTTCATTCAATCAGAGCCATGATCTGGATCCTGCAGTATTAACGCATAACTATTCCGGTGAAGTGATGTTCACCCGTTGGGATAATGCGGGCAGAAATAGCTCAATGAATCTCTATAAGATGACGCCTGATGGAACCCGTCTGGAAGTGTTATATGGCGTGCATAGTCATGACACAGGGGTTAACAATAGTGGTAGTGATGATGCCACTATCGAGTTTACTCAGGCGCAGGAAATGGAAGATGGTCGCATTATTGCGATTGCCCGACCATATACCAATACCTTTGATGGTGGCGATATTATCATCATAGATGCACAGAACTTCGCCAATAATTTTCAGCCGGTAGTGGGCATGAGCAGTATGCCAGGGCCAGCGCAAAGGTCTGCGACCATTAATCCGATCTCCACTGAAACAACGAATAATGAGCTATCTCTGGGTGGCCGCTATCGCTCTGTTTTTCCGCTGTGGGATGGTTCGGATCGAATCATGTTTAGTAAAAGTGCCTGTGAGCTGGATGTTAATGGAACGCGCAGACCCTGCATAGAACCCTATATATCTGATGCCTCAGCGGTTGAAGTATCACCCGCTTATAGCATCTGGTTATACGATATGATTCAGCACTCACAAAAGGTCATAGTGCGAGCCGAGCAGGGCAGGGTGATTAGCGATATTGTGGCATTACAGGCAAGAGAAACCCCTGATATTATTTTTGATAAGGAGGGTGCAGCCCTGAATACTTCATGGGACGTAGGCGTTGCAGCGCTGCATATCAGGAGTGTTTATGATTTTGGCAATGGCAGCTTTAATGGATGCTTCCTGACTGAATGTACATCAGCAAATGGGGTTACCACAGTGAATGATCTGGGTGATCCAGCAATAGTACCTGATGCTGATGACCGTCCTGCCCGGTTTGTGCGCTTTGTTAAACCGGTTTCTCTACCTGATCCTGATGACCCAGGCCTGGCAAATCCCCCTGATCTGAACCGTGCTGCGTTCGGTCCACAGCGCAATCTGGCCATGCGTGAAATTGTCGGCTATGCACCTGTAGAGCCGGATGGTTCAGTGAAGGTGAAATTACCTGCAGATATTCCACTTGGCGTTGAAGTGCTGGATAAGATGGGCAGACGTATTGGTCCACGTCACGAAAACTGGTTCCAGTTACGCCCAGGCGATACCATGGAGTGCACCGGTTGTCATACGGAAAATACCAGCAATAATGCGATTCCTGATATTCATCATCGGCGTGATGCAGAAGCCGCGTCAATCAATGAAGGTATTCCTGCCAGCGGTGTTTTTGAAAATACACAGATCCCAGGAAGCAGCGATAAATACTGGGGAAACCAGGGAGAGACAATGGCTGAAGTCAGATTTCGATTAGCACCAGCAGAGCCAGAGGTTAGCACTGATATCGTGTATGACGACTACTGGACTGACCCAGCATTGAATACCGCATTTAGCTATGAGTATGGGTTACTTGCTTCAAGTTCACCCGCAAGATCTAGCTGTACGCCATGGACTTATACCTGCCGCATTGTGATCAATTATGAACAGCATATTCATCCATTGTGGAGTTTACCTCGTGGGATAGCAGGGGCAGATACCTGCACCAATTGCCATAGCGATACGGATTCAGTTCAGATGATTGATAGAGTGCCTGCAGCGCAACTGGATTTAACCGATGGTTTTTCGGATATTGCGCCACAAATGCACTATAAATCTTACGATGAATTGCTGGCCAGAGATGCAGGACAGGAGATTGATGCAACAGGTAATCTTGAGGATATCCAGATCGAAGTGCCGGAACTTGATGAGAATGGTGTTCAGGTAGTAATCAATGGCATACCACAAACCCGGTTTATTCCTGACCCATCTGCTACTGTGAGACCCTCTATGTCAGCAAACGGAGCGAGAGCCAGTTATTTCGTGGAAAAAATGACCGAAACCGAGTTGGAAGCTAGCCGTACTTTGACTCAGGTAACGAACCCGAATTATGTCGACCATTCAAATTTTATGGACGAACATGAATTGCGCCTGATTGCTGAATGGCTGGATTTAGGTGCGCAATATTTTAATGACCCGTTTGACCCAGCCGTGCCGATGAATTAACGTCTGTACTTTGCAGGGAAGGATTTTATAATTTTAGCAGTCCATTGATTACAAAAATAACAAATATAGTGTATTTTTTCATTCTGGTCATATTGTTCCTGCCGGCTATTGGGCATGCAGAAACAGACAAAGCCCAGTCGTTAACTATTGCCGATCCATACATTGAGATGCACACTGGCCCCGCTTCGGCTTACCCGATATTTCATGTGATTGATCGGGGTGAAAAGATCAGCGTTATCAGGAGCAAAACAAACTGGTATCAGATACGTTCAAGCAAGGGGACTGAAGGCTGGGTGAATCGGGATCAATTACAACAGACATTGTTACCCAGCGGTCAGCAATTAAAGCTGCGCGATCTGTCGGAACAGGATTTTAAAGCTCGTCAGTGGGAAATGGGGGTATTGGCAGGTGAACTGGAAGGCGCTCCCATAATTTCATTCTATGGGGCCTATGCCTTTACCGAAAATATATCGACAGAGTTAAACCTGGGACAATCTGTGGGTTCGGTTTCTAGTAGTTTGTTGTATAAACTCAACTTGTTCATGCAGCCATTCCCAGAATGGGAGTATTCGCCGTTTTTTACTCTTGGGGTGGGGCAAATTAATGTAAAACCCAATGCGACTTTGATTAACCCTGTAGATAAAGACAACCAGTTAAGCCAGATAGGTATTGGCTTCAGGAAATTTTTAAGTCGGCGCTTTGTAGTTCGAGCAGAGTATAACGAGTATATTATTTATTCCGCCAGCAATGCTAAAGATGAAAATGAGGATATAGGTGAATGGAAATTAGGTTTCGCAGTCTTTTTCTAAGCCTGTTGTTAATAGTATTTTGCTCAACGCTTTATGCGGCTGAACCGGCTGCTGAATCTGATCAGCAATCGCTGTTAATTCAACCGGACATAGAACGACAACAGTTTGATGAAGCGCTGATCAATGCAGATGATTTTGAAATAATGCTGGCATTGGGTTACCTGAGTATTGAAGATTTTGGTGTTAATCCGTTGATGGTCGCCAGGATTGATTACCATGTAAATGAAGATATCTTTTTACAGATGACGTATGGACAAAGCAAAGGTGGTACCACAAGTTGGGAAGTGTTGTCTGCTGGGGCACCGCTGCTTACTGATGCTGAACGTGAATTGACTTATTACAGTATCAATATCGGATACAATCTGTTGCCGGGTGAAGCCTTCCTGACTGAGAATAGAACTTTTAATACCGCTTTTTATCTCACTGCCGGGTTGGGTGTCACCGAATTTGCCGGAGAGAATCGATTCACTATTAACTATGGTACGGGTTATCGTTTCCTGCTAAATAATTCCTGTGCGATGTATATAGACTACCGAAACAACCAGTTTGATATGAATGTATTTGGCGAAACCAAACCAAGAGCCACCAATAACCTTGAATTCACCTTCGGCATCAGCTGGGTCTTTTAGAGAGAAAAAGCAAATGAATATAAGATTTTTCTGGATTAAATTTTTAAGCGCAGTATTCACGCTATTGTTTGTGACTTCATTACAGGCCCTGACGCTGGAAAAGGCTGCTCCGGACTTTACCCTGAAGAGTTTACAGAGTAACAATATTAAACTCAGTGAACAGGCAGGTAATGTAGTACTGCTCAATTTCTGGGCTTCCTGGTGTGGCCCCTGCCGTAAAGAAATGCCTCTGCTCAATGATTTGCACAATAAATATAAAGCACTGGGTTTTAGTGTTGTAGGGGTCAATGTAGAGCAGGAATCCAGTCTGGCAAAATCATTTATCTTCAGTTATCCGGTAGACTTTCCCATTCTGTTAGACAATAGCAATAAGGTCAGCAAGTTATACGATGTGAATGCAATGCCAACCACGGTCATTATTGATCGTAATGGAGTGGTTCGACATCTGCATAAGGGTTACAAGGCTGGTGATGAAAAGGTTTACCAGAAAATGGTAAAAAAACTGTTACGTGAATAGCACTATGAAACGATTCATTCGATTTCTAATGTTATTGACTCTGTTACTTTGCCTGCAGGCATGTAGTAGTGTGGAGCCCTGGGTCAAGCCTTACGAGCGCGCGCATCTGGCCGATCCTGTTATGGATGTTAATCGTGATCCGGTTGCCAGTAATTATATCCATCACGTTTATGATTCGCGTGAAAGCGCACGGGGTGCAGGTGTCGCCAGCGGTGGTGGTTGTGGCTGTAATTAATATACTGATAGTGCCAATGACAAACCGATCCATTCAGCTTTTTTTGATATTGTTGTCTGGGCTTGCAGGTTTTTCTAATGTATCGGCGTTAGTGCTACCCGAAGATCGTGCTGATGTGTTGTTTCACAGTTACGATGGTGGCGGTGCCGAGATATCCGGTCCTTCGATACTCATCAGAAAAAAGTTTAGCGAAAATGTATCCGCCTCGTTTAATAACTATGTGGATAATGTTTCCAGTGCCTCTATTGATGTAATGACATCAGCCAGTAAATACACTGAAAAGCGTAATGAAAACTCAATCAATCTGGATTATTTGCACGATAAAGCTCTGATGAGTGTAGGTTATACCAACAGTAGTGAAAGTGATTATGAAGCCGCTACAGTCAACCTGAATTTCTCGCAGGATTTTTTTGGTGATCTGACAACCCTGAGTATGGGTTATGCGATGGGTGACAATACGGTGAAGCGTAACGGAGATCCTGACTTTGAAAAAGAGTTACAATCTCGCAGTTACCGTGTATCACTATCTCAGGTAATCACTCAGGATACGATCATGTCCTTTGCGTTTGAATCTATCACCGATGAGGGTTTTCTTAATAACCCTTATCGACAAGTACGCTATCTAAATTCTGCAGTAATATCTGGATATAGTTATATAGCTGAAAAGTACCCTAAAACCAGGACCAGTAATGCTTTTGCGGTTAATGCACGTTACTATCTGTCGCAGCGCTCAGCCTTGCATGCGGGGTATCGTTACTTTAGTGATGACTGGGGGATAGAAGCCGATACCTTCGAGTTGGGTTATACCTTACCCTATGATGAAGACTGGTTGCTGGAGTTTAGCTATCGATCTTATGGCCAGACTCATGCTGATTTTTATAGCGACCTATTACCTTTTTGGGAGCCAGGTAACGATCCGCAGACTTTTTATGGCAGAGACAAAGAACTAAGTACTTTTAACGATAGCTCTATTGGCGTGGGTGCAAGCTATGAGTTCAAAAAGAATGGTGATGGCTTTATAAAAAGAGGCACTGCCAACCTGTTTATCGATTACATCTCTTTTAACTACGATGACTTTAGAGATTTAACTAAAGCTGCAGCGCCTGGTGAAGAGCCTTTATATAAAATGGATGCTACGGTACTGCGCCTGTTTGTTTCGATCTGGTTTTAATCCCTTCATGCTGGTTTGACAGCCCTGTAAATCTGCCGCAAACTGCTAAAATTCTCTAACAAAAGCTATCACAGGCAGGTTTTGTATCATGAATCCGGAAAAAGTAGTCTTTGGGTTTTTTATCGTTCTCGCATTAACCCTCAACTTTGGATTTTTTATCGGTGAAATCGATAACCCGGATCATCACCATGTGTATGAACTGTTTGCTGTGGTGGTGGTTAACCTGATTGCAACCATTCTCAAGTTTGGTGATCGCAGTCAAATGGGGGCGGTGTTACTGGCCACCAGCCTGGTGGCTATCCTGCAGTTAGTTGCTGCAACGCTGGTATGGGTGGCGGCTGAGCATATTACCGGTGTCGGACTGACCCCTGCGGTTACTTCAAGTATTGTTTCACTCTCAGGAGGTGCCATGCTTGCCAATGTGGTATCAGTGATATTACTCATCATTGAAACAGTGATGTTACGACGCTAATCCTGGAATGTTTCGATGGATAACATCGTTTTCCTGATCTTTCGGCGCATGCGCCGACCTTTGATTACCCTGCTAATCATCTATTCTATCTCGATATTAGGTCTGGTTTTAATTCCGGGTCTGGATGACAAGGGTAATGTCTGGCACATGGATTTTTTCCATGCCTTTTATTTCGTCAGTTATATGTCTACCACCATTGGATTTGGCGAGATTCCATATGCTTTTAGTGATGCGCAACGGCTGTGGGTTACTCTGGCAATGTATGCCGGGGTTATAGGCTGGTTATATGCCATCAGTAATATCCTGACTCTGGTGCAGGATAAAACCTTTCAACTAGCATTAGCAGAAAACAAATTTGCGCGACAGATCAGAGGTATGCGTCAGCCGTTTTATCTGGTGTGTGGTTATGGCGAAACCGGTAGTGCATTGGTGCGAGGATTAACCAATGTCGGTCAGCATGTAGTGGTGATCGAAATCAACGAATTTCGCAGCAATCTGACCAAACTTGATAACCTGCGCGATTTTGTACCGGTGTTACATGGCGATGCACAAAAGCCATTGCATCTGCAGGAGGCAGGGTTAGAAAACCCGCTGTGTCAGGCAGTGGTTGCGGTAACCAATGACAACGAAGCAAATCTCAAAATCGCTATCACCAGTAAATTACTTCACCCCCGCATCAAGGTCATTTGCCGAGCCGACTCATACGATATTGAAAAGAATATGGCTTCTTTCGGGACCGATTATATTATCGATCCCTATGAAACCTTTGCGCTTTCTCTGGTGACTGCTTTTCAGGTGCCTTGTCTGTACCTGATGCAACGCTGGTTATATTCCGGTTATGGAAAAGAAAGTCTGGAAGAACCCATTTATCCACCACAAAACAGCCACTGGATCATCTGTGGTTTTGGCCGTTTTGGAAAAGCATTGTATAAACGCATGATCAAGGAAGGGTTAGATGTGATTATCGTTGAAGCGAATTCACAGATGGTAGACCTGCCCCAGCAAGGCGTGATTGACGGTCGTGGAACCGAAGCTGAAACTTTACAATTAGCAGGTATAGAGAAAGCCTGCGGTTTGATAGCAGGGACTGATAATGATGCCAATAATCTATCTATCGTGGTTACCGCACGCGATCTGAATCCAGACCTGTTTGTTGTCGTACGTCAGAACCACTCAGACAATAGTGCGATTATTGATGCCGTCAAAGCTGATTTAGTGATGCACTCCAGCAAAATCATCGCGGATAAAATCCGCGTATTACTCGGAACGCCGATGCTTTACGAATTTATTTCGTTAGCAGCTTATCAGGAAAACGAATGGGCCTGTGAACTGGTCAGTCGTATTTCGGCGTTAGCTGGAAATCATGCTCCTCGTCTGGAAGAAATCGTAATTAACGAACGCATGGCAGAAGCGGTTTACCGGCATTTGCAGCAGGGAGGGGTGCTCACTGTGGGTGAATTGTTGCGTGATTCCTGGCATAAAGAGACACAATTACATTGCATCGTATTAATGCTGCAGCGGCATAACGATCATCGATTGTTACCAGCAGATGATGTCGAGCTTAGAATAAATGACCGCCTGCTTGTATGTGCCCGTAGAGGTGGGTTTACTCGTCTGTTCTGGAATTTACAGCAGGAAACCATCCTCAGTTATATACGCACAGGAGAAGTCAGAAAGCATGGATGGTTGTGGCGCAAGTTAAGTGGTAGTGATCACTGGCGTGATAAATTGTGAAGTTATAAAGTCATCCCTGAAACCAGTCTAAGGACAAGGGAGTCTTGATCAATGCGATACTTCGTGGAATGGTGGGCTATTCCAGGGAGTTACAAGGCTTCCGCGTCTTGCTCTTTACGATAGACGAAACAGTGGGTTACCCTCGATTAAACAGAGCCAGGTCAAAGCCTCGATTTCAGCGTTATACTGTCTTTTTTCAATGCGATAATAATATGTAGCTCCTCTCAAGCTAGACGAGGGTGATAATGGATATGGAATTACTCATCAAGCTGGGCGGCATTTACTACATTATTCTGATTGTTTTTCATCTATTATTCTGGCGCATCTTCAACTGGCAGGAAGATCTCAGGTCTGTTTCATTTATCAATAGATCAACCATGCAGGTTATGAATATTTTTCTGATATTCGTATTTCTGTTTTTTTTGCCTGGATATCGTTATTTCATACCCAAGAAATACTCACAACTCCATTAGGTAACACCCTGTTAATTTCTATCACCTTGCT
>JBNKMF010000124.1:0-12723 GCA_050292965.1 Gammaproteobacteria bacterium | reverse complement strand
ATCCCAGAAGGGCTTCAGGTTGCGATAGGCTTTATTAAATTGAGCTGCCAGCGGTGAATCGACTATTACCTCAAGATCCTGCCAGTTTAAATTTTGCGTTATTTTTTGCCCGTATAGCTTGTGAATCAGGGATTCAATTTCATAAAGCAGCTCCTGCGTGCGACCTATACTAAATGCCGGTATCAAAATAACCCCGCTATCCTGCAAAGCAGAAATAATGATAGCCTCCAACCTTTTTAGTCTTGTACGCCTGTTTTCATGAACTTTATCACCATAGGTGCTTTCGATGACCAGACAATCTGCTCGATACGGTGATTTGGGTGAGCTTAAAAGTGGAGTATAAGGCGGTCCCAGGTCACCAGAAAAAATGACTCGCTGGTTGTTTTTGCCTTTGGTCACAGAGAACTCTATATAGGACGAGCCCAAAATATGCCCCGCTTCTTTCAGTTTTACTTTTAACAAGGCTTCCTCACTGGAGATAATTGCATGCCAGCGGTTAAAGTCCAGAGCCACTATTTGATCCGCAATTCTTGATAAAAAAGACTCTGTCAATCGTTCATTACGTGTAAATCCAATTTTCAGTGCATCTTCTAACACCAGCGGCAGCAATATGGCGGAAGCCCTGCTACATATTATCGGCCCGCTAAAACCAGCTGCCAGTAGATACGGTATGCGGCCAACATGGTCTATATGTACATGCGTTATGACAAGGGCTTTAATATGGTCAACCGGAAAATCTATCTTGAGCTGATCCAGTTCATCGCTCGCACCCGAAATTTCTGCACCCTGAAATAAACCACAGTCGATTAGCACACCCTGCTGACTATCACCCTGCTTGATATCCAGTTCATGACAGGAACCAGTAACACCATTAACCGCACCGTGATGCTTTATACTAAAAATTCCGTTTTCTGTTTCTGAGGGCATAGTAAGGTTAAGATTTTTGCATGGGTAAAAAAGCACTCACTTCACTGTGTGATCGGGTCCAGCAGGAACCTTGTCATCAGTTCGTATTGTTTATTTTCTATGATTCCAGGTATTTTTGCTGGATCTATATACATGTAATCATGAACTATTTTATTTCACAGTCCGATAACAGCATTCCACTGTTCTAAATCCTTAATGGCGTTTTCTATTAACACTTGCAGAGCATACAAAACACCTGCCTGTTCCAGATTAGACAATGCCTTTCCATTTTTTAATCGCTGCCTTACATTATCTAACAATGTGGTATTTTTTTCCGCTAACCGCTTTGTTTCCTGAAGATAAATATCAAGCTGCATATATTTTATCCCAGTAGAACCCTTCAAGTTCACGCCATGTTTTAGTTAAAAAATAGCTAAGTGCACAAGTATTTTCACCTTTTAGAATAATGCCTTCATTGGCCACCTGCTATCGCATGACCAGACTAGCAGTCAGTAGATTTATCAAATCAATCTTAATAACCAGGAATTTCAAAGGACCTGGCCAGTTTAATACGCAACACTTCTGTTTGTGCTAGCTGATGCATAAAATCCATTTCGCGCGTCCACTGTAACGCGATATCCCAATCACTATTTGTGGTCGCTTTTCCGCTAGCTTGACTACCTACAAGAAAAGCCAGCTCCAGGTTGTTATTACTTTGACATACCTGCGCGAAGCGATCGATTTTATTCAATCTGGAGGCAGTAAGTGCGTATTAGAACGGGATATCATCAAACCCATCATCAGCAGGCGGCGCATCAAATTGTGATGAAGGTTGAGCAGCAGGTTTTTGCTGCGGTTTAAAGTCTGAAGTCCCACCGGAAGCATCAGCACGACCACCTAGCATTTGCATGTCGTTAGCGACGATTTCTGTGGTATATCGATCCTGACCGCTTTGATCCTGCCATTTGCGGGTTTGTATCTTACCTTCAAAATAAACTTGTGAACCTTTCTTCAGATACTGCGCAACAATCTCAGCCAGCTTTCCGAAGATGACGATGCGGTGCCATTCGGTCTTTTCTACAGTTTCACCAGTGTTTTTGTCTTTCCAGGATTCATTGGTAGCCACTGAGACATTCGCCACAGCACTGCCACCAGCGGTATATTTGACTTCGGGATCACGCCCTAAAGTACCTACGATAATTGCTTTATTTATGCCTCTAGCCATCATAATCCCCTAATTGATTCTTTTGCCATTATATTACAGCGCGCATAGTCTACACACTTACTCTTCACAATTCGAGGGCAGAAATCTTATTTAGATATAAACGGTAGTTTCGATTTTTCAAATCTGAAACGATTTAAAAAACAGCTCAGAAAAACGTTCCAGTTCAGTCCCAAGTAATTCATTAATACCAGCAGCGGCCTTTCGCCCCCCTCCTCCTTCAAACTGACGACATAGCTCATCAGCGCCGGTTTTGTTGTCCAATGGGGCTCGCACACTGACTCGATAACAATCATCGCCACACTGCACCAGAACCGCATGCGCCCTGGCTGTAAAATCACGTGCCAGATCATTTGAAAATACGCCACTCACCCTTCTAGCCCAGGCTTCGTTGGGTAACACAAAGATAGCCCCATTGCCATTTGCATGTAATGCGGTTAATTCTTGTGTACTCTTCAGGTCTTGTTGATAAGCATCCTTCAGGCGCAGGAAATGGTCAGTCTGAATAAAATCTAGCGGGTCTTCGTAGGCATTCACCAAATCAAACAATTCTGCTGGATGAAATATCAAATCATCAAGAGTAAATCCATAGCCATTGTAATTGAGTACGGTACCCAACAACTTTAAAGATTCTCGATCATCAGCATCCACCAGCATACGATCTGCAAGCTGGTCCGCCGAGTCATACAGATTATCTCCATAACAACCTGCTAAAGCCCAGCCGTAAAACCTGTCTTTTAGCAAAGTATTTATAATCAGACTGGTACAGGTGTTAGCATCGGTATGGATATGCAGCTCAAGATTATTCGATTCAATCAAATTTCCAGGGAAATGATGGTCAGCATAAAAAACCTTTGCGCCTATATCTAATGCCCTCTGCACCCCTTCACGATTTTTATCAAAAGAAATATCAAGTGCCGTAATCTGATCCCCTTGAGCGGGCTGGATATGGGAAAACAGATTGATATCACGTTTAAGCCCGGTAATCAGGCGAGTTTGCTGAGGTGAATACAGGCGCAATTGTTGCAGAGCGCAAATGCCATCGGCATCGCCATTAAAGAGATCGTATGCGGTCATATTGATTCTGATGAGAAATTTATCGCATTGTAAGCGCTGATTAATTCAAGGACGAGTAATATAGCTCCATTTGAGAATTAATTTATTGATTACTGGCTTCCCTGCCAATACAGCTCCAACAACTAGTTATTTCAGTAGAATATCATTCTTGTTTTTTTCATAGATAGCATTACCGATGCCTCGCACCTGTACAATATCATTGGCTTTCTTAAAGCCCCCATTCTGGGAGCGGTAAGCTACTATAGCCTCGGCCTTGCTCTGCCCGACACCTGTTAGTGCAGCGGCAATTTCACTTGCAGAAGCAGCGTTGATGTTGACGGGGGTAGCTAATAGATTGCCGGAAAAAATTAAAAGTGTTGTTGCGATGATTATTGAAAGTTTCATATTGACTCCATGTATTTTCAAATCCAGTTGAAATAGTCCGTTAAGACTCCTACAGGTTAACCCACCTGCGCCGAAAATATTATCCATATTCCATATAATATGCAATTCTAATTTTTCCTTTTGAGTAGTTTTTCGGCAAACAAGAGCTTGAATTACTCACTTCTCAGGCATCAGGGTTGAGCCATCAGCTTATTAAGATCCTCATCAGCGAATAATTTCTTATCTATCTTCAGGTAGGCAATACGATCCTCCTGATACACTGACACTTCCTGCACTCCTGGTAATAACTCAACCTGCTGACAAAAATCATATAATCCCATTTCATCCAGATCCTGTAATGAAACAATACGAGAAACCACAGCCCTGGGGTTCTGCATGAACAGCGCTAGCACCAACCATAGGATAGCTATCAGCCCTAGCTGAAAAAAAGCAGGCTGGGATGAGTCATAGGCAAGCATCGTACCGCCTAACACACCTCCGCAGAACGCTCCCAGAAACTGAGAAGCAGAAAATACCCCCATAGCTGATCCTTTCATATCAGCAGGAGCAATCTTTGCCACCAGTGACGGCATTGAAGCCTCGAGAAAATTGAAACCCGAGAAAAACAGCACCAGCATGGCGAATACCCATACATACTCATGCAGCAGGTACAATCCAAATTCAGATAGCCCTACCAGAGTGATCCCAACTAAAAACATAAGTTTCATCTTGCTCTTTTTTTCAGCCTTTAAAATCATCGGCATCATTAACAGGATTGAGAGCACAAACACGGGTAAATAAGTCTTCCAGTGCTCATCCACGGCAACACCTAAATGGTCGCGCAAAACCAGTGGGAATAATACAAACGTAGCGGACAAAATCATGTGCAGAACAAATACACCAAAATCCAGTCGTAACAACTCGGTATTGGAGACAACCCGTGACAGATCCGAGAGGGATAGTTGTGCATCACGGTGAAAACCTTGCTGCAGGGGTGTAGGCGTAATAGTAAGCACCAACACAATACTTAAAGAAGCTAGCGCAGCAGTAATCCAGAAAATACCGGAAATACCGAAAGAACTCGCCAGTATTGGCCCCATGATCATGGAAAACATAAAAGCCAGGCCGATAGACATTCCGATTACAGCCATGATACGCATGCGCACCTCTTCGCGCGTTAGATCTGCTGCTAGCGCCATTACTACTGCAGCAATAGCTCCCATCCCCTGTAAAGCGCGACCGCCAATAATGGCATAAATGCTATCAGCTACTGCAGCAAGCACACTACCTGCACAAAAAAGCAGCAACCCCAGTACAATCATTTTTTTGCGCCCAACACGATCTGATAAAAACCCAAACGGCAACTGGAATAAACCTTGAGTCAGGCCATATACACCAATCGCCAAACCCACAAGTACCGGAGTAGCGTCAGCATAATCCTGTGCATATAGCGAAAACACCGGGAGAATCATAAATAAACCAATCATGCGGCAGGCATATATCAGAGCGAGCGAGAACATCGCCTGTTTTTCAGTTTTTAAAAGCACGTTGATATGTTGTCATCAGAAAAAGGTGGTCAATATTATCACAATCCGAGCAGGCAACAATATTTGTGCCGATATGAATTGAACAAGTACATTGAAATAAAAGTGGTTTAGAATAGTGGGTTTTTTACGCGACGTAGATTTATGGATTCCATAACCATCAGGGGTGCGAGAACGCACAACCTGAAAAATATTGACCTTACCCTTCCACGCGACAAGCTGATTGTCATCACAGGCCTGTCCGGGTCAGGAAAATCGTCGCTAGCCTTCGATACCATCTTTGCCGAAGGACAGCGGCGCTATGTGGAATCTCTATCTACTTATGCGCGACAATTTCTTTCGGTGATGGAAAAACCCGATATCGATCATATCGAAGGTCTATCACCGGCAATCTCCATCGAGCAAAAAACCACCTCGCATAACCCTCGTTCTACCGTCGGCACTATTACTGAAATTTACGATTATCTGCGCCTGCTATTTGCACGAGCCGGTACACCGCGTTGCCCGGAGCATGACATCGCGCTGGAGGCTAGCACCATCAGTCAGATGGTGGATCAGGTTATGCAATTGTCATCAGATTATCGCCTGATGTTACTAGCTCCAGTAGTCAGCAACCGCAAAGGTGAGCACGTTCAGTTACTTGAAACCCTCAAACGACAGGGTTACCTGCGTGCGCGTATCGATGGTGAAGTCTACGAGCTGGATGAACCACCCAAACTTGACCTACGAAAAAAACACAGTATCGAAGTCGTTATCGACCGCTTCAAGGTGCGAGAAGATATCAAGCAACGTCTTGCAGAATCCTTTGAAACCGCATTACAGATGACCGATGGCATAGTCCGTGTTGCATCGATGAGTGCAGATGACAAGTTTGAAGAACTAACCTTTTCAGCGAATTTCGCCTGCCCCGTCTGCGGATACTCGCTTACAGAGCTGGAGCCGCGATTATTCTCATTCAACAGTCCCATGGGCGCCTGCCCTGATTGTGACGGCCTTGGCACAATGCAGTTTTTTGATCCCGACCTGGTTGTTAAATCGCCTGATTTGAGCCTCGCCGGAGGCGCCATTCGCGGCTGGGACCGGCGCAACGGATACTATTTTCAGATGCTCTCCTCACTGGCTAAACACTACAAGTTTGATGTAGAAACTCCATACTCGAAATTGAGCAAAAAAGTCCAGAACGTAATCCTTAATGGTTCCACAGAAGATATCCGCTTCGTTTACACCAACGAACGCGGCGACCGCCGGGTTCAGGTACAGCCATTCGAAGGCATACTGCCGAATATGAAACGCCGCTACCGCGATACCGACTCCAATGTGGTGCGCGAAGAACTGGCCAAATACCTGACCGATACCTTCTGTCAGACCTGCGAAGGTAAAAGACTTAATAAATCCGCTCGTCATGTTTTTATCAACAAGATCACTTTGCCGGAAATTGCCGACTTACCCATTGGGGAAGCATTGGAGTTTTTCAACAAACTCAAAATCAAGGGCAGCAAAGGCAAGATCGCTGAAAAAATCACCAAAGAGATTAAGGAACGCCTGAGTTTTCTGGTAAATGTTGGCTTAGATTATCTATCGCTTAGCCGTAGCGCAGAAACCCTGTCAGGCGGTGAAGCCCAGCGCATTCGGCTCGCCAGTCAAATTGGTGCCGGACTGGTCGGTGTCATGTACATACTCGATGAGCCCTCAATTGGTCTACATCAGCGAGATAATGATCGCCTGCTAAAAACCCTGACCTTCCTACGCGATCTGGGTAATACCGTTATCGTGGTCGAACACGATGAAGATGCTATCGCATCAGCCGATTACATTGTTGATATAGGCCCTGGAGCCGGTGTTCATGGTGGAGAGGTTATCGCCGAAGGTACAGCAAAGCAAATATCCAAAAACCCAAAGTCACTGACTGGTCAATATCTAAGCGGCACTAGATCCATTGCGATTCCGAAAAACAGGGCTCCCTTTGATAAAGAGCAACTTGTGCATATCCATCAAGCTTGCGGCAATAATCTAAAAAAGGTACACCTGGAATTACCAGTCGGTTTACTGACCTGTATTACGGGGGTATCAGGATCTGGTAAATCGACCCTGATCAACGAAACTCTATACAAACTGGCAGCCATTGAAATCAATAAAAGCCCTGTTCATCCAGCAGCACACGGTAAATTTTCAGGCTTTGATCATTTTGACAAGGTTATCGATATCGACCAAAGCCCGATAGGTCGTACACCAAGATCCAACCCGGCCACCTATACCGGCTTATTCACACCCATTCGTGAACTGTTTTCAGGCACTCAGGAAGCGCGTTCGCGCGGTTACAAACCGGGCCGCTTTAGCTTCAATGTTAAAGGAGGTCGCTGTGAAGCCTGTCAGGGAGATGGCGTAACCAAGGTTGAGATGCACTTCCTGCCCGATGTTTACGTCACCTGCGATGTGTGTAAGGGCAAACGCTACAACCGTGAGACTCTGGATATTCTATTCAAGGGCAAGAATATCCATCAAGTTCTTGAATTGACGGTCGAAGACGCTCTACACTTCTTCCAGGCAATCCCTGTGATAAAGCGTAAACTGGAAACCTTAATGGACGTTGGGCTTAGCTATATAACGCTAGGGCAAAACGCGACCACCCTGTCTGGTGGCGAAGCTCAACGCATTAAGCTATCTCGTGAACTATCCAAACGCGATACCGGCAAAACACTGTATATACTCGATGAACCCACAACCGGCCTGCACTTTCACGATGTGGAGCAATTACTCAAAGTATTACACCGTTTACGCGATCACGGAAACACTATAGTCGTCATTGAACATAACATGCATGTAATCAAAACCGCAGACTGGATTATAGATCTGGGACCTGAAGGAGGCGGTAAAGGTGGTGAGATTATCGCTACCGGCACTCCAGAACAAGTTGCCAAAGTTAAACGATCCTACACTGGTCACTATTTAAAAGAGATACTTAAGTAATAATTCCTGCTCACTGAAAACCATTAATCAATCATTAGGAAAACGTATGAACCAAAAAATCTCCTGCTTCAAAGCCTATGATGTGCGAGGCAAGGTACCAGGCGAATTAGATGAAGATATCGCCTACCGAATCGGCCGCGCCTATGCCGAATTTCTTAAACCTGAGAAAGTCGCCATCGGTCGAGATGTTCGTCAAAGCAGTGACTCACTTTTTGATGCGCTGAGTATGGGACTCTTGGATAGTGGTGTCGATGTACTTGATTTGGGGATCTGCGGAACGGAACAGGTATATTTTGCGGCATTTCATCTAAGTCTGGATGGCGGCATTATGATTACAGCAAGTCACAACCCAGTTGACTACAACGGCTTAAAATTCGTTGCAAAAAATGCCAAACCTCTCAGTGGAGACACTGGTCTAAAAAATATCCAGCTTTTAGCCGAAAATAATGTTTTTAGCGATAGCAAACATAGAGGTGAAATGGTTCAAACAGACCTAAGTGATGCTTATATCAAACACCTGTTATCTTATCTTCGCGCCCCACAAGATTTGCAACCCTTTAAGATTGTCGTTAATAGTGGTAATGGCGTTGCTGGACCTGTATTAGATCTACTGGAAAAACATCTCCCCTTTCAATTCATCAAAATTCAGCATGAACCCGATGGTAGATTTCCCAATGGTATTCCAAACCCTCTGTTACCAGAATGTCGTCAGGATACAATTGATGTCATTCATGAACACAATGCTGACTTTGGAATTGCATGGGATGGAGACTTTGATCGATGTTTTCTATTTGATGGCAATGGTCGGTTCATCGAAGGTTACTACATAGTCGGTTTACTCGGCGTTCAAATGCTTAAACAAAACCCTGGCAACAAAATAATTCATGATCCACGTTTGACCTGGAATACTCAGGAAATGATCTCTCAAAATGGTGGCACCGCAATACAGAGCAAAACAGGCCATGCTTTCATGAAACAAACTATGCGCGAAGAGAATGCGATATACGGTGGAGAAATGAGTGCGCACCACTTTTTCCGTGATTTCGGTTACTGCGATAGCGGGATGATACCCTGGCTACTGATTGCGGAAATGATGACAGAGCAGGAAAAAAGTCTTGCCCAACTGGTTGATGAGCGTATAAAAGCCTACCCTGTGAGTGGAGAAATAAACAGTACCGTAGACGATGCTGGTAAAGTCATCAGTAAGATCCTGAATCATTTCAAGGATGAAGATTACGAGCTCGATGAAACCGATGGCGTTGGTCTCGATTTTCCCAACTGGCGTTTTAATATCCGTAGCTCCAATACCGAACCTTTATTAAGACTGAATGTAGAATCTCGAGGAGATATTGCTTTAATGGAAGAAAAGCGAGATTTATTGTTAGACTTAATAAAACAATATGGTTAATCAATATTTAAAGCTTACAGATTACATAAAAAAGGCCGCGAAAAGCGGCCTTTTTAATACCAGTCACTCTAAAAGCTTAGGCTTCAGGGCGATCCACTAGCTCAACATAAGCCATCGGTGCTTTATCACCTGTACGAAAACCGCACTTCAGGATACGAAGATATCCACCAGGACGCGTCTTATAACGCGGACCTAAATCTGTGAATAACTTACCAACAACTGCTTTATCGCGTAAGCGACTAAAGGCTAGACGACGATTAGCAACACTGTCTTCTTTCGCAAGAGTGATCAAAGGCTCTGCAACACGGCGTAATTCTTTAGCCTTAGGCAAAGTAGTCTTGATGACTTCATGGTCGAATAAGGACGCAGCCATATTCTTAAACATCGCCTTGCGATGAGGACTTTTACGGTTAAGCTGACGACCGCTTTTACGATGACGCATAATTCTTTAAACCTCTATTAACTTTCTAATTAACTAGCTTGCTAACTTGTCGCTGTCAATATTTGGTGGCGGCCAGTTTTCCAGACGCATACCGAGTGACAGGCCATATGAGGCTAGCACGTCCTTGATTTCAGTCAGGGACTTTTTACCCAGATTTGGTGTTTTCAATAATTCAACTTCTGTACGTTGGATTAAATCACCTATGTAATAAATATTTTCTGCTTTCAGACAGTTGGCTGAACGAACTGTAAGCTCAAGGTCATCCACAGGACGTAACAGAATTGGGTCGATCTGAGATTCTGGTTCTTCATGAACCTCTTCTTCAGAACCTTCGAGATTAACAAAAACAGAAAGCTGATCCTTAAGGATACTACCAGCAATACGGATAGCTTCTTCGGGATCAACTGTGCCATTGGTTTCGATATCGATAACCAGTTTATCAAGATTGGTACGCTGTTCAACACGTGCTGCCTCTACCGAATAAGCTACTTTGCGAACTGGAGAGAAAGAAGCATCTAATTGAAGATGACCTAATGCAGTCTCTTCATCAGACAGACGACGTGTATTTGCTGGTTGGTAACCGCGACCTTTAACAACATGTAGCTCCATAGAAAGCTCGATGTCTTTGTTTATATTGGCGATTACATAATCAGGATCAACCAACTCAATATCATGATCAAGCTGAATATCTCCGGCAGTAACCGGGCCAGGGCCTTTCTTACGTAGAGTCAGGATCGCCTCATCTTTTGAATGCATGATGATACCTACACCCTTAAGATTAAGCATGATATCAATGACATCTTCCTGCACGCCATCGATGGTGGTGTATTCATGTAATACACCGTCGATCTTAAGATCTACAATCGCACAGCCAGGTACTGAAGAAAGCAATATTCTTCTTAAGGCATTACCAAGAGTATGCCCAAAACCCCTTTCCAAAGGTTCGATAGAAACTTTGGCATGGTAGGTTTCTTGTTCCTCAACTTTAACCTGGCGAGGTTTAAGTAATTCAGACAGTGTTTTAGATGACATAGTCGTCCCGTTAATTATTTAGAGTAAAGTTCAACAACCAGAGATTCATTGATATCTGCTGGCAATTCACTACGCATAGGTAGCGCTTTGAATTTTCCTTCAAACTTACTGTGATCTACTTCAATCCAGTCAGGAAAGCCGCCCTGTTCAGCAAGAGACATTGATTCACCGATACGAGCTTGCTTACGTGATTTTTCACGAACACTTATTACGTCTTCAGGCTTAACTACGTAAGAAGGAATATTTACCGACTTACCGTTGACCAGAATAGATTTGTGGCTAACCAATTGACGCGCTTCTGCACGTGTTGAGCCAAAGCCCATACGATAAACAACATTATCAAGACGAGTTTCCAATAGTTGCAGCAGGTTTTCACCCGTAGAACCCTTAAGACGAGACGCTTCCTTGTAATAGTTACGGAACTGCTTTTCAAGCACGCCATAGGTTCTTCTAAGCTTTTGCTTTTCACGTAACTGTAAACCGTAATCAGATAGACGAGGTTTACGAGCTGCAGAACCATGCTGTCCAGGAACGTTTTCAATCTTACACTTGGTATCCAGAGCGCGACGTGCTGACTTTAAATTGAGATCAACACCTTCACGGCGCATAAGTTTACATTTGGGACCAATATATCTTGCCATGATTTACTCCAAACTAAACGCGGCGTTTTTTCGGTGGGCGACAACCATTATGAGGAATGGGAGTCACGTCATCGATACGGGAAATTTTAAAACCAATCGCGTTTAAAGCACGTACGGCTGAATCACGACCGGGGCCTGGGCCTTTAACCATTACTTCCAGATTCTTCATGCCCATCTCCTGAGCAACCTGGCCAGCGCGCTCTGCAGCAACCTGTGCGGCGAACGGTGTAGACTTCCTTGAACCACGGAATCCTGACCCACCAGCTGTTGCCCAGCTCAGAGCATTACCCTGGCGATCAGTAATAGTAATAATCGTGTTATTAAACGTAGCGTGGATGTGAGCAACTCCATCCGATACATTACGTTTAACTTTCTTTTTAGAACGTGATGGTTTATCAGCCATAATAAAACTCGTTATCTCTTAATAGGACGTCTAGGACCTTTACGCGTACGCGCATTGGTCTTGGTGCGCTGACCGCGAACGGGCAGGCCTCGACGATGACGGATACCACGGTTAGTACCTAGATCCATCAAACGTTTAATATTCATTGAAACTTCACGACGTAGGTCACCCTCAGTGGTAAAGCCGTTCACCTGATCACGAATTGCATCAAGCTGTTCTTCTGACAGTTCGCGAATTTTGGTCGCAGGATTAATGCCTGTAGCCTCACAGATTGTCGACGAACGAGTGGGTCCAATACCATAAATGGATTGGAGTGCAATCACTGTATGCTTATTGTCCGGTATATTTACACCTGCAATACGAGCCATATAACTAAAATCTCCTGAAGGATTAAGGCCGATAAAAAAGGGCGCAGATAGTATCTGACAAACCCGATAAAATCAACCTACTCATCAATATCAATTCAATAATTAACCAGCAAGACTAGCCTTGACGCTGCTTATGACGCGGATCTTTACAAATCACACGCACTGAGCCATTTCGTCTAATAACTTTACAGTTCTTGCACATTTTTTTCACGGATGCTCTGACTTTCATAACAACACCTATTTCCTATCGACCTGGGCCGCTTTTGCCGTAACCTTTAAAATTTGTCTTTTTCATCAGGCTATCATATTGGTGACTCATCATATGAGCCTGAATCTGTGCCATGAAATCC
>JBNKMF010000123.1:0-12762 GCA_050292965.1 Gammaproteobacteria bacterium | reverse complement strand
TACTAGGCCAGGCACTGCACTTATGCAAAACGATTCAGGATAGTTTGATCTTGAGACATACATGGTCAATCTGTCGATTGTTAAAGCGATGATACAAATAAGTGAAAAAGTACATTTGTGAAGTCTGTAGATGGATTTATGACGAAGCTCCGGGGATGCCGGAAGAAGTCATTCCACCAGACATATGATTTGGTTCTTCATTTACTGCGCCCGTAACAATATATTGAGCGACAAGCCTGGCAATTTCCGGATCACGAAGAACTTTACGATGCCCTAACCCACTTACGGTATGAGTAATTAAACCCGGGTAAGCTTTAGCGATATCTTGCATTGAATGATGAGGGATCTCTTTGTCATCATCCGAATGGATGAGTAGCGCTTCTGGTTGCAACTCTGAAAATACTCTTCCAACATCCAGCTCTTTTGATGGGCGTCCAACTTTTTTCTCAATCTGTCGTACAAAGCGATGTTGAAGTTTTTCCGATAAGCCCATGAAGCGAGCAAAATCCACTAATACATTGTATAAGCAAGAAGGTGAAGACAATAACACGCTACGATCAAACCGAGCTCCATATTCCATCGCTATGGAAATGGCAGCTCCACCCATAGAATGTCCAATTGCTGCATTAAATGGTCCCAACTCTTCACTGGCGGCAACAATAGCCCTGGCAAATGCCAGTGGATTAGACTCGGTGCCTTGTGAATGACCATGCAATGGGGCATCGATGGCAACAACGGTGTAACCACAGGCAAGCAATGGCTCTACAAAAGCATACATTTGCGTGGCTCGACTCTCCCAACCATGCATCAATAAAGCTTTCTTGACTCCGTTACCCCATATAGCTGCACTTAAATTCTGTGCGAAATTAATCCTACGCGCACTTTGTTCAGCGAGCTTTTCCCAGTCTTTTATTTTGAAACGTCTCGGAGTAAGAAATAATCTGGCATTCGAGTTAGCCACGTAGTCAGGCATGATGACGCTCAGGATTTTGTTCTTTATGCGAAGCAAATCAATTTTGTTCATTTTTTAACTCCTCGGGGAAAATGACTGTTTGTATTCAATTTTATAGTAATTTGTAGGCTACAACCCGTCTTTAAAACCAGGTGCATAGCGGTCACTCTCATTAAACTCAGCAGAAAATCCCTCCTGTTGACCAGAGAAAAAATCAATACCAGCCCACAGGGGTAAATATCAGAATAACGATACATTACTTCAGCGCGCAATTTTCCATCATTACTCTGATGATCAAACAACCCAAACCATTTCAAAGTCAGAGTGTCGTTAGCAAAGAGTGATTCCTTACAAAAAGGATTGAATAAGTCGTTTCACGGCAGCTTGACCAGATAGTCGAAAGCGGCTAAAGCTGCATTGGCGCCCGCGCCTGCTGCAATCACAATTTGTTTTTCATACGAGTCGGTAACGTCTCCAGCGGCAAATATACCACCGGCTCCGGTATGCCCATGTACATCGACTTTAATTTCTCCGCGCTCGTTGGTATCGAGTAGATCCAGAATAAAATCAGAATTAGGGTAAAACCCTATTTCGATGAATACACCTTCCACATTCAGTGTTCGGATATCACCGCTATCGATATGTTTAATCTGTAGGCCTTCAACCTTATCCGTGCCCTGAATTTTAACCGGGACATAGTGGATACATGTCTCGATGCGATCATTGCTAGTGACCTTATCCTGCAGGATAGGGTCGCCATTAAACTCCGAGCGTGAAATAAGATATACCTGGCGTGCTAGCCCACTCATTTCTATGGCAGCTTCCAGTCCCGAGTTGCCACCACCTATGATGGCGATATCCATGTCTCTAAATAATGGACCATCGCAGGTTGAGCAGTACACCACACCTTTACCTGCTAATTCTTTTTCTCCAGGAATATTAAGCTTGCGTTTCTGTGCGCCGCTGGCAATGATCAATGCGCGTGCATGAATCTCACGTCCTGAAGCTGTTATTAAGACTTTGCATCGATTTTCAAAACGCAGGCCAACAACCTTCTCGCCAATCAATTTTTCGATACCGTACTCTTCAGCATGATTATTAAAACTCGACACCAGATCCGGTCCGCTAACCATCTGGAATCCAGGGTAATTAGCTACCTCGTAGGTGGTTCCTAATTGACCGCCTATATCGGTAGAGATAATTAGTGTTGTAAGGTTTTTTCGACGGGCGTAGATCGCCGCCGATAGCCCCGCAGGTCCTGCACCGACAATAATCACATCGTAGATTTTGGATACATCAAGTTCGTTTTCCAGTTCTAGAAGTCGATCAAGCTCACCCGTTGCGTTTAGCTGAGCCAGGTCATCGTAACCGCCCACAGCCTGGTCATCTATGAAAATCTGAGGAACGGTGCGACGACCTGATCGTTCAATCATTTCCTGTTCACGCTGCAGGTCAGAGGTTAAGTCTAACTCAACGTATTCGAGCTGTTTTGATTGCAAAAGAGACTTGGCTTTTGAGCAAAAAGGGCACCATTCCTTAGAGTAAATTTCAATTTTTTTCATGGGTTTATCTCACTTAGGTTGTATATTAATACGGGTAAACAGACAGGCTGTTTACCCAATTTTCAATTCATCTGAAACTGACACTTTTGTTAGTAGTTATTTAGAAATTTCCTGCACAGCCTGTTTAGTTGTCCACACGGTATTGGCGATATAACGGAAGTTTACTAACGCGGCTTCGTAGCCATCACCTTCGGGCAATTGGGCCGCAGCTGTTGCATCTTTCACCACGGCCACTTCAAAGCCCTGTTCTATTAATTCGCGCATATGAGATTCAGTGCACAGGTTGGCTGACATACCGGCAAGTATGACCTTGTCTATACCCCGCTTACGCAACTGTAGAACTAGATCGTTGGTTTCGGGTCCATAAACCTTGTGTGGGCTGGTGACCACGGTTTTTCCATCCTGAATGAAAGGTTTATACTGGGCTAACCAGTCAGCGCCCGAGCCTTCAAAACCTTCGACATTTAGAGCATCTTTTCGATCAAACATGCCTATTTTGTGCATCAGTGCTTCAAGGGAACCTTCAAATTTCCAGCCGTGATCATGTGGGAAATAGTAATGTGGTGAAACAAAAACAGGAATACCATTAGCTTTGGCACTTTTAAACAGGCTGTGAATATTTGCAACAGTATTGTTTTTAGTGACGCTTTTACCGACTACGCCCCAGGTAACTCCTTCAGGACTGAGGAAATCATTTTGAGGGTCGGTGACGACCAGTGCAGTACGTCCTTTCACGATGGTCATACCAGAGTTGGGCAGTGCCGCATAAGAAAATCCTGAAATTGCAAGAGTAGCAATCAGTAAAGTTGATCTGAAGAATTTAGTTTTCATGTAATTAACTCCTAAAATTAATATGGTTAATAGTTATGGCTTAATAAAGAGCCGTATTTCCTATATCAATTCGCGTGCCAATTATTAATGTTTTATAAGTCATTGATTAATAGTGCGTATTCGTTATCTTTGGTGTTTACATTAGTTACGTAAATTCGTGATTAACGGAATTACGTAAGTAAAATTACGCAATTATGCGAAAGCATAATTTAAGACAGGATTATGGAGTTGGTGTTTGTTGGAATATTGAAGATGATTAATATTTTAACGGGGCAGAGTAAATTAATTTGCTGGTGAGGGCGAGAATTGATGAGGGATGGTTACAACTTGACACAGATTAAGCTGTAAGCCATGGTAGAGGCATAACATAATTGATCTGAGATGCCCTGGCCAGATTGCTGCGCTTGATAATCTTTAGGAAGCAGGCAGGCCTGGTACGAAATTGTACATAAGGCCTGCCATTCTTCCTGCCGTTTCCATATAAATTCTGTCTCTGGATTGAATCAAATCAATCTCCAGTTCCGTTTGCTGATAGCAATCTCCAGAGCTTTCCATTCGTGCTCTGATAATTCATAGATGAATTTTTCAGAGCTTCCTTAGTTTGAATCGTTTGATTATAGTCCCAGATCTGATAACTCTGGATGCCCTGTGGGACGAGGACCAGTTGGCCAGTAAAATTTACGCTGGTTTTCGCTGATCGGAAGATCATTTATGCTGGCTATTCGCATTTGCATTAATCCATTCTCAGCGAACTCCCAGTTTTCGTTTCCATAGGAACGAAACCAGCAACCATACTTATCCTGCCATTCGTAGGCAAAACGCACCGCTATTCGATTGTTTTTGAAAGTCCAGAGTTCTTTTATTAAGCGATACTCATGCTCATTTGACCATTTGCGTTTAAGAAATGACACAATGTTTCCTCTGCCATTGATGAATTCAGAACGATTACGCCATACACTATCGACTGTGTAAGCCAGTGATACTTTTTCAGGGTCTTGCGAATTCCAGGCATCTTCAGCTAGCCGAACTTTCTGGCGTGCTGTTTTCAGGGTGAAAGGCGGTAAAGGTGGGCGTTCTTCGATTGTCATAATGATGATCCTGTAAAATAATTAAGAAAATAAAGGGGGCATAGATATTAAAAAGTATCCACTGCCCATCAGGGTTAAACATGGAAAACGCAATTGCATTTTCCAGTTAAACATTAAAAGACCACGGTATGGATAAAATTCCGTGTATGACCTGCTAACAGCGGGTTATCTTTTTGCAAAGCAAAGTGCTCAGTATCGAGTAGATTAAGCTGTAAATAATTCAGATTGCGTTGGTTCAGGTATACGCCTTTAGCGGGGAAGGGATAATTATTTTTTCCACCCATGATTAAGGCAGGGTGTTGGTATTCACGATTAGAAGTCTGCCATCGTAGGGAGTAATGAAAATTTTTCGGGGAGTCATAGCGCACTTGAAGCTGATTCGGTGGATTATTCTCAAGTGACTGGCGTGTGAAATCTATATTCCAGTTATTCGAACTAATGCTAACTTTATTTCTGATAGTATGACTGTATGGCGATTTAATACCATCCTGCTTTATGATACTTGCCGCTGTTGTAGTATCTTTTGCACTATGTTCATTCCTGTATTTTCTGATCGTTTCCCAGAGCTCCTGCGGTTCTTCCTCTAAGGTCTGGCCATTTTGAAAAATCAGTGAATCGATAGACAGGGGACTGCCGTTAGTCATTCGAAATCCTATCGGGATGCCAGAGTCCATCAGGTACAGGCTATAATTTTTTACTCCACGCTGATCGACCACATCCCTCATCAATTTTACCCGCTTATCGAAGCTGTAATCGAATTCCTCAGCGCTCGGATTTTCTCTATTAGCAAATCCAGTGTAATCGGTTGCCATGACATGGTAACGCTCGGAGCGTTGGGGTATCAGGTTTCGGAACAAATGTGATGAGTTTGGAAAACTGTGTCGTAATAAAACTGTGGGTGCATCGCCCAACTCCGCTTTCCGATAGGAAATATTGATTCCGACGACCTTTAAGTTGTGGTGCTGGGACTGAGTCTGTTGTAACGAGGTCATGGATTTTGTTTCAAGCTGATTGGCGTTAATGCCATTTGTCATTACGCTGACAAATATTGCGATGGTTAATAGCGCCACTGAGGATGTTATGGCGTATGTGTTTCTTGTTCGTATCGTGGTTTTCATTTTTATTTTCTCCGGTAAAAAAACATATCCTGCTGCCATGGAGTGAATGAGTTAATTGTCGCGGCAGTAAAACCGACCTAACCCAATGGGTTAAATCCTGTCTTCCCTGACTGCATGTCGATAGTTCACTAATCATGCCAAAATTGTTGCTTGCATTTAACTCATTGAATTAATTGAAATTTAATGAGATTTTTATGGTGCCTTTTAAGTTACGAATATTCGCTATTCACGGTTTATCATTGACCGTATTACGATATATCGTTAAGTTATGGACGAATGCTTAGCTAAAGGTCGGGTAGAAATGAAGCAGGAAGAAAGCGCATCTGGCGAGAACTGTAGTGATGAACTCAGCCTCAGTAGTCGTCTTAATGAATTAATACTTGGAGCAGTAGGTGATGGTATTTATGGACTTGACCGGGATGGAAGGGGGACTTTTGTCAATCCAGCGGCTACCAGTATGACAGGATGGTCGGAGGCCGATATGCTGGGAAAACCGATCCACGATATGCATCATCACACCAAAGTCGATGGTAGTCACTATCCTAAAGAGGACTGCCCAATTTATGCGGCAATCAAGGATGGTATTGTGCATCGTAAAATGGATGAGGTTTTCTGGCGCAAGGATGGTACCAGCTTCCCTGTTGAGTATGTCAGTACCCCGATTATTGAAGAGGGCCAAATTGCCGGTGCGGTCGTTATTTTCAAGGATATTACCGAGCGCAAAAAAAACGAACAAGAGCTGCTAGAGGCGCATGCTGAAGTCGAGCGTATGAAGGAACAGCTGGAAGCTGAAAACAGCTATTTACAGGAAGAAATCAAGATAGAGTGTGATTATACAGGAGTGGTGGGACAAAGCCCCGCCATCCAGCGGATTCTGAACCAGGTTGAGCTGGTTGCTCCAACCGATGCCAGTGTACTGGTGACCGGGGAATCAGGTACCGGCAAAGAACTGATCGCGCGCGCCATCCATGAAAGAAGTGATCGCAGTGATCGTCCATTGATTCGGGTTAACTGTGCCGCCATTCCTCGAGAGTTGTTTGAAAGTGAATTCTTTGGCCATGTTAAAGGAGCCTTTACTGGGGCCATCAAAGACCGTGTTGGTCGTTTTGAGCTGGCTAATGGAGGAACTATATTTCTCGATGAAGTGGGAGAGATTCCACTGGAACAGCAAAGTAAATTATTACGTGTATTGCAGGAAGGGCAGATTGAGCGCGTCGGTGAAGAGAAAACCCGTTATATCGATGTGCGTGTTATCGCGGCTACGAATAGAAATTTGAAAGCTGATGCCGAGGCTAAACTGTTTCGCGAGGATCTTTACTTTCGGCTCAATGTATTCCCGATAGAAGTTGCCCCGTTAAGGTCACGTAAAAGTGATATTCCAATGCTCGCAGCGCATTTTATTTCGCAAATATGCAAGCGTAATAATCGTGATGAACCAGGTCTGACCCAGGCGAATATCAGTCAGTTACAGAACTATCACTGGCCGGGAAATATCCGTGAACTGCAAAATGTTATTGAGCGCGCGATTATTATCAGTCGCAATGGGAATTTAAAATTTGACCTTCCTGTTGCTGATGAGGAGATGGAGTATCATGTTCAATCGATAGATGACCAGGCTGAGTCAATGGTCCCTTTTACGGAAGAAGAGCGAATTAAGCGTGATAGAAATAATATTCTCGCCGCGCTAAACATGACTGGTGGAAAGATATCTGGAAAACAGGGGGCTGCAGAGTTATTGGGTATTAAATCTACTACCCTGGCATCCCGTATGAATGCTTTGGGCATACAGAAATCTGGCAAATAAATTTTAAAAATTGAGCCGGGGCAAAGTAGCAGAGAGATGCTTTACTACCCGATTCCTTATAATAATAGATAAGGTCATCCAGTGCGGCGCACTGGATGACCTGTGTGCTCCAGTTTAATCAACCTTATAAGCTGAAAAAGCCTTGTCCACTTCTGTATCAAATAAATGATTACTGTAGTTGCTTAGTACCTTAACAGAAGTCGCAAGAATAATAGCCAGTAGATGGGCCTCGGTATAACCTTCCTGTAAAAACGTTTTTACTATGTTATTTGCAGGTCGGCCTCGACTATCGTTAATTTCAACAGCCATGGCATAAAGGGCAGCCAATTTGTTATCGTTAATGGCTTCCCCATTACGGATGGCGGCTAAAACTTCTTTAGGCACTCCAGAATGATTGGCGGCCAATGTGCTATGTGCCGCCATACAGTAGTGGCAGTCATTCGCTTTGCTGATAGCCAGAAAGACTATTTCCTGCTCGGCTGAGCTTAAGTCACTTTGCTCACGAAATAAGCCGTAACCGTGTAAATAACTGTCAAGATAAGCGGGCAGGTTAGCCATATTGCTATACATGTTAGGTATAAAACCGACCTGTTTTTTTGCCTTATTCAGTATGGATGCTTGCGCCTCTGATGCTGACGACAGGGGCACGGCCTGTAAGTTGCTAATTAAATAATGTGATGACATGGTTTTGTTCTCCAGCAATGATGTTTAACCGACTAAGTGAAATTGACTATTCATGCCCTGGTCACGAATAGGAATAATGGCCTGGTAAGCCTCCGATCTATACCAGTTCTCAGCGCTTTCGCGATCAGGAAACTGGATTACGACTTTGGTGCTATAGGGGGCTTCACCGTGCAGCGCCTCAATAGGTCCTTTGGCAATAAATTCGCCTGAATAGGCAATCAATGATTCTGCAGCTAATGCACTATAGGCACTGAGCCGTTCTTTATCGGTCGGTGTCAGGTCAACAATAATCAGGGTGCTCATAATAAAATCTCGGTTGTTTGAATGTGTTGACATAGCTTAAGAATCAACCGAATATTAAACAATAGACAAATAATGAACTGATTGTTTAAAAATATGAACAATATAAAAATGCTTCCCTCCTTGCTGATTTTTGCCGAAGTCTCCAAACAGCAATCGTTTACCCTGGCGGCTAAACAATTAGGTATGAGTAAATCCGCAGTAAGCCAGCAAGTGAAACGCCTGGAAATACAAACAGGTCAGCAGTTGTTATCACGTCATACGCGGGGCATGTCACTTACCACCGCCGGAGAAAAGTTATTAAGCCGTTGCGAGCTATTACAAGATCAGGTCAACCTGGCTTTTGCTGAAATCGACAGTAGTAAGGAAACGCCTTCAGGTGTATTTTCAATCACCATCCCGCATTCATTAGAAAGAGAGATAGTCATTCCTGCATTAAGCCAACTGTGTATCGAATTTCCGAATATTCAACCCCGATTACTGGTTAGTGATCAGATGCAAGACCTGATAAAAAACAACCTGGATGTTGCGCTCTCGTTTGGCGAGCTAAAAGACAGCCATTATCGTGCACTGCCGGTTGGTGTGGTTGGTGAGATTATTTGTGCTAGCGCTGTTTATGTACAAAGGTGCGGATTGGCAAAAACGCTAGAAGACTTGCAGCAACATCGCTGGATTCCGGCGCCCTGGCAAAAACAGATGCTTTCCATCTATGAAAACCATGCTGCGTCGAATAAGATCGACGTTGAGGTAAAGTTTAGCGCAGAAACTAATACCTTACCTACGGCATTAGAAATGGTGTTAAACGGTATGGGCATGGCCTTATTGCCTGCGTTTTTTTTACAAGCTGAACTGGCTTCAGGCCGCTTAATGAGAGTAATACCTACACATCAAGGCAAGCAATGGCCGTTATATATGGTTCATCGTTTTCAAGCTGATAAACCCATTCATGTCAGCCGCTTTTATCAACTGGTGAAACATTTTTTTAACAAGGAAAACAGATAACCTGAATCCGTAACTTAACAGTTATTTCATTCCTGTATCTGGAGAGTGGTATATTATTCTCCTGGCAGATTAAGCTGCAAATGCGAGCAGTCAACTGCGCAATCCAGGTTCAATAAATGTCTCTCTTTTTTAATCCACGCCTTGATTCGACGGTAAGCCCCTTGCGAAAGTTGAATCTGGCGGCAGCCATGATCAGGTTGATTTGGTCATCATCGAAGCCCTTCAGAAAGTTTCGTTTTAGTCGGTGATCTGATTTTAGATGACCAATAACCGGCTCTATTCCTGCACGCCTGCTAAATCGTTATCTTGCCAACTCCAGTGCTTCCTTAGCGGCATTTTTTTTGTGCTGGCTTCGATGCCTTGCTTTTGCCGTGATAGACTCGGTCAGCAATACCAATTTCAGGTGTCTTATTGGTCAGTCTTTTCCTGATACGCTATCTCAGTCAATGTTTATAGACTCAAACAACTGGATGAGAGAATTTAAGTTTAAACGAACTCAATATTAGCAATCTTACTGACGTGGCCACTGACCGATATATTACATATCTCCTGGTTTTCTATATCCAGTTTCAAATGCATCTCGCTGGGACGTCCCACAAATTGCCCCTGTTTGATAACAAAGCTTTCCTCTGCTTCAACCAGTCCATGCTTGTATAAAAAAGCCGCAGCGGGGCCCGCTGCACTGCCAGTAGCGATATCCTCAACTCTACCCAGATTATCCCAGGTGCGTCCCTCAAGAGCCTGTACATCAAGAAAATAAGCAAACTTTGCACCATGCTTAGCCAGTTGATCTTCCAGGTCATCACAACTGATTCTGACATTTTCAAGACCATTTATAAGTGGGATGATCAAATAAGGTAATCCTGTCGATATCACTTCAAAAGGATACAAGGAAAGATTGTCTTCATTCAGGTTCAAAGATGAAAAAAATGATTCAGCCTCACCTCGGCTCAATTGTTTGATGAACTCGGGAGCACCCTGATCCATCGTTGCAGCGAAGTATTCTCCTGCCTTATGGGTATGCAGTTTGACCGTCTTTTGATTCAGTCTTACAGTCCAGCAATGCGCATCCAGCTCGCCATAGGTTTCATGTAAATGTGCAGCTAATCCGATTAATGGATGTCCTGCAAAATCCAGTTCTTCTTCAGTGGTAAAGATTCTTGCGTAAAAACCATCACCTTCCCTGACAACAAAAATGGATTCAAACTGTCGCATTTCCTGTGTCAGCGACAGCATTTCCATCGAGGAAAGATTTTCGAAATCATAAAAGATAGTGAGTCCATTACCCGATAATTTTTGTCTGGCAAATACATCGACTAATTTACATTTCATACCTGTTTCCCATTCTGATTTATCCTGTTATAGCTAAGTCAGTTTGACGAACACTTCCTGGAGAAATGCCATACACCCTTTTAAAAGCCCTACAAAATGCTGCTTCCGATTTATATCCTAGTCGATCAGCAAGTACCGCCAGGGTATCCGATGACTGTTGCAACTGGGCATGTGCGCTTCTCATCCGTAAACCGGTCAGATAATGCATCACCGACTCACCAACCAGATTCGTAAATCGAGCTGAGAATCCTGAACGTGACATACCAATCTCTTTCGCCAGAGTTGCAACGCTCCAGTCTCTTTCAGGTGATCGATGAATAATGGAAAGCGCACGACCGACCTGCCTGTCCTTTAGTGCTGCCAGCCAGCCACGTTCTTCAGCAGGGACAGAGTCAATCCAGCTACGTATCGCCTGAATGATGAGAATATCTGCCAGATGTGTAATCACCGTTTCACCTCCCGGTTTTAAAGCCTCGGCTTCATTAGTGATAAACCGAAGTGTACTTTGTAGCCAGCTACTTTCTTCATCTGCCCAGCTATCAATCTGCAATACTTTGGGTAACAGCGAGATCAATTGTTGACCGGCAATATGATCGAAGCGCACCACACCACAGGTCGCCTGGGTTAAATCACCACTACCTCCATAGCGCATAATTTCATATCGATCACTCACCTGCTCGACTGGTATGTCAAACAGAGGGACAGCTGGTTGTGACGCGCTACTGCGTAGCGAGTGTCCGATACCATGAGGAATAAGAGCAAGACTGCCCTGTTGTAACAGGCGAGGCTCATCGCCTTCAACCTCCAGCCAGCAATGCCCCTGTGTTATCACATGGAACATCATACAGTCCTTAAATGGAGGCATATCAATGCCCCAGGGAGCTGTTAATTCGGAGCGACAGTACAACGAACCCGTGAGCCGTAGCAGGTGTAGCGTTTCACCGAGTGGATCGCTGAAATCGGGAATAGGTCTTTTACCAGTAGTCATGAACTGGATATTGCCATGGTTATTTACACAAAGTCTAGATGCTTTGGACGTTAGGTAAAGTTTTATAGATGAATCGTGATTGTTGGTCCGGTTTGATTGATAGATATTAATACTCATGACAGGAACTACTCCTGTCGTATCTAACAATCAACTCATATTGGAGACTAAAACATGAAAACAACACCCATACTTATCATCGGTAAAAATGGCAAAACTGGGGCCAGGGTCAATCAGCGATTACAGAACCTCGGTTATGCAACTCGAGCAGTTTCTCGTTCCACCACACCCTCCTTTGACTGGAATAATCCCCAAAACTGGTCATCTGTACTGGATGGGGTAAAAAGCGCCTATGTAACCTATCAACCCGACCTGGCGGTACCTCAGGCTGAAGCTGCAATCAATGAGTTCGTGAGTGTCGCGACCAAAAGTGGACTACAACACATCGTACTGCTTTCAGGACGCGGAGAAGAAGGTGCCGAACGTGCAGAAATGATCCTGCAAAGCAGTGGTATCAACTGGAATATCGTCCGTTGTAGCTGGTTTGCACAAAACTTCAGTGAAAGCTTTATGCTGCAGGGCATAGTTGACGGTGAACTGGTACTTCCGGCAAATAATACCGTAGAACCTTTTATAGATGCCGACGATATTGCCGATGTTGTGGTGGCCACCTTAACCCAAACAGCAGCGCAGAATATGCTTTATGAGCTTACCGGCCCGCGTGCTTTAAATTTTGCAGACTGTGTTGATGAGATATCACAGGCATTACAACGTCCTCTAAAATTTACTCCGGTACCAATAGACGCTTATATAGACGTATTAAAGCAACAGGGCGTACCTGAAGATATGCAATGGCTGTTGCGAGAACTGTTTACCGTCGTGTTAGATGGAAGAAACAGTCAGGTGAAAGATGGTGTTGAACAGGCTCTGGGACGTCCCGCGACCGATTTCAAAACCTATATTCAAAAAGCTATTGAATCGGGTGTGTGGGAAAAATCTCTGCATAAGAGGTCAGCATAATGCCAGTTTTACTGATTGATATCCTGCTATGGACCGCTGCTATCAGCAGCGGTCTTATGGCCGGAATATATTTTGCTTTTTCCA
>JBNKMF010000122.1:0-13060 GCA_050292965.1 Gammaproteobacteria bacterium | reverse complement strand
GCAGGGACAGGATCAGCAGGGACAGGATCAGCAGAGCCAGGATTCAGAGCTGGGCGATCAGCAAGACGGGCAACAGGAGCAGTCTCAGTCAGGCAAAAGTGATCAACAGGAGCAGTCTGAAGCTGAAAAGCAGAAAAATAAAGAGGACCCGGAGGCTGAATCTACCCAGTCATTAACTGATGCAGAACAGCAACAAAATCTTACAGAACAGGCAGAGGCGCAATGGCTAAGACGCATACCCGATGACCCAGGTGGCCTGTTGCGTAACAAGTTTAAATATCAGTATGGGCGTCAACGCCAGAAAAATATAGAACAGGAGCAATGGTGAATCTAAATAGAATTATCCTCATCGCTGTAGGCTTACTGCAGCTATGTCTGTTTTCAACGGCGGTGTCGGCAGCAAATATTGTGGTACGTAGCGATCGAAATCCAGTGGGTTTGAATGAATCGTTTCAACTGGTTTATGAAACTGAGGGCGATGTTAATGGTGACCCCGATTTTTCGGTGCTGGAAGGTCTGCTAGATATTTTAAACCGTAGCCAAAGTAGCAATATCAGTATTATTAATGGTAGCTACAGCAGCAAAAAGAACTGGACCATAACCGCCATGGCGAAGCAGAAGGGTAAGCTGGTTTTGCCCCCGGTGCCATTTGGTTCGGATAAAAGCCCGAGTTATACATTGGTAGTGAATGAAGCGAGTCAGAATGATGCACAGACGAAAAACTTCTTTACTCGGGTTAGAGTTAATCAGCAAAAAGCTTATGTGCAACAGCAAGTGGTCATTACTCAGCAACTATTTTCAGCTTTCAATCTTTCGGCCTATGGGATGGGAGAATTAAAGTTTAGTGGGGTTGATGTTGTCGTCGAACCATTAGGTGATGAAAAACAATATCAAACGAATCTTAATGGGCAGCCCTATGTGGTGGTTGAAAAACAGTTTGCGGTATTCCCTCAGAAAAGTGGTGCCCTAAAGCTGGAGCCTGCAATAGCCGAAGGGCAGACGGGTACACGCTCTAACTCTTTTTTTGACCCTTTTCCTCGCGGCAAGATAGTACGTGCTCGCTCAGAAGGAATTGAAATCGAAGTGATGGATGTACCTGATAATGCAGAAAACATGAGCCCCTGGTTGCCAGCAAGCGATTTCCAGCTGATGGAGCAATGGGCTGAAAACCCGCCTAAATTTGTGCAGGGTGAACCACTGACCCGAACCCTGTCTATCAAAGCCGAGGGCTTGAGTGCGGCGCAATTACCTGTTCTGCCGGATGTCACTATCGATGGTTTTAAACAGTATCCAGATCAACCGATACTGGATAATATTCGCAACGATAGTGGTTTGAGTGGGTATCGCGTGGAAAAGGTCGCATTTATTCCTACCCGTGCGGGAAAGATTACCTTGCCGGCGATAGAGATACCCTGGTGGAATACCAAAACTGAAAAGCGTGAAGTTGCCCGCATTCCACAGCGTGTGGTCGAGGTGGTCCCATCGCCAACGGCAATGCAGCCGGCACCTGCAGTCGCACATCAGGATTCTGCACCTGTCGCGGCACAAGCGGGCGCGACAGCTGAGCAAGAAGCTCCTGCCGCTCAGCAGAGCATGCCTGAGGCCGATAACTCACTCTGGATGTGGCTTGCCGTTTTGTCACTGTTGGGCTGGTTAGTGACTGCTGCAACGTGGTTTTTGTTCGAGAAAAGCAAAAAGCGTACAACGGATAGCAGCAATAAAACCGACATAACAATTATGCATAAAACACTTTATGAACAAGTTCAGCAAGCCTGCGTTCAGCAGGATGCTGCGGCCTGTCGCTCCGCGCTACTGCGTTGGGGGCGATCGGTATTCTCCTTGCAGCAGGTGAAAACGCTAGCCGATATAGTCCGAATTGTTCCCGAAGCATTGGGCAAAGAGTTAAAAAAACTGGATGCGGTGCTTTACGGAGAGAGTAAACAGGAAATTGATTTCGAGTTGATTTCTAAGCTGTTGCGTGAAATTTACCAGCAACAGAACAGGCAATCTTCTACCGAATCAGATACGCTACTCGAACCGCTTTACAAATAAGGCTGAAATTATTGTCGTTTTGCATGACAGACATGCAGCAGGATCAATAATCTTTCCTGCCAATAACCTGAGAAATTGATATGCGATCAGCAGCACTTGATGAAATAGTAGCTCGGCTTCAACAGGCTCAACGTGATCTGGAGAAGGAACTTGATCGCTTACTGGAGCAGAAACGCCAACAGTTTGAATATCACTTGCAACGTGGCAGGGTCATTTTCAAGAAAAGAATGCGCCTGTTACAGCGCAAGCATCGAACAGGGGCCTGGCGTTATATTGCTGATGCACCTATCGCCTATATCCTGACAGCACCATTGATCTACGGGATGATTTTTCCACTGTTGCTACTGGATCTATCGATCACTGTTTACCAGCATATTTGTTTCAGGGTTTACAGGATCCCTCTGCTACGGCGACGGGATTTCCTGTTGATCGATCATCAATACCTGGCCTATCTTAATGTGATCGAAAAGTTGAACTGCATCTACTGTAGTTACGGGAATGGCTTAATCGAATACGCCAGAGCAATTACAGCAAGGACAGAGCAGTACTGGTGTCCAATCAAACATGCCCGACGCAGCCAGGACCCTCATGCATTGACAGGAAAGTTTTTTGACTATGGAGATGCGGAAGCTTTTCGTAAGGGGCTGGAAAGGCTGCGCAATGATTGGGATGACAGCAACAGTTAACGAGGGTTCTATGTTTGGTAGGTTGTATCAGAGTTCGATGATATACTACGCAGCTTTTAATTATTCCAGCCAGGCGCTGCCAGACGATCATGAAATTTATCGACGAAGCCATTATTCACGTACGCGCCGGCAAAGGCGGGAACGGTATCGTCAGTTTTCGGCGCGAAAAATATATCCCGTTTGGCGGACCTGATGGCGGGGACGGTGGCGATGGTGGTTCCGTGTATGTCATCGGTTCTACCGATTTAAACACCCTGTCTGACTTTCGTCACCAGAGAAAATTTCTTGCACAGAATGGAAAATCCGGCCAGGGTCGTAATAAAACTGGTCGTAAAGGTGAAGATATTATTATCCCTATGCCACTGGGGACTACCATTACTACGGTAGAACATAATGAACTGATTGCCGATATCAAGGAACCCGATGTGCCAATTTTGATCGCACGCGGCGGATTTCATGGACTGGGAAATACGCGCTATAAAAGCTCAACCAATCGTGCTCCTCGTCAATGCTCAGCCGGTACCGACGGTGAGCAGTTTGATGTCAAACTGGAATTAAAAGTCATTGCAGATGTTGGGCTGCTGGGTATGCCGAATGCAGGAAAATCGACCTTTATTCGTTCAGTTTCTGCAGCCAGACCCAAGGTGGCAGATTATCCCTTTACTACTATGCACCCAAATCTGGGCGTGGTAAGCATAGCGCCGCATCGCAGTTTTGTGATTGCGGATATCCCCGGTTTGATCGAAGGGGCTTCTGAAGGTGTCGGGCTAGGCATACGCTTTCTCAAACATCTGCAGCGTACCCGTCTGTTATTGCATATTATCGATGTCGCCCCACTTAACGAGGAACATCATCCGGCCGAAGATGCTCGGAAAATTCTGGCCGAATTGAAAAATTACGATGAAGCCTTATACAACAAACCACGCTGGCTTGTGCTGAATAAACTCGACCTGATACTCGAAGAAGAGCAGGAGCAGTTTTGCCAGCAGGTTATAGACGAGATGAAGTGGGAAGGGCCGGTATACCGAATTTCAGCAATCAACAAAGAAGGTGTTGATCAGCTGTGTTACGACATTATGCAACTGGTAGAAGCAAGTAGCCACCAGGCATTTGATAGTGATTTAGATGGAAAAGAAGATTAAGAGAATTGTTGTAAAAATTGGTAGTGCACTTATTACCGATGGAGGCAAAGGACTGGATCATCAGGCGCTTGCCGGCTGGGCTGAACAAATGGCCCAGCTGCGTCTGTCAGGAATCGATATTGTACTGGTATCATCAGGAGCTATAGCCGAAGGCATTAAACGTCTGGGGCTTAAAATGCGCCCTAAAAAAATCCATACCCTACAGGCTTCAGCCGCAGTAGGACAAATGGGCCTGATACAGGCTTATGAAAGCTGTTTTCAGAAGCACGGTATTCATAGCGCACAGGTTTTATTAACCCATGAAGATATGGCGAACCGTAAGCGCTACCTGAATGCCCGCTCTACTTTACGCACCCTGCTTGACTTTGGCACCCTTCCAGTAGTGAATGAAAATGATACTGTCGCTACTGATGAAATTCGCTTTGGAGATAATGATACACTGGGTTCGCTGGTAGCTAATCTGATCGAAGCTGATCTGTTAATAATCCTGACTGATCAAAAAGGATTATACGACAGTAACCCGAGTACCAACCCAGCGGCAAAATTTATCGAAAAAGCCGATGCCATGGACGATATGCTATTAAAGTTTGCTGAACCTACCGGAGGTGTACTGGGTAGTGGCGGCATGCAAACCAAGATTATTGCAGCACGTAAGGCTTCACGTTCGGGTGCGCATACCATTATCGCTTATGGTCGTGAACCCGATGTGATTAAGCGCCTGGTAAAAGGCGAGTCGATAGGGACGTTTTTAAAGGCATCTTCCGAGCACCTTGTTGCACGCAAGCAATGGCTGGCTGGGCATATGCGTTGTGCTGGTGAGTTGATACTGGATGATGGAGCGGTGCGTGTCCTGAAAAAGTCTGGAGCCAGTCTGTTAGCTATAGGGGTCAAAGAGGTTAAGGGTGATTTTAAACGCGGCGAAGTAGTGGCCTGTGTGAATATGGATGGTAGAGAAGTCGCTCGTGGGCTGGTTAATTATCCAGCAGATGAGGCGCGTAAGATTATTGGTCATTTGAGTAAGGAAATTGCAGGGATACTAGGTTATGAAGATGACGCTGAGCTGGTGCATAGAGATAATTTGATCTTACTGGATTAGATATTGGTAATCGCCGTATCAATTCATGTCATCCTGGGTTTTCAGCATATATGCATAGGAGCGTGAAAAGATAAATCGACTGTAATGCTCTACCGAAACAGTAGGTTACCCTCTAATGCGCGCGGTCAACTGTGGAATCCGGGTTAAATTACTCAAACAGGATTAAATACCTGTAAGCCACTGGAAAAAGGTAAACAGTTCACAAGAAAAACTATCCGTACTTCACAGTTATGAATCATTATTGGTGCTTCAATACATGTTAGGAGAATAGAACTGAAAAGGTTGAGAAATGAATTATTCTACAGATTTGAACGACGATGATATTACCCTTATAGATACAATCAGAAACATTTCGGGTCACATCTGTCTCTATGGTTCAAAGCAGGATACAGCGCACTCCGAGTTTCTGCTTGAAGTAGTTGAAGATATGAGGGAGCAGGTCGAGTCGATCAGATATTATCACACCATTTCTTCTCAGGGATAAAAAGTATCTCAACTCCAGTCTTCTAGTCTGGAGCACGGTAATCCTTCTGTAACCACTGCAGGATTTTGCTCCCTTCCATTGTTTGCCAGGGACCTGAGAAGTATAGGCGATATGGTATCCGCATTACATTGTAAAGTTTTTGATGGCGGCTTTTGTGCGTGGTATTGCACAAAAGGTGACAGCGGAAGTTTGCCCAATGACGTGGGCAAGATATTCTGATCCTGCTAGATTAAAGCTCTATCATTTCAAAATCGCTTTTGCCTACACCACAATCTGGGCATACCCAGTCATCGGGTATGTCGTCCCAACTGGTTCCGGGTGCGATGCCTTCTTCGGGTAGACCCTCGGTCTGGTCGTAGATAAATCCGCATACTATGCATACCCAATGTTTCATATTTTACTCCGTAACTTCTTGTATAAAAATCAGTAAGTATTTTATTGTTTATGACGTTGCATCAGACGTTGGTAATGCTCCGCCGAATAACGCAGGAATTCTAGCTCACGTGGTTTGAGTTTGCGTACCTGTTTACAGGGGTTACCCAGATACAGATATCCACTTTGCAATGTTTTACCCGGTGCTACCAGAGAGCCTGCACCTAACATAACCTGGTCTTCGATGACTGCATTATCCATCACGATAGAACCCATGCCGATCAGACAGTCATTGCCAATGGTGCAGGCATGTAGCAGAACTTTATGTCCAACAGTGACATAGTCGCCAATAATTAATGCAGCACCATCGGGGTTGTATTCTCCGGCATGGCTCACATGCAGAACGCTAGCATCCTGTATATTGCTGCATTTGCCAATGCTTATGTAGTTTACATCTCCACGTATCACCGTCATTGGCCATACGGAGCAATCTTCGCCCAGTGTAACATCGCCAATTATGCAGGCCTGCGGGTCAATGAAGCAGGAGTCTGGTATTTGTGGCAGTTTCGATTCAAAGGCGCGGATCATTACTAAGCCCTGTGGTAAAATGTTGGGCTAGTGTAACTAACTTACAGATTACAATCATCCATCATGCTGTCGCATATTCTCGAAAAGTTAAAATTTTACGCGCAATTGATCCGGCTCGACCGCCCGATTGGAACCTATCTGCTTTTGTGGCCAACTCTGTGGTCTCTGGCTATTGCCTCTGATGGTGGGCCTGATCTATGGGTTTTGTTCGTATTTGTGGTTGGGGTTTTCCTGATGCGTTCGGCAGGCTGCGCAATAAATGATTATGCTGATCGTCATATAGATCTGCATGTGACCCGTACCAGAGAGCGCCCATTAACCAGCGGCAAGATCAACGATAAAGAAGCCCTGGCGGTGTTTGCTGTATTGGCCTTAGTAGCGTTTTTGCTGGTGCTTACGCTGAATACTTTCACCATTTATCTCTCAGTTGGCGGTGTATTGTTAGCTGCTAGTTATCCTTTTATGAAACGTTATCACTATCTGCCACAGGTGCATCTTGGCGCAGCTTTTGGCTGGGGGGTGCCTATGGCATGGGCTGCGCAAACCGGTGAGGTGAACAGTATTACCTGGCTTTTGTATACTGCAAATCTGATATGGACCGTGGCTTACGATACCATGTACGGCATGGCCGACCGTGAGGATGATTTAAAAATCGGTGTGAAATCGACCGCTATCCTGTTTGGTGATGCGGATAAATTGATTATTGGAATTTTGCAGTTTCTGTTTATATTGACCATGTGGCTGATTGGGGTAAACCTGGAATTCACCCCTGTTTATTATATTGGGTTGATTTTTGCGGCCATACTTCTCGCCTATGAACAGCTAATGATTCAAAACCGTTTACCCGAATACTGCTTCCATGCTTTTCTGCATAACCACTGGGTGGGGGCTGTGGTGTTTTACGGGATTATGGCGCACTACTATATGGCATAACACTGAGTTCAGTGGCTGTTATCTGACATTCGAAACATTTTTTTATAGTTTTATCTGGTTTTTCCGAAAAAAACAATAAATCCCTGCTAAGGTAATTTAGATAAATGCTTAATTGGGATCATTGAAATGATCTTTTAGTTTCTTGGAATTACATGGGAAAAAAATGGCTTCGATATCTAGCATCAAACTGTCTACTCGGTTTCTCCTGTTGTCTCTCACCCTTGCACTCGTAGTCATCATCGAAGGCTCGGTTATTGTGCGGGATAATATGAAGATTAATGATGAAACCTTCATGATGGCAGAAAATAACATACCGATACTTAATAATGCCCACCGGATGAAACTTGCCGTGGTCCAGGTTCAGCAATGGCTAACCGACATCAGCGCAACACGTGGTCGCGATGGCTTGAACGATGGGTTTGATGAGGCTGAGAATAATGCCAGAATATTTCATCAACTGGTAGAGGAGTTGATCCAGCTGGATATAGAGAGTGCCGATAAATATCGGGCTATGGTACCGATATTTAATGCCTATTATGAAACGGGTAAAAAAATGGCTCAATCCTATATAGATACGGGGCCAGAAGGTGGTAACAAAATGATGGCTTCATTCGACGAAGTCGCCGCAAAAATGTCTGAACAAGTAGATAGTTTTCTGGCCGAGGTAGAGCAGAAAACAGAAGCAGTTCTTTTGAAACAGAAAAAACTTACCTCCTCTTCTGTTCGGTCCATCATTATAGGCTCAATAATAGTTTTGGCTGGTATCGGGCTGGTGTATCTGATCATGTCGCGCATTCTGAGCTGTTTGCCTACGTTTTTAGAGCAACTGAAAAAGGTCGCCGATGGTGATTTAACCTCAACCATAAATGTTACCCGCGAGGATGAATTCGGTGATTTGATGCGAGGGCTGAAATCCATGCAGCAGAGATTGCTGGAAATGATTACAAAAATCAGTGCCACTACCCAGCAGCTGTCGGCGATGTCGCAGCAGGTTTCCACTGTGATGATGAAGACTAACGAAAACATCCAGCAGCAGCACCAGGAAACCGAGCAGATCTCCTCGGCAATGGGAGAAATGAGTTCTGCTGTTCGAGAGGTATTACAAAGTGTTACCGATTCGGCTAATGCAGCCAATGCTGCTAATACTGAAACCGAAAAGGGTAGTAAGCTGGTATATGATGCCATCGAGGGAATTCAGCATCTTGCCGAATTGATAGAAAAGACCTCTGGGCTGATCCAGAGTGTTGAGAAGGATAGTGAAAACATCAATACGGTTCTGGATGTTATTAAAGCTATAGCCGAACAAACTAACTTGCTGGCATTAAATGCAGCTATTGAAGCTGCGCGAGCGGGTGAACAGGGTCGAGGCTTTGCGGTGGTGGCAGATGAGGTTAGAACCCTGGCGGGTCGAACTCAGCAATCTACCGAAGAGATCAATAGTATTATTGATAAGCTGCAAAACGGAGCGCGTGAATCGGTTAGGGCGATGGAGCAAAGTCGTGAAAAAACCCACTCTGTAGTGGATCAGGCCGAACTGGCCGGAGCTTCGCTAACAACCACAGCGGAGTCAGTATCTCGCATTGATGTCATGAGTGGGCAAATTGCCGCTGCGACTCAGGAGCAAAGTGTCGTAGCTGAAAATATGGAAAACAATGTAGTCCGCATCAGCGATATGGCTAAACATAATGCCGAGACGGTGGAACAAACCTATCAGGCTGGAATCGAGTTAACTCAAATTGCGGCAGAATTGAAAGGGTTGGTAGAGAAGTTCAGGGTTTGAGGTTTAACTGGAAGCGATGCTCAGGTACTTTTTAAAGTTCTGGCAAGGCTCCAGACTTCTATATGTTGAACCCCTTTTCGACGCAGTAATCGGCAAATTTCACTCATTGTGCTACCGCTGGTTATTACGTCATCGATAATGGCTACCGCTTGATAAGGTTTCTTTGGTGCGTATTCAAAAGCTCGTCTGATGTTATTGCGGCGTTTAGAAGGGCTTAATCCGTTCTGTGGTTGTGTTGGACGTATACGCCTTAGACAGCGCCTGTCCATCGGGATATTGATATAACCCGATAAAATTCGAGCAATTTCTTCTGATTGATTAAATCCACGCTCCAGAAGCCGTGATTTATGTAAAGGAACTGGTATCAGCGCTTGTATCCCGTCAGTATTAAACCTCGAATGCAAATGCTGTAGTAGTGCCTGAGCTAACTCCAGTTGGTATAAATATTTCAGCCGATGGATTTCATCACGCGTATTGCCTGAGTAGACCAGAGGTGCGCACATACGTTGCCAGGGAGGTGGCGAATGCAGACAGACTGGGCAAATATCGCCACTGGCATGGTTGGGTAGACCACACAGGACGCAGGCATTTTGCACGAGATCAAATCCCGCCCAGCAATGCTGGCAGTAACAGGCATTCGCTGAAACCGGAACACCACATATCTGGCACAGCGCCGGATTCAGTATGCAGCGTAATTTTTGCCTGATATTGAGATATATTCGTCTTCCTGACATTGACTAATCCTTTGCATTGAATAGACTGGTGGGCCTCTTAAATTGCCGGTTTGTCTGATGACTGATACCACTCTGCGCCACGATTGGACCCTTGATGAAATCAAAGCACTTTTTGATCAACCTTTCAATGACTTATTGTTTCGAGCGCATTCCATACATAGAGAGAACTTTGATCCAAATACGGTACAGATCAGTTCATTGTTGAGCATCAAAACCGGTGCCTGCCCAGAGGATTGCTCCTACTGCCCGCAAAGCTCAAAGCACGATACTGAGCTGGAAAAAGAGCGCTTACTGGCGCTAGAAGAGGTTAAACAGGCGGCACTTACCGCCAAAAAGAATGGTGCTACCCGTTTCTGTATGGGAGCTGCATGGCGTAATCCAACCGATAGGAACCTCGACTCCGTGATTGAGATGATCTCGGTGGTGAAAGACCTGGGCATGGAAACCTGCGTCACACTGGGGATGCTGACCAAACAGCAAACAGCTAAACTGAAACAAGCCGGGCTGGATTATTACAATCATAATCTGGACACTTCGCCTGAGTACTATGGTGAAATTATTACCACGCGTACCTATCAGGATCGTCTGGATACGCTAAAGCATGTGCAGGATGAAAATATTAATGTCTGTAGTGGCGGCATTATCGGTATGGGTGAGGATGAGCAAGACCGTGCCAGTCTGTTGCAGCAACTGGCGAATATGCCACGCCATCCTGAATCGGTACCTATTAATTTGCTAGTTCAGGTGAAGAATACCCCGCTGTTTGGAATCGATACACTGGATCCTCTAGTCTTTGTGCGAACTATCGCTGTGGCGAGAATCCTGATGCCACAATCTGCGGTACGTCTGTCAGCTGGGCGCAATGACATGAGTGATGAAATGCAGGCAATGTGCTTCTTTGCTGGCGCTAATTCTATTTTCTATGGAGAAAAGTTACTTACCACTGATAATCCCTCAGAGAACAAAGACCTTGAATTATTTGAGCGCCTGGGTATCAAGCCAGAAGCTTTAAAAGAAACGCAGCAATCCGCCGCCTGATGGCTGACCTGTAATGGACAGGTTGAAGGCTGATCTGCAGAAGCGCAGTGAGCAGGGCTTATACCGTCGCCGTCTGGTGATGGAATCTGCACAATCAGTCGAAACTCAGATCAATGGACAAAAGCTACTGTCTTTTTGCAGTAATGACTATCTAGGGCTGGCTAATCATCCTCTCATTAAACAGGCGTTTAAAGATGCCACTGATCGTTTCGGTGTCGGGAGTGGTTCAGCGCATCTGGTCAATGGTCATAGCCAGTTACATCATGACTGTGAACGCAAACTGGCAGAATTTACTGGACGCGAACGTGCGCTGTTATTCAGCACTGGCTATATGGCAAATCTGGCGATCACTGCAGCATTGCTATCGCGCAATGACTATGTATTTCAGGATAAACTTAATCACGCTTCGCTAATCGATTCAGCGCAGCTCTCACGCGCAAAATTTCTACGCTATGCACATAACGATCTAGCTCAGCTACAACAGCAGTTAAATCAGGCACAGCAGGATAAACCTGATGCTCGCCGTTTGATTATGACCGATGCGGTTTTCAGTATGGATGGGGATTTTGCAGATATCAAACAGATGGCTAGACTGGCTGAGCAAAGCGATAGCTGGTTGATGATTGACGATGCGCATGGTTTTGGTGTGTTGGGTAGAACAGGTGCTGGTCTATGCGAAGCTGAAAACCTTTCTCAGAAACAGGTACCTGTTTTGATGGCAACTCTGGGTAAGGCTGTGGGGGTTAGCGGTGCCTTTGTGGCGGGAAGTGATGTATTGATCGAAACCCTGATACAGCGAGCACGCAGCTACATCTTTACCACCGCCAGTCCACCGGCTGTTTCAGCGGCGGTGATGAAAAGTATCGACCTCATTAAGCAGGAAGCCTGGCGCAGAGAAAAACTGCAGCACAATATCGACTATTTCAAACAACAGGCGGCCTTACTGGGTATTGTGCTCATGCCTTCCGATAGCGCCATACAGCCAGTCGTGATTGGTGATAATCACGCCTGTCTTAGTATGAGCCAGCAATTATTTGATCAGGGAGTGCATGTGGCTGCTATACGTCCACCTACAGTACCCGATGGTAGTGCACGGCTGCGTATTACCCTGAGTGCAGCACATGAGTTCTCTCATATTGACCGGCTGCTAAAAACCTTATCAGGGTTACTGAGCAATCAATGAAATTCTAACTATGCTTACGTAATACCAGAATCCGTGGCTTTATATTGGTTCCTGACTCAGGTTATTGATTCCACCATGAAATCAATCTCATATACTATGAGCCTGCCCTGAACCTGGATTCAGGTTATAATCAGAAAAAGATTGAGGAGGCGTAGCATGAGCGATCAATTATTTGAAATTGCATTCAGCGGTCAGATAGCCGATGGCGCTGATCTGGCAACAGTTAAAAAGTATATTGCTACAATGTTCAAAGCTGACGAGGGTAGGTTGGCTCAGTTATTTTCCGGCAAGCGGGTGATCATCAAGCGTTCGGTGGATGCGGCCACTGCTGCAAAATATCGAGGTGCTTTTGAAAAAGCCGGTGCTGTCTGTGAGGTATCAGAAATCGGTCAGGCAGAAGTTCAGGCCGTTACTCAGCCTCAACCCTCGGTCCAACAGCCCTCAGTTGCAGCTCCTCCCGCTGAAAGTAGTCCCGCACCTAAGATTGAAACTGCCGAAGACTACGTCAGTCGCTACCCTGAGTCAGAACAGATTCCTCAGGCATTACTGACCGAACCGTTAGAGGTTAAGGGTGAAGATATCCCTGACCTGGCGGCTGATATTGCTCCAGTTGGCAGTATGATGCAGCACCAGATAAAAGAAGACCCTGAGCCTCATATAGATACCTCAGGTTTTGATGTGGCTCCGGTGGGCAGTGTGCTAACCACTGGCGATAAGTCAGAACCCCCTCCGCCGCCTGATACAACAGGCATTACACTGGCTGACTGATACTGTTCAGGGATTCCCTTTGGCAAAACAGGCAGGCTATCAGCTGTTTTGAATCATCTGGAATAACTCATCCTTGAGGTGCAGGCGTTTCTTTTTCTGTGTTTCAACCTAGAATCCGCAGTTGGATGAGTTGAAGTGTGCGTTTGAGGTGGTGTAGATCAAGGCGTAACGACGCGGAATAGCTAGCTATTCCAAGGAGTTACA
>JBNKMF010000121.1:0-13093 GCA_050292965.1 Gammaproteobacteria bacterium | reverse complement strand
CAGGCCGAGATACGAGTTTACCGGAAGATCGTATTGCTGTTATCGAAAATTATGTGCGCCGAAACATGAGCTCAGCGGTTGATCTGGATAGCCCCGAGTTCTGGACCGGCATGCGCCCGACCACCCCGGTAGGCGCTCCTTATCTTGGCAGAGTACGTCACATACCTAATCTCTGGATTAATGCCGGGCATGGTCAGCTTGGCTGGACTATGTCAGCAGGCTGTGGCGAAATTATCGCGCAGTTGATGAGCGGTATCTCACCTACACTTACTGGATTATCAGCGCAGGCGCGTTGGTTAGATTCCGCTTAACGGAGGCAACATGAAAGTACTTTCCCTCGAACAAACCAGGGCTGCGCTACCTTTTGATTTGCTGATTCAGGCCATTGACGAAGGGTTTGGTAGCGATTGCACTTCACCGCTGCGTCACCATCATTTTATGCAGACCCCGGGGCAGGCTGATGATGTGTTATTACTGATGCCGGCCTGGCGCAATGAAGGCTGGGGCGGTATCAAGCTGGTGAATGTGCACCCTGGCAATTCAGCTAAAGGCTTACCAGCGATTTCCTCGACTTATGTGCTTTTTGATCGCGAAACCGGCGAGCACATATTAATTCTTAATGGCGGTGAATTGACTGCAAGGCGTACAGCTGCAGCTTCAGCACTTGCGGCCAAAAGACTCGCCCGCCCGGACAGTAAACGACTGTTGGTGGTAGGGGCAGGGCGTGTCGGATCTAATATTCCTCATGCTTACCGGGCTGCTCTCCCCATACAGATGGTGGAAGTCTGGAGTAATACTCAGGCAAAAGCCCGTCAACTGGTGGATGACCTACGATCACAGGGTATCAACGCCGAGTGTGCAACAGACCTGCAGGCTGCCGTAGGGCGCGCAGACATTATCTCCTGTGCCACACTTGCGCGTGATCCGATCATTAAAGGCGAGTGGCTCAAGCCGGGGCAGCATCTAGACTTGATTGGTAGCTTTACCCCGGATATGCGTGAAGCGGATGATGAGGTCATGCGTCGTGCAAAGGTTTTCATCGACACCGAACATGCAAAGCTTGAAAGCGGTGATATTAAAACTCCGCTGCAAACGGGGGTGATCAGCGAAGCGGATATTATTGCAACGCTAGACCAGATGTGCCGTGAGAATGCTTATCCCAGAGCTTCTGCAGAAGATATAACGCTATTCAAGGGTGTAGGTACTGCGATTGAAGATCTTAGCGCGGCTGTGCTTGCCTGGAAAACTATCGAGCAATCTTGAATTAGCTAAGGCGAGTCGTTTTCGGAATCAAGGTTCTTCTTAACATCCTTGTCCCAGGCATCCTGCCTGGCATTCCTAACCAGTTTCCCTGCCTGGCTTTTCTTCCCTGTGGGATCATAGTATGGTATATAGGTTGATCGTTCAGTGAATGGGTCACAGCTTATCTGTGTAATATTCACATACTTTTCAAGCAGGCTATAGAACTAGATATCAGGGTATAGAAGGGCTACCAGGCTTTGGGCAGATCTTTTTTCAGGACGATACGTTTATCATGAATGTCTATATAGCCACCTATGGTTAGATCCTTAAGAATGCGGCTGACCATTTCGCGTGATGAACCCACCATACTGGCAATATCCTGGTGGGTTAAACGAATCTGTACGATTCGCTCACCCTCTTCGCTTTCAGTCAGCTTGTTTAGCGTGTAAGCGATTCGGCCATACACATCGTTCAGTGCCAGGCTCTTTGTCATTTCGGTTAGACTACGTACTCGGTCAACAAGAAGTCCAAGAAATTTTACCGCCAATTCAGGATGTTCAAGCAAGCAGGCTTCATACTTTGCCCTGGAAAGAGAGGCGACTTGCACCGGTTCAATTGACATGACAGAGGCAGAGCGAGGAATTTTTCCTATCATTGCCATTTCTCCAAATACCTCGCCAGGCCCCTGGATGTTGATCACAATTTCTTTGCCCGACTCATCACCGGCATAGATTTTGACTCTGCCAGACAGCAAAACGTACAAGGTGTCACTTTCATCCCCTTCACTAATAAGCAAGCTGTTCTTAGGGAAGCGTTTTTGTACTCCTTTGCTTGCCAAATAGTCGATTTCATCCCTGGTTAATGCTGTAACCGGTGAATCTCCCAGTCCGTCTTCTTCAGGTGTAAGCATTGCTGTACCTTAAAATTGTTATTATTCGGATACTTTGTTAACCATCATTATTATTTTATGGTTCTTCGAGGTATAATATATCAAAAAAACATGATAAAAAAATCTATAAACCATCAACCAAATGGTTGGCGTAATGGCCTTATTCTTGGCACTTTAATAGCCATACAGGGGTTGGTTAGCCTGATAATTCCTCCCATTGCCCGACTGGAACCAGATATTGGCCTGAAATGGCTATTCGATCTGCGTGGATCCCGTCCAGCCCCAGAAGATGTTATTGTCGTTACTATAGACCGTGATTCCTCAAAAAAACTTCAACTACCAAATATCCCTAGAAAATGGCCGCGTGCGTTGCATGCAAGGTTAGTACGGATACTGCATTCAGCGGGCGCCAGTGTGATCGGTTTTGATATGATTTTCTCAGACCATCGAGACCCACAACAGGATGAGGAGTTTGCTCAGGCTATGCAGGAGGCAGGCAATGTTATTTTGTTTGAATACCTGCAAAGTGAAAATCAGCAATATAGCGCAAGTAAAGGCAATACCACTATCCACATTGAGCAAAGACTTTTACCAATTCCGAAATTTGTCAATAGTGCAGTTGCCGTGGCTCCCTTTAATCTCCCCAAGATACCTGAAAGAGTCAACCAGGCCTGGTTATTCAAGTCTGGTGCGGGAGACCTGCCGACATTTCCTGTAGTAGCTCTGCACCAACATCTGGCAGTAAATTTCCCACAGCTAAAGAAACAGATTCATGAAATCAGCGATCAAAAAAATATACCTGAATGGCTGCACCAGAATAAAGCACCTGAAAGACCGGATGATTTTGCTAGCAGGCTACATCAATTTTTTCTCAATCATGATGTTTATAGCCGCCAGCTTGCCGACAGCGTCGAGTATAAAAAAACTGAACTAGGTATTTTACTCAACACTCACTTGATAGGTAATGGCAGTGGTATTTATCTTGATTTCTATGGTCCTGCACGCTCAATTACGACAATACCTTATTATCAGGTCCTGGCAAAAACAAGCCCGGTGGATTTCAAAGACAAGGCCGTTTTCATAGGCTTTTCGGAGCGCCTACAACCCCAGCAAAAAGATGGCTTCTATACCGTATTTACAGATGAGGAAGGGCTGGATGTGAGTGGAGTTGAAATAATGGCCACCACTTTTGCTAATCTACTGGAAAGGAAAATCATTAATCCACTGGCGCCACCTTATAATATTCTTCTCATTGCGCTGTTTGGTTTGCTGATGGGAATATTTCTGTATCGAATAAAGGGCGTCAAGGTAATTATTTTTTCAATCCTGATTACAGGCATTTATCTGGTCACTAGCTACTGGCTTTTTGCCAGTCAATCGAAATGGATACCTCTGGTTATTCCATTAATGATCCAACTGCCATTTGCATTGTTGCTTATTCTGCTATCACATTATTTAATCAGCCAGCGTGAGCGCAGTCGACTACATTATGCTTTCAAAAAATACGTGCCTGAGCATGTCGCTAACACAGTAGCCACGACGGGTTTTGATAGCCTTAAAGGTAAGGCAACAATATTTGGTGCCTGCCTGGCCACCGATGCCGTTGAATATACCCCGTTTTCAGAAGCTCAAACACCTAGGGAATTACATGATCATTTAAACGATTATTTCCAGCAACTTTTTATCCCGGTACACCAACGCAATGGGGTGGTAGTGGATGTGATTGGCGATGCCATGCTGGCAGCCTGGGTTGAGGCTAAGGAAAAAGACCTACGGCGCGCTGCCTGTGAAGCTGCGCTTGAAATTCAGCAGCGATTAAATCAACAACCCCGGTTTCTGCCGACTCGTATTGGCCTGCACTGTGGTGAAGTTTCCGTGGGTAATGTGGGGGCTGTCGAACATTTTCAATATCGGTTTGTGGGTGACGTTGTCAATACCTCTACCCGTATTGAAGGCCTGAACAAACAACTGGGTACCCAGATTCTGGCATCTGCTGAAATGCTGGAGGAGTTAGATGATCTAAACGCTAGAGAAGTTGGACGTTTTCGACTCAAGGGCAAAGGTCAGGCGATCACATTGTATGAACTTAAAAATCAATCTATTGCGCAACAGCATCTGGAATTATTTGATGTAGGACTTCGACAATTCCAGAATCAAAACTGGTCAGCTTCAGTCGAGATATTTAGTCAACTGCTCGAAGACACCCCGGGAGATGGTCCCTGCCTGTTTTATTTAACGCTAATACAACAATTTCAACGCAACCCACCGCAAAAAAGTTGGGATGGAGTGGTGAATATCACGCAAAAATAATATTGAAATCTAATTATTTTGCTAACAATATTTCACATTATGCAAGATAAGCGTTACTATTCGTTTGACTAGCGGTGTGTTTGTCAGGGAAGAGCAATAATATTATCAGGGTAACTTAGGGAAGATCGATAACAAAAATAACTTAAATATGGAAATGCAATGCAACCATGCCTTCTAATACAGCCTAAGGATTCCCATTATGTATCAAATGGGATAGCCATCTTTATCCTGATTTTTCTTCCGGTAAATCAACTCTATGCTGCCAGTTGTGAGTCTGTTGCCAGGCTTGTTTCACTAGAAGGTTCTATAGAATATAAAACAGTAAATACAGAAAACTGGATTCCAGCAGTACTGGAGCAGGAATTTTGTAATGGGGACGCTATACGCTCCGGGCGAGATAGTCGAGCAGCACTGCGCTTAATCAATGACACCTTAATGCGCCTTGATCACAGCACTGCAATCATTTTTACCTCTATCACTAAAAAAGAGCATTCATTCCTCGATCTACTCAAAGGCGCACTGCATTTTATTAGCCGGGTGCCACGTAGCCTGGAAGTCAATACTCCCTATTTGAATGCAGCCATTGAAGGCACCGAATTTGTCATTCAGGTTAAAGAAGGCAGTGCAGAAGTCACCGTCTATGAAGGCAAGGTTGTGGCCAGCAATGCTTCAGGCAGTATTGATTTGACCAGCAATCAGACGGGGGCAGCAGCATCCGGTCAGGCTCCGATACGGATTGCTGTGGCGCGTCCGCGCGATGCCGTGGCCTGGACACTGTATTACCCGCCTTTGCCCGAGCAACAGGATCAGGCAGATAAGCTTGCTCTTCAGGCCATAGATGCCATTGTCAGGAATGATATAGACCAGGCAGTCACTCTGGCGCAACAGGCCATTGTCAGTAATCCACAATCAGCGGCTGCATACATGGCACAGTCCTATGTCGACCAGGCTCGTTTTGATATCCCGGCAGCGCTGGAAAATAGTCGCAGGGCGGCAGATTTGTCGCCACAGGATGCTATTACCCAGGCGCGGCTGGCCGAAGTCCTGCTAATGACCGGCGATACCATAGCAGCCAGAGCAGTAGCAGAAAATGCGGTACAGCTTGCGCCGACACTGGCACATACGCAAACCGTGCTGGGTTTTTCTTCGCTGCGAGATGTAAATCTGGATGATGCAGAATCCGCATTCAACCAGGCAATCCGGCTGGATTCAGCCGCACCTTTACCACGCCTGGGTTTAGGTCTGGTTAAAATCCGCCGTGGCAATCTCAAAGCGGGTCGGGAAGAGATTGAAACTGCTGCCCTGCTTGATCCTAATAGCGCCCTGCTGCGTAGCTATATGGGTAAGGCATACTATGAAGAAAAGCGTGACAAACTGGCATCCGAGCAGTTTGTCATGGCGAAGCAACTGGATCCCAATGATCCGACCCCATACTACTACGACGCCATCCGCAAACAGGCTGACAACCGCCCGGTGCAGGCGCTGCAGGATATCGATAAGTCCATTCAGTTGAACGACAATCGAGCCGTTTACCGCTCCAGGTTACAACTGGATGAGGATGAGGCTGCACGTAGCGCCAGCCAGTCACGCATCTATCAGGATCTGGGTTTTGAGCAAATGGCTCTGGTGCAAGGAGCCAAGTCAGTGAACACCGACCCTACTAATTACTCTGCCCACCGCTTTCTTGCGGATATTTATTCATCACGGCGGCGTCACAACATCGCTCGTGTCAGCGAACTGCTTCAATCGCAACTGTTGCAGCCCATTAATATTAATCCGGTTCAACTACAATTGGGTGAGGCTAATCTGTTCGTTCTAGAAGGTGCCGGCCCTACGAAAACCAGCTTCAATGAGTTTAACCCGCTTTTCACTCGCAGCGATGTATCCTTGAACGCTGCTGTAGTAACTGGAAGCAACAATTCCCTGGGTGATGAACTGACTATCTCGGGTGTCGCAGAACAGCTGTCATTCAGCATCGGCCAATACCATTACGAGACGGATGGTTTTAGAGAAAACAACGATGTGAAACATGACATATACAATGCTTTTATTCAGTTCACTCCGACTACAACTACTAACTTCCAACTAGAAGCCCGTAGCCTTAATACCGACAGCGGCGACCTGCGGTTGCGCTTTGATCTGGACAATTTCCTGCCCAACGAACGACAGGAGATTGAGCGGGAAACTTTTCGCCTCGGGTTTCATCACAAACCTTCAGGACATAGTGATATTATTGGTTCACTAATTTATCTCGATCGGCAATCAACCAGAATGGATAGGACTGATATTCCACTAGGACCTGGAATGTCACAAGTTGTAAACAGCCTTTTTGATAAGAAAGGGGAAGCATTTTCTAGTGAGCTGCAGTATCTGTTTCGTTCAGATAATCTAAACTTAGTCCTTGGTATTGGACATTACGATGAAGATCTTACAGCAACACTAACTGGTAGCCGTGTATTGACTATTGAACCGTTACCACCCAGTACACAGACGTTAACCCCAGAGGTGACATCAGAGGATCCTTCTCATGACAATGCATACCTTTATTCCAATTTAAGATTAAAACCAAGCCTCACAATGACCGTGGGCCTGGCATACGATTCTTTCGAAGACTTCAATTCTAACGAAGAACGAGTAAATCCCAAACTGGGGCTTATGTGGGAAACACCAACGGGGATGAGTTTTCGGGCCGCCTGGTTTAAGACTATCAAGCGCCCGCTCGCAGCTGGACAGACAGTCGAACCCACTCAGGTGGCTGGTTTCAACCAGTTTTTTGATGACCTAAATGGCACAAAGACCACCCGTTATGGAGCAGCATTGGAGCAGCGTTTTAACTCAGCTCTGTTTGTAGGTATGGAAGTAAGTTGGCGTGATCTTGATAAGGAACCCGATAATCAAGAAGAACAGTTACATCGCGCCTATCTTTCATGGGCACCGACCAATATTCTATCAGTCACTGCCGATTACGTTTTCGAAGACTTCGATATCGATGTCACCACTACTCAAGGGCTGTCTAAAATAACAACACGACAAGTGCCTCTAGGCTTAAGCTTGCACTGGCCTAATGGGTTTATTGGACAATTTACCATCACTTATGTAGACCAGGAGATAACGGAGAATAGTGTCTCCAGGGGCGATCAATTCCAGGTAGCTGATACCTCCATTGCTTATCGTTTACCTAAGCGTCGTGGAATAATCCGGCTTACGATCAAAAACCTGTTTGATCAACAATTTAATTATAATGATGGAAATTTCAGTGCTGGTGAACCACTGATCACTCCCTTCCAACCTGAGCAACAATTGTTTGCTGAGATTGCTATGGCGTTTTAGTGACATAAGGGTAGTAGTAGGTGGCTCCATGACTCGGCTGTAAAAGACCCAAATGTTCATGAGAAGTTGAAGATTTTTTTCCAACTAAAGTAAGGAGATAAAAATGAAAAAACCGATAATTATTTCGACATTCGTGGTGCTAGCGATCATAGTGCCTATACTTACATACCTCTATATACAAAAAACAAGCACTATCGACTGTTCTTATGCATTTCCTTTCGATGGTCAGGGGTACGCTGTTTGTGCCAGAGACATCACTTCCTGCCCAAAGAATTGGTTACAAGGCTGCCCTTGTCCACTAGGTCAAGATTTATGCACCGTGAACTGATTAAGATCATTTGAGATGATGTGATTAGATCTGGGGTATTATAGAAGATAAGCAGGTATAAATGAATCCCTGTAGTTGAACAGACAAGGCCATCCCAAACTGAAGAAGAAATCCTCCTGATTTTATCCGCTGTAAAGATTTTTCAGGATCTTGATTTCGAGACAATCGAGGTTATCGCCAGCCGCAAGTAAGGGTGAAACGCTGATCCGCAGAGGATAGTCCGGCAACCGTCTGTATATTGTCATCGAAGTCCAGGTTGAGGTGCGGGTACCGAATATTGTCAGCGGCAGCGACCGCTGCTAACGGCTTGGTAAAAGTGTTGTGCTCGGTGAAATCTTTATGTTGACCAGTCGACTTTGCTCCGCCGATGTCATTGCATTGAGAGACACCAGGGTATTCTACCTGGATCGTACGCAATTCAACGAACTAGTCGATCAGTATACTCACTTCGCGCAGAATATGACCGAACTGATGGGGAAAGCCTGGCCAACGAGGGATAACTCGACTGTGTCGGTCACTATAGCCTGCAGAAAAATCTGGGCGAAGGTAATACCTCAAATGTGTTTGAGGCCTGCTAACTGACCTGTGGGATATCTGAAAGAAGATAGTTATAGGCGTACACAGGTTGCGCGTGGTGTCTAGTTGGAACATGGAGTAAGTCATGCGCTAACCTGAATGCTTCATCGGTAGTTTAAAAAAGAGCCTCCTCAGAAAAATATGTGGGTAGAATTTTTCATTTCGAAGTGCAAGTTATTGAAATAGAGACATTCAGATAGTAGTAGTTGATTATTTCAATGCTCACTTTTGAATAATCAAAACCAATTTATGAATTGGCAACTCACAGAACAAATAATTTCACACACTAAATGCATTCCTTGCTTCGTAGCTTCTTCCTTTAAAGTGTGCGAGTTACTTTTTTCTACAGCAAAAAAAGTAACCAAAAAATGCCGCCCCTCAATCCCTTCACCGGCAAAATGGCATCCAGAGCGCGGTCGGCTCAGACGCGGGTCCAACCACGCTGAGCCTCAAATGACATCCTTGTCAATGCCATTAAGTTAAGCCTGACCTATAACATTAACTTGCTCTTTTATACGCTGAATAAAAAAAGTTGTGAGGCTTATATTTTGGCCGATGATACCTTCTTCCTTTGCGTACGGGTTCAATAGTGCTGGCAATATAAGCAATAAATTGTTCCACTTTCTTTCGCAGCTGTAGGGGTGAAAGGTTGATCCATTGCAGCATAGTGTTTTTCATTTTTGAAAGTGCCTGTGCAAAGTTGATTTGATACCCCAGCTTACGGTTAGCATGCGTTTTATCTACCCGTTTCTGAGCTGAATTTACCAGTATAGCGGTCAGATTAGTTGAGAGTATGCGAGCATAAAAATCCTGTTTAACTGATAGTGAAGTTTTACCAGAAAAGTTCTCTATCTCCACCCACTGCTTCAGGCGCTTGTAGTTTTCCTCTACACCCCATCTCAAGTGGTACAGGTCTTTGAATTCCTGCGCAGGATAAGCATGACTATCAAATAGATTGGTAATCAGAACTTCAACATCTTCGTCCAGCTCTACTCGAACCAGGCGCAATGCAAGGGGTTTAGTCGATAATCCTTTACGTCTACATTGAGTTACTGAATATTTGCAGGGTTTTAAGGTGATGATTTCTTCTTTCTTTCCAGACTCAGCAAAGGCTTTGAATACCTGGCATTGATTAATTTTTGCGCGCATGCAAAAGCGTTGTTCATGGGCTTCATAAAAGGCATACAGCCAGAAAGCATTATAACCTCTATCGAGAATGGACAGGTCATTGGGCAGTGCATATTGGAGATGGGAACCCGCGCAGTCTCGTTCGGAAGTTTTAGTAGGGTTGATACTGGAGTCAATACTGATGTGATTAAGAACATCATAATAGACAGAAACCAAAGCCTGGGGGCTGTCTTTCCGGTTTTGCTTACCTACATGAAGACCAAAATGACGAATAATATCGGTCTCATTGGGTGTGCGAATTTGAGAGCCATCAATGGCACAGAGTCTGTGCCCACGCCAAGTTTTTAGGTCGGGATGATGAGCATAATAGGCGTCGACAACCTGCTGATTCAACGCCGTGAATGCAGTATGAGATAAGTGTTTTCTAGCTTGCGTCAATGCAGATTTAGTCACCACCTGTAAAGGCAGCCTATTACCGTTCAACTGGGCGAAGTAATTATCCAGTTCCTGCTGATAGGAACCTTTAGTTAGGTTTAGAAAATAACGGATCAGTGTGGAAAAAGGGAGTTTGCGTGAACGTTCGAAACTAGTTTTGGAGAGACGATGATTATGCTTGAAGTCAATATCGTCAATAGTATTATTTATAAGGGTATAGATATTTTCAAATGAGGTCTATTTCTTTCATTTTATGCTCCAAAGTATGCGATAAATCATAAAGATAATTTTACCAGAATGGGGCAGATTTGCTTAACTTAATGGCATTGACATCCTTGTCATTTGACCCCACTCTGAATACCATTTTGCCGCAGGCTTGAAAGGGGATGTATATCTGCTAACGATCCTGAGACACGGGATATTGGGAAAGCAATTTACCCACTAATTTTTCTAAAGAGCCAAAAAAGATGGCGGCCCTAAAAATCAAAATCATGAGTAAATTTCTGTCTTCATGAAGCACCATATTGATGAATATGGTGCTGTTTTGTAAATTTCAGGCGTAATTTCCCCTTACCCCGTTGTTTATCATCGTGCCGAGGTCGCATTCTTGAGTTTTTTAATCCGGGTTGAAGTTTGGCTACGACTGACTGGAATAAATCCTGATAAGGATAACGAGTGGATAATAGCAAACGAATGCGGCGGGTATAGCGCAGAATGACTGCCACTGTTGTTAATGGCTTTAACCGAATCGTACTGGCTGCTGCCTTCTTCTGCTCAGTCCCCTTTAATGCCAGCGCCGCATACTTTCCAGCAGGGTGTACCCCGGATAGAGAGCGTGAACTCGTCGACTGTGCAGACTCAATTATGAGCGCCTTCTCTGATCCTGATCACGTAGTTCAGCCAGAACACCTGGCCAATGGATTTGAGTAACCATAGCTTCCTGTCGACTTCCCGCAGTAACAGAGCGCTCCCCCATCACTGGTGATATCACCGCCTGAAAATTCTGCTTCTATTTTACGCCGTTGTTGGGTAAAGTTCGCCATCGGCGTTTTCTTCTGAAATTCAATGTAAGCATTTGAGTTGTATCAGATTATAAGAAAACGCCTTTTTTATGCGTGAAATATTCGGGCCAGGAATTGAATATTCACTTAGGCTAAAGTTCATACTGAACGACAATGGCATTGAGATTGGTCGATTTAAAAGCCTAATTCAGAATTGATCTATCATCGCTCGGGCTGTTTATGTACTAAAGGAGACAGTCGAGTTCGAGCTGATCGTACTTGCTCGTAACGCTTGTAAAGTAAGGGTTAATAAATCTCGAGGCTAGCATGACCCCATTACAAACCGAAGAAGAAATCCTCCTGATTTTATCCGGTGTGAAGATCCTTCAGGATCTTGAGTTCGAGACAATAAAGGATATCGCTCGCCGCATTCGAACGCTGGATTTTTGTGAAGGTGAAAAGCTGATCCGCAGAGGAGAGCCCGGCGACCGTCTGTATTTTGTCTTCGAAGGCCAGGTTGAGGTGCGGGTACCGAATATTGTCAGCGGCAGCGACCGCTGCAAACGGCTTGGTAAAGGTGTTGTGCTCGGTGAAATCTCTATGTTGACCAATCGACCTTGCTCCGCCGATGTCGTTGCTTTGAAAGACACCAGGGTATTCTACCTGGATCGTACGCAATTCAACGATCTGGTCGATCAGTATACTCACTTCGCACAAAACATGACCGAACTGTTGGGGGAAAGCCTGGCCAACGAGGGAGAACTCTGCCGTGTCGGTCACTATAGCCTGCAGAAAAAGCTGGGCGAAGGTAATACATCGATTGTTTTTGAGGCCTACGACCCTCCACTGAACCGTCATGTGGCAGTGAAGATGCTCAAGTACGAGCTGTCTCACAATAAGGCCTTCATCAAACGCTTTGAGTGTGAGGCGCGAACCATTGCCAGCCTCAATCATCCCAATATCGTGCAAGTGTATGCGATTATTGAGGAGTGCTCGACCCGCTTCATGGTCATGGAAAAGCTGCACGGAAGGGACCTGGCTAGCTTTATCAAGGAAAATGGCCCTTTGAGTGTGGAGCAGACACGGGAAATCCTTTATCAGGTGGCGACTGCACTGTCTTACGCGCATACCCGTGGCGAGCAGGGCGTCATCCATCGCGATATCAAACCATCGCACATCTTTATTGACGAGGTCGGTAATGTGAAGCTGACCGATTTCGGTATCTCCGGCCCTCCACTGCAGGGCATGGAGTACATCGTTGGCACGCCACTGTATCTTGCTCCAGAGATCATTAAAATGGAGGCGGTGGATGGGCGCGCGGATATCTACGCTTTGGGGGTGACAGCATTCTACATGCTCACTGGTGGACATCCGTTTTTTGCATCCTCGGTGGAGGTAATTCTACAGCGGCATTTGGACGATAATCCCCCGGATGTGCGAATTATTCGCCCCGATATAGACAATGATATGGCGGACTTCATCTGCAGGGCGATGGAGAAGGATCCCGATAAACGAATATACAACTGGAACATGATCAGGGGGATGTTGAAGCCGGGTTTAAAACGTGATGGGGCCAAAAATGATAGTGATGAAATTTCTTTCGAAGTTAACCTTCACGATACCACTTATAGCAAGCTTGCGCCTGTTATTAATGAGTTGAAACAGCAGCTTGTAGAGTCGGGTATCGAGCATCGTATTCGATTTCGGCGGTCTGGAAATAGTTGCGCAAAAGGAGCCTGACAGATGAGCTTTCAGAATGAGAATTCACCTGTTTTTGCATCATCCTAGAATCCGCAGTTGGACGAGTTGTAGTGCGTTTGAGGTGGTGTAGATCAAGGCGTAACGACGCGGAAT
>JBNKMF010000120.1:0-13202 GCA_050292965.1 Gammaproteobacteria bacterium | reverse complement strand
ATAACAGAATGATAAACGAGACCCCCGGGTCTCATTATCATGTTTTAAGTGTTTTGACCAAAATAGCTAAATGCATGTGCATTGTTACCACCCATTGTTTGGGTATTAGTTACTGTAAAGCTTAACTCTGTAAATGTAGCGAGCAAGCCCCTTAGTTCACTTGGAGGCTGATGATGCATTAAAACCCCAATTTTAGACATAAATGTATTGTTTGTTTCACCACAAAACTCTACCAGGTGCAATATGCCACCTGGCTTTAACAACCTTTTTATTTCGGAAAGCGCATCCAGTTTTTGTTGTTGCTTTGGAAGGCATGTTAATACAGCGGAAACTATTACTGCTCCAAAGAGGTTATCTGGAAAGTCTCGTTTTGCTTCTTGTGCTTTTTGAAATGAAAGATGAGGATACATTAGCTTTCCTCTTTTGATCATTTCTCCCGATGTGTCAATACCCACAATATTGGAATATCCATTTTTATAAAGTTGCTCTGTGATTCGCCCATAACCACAGCCATAATCGAGAACTCTCTGATCGCATGGTACACGCTCAGTAAATTGGGCAATATCAATTTCCAAATTGAAATTGGTTTCATTTGCTACTTGATCCCAAGCTGAGATTTGCACGTTCTTTTTACACTTAACGGCTCGGCTCAGTGGGGCGAGCGACAGCAAGCATCCACTGTAGTCGATGGTTATGTGTTTTCACGGTATTCGCCAATCACTTCAATTAGCCCAACGATGTTCGAATTCAATTCTTCAAGATCCTCTGCCGGAACCCACCACTCTGTATGATATGAGCCGCCGACCTGTTGGATTTGATACTTATCCATGAATGATTTATTTACCTCAAACTTGGTAACGTACCCAACACCACTATCCTTTATATTCCATTGTGTGGCTATTTGTTTGGCATATTCCTCATTCGTTACTGGATAAAAGATAGGCTGTTCTGGCAACCGTGGTGGCCACTTTTTGAAGCCAGATTCTTTTACCAGCTGTAACTCTCTCGGCCCTGTCGGCCTAAATAGTGTAACTGTTTCCATGCTCATTTTGTTTTACACATAACATCCTAATTGGGCCGCAACTTGCACTCTATCACGGGGAATTAAAAACGATTTTTTAAGCATGTATATGCCCACTTTTTATTGTGATTTCCTTACAATTTCAAAAACTTAGCATATTGTTCGTCCAGAATCCATTGAAACGGTTGTACCGGGATAGGCAGATAGTTTCCGGCTATTGAATTGCTTTTAATTTTTCAGTGAAAATCCGATGCCATCAGCTTGGGGCTATTCCGTAAAAGTTACTGGCGACTTTCGAAGACTCTGGCGACAAATGCCGGTTTGAACTATGCACATTTCGAAAAGATAAGACTCATCTCCGTGCGTACGCTATGGTGCAAGATTCACCATCCGTCTACGACCCAATAGACACTTGGTATGAAGTCAATTTGCCCAATGAAGTACCCAGTTAATAACTGATCAGGCGCTGTATATGGACTCGTATGTACGGTGCCGTGGGAGGGGACTACTTGAGTAGCTCCCTACCCCGATTATGCATTGCGTTACGACCAATTCTATTTCAAAGAAGCGAAACAAGTTCTTCAACTAACAAAGTATCAACAAACTCTTTTCCATCTGCATCGCCACAAGCTTTGTTATTGCTAAAATAGTTATGATCTACCCCAGACTCATCAGTTATTACAATGTCATATGTAAAAGCGTCATTCCAGCATTCTAAGTTTGTATTGTTGACTCTTATATCATTAAGCTTTTGATTGGCGGATTCTGGCAATGTATCTCTGACATAATCAAAAGTTTGGGTGCTCGGCAGCAAGCCACCACTTTTAATAATTTTAATTCTCTGGCTTTTATCATCCCAAATATGTGCCCCACAGCCTTCACAGTTCGAATAATTATTACATCCAAACAAAATGAATACGGACAAAGAGGCAAACAGGTGTTTATTAAATTTATTTTTCATGGCCATTTTTATGCGTAACAGTTTAAATAAGTGAAAAAAATTGCGGTGTTTAAACACCGCAATTTCCCATATATGACTTTTTGAATTAAGCATTTCTTTCAAGCAAACACACGAGATTTCCTGTATATATTCAACTGCTTGTGAACTTTTCATCCTTTTATACCTTATTTTAACTTCAGCAATATTACTTCAATTACCCATGATATGGGTAATTTGATTGATATCCCGGGAACAGTTTTCCTATATCCCTGTTGATGTCAAAATTCATGTAATTATCGGGCGATTGAGAATCTACTTAAAGAGAAACTAACTACCCGTAACTGGTACATACCTGCCTGTCACAATGCACAATACAATGTCAGCTTAGTACTAGATCAATTAGAAGCAAGTAACTATTCACAAAATAAACTTCGCGTTCTGTGTGTGCTTCGTGGTTCAATCTGGATTGCGCCGTTGACCGCAAATTTTAAATATCAGGGTGTCGTGCCCTGGTCTTTCTGCACACCTATTCTTTGATATACGAACAACAATAATCCGTAATCCCATGCACCTTAAGCTGAAACCTTGAAGACGCTGGCACCTCAAAAGAATCCCCACTCTTAATAACCTGCCATTGCGAACTCCCTGGCAGCATGATCTCCAGATCACCGGACATGATTTCCATAATCTCTTTATCATCGGTGCCAAACTCATACTCTCCAGGCAGCATGACGCCGAGAGTCTTATGGGTTCCGTCGGGGAACTGGATGGTGCGGCTGGTGACTTTTCCGTCGAAATAGGCAGTAACTTCTTTGATGATTGTGACGTTTTCAAATTGCGACATGGTGGTTTCTGTTTACCTGCGTTAGTGTCATTGATGTCAGGATAATAAGGTAGAGTACGCGCCAAAACCAGATTTGCTTGCTACTATTCAGGTTACGGCTTTTATATTCCCGGTTTAATCTATGCAGGCTTTGGCCATTCTTTTCTGTGGGTTTTCTATTTTCAGTGCTTTTAGCATTTCGCTTATGCATTTTAGGCGTGAGGTTTATCGACAACAACCGGAGGCTCGCATTATGGGGCCGGTGCTGTTAGGCACGCTCGCTGGCCTACAGCTAGCCCATTTTGGCTATCTTGAATACCAGTCTGACTGGGTTCATGGGTCAATTTATCATGCCTTGTTGTTTCTGGTGGCACCGGCTTTTTATCTGTTCAGCAAGCCTTTGCTGCTGGGTAAACGCGATACTTCACGCCTGCAGTGGTTGCATCTCTCTCCTGTTATTATCGGGGGGTTATTACCTGAGGGGCCGGCATTAGCTGGGGCTTTTGGCATCGGTGCCGCTTATCTGCTCTGGCTTGGCCTTAAGCTGTATGCATTACGTGCCGAGCGTTCGCGCTTCCAGATGGAGATAGGCTTTTTGTCCATGATGATTCTGATTGGCATCATAGTCATGTTGCTGGGATTGGGTGCGCCACTGGTTTCTGAGCAAATCTTTTTTACCCTGTACAGCCTGTGTATCGGTGCCGTGTTTTTGCTGATGAACCTGACTTTGGGTTATGCACCGCAGCTGCCAGCCGATATTGTCGAGGCTGCCGAAGCGACCTATGCCGTTTCTACGCTGAGCAATATCGATACCGATGACGTGATTACCCGTTTAAACTACCTGATGGAAGACCAGCAACTTTACCGGCAACCGGAATTGAATCTTGCGATGCTGGCTGCTGAGCTAAACCTGTCCAGACACCAGCTATCCGAATTGCTCAACTCTCACATCGGTAAGGGTCTATCGCGCTATATTCGAGAGTATCGGGTTGAAGCGGCAAAAAAGATGTTGATTGCTGAACCGCAGGCATCGGTGCTCGCTGTCGGTTTGAGTGTCGGTTTTACTTCACAGTCCAGCTTTTACCAGGCCTTCAATGAGATTAACGGGATGTCACCCGGACGCTTTCGTCAATTACATATTCCTGAATGATCATTTCGGAATGCCGGATTGATCAAAACGGAAGTTTAATCCCCCTCCTCTTCTTATTCTTAAGCCCAAAACACGAGGTTGAGAATGATGAAAATTTTACTGACCGGAGCAACCGGGTTTATCGGTGGACATTTAGACAAAGCACTACAGCTTAAGGGATACCAGGTTATCCCGATAAGTCGCAGTCATGGTTATGATGCCAATCAGATGCGGCAGGCAGAAAGCTGGCTGCCTGTGCTGGATGGCGTTGATTGTATCATCAATGCAATGGGCATAATCAGAGAGACAGGCAGGCAATCTTTTGAACGAATTCATACTCATGCAGCGGTGGCCTTATTCGAAGCCTGTAAACAACTATCAATTAAACGCGTTATTCAAATCTCTGCTCTGGGTGCAAATGAACAGGCATCCACCCCATTCCTGACCAGTAAAAAACTGGCGGATGATTATCTGCGACTATGTGATTGCGACTGGTTCATACTGCTCCCCTCACTGGTTTATGGAAATGGGGGTGAGAGCAGCGCAATGTTGCGAAAGCTAGCTGGCCTGCCTCTGATACCTGTCATTGGCAAGGGTGAACAAATGCTGCAACCAGTAGCGATCAATGATCTGGTGGATACGGTTTTACAATGCATCTGTTCGCCAGATACCAGGCAGACTCTGGATGTGGTCGGTCCGGTTCCCATTAGCTATCTGGACTGGTTGCAGCTAATGAGGCAGCAACTGGGGAAGTCACCTGCTCCCACGTTAAAGCTACCTTTCCAGTGTGCGCTGGTGATTGCGGGTTTTGCGCGTTATCTGAACCCTCTGATGGAGCCAGATAATCTAAGGATGTTGCAGCAGGGAAATACTTCAGACGTAACCCCACTGGCAACCTTTATAGGCCATATGCCGCAAAATGTGGAGGGAGAATAATGACTTACCTGACACTTAAATACCTGCACCTGTTGAGTATGGTTTTGTTGTTTGGAACAGGTCTCGGCAGCGCATTTTATAAATGGATGGCCGACCGATCCAGAAATGTAACCCATATCGCGATAGTGAATAAACATGTGGTTTTTGCTGACTGGTTGTTTACCACACCGACTATTGTTATCCAGCCCATTACCGGAATATGGATGCTGTATCTGATTAACATACCTTTGACTACCTCCTGGGTATTAATCAGTCTGCTGCTTTATGTGATAGCTGGGCTGTGCTGGTTACCAGTGGTGTGGTTGCAAATTCGCATGCAAAAACTGGCGCAACTGGCCGTTGAACAGAAAACGGAGTTAGACAATCAATATTGGCGCTATGCACGTATCTGGTTCTACCTCGGCATACCGGCATTTATCGCAATGGTAGCTATTGTTTTCCTAATGGTAATGAAACATAGCTTTGGAGGCTAAAATGAAATCCTTATCAATTATGCAGCAGGCATTGAAAGATCAGTGGGAACAGCTTCCACAATCTCTAAAAGCGCATTATCAGGGCGATGATAATGCTGATGTGGGTAAGTTAAGTATTGAATACCCGAAAGCGATGCAGCTTCCACTAAACCTGTTGAGAGTGTTTGGTGCATTAATAAATCGAGCGGGAAATGAAATTCCTGCAACAGTTGAAAAATCCATGCACAAGAATAAACAGTACTGGAAGCGTGAAATCAACTTCCTGGATGGTAGAAAGGTTATCTTTAAAAGTGTATGGCAATATCATAAAGGCAATGAACTGATTGAATTTGTGAATAGGTTTATCGGTTTAAAGATGGCAGTAAGGGTAAAGGAGGAAGTGCTGTACTATGAAGGCAAAGGTTTTGTAATACGTCTGGGTAAACTGCGTCTTAGCATTCCAGAGTGGATGCTATTAGGTCACACCAGTATTCAGGAACGGGCGATAGATACCAAACATTTTGCGATGGACTTTCGTTTACATCACCCTGTATTCGGGCAGATCTACCGCTACTCTGGCACTTTTGCCACAGAGAAGAAATAGTTTATTATCTTTTGGCTAGTTTAGTTATCAGGCATCCTTAATATCTGCAGTCATTGGCTTCTATAAGTATGCAAGTATAAAAGCTAGACCTGACCCAGTTTACTCTCTGACAGTTATAAGCACAAACCTGTCAGAACTTCCTTACAAATTCGTATCAATCAATTCAACAAACTTTTTAAATCCATTCTGCCCAATGGCAGAACGATAAAATGCGTTGTCTTCGGCATCTTGATCCGGGTTATCATGTTGTTGCAATTCAATATTTGTGCACTCTCCTTCGGCTACTCCACCTTCTAAAAGGTCAACCTTAACCAGTACTTCACGAGCTGTAGCAATCTGGCGGATATAGCTTTCAGGCATGCTGAATTTTTTGTATGAAAAAAGCCTGTAGCTATCAATCGGAATTGGTAATCTATCGTGTGTCGTCACCAGGTCTTCTGTTTTAAATGAGCTGACTTTGCCATCCAGCTGTATATGTAAGGCGTTACCGCTGTCAATTTTGGTCGGATACTTAAGCCCTGCACTGACAATAACAGAATGCTTAGCGGCGCTTCGACTATCCTGATAAAGTTCAAACATGACATAAGACGGACAGACTACATGGTTCATTCTCACCACCGTCATATCGTCTAATTTTGATTGAGTCACTGATGGGACATTGAAGGGCTGCTTGACGAGTCCTCTATTGTCAGGCGATGCAGGAGTGCAAGCATTTAATAGAAAAGCCATTGATAGCATTACTATCGGTTGTAATTTATTTTGCATTAATAGTGACCATAAAAATTAAATACGGTTAAGTCACACAGAATTACTTAGCTAGCTCCATAGCCGTAATCCTTTCAGTAATCAGTACATAAATAAGATTACCTTTCAGGACTCCCTGATTGCTGATCTCAACGATGCACTCTACAGGCCTTTCAGGCTAATCCATACTCTACGTCACCTAAACAGATGAAGGTGAAGGGACGGAGCAGGATAGGCTTAAGCATTACATCTTCTTGCCAGTCAGACGTATGCCAACAAAGTTGCGCCTTTATTACGCAACAACCTGCGAGTTAGAAATACCACATTATTGATAGACAGGTAAAACGAATTAGTTCACAGAGTTCTTAAAAAGTAGCCGAACCTATCTGGATGATTACATCATCCTGAGACCAGCATTTGGACGAGCTAAAGTGCGTTTAAGATCGTGTAGATTAAGGCGTAACGATACGGAATAGCCAGAGTTACAGCGCAAAGATACACCGCCTCTGACATGCAATTCAGCTCGTAACGGAAATCACCTGCTGGGTGAATAGATAGACCGACTGTTATGCCCTACGAAACAGTGGCCTACCTTCCAACCCGAGCGGTCAACTACGGAACCCTGGTTGAGAGTCAGCTGAAATTTATTAAACATATTATGTCGATTTTATCCATCATGTTGAAGCCTTCCGTCATTGGCAAAAAGGCGTACGGAAATACAATCCCAAAAAACTGATCCCAGGTTAAATCACCAAAATGCCTCAAAACATTGAATGGTTTGACCAGCATCAGGATGATGGCGCTGTTCGATAAATTCAGCATTTCCGCATTGGTCAACGATGAGTGCAGTGGTACAGCGAGTTCCATAATGATCTAGCTTGATAAACTGTGCAGATAGGGCTTTTTCCATTGTGTACGGAATTCCTGTATTGGCAAGCTGTTCGTCATCGAATGTTTGAGGGTCTTTTAATAATTGCACGAGACTATCTATCTGTCCCGGTTGCTCGAGCCAGTTGCTGAGTTTAGTGAGGGCTGATCGGGTCTTGGGCCAGGGGGTATCCAGCAGTGCATTGCTTAGAGCATAGGTTCCGGGTTCGAGTATGCTGATGCCATCGACCTGATTACTATAATAGACCATCTTGTCACCATCACAGGCAATCAGGTTAAAACCATTGTATGCACTTGCTTGATGATGTATCGAGTCGATAAAATCTGGCGCTGATAAATTACTGATTAAAAAATCACTCACCAGTGACCCACGACTGGCTGCGCCTGTATTATGGTTTTCTGGATCACGGTAGTTGGTTAACGCGGCAAACCGGCCGTTACGAGTTAAAGCCATCCAGCTTCCACCGGCGCTCAAATCGCGTCCACCGAATATCTGTGGCTGATCGATCCAGAAATGTGCACTTTGAGTCGGTCGATTATAAAATTCATCACGATTGGCGACCACGACCAACGGGTAATCAGCATGAGCCTGCCAGGCAAAGGTAATTAAGCACATATCAGTTTAGCTGCGAGTAACTATATATAATCCGTCTGATATCATGATTGTACCTGCTACGCGTTTTAATCCTGTCATGGATTTTTCGACTGGAAGTAACGATGCGCCTATGAAGCGGCACAGAAATACTGCGATAGCGATATCCTCTACAGTGAGCACTGTTAAATTCATGAATGAAAGCAATTGTTGAGATTATATAGCTTGTGTTAAAAGAAGTTTAGAGCTCTTTGTTTTTCTGCAGATTAGCGCCACTGCTGCCATTTGTGGATGCAACATCAGAGAAGTGCCACTTTATCTTGTTTTAAGAAAGCAACTTCCCAGATTATTGTTTCACACGCTAATGCTTCCCTGTGATTAACGAGTACATGAGCGCGTAACTTGAAATCTCAATAAAAAATAAAGATAAGAATCTGGATAAATGGATTTTGAGTCTATGATTATTAAATGATAGCACTGTTGAGCAGATCAGCTGCTCTAGTTAGGAAGTCCAAACGCCTCTACGAGCTCACTGATTATCTCGTCATTCATCACATTTACCTTACCCAGTTGCCAGGAACCCAGCACGGCCTTTGCGGTGTATTCAGCGACTTCGAGACGATCGAATGCCTCAAGCAGAGTCCCTCCGGTCACGATAATGCCATTGTTCTGTACCATCGCGATTGGTGATGCAACGGTCAACGCCTTACATACACTCTGGTGATCACTAATCATCGCCTCAAAGGGTATTGTCTGTATATCTCGCAGCAGGATATAAGCTTCTGGAATAACTCTCGAATTAAGCAGAGTGGAGGTTACGTTAAACGCCATCAGGTTAGGCGCATGGGCAATCACAATAGCGTTGGCCCTGTTACAGGCAAACAACTTTTGCAATAAGCGCACGGAACGGCTGGGTTGCCGGTTCTCCTCCCGTCTTCCATCGCGCACCAGTACGATATCCTCGGCGCGTATGTAGTGGCGATCATAGTTATAGGGCGATATCAGAAAACTCGATTCATCGAGACGCGCCGCAAAGGTACCATCGGTGCTGGTGAACAGCCCCTGATCATAACTGCGTTGGATCAGGTCGCACATCTCCTGGCGCAATGCCAGTTCGGTGCTTCCGATCTGTTCAGGGACAAAGGTCTCGAGTTGCGGGGCACGAGTATTGTACATCTCGAATTCCGCATCGGTGATATGTCGAATTTTACCGAGCACTGAGGCCTTGATTTCAATTCGAGCTGTAAAATCCAGCGATTCGAATTGTTTAAATGCCTCGAATACCGTATCCGCAGCGGTAACGACTCCGTGATTTTCCAGTAAGGCGGTATCGTATCCGTTGGCGAATGAGTCAGCAATCTTCGCACCCAGATCGTCGCTACCCGGCAAGCCATAGGTGACAAAGTCGACCTTACCGCAAACCTTGTGCACGTTCGGTAACATTTTCAGGTTTGGCACACGACCCGAGGCAGAAAACGATACCAGCGCTGGAGGATGTGCATGAAGAATCGCATTGATATCATCGCGCACATCATAAATCGCTTTATGAAATGGGTATTCCGAAGAAGGCTGGTGCTTACCTCTGGTTTCACCCTGCGCACTGATACAGACGATGTCATCACGAGTCAGGCGTCCCTTATCGACACCACGTGGAGATATCCAGATACTCCCGTCGCTATCACGTATCGATATATTTCCACCCGAGGTCGTCGTCATTTCGTACCGGTAAATCCGCTGCATGATCATGACGATTTGATCTGCAGGGTGCAGGTAACGAAACTTGGTATCTTTGCTGATTTCAGCCATGTCGTATTCTCTCGGCGTTTTCTCGCCACTGTAAAATGTAAAGGGTGCCTTTCGAGTGATAATATACGGATACAGCGATACATTGGAATCGTGTATGCCACAAACAACTGGAATGTCTTGCTGCAGGCCTGTGTACTCTGTAATCGTAGGCAACACCGAGCCGAGTACGTCGCCCGAATGATATGCCGGTGCAATGCGCTCAGCAATATCAAGTTTATCAACAAGAGTGGAGAGTTGTTGTTTGAATGGGTTCCACAGATCCGTATGGCAGCCAAGTGACGAGATATCGGTGGCTGCGATGCCGGTTAAACGATAGCTCCAGTATTGCGGGTAGGTCAGGATCATTTTGGTACGCTGATGTAAGCCAGCGTCGACACTGAATTGCCCAAGACCAATCACTACAATTTCAGGGGTACCCGCACCGTACTGAACAGCCGCGCCCAGCAATAGTGTTTCACAGCTTTTCAGCAGTCTGGCGCCAGATGATCAGGTATATGATGCTCTATCGTGCTCAAACAACAATACAAGGGGGCGCAATAAGGTACGAGCGAAGCATCCCAGTGATATGTAATAAAGGCTTTATGTTTTGGTTAGGAGAATTGTATCTGCCTTATGTAACCGAAAATGCGGCAGTTTTAATTAATACTTGAAATATAGCTATTTGAATTGCTAAAACTCCGAAAGTAAATATAAACGACCACGAGAAGGACAATTGAAGCGCTTTCCAATAAACCAGCGACACAACAATGTAAGCAGATAAAAGAGCCAGGAAGCCATCCAAAATGGTGAAGCAGATGAAAGTGCCTATAGTGCCTGCAACAACAGAAATGATGCAATTTATGAGATTGCTATTGCCAGCATGAAAAAAAACAGCAGCCATTTTTACAGGAAGGATTGTCAATACCATTAGTACTAAGCCGAGCAATAAGGTTGAATCGGATGAAAAGCTGTAGTTCATTAATACTCCGTGATTTTTTCTCTTGCCTAACGGGTGAATATGTTACACACACTAATATTGACTTATGTTATTTGCTCGAATATTACGATATTCTACAGTTTTTTCTCATGAATTATCTGGCTTATCAATGACTCTTGTTGGCACACCGTGCCCTTTAGATTTTTCACTTAAATGGCCACAGCTATCGATCTAAATCGGTCATTCAGTAACGCTAGGCTTTGCGGCTCGCCTGTAGCGGTGCGTAACGCAAGTCCGAGCCAGCGTTTTTTGTTGGCGACAACAGCCACTTGTTATAACGATTTTTGATCATTCGCAGTATCCATAAAGCTTTTCCAGGTATCATTTGGTTTCCATGTCTTTAGAATCACTTTGTTAGCCTCTTTTATGCTTGCGTTATGAACCAACCGCATATACAAGTATAGAAAAGCAGATACTCTATAATTAACCACACAGTGCACCCACACCTTTTTATCTTCATATGCTTGCATTATCGAGATGAAGTCATTCAAATGCTCTAGCGCTGGTGCTTCAAACGGAACCGGAATATGAATGTACTGCATTTTTCGTGCAGTCACGATATACCCTTCTTCAGGAATCGCATTTTCTGAATTGGGCATAGCCAGATTAATAACAACTTCATAACCAGCTTGAGCAATTTCCTTGAACTGCATTTCATCGGGCTGGCCCGAAGAAGCAATTCGGTCAGATACAGGGATATAGTTTGTTATTTCTTCTAATGCCATTTTCTTTCGTTATAACGCCATAAATAACCTGACCATTTTTTGTGAGCACAGCGAACGAAAAATTGGTCAGGTTGATTTACATTGTTATGCGCTTTAGTACACATTTATTTTCAACTTACTCAACATTTCAGGAGATACACTGAATTGCACTTGATCTTCATGTGTAGTTATTGCTTTACCATTAGAATATAAAATCAGGCGCACGGTATATATTTTATTGTTTTTTATACCTGGTAGGAGCGGTGATTTTAACACAAGCTTTTTTTCGCCCTTATTTAATTCACCTTTTATTTTTAACGGTTCAGCGCCAGTCTTGGGGTTTTCAAATTCAACAGAGTAGCTTGCTGGTGGATTAACTTCTTTACGCAGTATGTAAATAATGCCGTATTTAATTTGTGTCCCTTGTGAAATCACAAAACCAGCACCTTCAGTTTGCACATATTCAGAAACTGCTGGCGTTGGTGGGCTGGTTGCTATGCAACCAACTAGTACAAGGCAAACTATTAAGACAATGCCGATTTGCTTCATTTATTGTTTCCTCTTTTACGCATAACGCCAAGTTCAGTGGCCCCGGAACGGAGCGAGTTTTTGTGCCATAAAATGAGCGCAGCGAATGGGGCACAAGAAGTCGCGGAGTGTAGGAGTCCACTGCAACGCCTGGTTAGCCTGGCTCGATCTCATAGCTGATGTTATCAGCCGTTCCGTTGTCACTTCTGCCGGGCTGCGTCAGCCCCATTTTCTTGATCTTTCCTCTCAAAGCCAGAGGATAAAATTCCGGCTCATTTTCTTCAAGCCAACCATACGCATCTGGATGTGAAAAACCATCGCTTTCTGAATCATAGATCTTCGTTCTCAATAGAATCCAACCGAATTCCCTCGAAAGCGCCTCCTTCGTAGCTTCGAATCGTATTTCGTACCTAACCGGACCATCTTCTGGTTGAAAGTAGCCGGGAACTAGTTCACATGAAATGTCTGGGGCCAGCTCATCCAGCTCCATCGCCAACATTTCTCTATCCAGCTCATTAACTGGAATGACTACTACCTCGGCCAGAGGCTTTCCCTTTTCTGCCAACTTTTGCAACAGAGGTTTTGGATTACTCATAAGGCTAACAGAATGATAAACGAGACCCCCGGGTCTCATTATCATGTTTTAGGCAACTACACACCGGAATATACCTTCGCTTTTTGAAAACACTCATTAAATAGTTTTATGTCTGAAACTGAGAAAACATGTGTATTAAGCTTTTTACGGGCGGACTCCAAATATTCATATACTTCTTTTTCAAATACAGAGCCCTTTTTAATGTAGGCTGCATCATCCTCTGTATGGTGCTCACCATAGCAAAGGCGACCTAATACGCGATCAAAGAAGAACTCGATGTCTTTCCCTTTCTTTCTTTTAATAGTAACGCCGACTGTACCTCCATCCCGATACAGCCAAATACCGAGAATTTCTTCAGGTGTACCAGGCTCCTTCGGCCAGCTAGACAATTCGGTATAGCCTGGAACCGATCTATCAAATGGATCTTCGATGTTCTTGCGCTTACTCATACTGGTGCCTAACGC
>JBNKMF010000119.1:0-13368 GCA_050292965.1 Gammaproteobacteria bacterium | reverse complement strand
TGGTGCCTTCCATTACCTGGATCATCTTGGTCTGGATACCTTCTGCCAGATAGCTGCCAAGTATGAGCATCTTGGCGCGCTCTATCATCCTACCGACACTATGAAATCTATGGCCGCCAACGGCGAAAAATATGCCCAGTTAGCAGGGAGTTCACAATGAGTCTATCAATCCATGATATTGTTCTCGTAGATGGTGTGCGCACCGCCATGGGTAAATCCAAGGGTGGTAGCTTCCGTAATGTACGTGCCGAAGCGCTTTCTGCTGCAGTAATCAAGGCGCTGTTAAAACGCAACCCACAGGTTCAGCCAGAAGCCATTGAAGATGTCATCTGGGGCTGTGTAAACCAGACCCTGGAACAGGGCTTCAACATTGCCAGAAATGCCGCATTACTCGCAGGTCTGCCGCATAGCGTATCGGGTCAAACCATCAACCGCCTGTGTGGTTCTTCGATGTCCGCCTTACACATCGCTGCGCAATCTATCGTCGCAGGTTATGGAGATATTTTTATTGTCGGTGGTGTTGAGCATATGGGTCATATCTCCATCATGCATGGGGTTGATGTGAACCCGGAAATGTCCAAACATGCTGCCAAAGCTGCCATGATGATGGGCGTAACCGCAGAGCTGTTAGCCAAGATGAATGGCATCGACCGTGGCATGCAAGACTCGATGGGGGAACGCTCACATCGACTGGCACATGAAGCCGCTCTAAATGGTTACTGGGACAATGAAATCATTCCTGTTGAAGGGCATGACGAGAATGGCTTCAAAAGCGTACTCTCTGCCGATGAAGTCATCCGACCTGAAACCACAGTAGAAGGGCTATCTCAACTCAAGCCTGTGTTCATCCCCAAGGTCGGCACAGTAACCGCAGGCACCTCATCTGCATTCTCTGATGGCGCTTCTGGCATGCTGATTATGTCAGAGCAAAAAGCCAAAGAGCTGGGATTAACACCACGTGCGCGCATCAAGAGCATGGCAGTTGCAGGCTGTGATCCTTCCATCATGGGCTATGGTCCGGTTCCCGCCTCACAGAAGGCGCTGAAACGTGCAGGCCTGGATATCAAGGATATCGACTATGTCGAGCTCAACGAAGCGTTTGCTGCTCAAGGGCTGGCGGTATTGAAAAACCTCAAGCTGCTGGATGTGATGGATGACAAGGTTAACCTGAATGGTGGCGCTATTGCACTTGGCCATCCACTAGGATGTTCAGGCACAAGGATTACTACCACCCTGATGAATATCATGGAACGTAAAGAGGGCGAACTTGGTCTCGCAACCATGTGTATTGGTATGGGTATGGGGATTTCCACCATTATTGAGCGTATGAGTTAAGCAAGTACCCACTGGTGACTATGGTCTGAAAGCCATGGTCACCATATATAACCTGTATAACAAAAACCGCACTCTCCTCCTGCAGCCAGGCTGCTCTAAACGTGACAGAGCATTGAAGCTAGATATTTGGAAACATTGTCTCTATACTTTCCAGACCAACAAATCGGGCTAAAAGGCTATGGACATCAACGCTTTATCTAAACAACTTATAACTATTGGTTTGCTTATCTTTTTGTCTGCCTGCTCAGAAGATGGGGGCGAAATAGACTCAAGGGTCGTTATTGCAACTGGCGATACCATAATTCCGTTAAATGACGAACAATACCAGCTACCTCTAGTAGTTCAGGTTGCCGACTCAGATGGCTCTCCACAGGCAAATGCAGAAGTAAAAATCAGCTTGACCACCATCAGCTTCATGAAAGGATACTATACTCATCAGGACACTAGCTTACCAGCAGATGGCACCACTGATAAATGGCTGAAGGTTGATAATTTTGTTTGCCCCGCAGAAGACATTAACAATAATGTGAAACTTGATCCTGGTGAAGATATCAACGGGAACGGTCTTTTAGAGCCAGAAACACCAACCATTACATCTCACCCTACTGCAGAACCGACTCTAATTCCTGGAACTTCAACAATAATTACTAACGATAACGGTTTTGGCTATTTAACAATAAGCTACCCAAAAACCGAGGCCAGCTGGGTAGTGGTAAGGATGACAGCAACTACTCAGGGTGGCTTACCAGAAAATAGAGATGTATATGAATTTCCTTTATTTGTATTATTAGACGACCTTGTTCCAGCAGATGACCCACCAGCATTTGTTATCAGTCCTTATGGTATCACCGCCGACTGCACCAGCACTAACTAAAACACCTCAAAAGAAACCGACCACGGCAAAATTTAACAGCCATTTACTCTAATTAAATGGCTACTAACTTGTAGATTCAGTTATTTCACCCAGTCGGTTATAGTAAATTTTGCCCAGCTTAAACATTCGCCTCTCCAACCATGCAGATGGCAGCACAGAATCACGTACTCTGACCAGAAAATTCCTTCTACCCATCTATATCGTATTAGTCCATATATTCTCCTGCGCCCGTGTCTTCATCGCGTAATCGACTACCACCACCTCGCTAAAATCAAGCCGCATGATGTCGTAATAGGGCTCTTGATAACCCTTGGCTATCAACTACTATTGAGAGTACACACAATAATCCATTCTTGTGGGTGAGTATCATGCACTCTATTTATAAAAAGCATTTGTCTCTTGCCTGTGTATTAATGCTAATTTCTGGACTCGTTTTTGGCGCTTCCATGGAAACAACGGCAGGGATGAAATCTAAACCAAGCATCACATTAGCGCAGATGCGCCAAACCGTTTTAGCGGCCAGCGCGGCCAGTCTGCCGTGGAGCGGACCTGAAACCGGACCACAGGCAGCAGCAGGTAAAGTTATAGCGATTATTGCTGAAGACCTGAGAAATGGTGGAATTCTAGGGGTTGCACACGGTATTCAGGAAGCAGCGCAAACTGTGGGATGGCGAGTCAGGATATTTGATTCGGGAGGAACACTGGAAGGCCGCCGAAAAGCCGCTACCGATGCTCTGGAGCTCAAACCTGATGGCCTGATCCTTGATGGCACTGATGCCCAGGTGATGTCAAGTTTGCTGCAACCTTATACTGACGAAGGTATACCGATTGTTGGTTGGCATGTGGGGCCGGTGGCAGGTCCAATGGATGGTCAGGTGGCAATGAATGTTTCTACCGACCCACTTGAAGTCGCCAAAATTACCTCAATGGCAGCAATTGTCGATGCAGGTGGCCAGGCCGGCGTTGTAATCTTCACCGACTCTAACTTTGAAATTGCTATGGCAAAAGCCAATGCGATGGCTGATGTAGTCCGTTCCTGTACAAATTGTAGCTTACTGGAAATTCGTGACGTCGCGATCTCAGACAGCGCCAAAGTAATGCCCGCCGTTACTCGAGAGTTATTGGCGCGTTATGGCAAGCACTGGACCCATGGCCTGGCGATCAACGACATTTATTTCGACTATGCCGTACCAGAATTTATTATTGCAGGCTCCTCAAGTCAGCATATACACCTGCTATCAGCTGGAGATGGTAGTAGCGCAGCTTTTCTTCGCATTCAATCTAACACCTTTCAGACCAGCACTGTTGCGGAACCATTGAATCTCCACGGTTGGCAATTAGTGGATGAATTGAACCGACTTATCGAAAACAAACCAGTTAGTGGCTTTATTTTTCCTCCTCATCTGATCACTGCGGATAATATACCTGACCAGGCTGGCACAGGCTTTAACTATGACCCCAATAATGGTTACCGGGATATCTACCGCCGTATATGGGGGCGCTAAGGAACATTTCTATGCCAGACCAAAGTTCGCGCCGCTTTAGTTTGATAAACTCCTTCAAGGGAAAATTCTTCCTCGCCTCATTGGCTATGGCGCTGTTAACCATCTCAGCCGGTACTATAGCCATCTTTGCGTTGAGATCAACCGCCGACGATAGCAGACTGCTGGCTGAGGTACATCTTAAAATGATGCAGGATGGGCAGAAGCTGCTCGAGCACAGCTTTATGATTGAACATCTCGTCCATTTGTTACTAAAGGGGGATAGCATTGAAGTAGATACAAGTTATAGAAAAATACTCAAACTACTGGATTCTGTTGATTCTCTGGTGGCGCGTCTCGGTCATTCTACCAGTGGGCCGGCCATTCTGGATCTTCACCAAATCAATCAACTGTTTCGCAATAGCGTGCATATAATCGCACGATTACGCGGTAAAATACTGCAGGCAGATTCATCTCAACAGGACCAGGATATAAAGCAGCAAGCATTAATCCAGTATCAGCAGCAACTGGAAAAGCAGATCGAAACTATGATGATCACCAGCAATGAACTGTCCAGTCGTATTAAATTTGATTATCGTCAAACGATTGATCAATTGATATCGGAAACCGTGCAGAGACAAAAAATTGTTTTTTATTTTACCCTTGCCAGCCTGATTTTGATCGTACTTATCGGTCAATACTTTCGTCGTAATACAATTGCCCGATTACAGAAAATCAGTTTTTATTTACGCCATGAAGTTACAAATACTTTTCCTGTGGCTATACCTGTTCAAGGTGATGATGAAATTAGCGAGATGGCCAGAGCTTTGGAAAAATTACTGGAGGATCATTACAGCATACTGCAAACACAGGATCAAAATAAAAAAGAAGGATAAACCCTTCTTGCCTTATTGATGGACTGAGAGTTATTGGTGTTATTTCCCTCTCTTTTTTTTAAGCGATAGAAAATCGAAAATCTATGGCTGCGATGGTGGATATAGATTTCAGCTTACAATCAGAAACAATATGACGGCTATTTATTTTTAAACAGGTAAGCCTTGAATTAAAAGAGAATAATAATGAGACCTCTAACACGGATACTAGTTAGTCTATTTAGTCTTTCACTTTTAAGTGGCTGTACATCCAATAATGGTAAACCAGTTACCGGCAAGGAGTTATATGAATACTATTGCGCTGGCTGTCATCGAGATACCGGAGCTGGCCAGTTTTTACGTGGGATCCCGCCATTAATCCAAAACAAATCTCTCAATCCAACACCGCTTAAATCCTGGCAGGTCAGGCACAAAATCATGAGTGGCCCGAGCGCTAACAGAAAAATGCCTTCCTTTAACAACATCAACAATGAACAGGCAAGACTGATCTCGCAGTATATACAAAAACTGTCCAGATGATATTTCCCTCCCTGCCTTCCTGGAACATCTAAGTTCGCTCAATCAGTGCCATTTAAATGGAAGTACATATTTTTTAGTGTCCGACTTTTTGAGGACTATCAGGCAAGCCCTGGTCTCTATTCGGCCTTTTCCTGAAGCAATGTTTTTGCATGTAACAGGGCATCCAGCCTGTTATCGTAAATTTTGCCCGGCTTAAATAAGGAAGTCACCCCCTGACGGTGCAGGTAGCGTCGTACCGAGTCCCGCATACCGATCAGGAAAATCCGCCTGCCACTCTCAATAGTGTTGATCAAAATATCTTCCAGCGCGCGCGTTGTCGTGTAGTCAACTGAAGGCACTTCACTTAAATCTAACAGCATGACATCGTAATTGTTAGATGCAGCATGTTGACGCACGATAGACTTCGCTGATGAAAAGCTCATCGCCCCACTCAGATGGAAAAGCATGATCCTCCCTCCAGCCTGTTCGATAATTTGCGCTTCTTCTTCGCTTAGGTGGTGCAGGTTTTCTCCGCCAGAAATTGTTCTAATCCCCTGGATCTGCATCTGCTGCATTCTGTGCATAAATATGAAACTGGTCATCACCATACCAGTACCAACTGCCAGTAAAAGGTCAACAGTCACAGTCATGATCAAAACCGTCAGCATGATTACTATACCGGACATCGGCGCCTGGCGTATGCGTTTGAAATAGTCCCAGTCGATAATATCAGTACCCACCTTGATCAGAATACCTGCCAGCACAGCCTTCGGTATATTGCTGGCTAAACTCCCTGCTCCCAACACAACAGCCAGCAAGACAAGCCCATGCAACATGCCAGAAACTGGCGTTACCCCGCCAGCATTAACATTCACCACGGTGCGCATTGTTGCGCCTGAGCCCGGCAAGCCACCAAACATTCCAGCGATCACATTGCCGATTCCCTGCCCGATCAGTTCACGGTCTGGTTGATGCTGCGTTCGGGTAATATTGTCGGCTACCAGAGAAGTCAGTAATGAATCGATTGACCCCAGAGCAGCCAGAGTGAGTCCCGAAGCGATCATTTCCAACGCCAGCGAAAACTCGAAAGCTGGCTTTTTCAAATGAGGGAATCCTGTTGGTATATCACCAATAATCGGTGTCGAACCCGGCTCGTAAAATAACAGGTAACAAGCTGTACCTGCAATCAATGCAAACAATGGTGAAGGGATTAAACGATTTAACGCCGGATAGAATCGAGGTATTGAATACACCAGCAGCAACACCAAAGCAGCCAAAATTACCGATGGAATCTCAACATGGGTAAGCTGCTGCGGTAAAGCTAACGCAGCCTCCAGAGGACTCGAAATACCCGGCTGACCCAGTGCCGGTCCCACCTCTAATAGAATAATGATAACCCCTATTCCACTCATAAAACCCGAAACCACGGGAAGCGGGACCAGCTCGATAAACTTACCAAACTTGAGCAACCCGAAACCGATCTGGAACAGGCCACCAAGAATGACTACAGCGAATGCCAGCGCGGCTCCGTAAGCGGGATTATCTGGATACATACTGGTGTATTGTGTAAAGACAGAAGCCATCACCACCGTCATTGGACCCGTTGGGCCTGATACCTGAGCTGGCGTACCACCAAACAGCGCAGCAAACAGACCAACGAAAATCGCACCGTATATACCCGCAATCGCACCAACACCAGAAGCAACCCCCATCGCCATAGCAAGTGGCAAGGCAACCACAGCAGCGGTCAATCCTCCATATATATCACCTTTTAGATTATTAAAATGCAGTCCATGGATAAGCGTCATAAATAGCAACCCAGATCAATTATTTACTTTATTAACTCCAGATTGTACTTGTATCTGTGTAAATGTAGTGATTTTTTAATATCACTGCCGTTTTACATCATCAAGTAATGTCAGTAAGTACTATATTGGCAGCAAAAAAGGATTAGTGCCTGATAAAAAGCTAAACAGCACAATATCCTGGATTCCGCAGTTAACCACCCACATAAGAGGGTAAGCCACTGTATCATAAACCACTACAGTCGATGTGCCTTTTACGCTCCTATGCACCAGCTCTGGCTCCCTGCTTTGCTCTACCTCCTATGTCCATATTGTCGTCCATGCATACGCGAAATAACAGCAGCCATGTTGAAAACCCAGTCGGTGAATCCGTGGTAGAAGAACTAGTTCATGGTGAAAAAGATTAATTTTACGGTGAAATTAGAAATATTAGCTTCAGCATAGGTTTAGTGCTCGTTTACATGCACTCATCTTAAGGTAAGTGTGCATTTTTTAAACCACAGTGGGATCAATAGCTTGCGTCGGGCATGGTAGAAAAAACTAAGAGTATCGTACGACAAATAGCTTATATCGTTTTTATTTTCTACGCTGTTTTGCTAATTGTAAGACGCCTGTCAATCATCTAAATTCAATCTGTGAATAATTTACTTCGCAGTGATAGCAAATATAAAGAGTGCAGACTTTTTTGTGCTGATCACATAATTAGCTGTTAGGAGAATTACAAATTAATACTCGCATTTATAAAACTTTATCGTTCGGAACCTTAATCGTATTTGCCTGTGGATGGGGATTACAATCATTAATACCAACTGCGATTTCGCTATTAGGTAGTGCTCAGGTTGAATCCTACAGAACACCATTAATTTTTATTTCGTTTCTAGCCCTGACTGCATTATCTATCACAGCAATTGCTACGGTTATATATTGTTTATTATTGTTACTAAATACCCCATCTACGGCCTGGTTAAAATTACCTTTAGCTTTATTATTGCCCATCATACTTTTAAATGTTGCATCATTTTTTATAGTTGGCCAGGTATCTCAAAGTAATAATGCTGCTGATAGCGCTATGGACTATTGTCATAATGTTAAAGGTCTAACTCAATCTAGTTCAGAGTTTAATCAATGTATATCTACTCATTGCTGCCCCATTAACCTTCACTGCAAAACAATTTGATTGATATAATAACTCAACTCTTTTCATTTCCAGGATCAGGAAAAGCAAATGAGGCCAATAATTGAAGACAGTTTTACAAAGCATTCAAACAAAAACCATACATCATCAGAACCGCCCAGGATGCCAACGGTTCAAAAAATTGCAGTTCCACCTGATAGCTTAACTTTTAACCCGAATCCGTAGCTTCATGTCGGTATCTGATACCACGGATTCAGGTTTTAACTTGACAGCCAGCGCCTGAGTGCAAAGGTGGCTGCGCCCTGGCTCGGCAGTCCCGTTTTCACATAACTCAATTTTCACGCAGTTGAATAAGTTTCTTCTGCGCGCAGCCACTGGAGATTGTTTCACGCGCTAAAGCAATACCCGCCTCGATGCTATCAGCAGCTCCTCCCAGATTAATGCGTATTCCTGCGTTATATACGATGGCGTCGAGATGCGCATCATCAGTTCCAGCCAGAGTTGCTTCTACTCTTGCGGCTGCTTCTAGTGGCTCTTCACAGGGATGATGCGGCTTCTCTGCAAGACCGAAATCACCCGGCGACAGTGTATAACGTTCAATAGCCCCATCATGGTATTCGACCACAGCAGTCGGTGCTAGCGGCAGCTCATCACCACCATCCAGCCCCTGCACAGCCATGACCCGATCCTGCCCCCTGGCACCGGCTGCGGTAGCAAAACGCTCCAGAAACGATTCATGCGCGGCTCCAATAAGGGATCGCTTAGCACCTGCGGGATTAAGCATAACCTCACAGGCATGCAGGAAAGAACGATAGAACAGGACTTGACGATAAGGCTTGAGGCGTTCGACTCCATGTAGATATTGAGCTGCGTAAAGGTGACCAAAACCTTTTTGCTGTATTTCCTTTTCTACTGCCCTGGGTTCTCTGGCAGCCGCTATACCCATTGCCTCCAGCATGCGGGTGTTGGTTACACCATTTTTGGGCGGCAGTCCGGTATTGGAATGCAGAATTACCGGAACACCGGCTGCAGCAGTTACGATGGCAGCTGGTACACTCAGGTTAAGCGATTTTTTGCGCCCATCGTAGGGGCCATTGCAGTTGATGAGGTTCGCTACTTTGGGTTCGATCAGGGTTGCGGCTGCTTCCATGGCATCGAGAAACCCTTTCATTTCTTCAACTTTGGCACCTTTAAATCGCATAGCGGTGAGAAACGCGCCTATCTGAACTGGCTGAGCTTCAGCAGAAAATAAAAAACTAAGTGCCTCACGCGCTTCTACACGGGTCATATCTCTGGCGCCGTGGCGGCCTTTGGCTGTGGCAATCAGGCGGGTCTGGAACTTCCGTCCTGCCTCAGTGGAAAAATCTCGCATCAAAAATCCTCTCTGAATAATGTTGTTTAATCGGAAAAAACAAAGGGTAAATCGGTACTGTTCTGGTAGTCGCTACCGCCCACCACCCGCTCTGCTGCAATCTGCTTACGCGCCTGAATCAGTGCGTCTGCAATGCGCCGATCTTTCAGGTGATAGCGCGAGTCGAGCTGGATCTCATTGATGTTGTGGCAGTCTTCATCAAACACATGACGATACAGATCGCTCATCATTCCATAACGACTAGACATCAGGGTATTAGTAGCTTGCTTAATCTGACTAACAGCATCATTTTGATGATTGAAAAAACTGGTAATCAGCATCACAGAGATGGCGTGCATCACGTCGTATTTGACATGTGCAATAAATACGATGAGATTTTTTTGAGTCAGCTCGACATCGTTTTCCCAGGCCCATCTAATTATCCCGCCGAGCAGCAGGCTGAAAAATTCAGGGACGCCCCACTCCATACCCAGGCCTACCGAAGCAAGCGATTCTACCATTGAAAAATCAGGGTGACTGGAAAGCAGGCGTTGAGTCAGTACATTATCCGCCACTCCCGGCAGCATGGGGACATCCTGTTGTTCGAATGGAATACCCAACCCATCAAATATGTAACGGTACATGCCGATATGAGTGGTTGAATTCAGTACACCAAATATGTCCGGGTAGTCGTCTATGGTATGTGTTGCCACGCCATATTCATCGGCCAGCAGTTGTGCCAGGACAACCTGTGCCAGTTCGCTTATACGTTCGTTAAGGCAGCCATAAGGTAGCGGCATAAGTCCGGAGAAACGACCGAGGGCCAGGGCAACACACTGGCGAGTATTCTTCACCTGATTGAAGTACTGTTTGGCGAAGCGAACAAGTTGTGCCTGATTGAAGTCACCGTTAAAAATCCGCAGAAAGAAAGGATGCAGCCAGACGGGATGTTCCATGACATGATTATGAAGCTCCAGAAACAGTTCCTGCAATGCTCCAGAACGAAACAGATCCAGTTCGTTGAAACGGTTACCTTGCTCTTTTACGGCGATGTCGCGCATTTCGGCCAGCATCTTATAAAGCGGGTTATCAGGATTCTCCATATCACCGATCATGTCAGAAAAGTCTTTTTGCTGACTGACCTTAAATTGACGAAAAACCTCTTCTGCATCCAGCGAGAGGAGATTGGGTAACGGATGAACCTCGTCCAGCAAACGAGGTGTCCCATCCGCAGATTCTATAACAAGATCTGAGAACTGCTTATGCCGACTGGGGGATGATTCTGATCCATTCATGATGGGAGCTATACCTGAATATTCGAGAAAAAAAGGGATTGTGCATGCTCGCGCGACCGGATTCAATGAAAACGCTCAATGATGCTCAACTTCAGTAGCGGGATTCACCTGCTTTAAAAGGTAAATCGACCGTTATGAACTAAGAAATAGCGGGTTACCCTCTAATGCCAGCGGTCAACTACGGAATCCAGATTTAATCCTCCTTGCTAAACATAGCTAACTGAAGGTTTATTTCAGTGTGATTCTTATATGTTGATTTTTTTTATTAGCTGATGGTATTAATTTTCTCAGCTATTTTTCAGTCGTTTGAATATTTCGCTCATAACTACTACGCCTGGCCGTATCCAGTGTCAGCATTTGCATAAAGGCGCACACTTCGCCATCACTACCAACCGGTGCACCGCCCTGACCACTACCAAATACCAATGTAAAAGAACAATATATTCATTTATTTGTCTTTATGGCTTTATTTACAGCACGCTGTACTAATAAAATACTGAGTTCTTCGTATTAAGATGCTATTTTTAGCTCAGACTTTAAATTAACCAGAACTTCACCAGAGAATACGTCATGCCGAATTACACGCCACCATTACGCGACATGCTTTTTTTATACAACGAAGTGCTTCAAGGCAAATACCTGCAATCCCTGCCCGGCTTTGAAGAAGTAGATGCCGAAACCGTTGAAGCAATTCTTGAGGAAGCTGGTAAATTCTGTGCTCAGGAATTATTGCCATTAAATCGTAACGGAGACGAAGAAGGCTGTCACTGGGATGATGGCAAGGTCACGACTCCAAAAGGGTTTAAGGAAGCATACCAGCTGTATACCGAATCCGGCTGGAGCTCTCTGGCGATGGACCCCGAATATGGCGGACAAGGGTTACCCAAAACACTGAACCTGATGATCGATGAAATGGTGTGTTCCTGCAATCTCTCATTCAGCCTGTATCCTGGGCTCACAAACGGCGCTTATGCAGCGCTGATGGACTACGCCAGCGACGAAATCAAACAGCGTTTTGTAGCCAAAATGGCCGATGGTACCTGGTCCGCCACCATGTGTCTGACTGAACCCCATTGTGGTACTGATCTGGGGCTATTACGCAGTAAAGCCCTGCGGCAGGATGATGGTAGCTATCTGATCAGCGGCACCAAGATTTTCATTACCGGCGGCGAACACGACCTGACTGACAATATACTGCATCTGGTACTGGCAAGAACCCCGGATGCTCCCGCAGGTATCAAAGGTATCAGCCTGTTCATCGTACCTAAAATCAGGGTCAATGCCGATGGCTCACTGGGCGCAGCCAATGGGGTAAGTTGTGGGTCGCTGGAGCATAAGATGGGCATCAAAGGGGCTGCCACCTGCGTGATGAACTTCGATGACGCTCAGGGCTTTCTAATCGGCGAGTTGAACAAGGGTATGCGAGGCATGTTTAAAATGATGAATACCGAGCGTGTCGCGATGGGCATACAGGGAATAGGTGTTGGCGAAGCATCCTACCAGAGTGCGGTAGAATACGCTAAGGAACGCATCCAGGGGCGCTCCCTTACAGGTGCAAAGCAACCCGAGCAGGCAGCCGATCCATTAACCGTACACCCCGATGTACGCCGCATGCTGCTCACTATGCGCGCTAATACCGAAGGCTCTCGAGCACTGGCCATCTGGCTAGGTATGTTGCTCGACAAGTCAACACACGAAACCGATCCCATGAAAAAACAGCAGGCCGAAGACCTGATTGCGCTACTCACCCCCATAGCCAAGGCTTACCTGACTGATCTAGGATTTGAATCTACTGTGCTTGGGCAGCAGGTTTTTGGTGGGCATGGATATATCCGTGAACACGGTATGGAACAACTGGTACGCGACGCGCGCATTGCACAAATCTATGAAGGGACCAATGGAGTGCAGGCGATGGATTTGGTGGGTCGTAAACTAAACGCCGAAAATGGACGCTATCTAAGCACATACCTCGAGATAATCTCAGGGTATATTGCTGAAAACGAAAATGATGCTGCTTTGCAGGAATTTATTCAACCGCTTGTTGAAGCCCTGTCACATCTACAGCAGGCAACCGATTGGTTAGCCAGGGCCGCTCGCAACAATATGGATGAAGTGGGTGCCGCCGCTTATGATTATCTACGACTAGCCGGGCTAGTTACTCTCGCATTCATGTGGGCTCAGATGGCACAGACAGCACTGGCCGCTAGCCAGCATTCCGATGAACTGTTTTATAAAAGCAAATTGAAAACAGCGCGCTTCTTTATGCAACGACTGCTGCCGCAAACGGCCAGTTTAAATACCACCATACAATCTGGCGCAGCATTGATGATGGATTATGAAGAGAATGAGTTTTAACAGGCCAGTGACAATCTAACTTAAAGAGCCAGAGCACACAATTACTTGCATGGCTCTACCTTAGCAGCATCAGTAGTGTGAGCTCGTATTGTCAGATCGGTTTCCGGTGGCGTAGATCAAGGTGTAACGACGCGGAATAGCCAAGCTATTCCAGGGGGGGGTACAAGGCTACTGCGTCCTGCTCTCGCCCCTTACCTATGCCCGTATATTGAGAATATCCATATTTTTTATACACTTAAATTTTTGGCTCTTTAGAAAAATTAGTGGGCAAATTGCTTTCCCAATATCCCGTGTCTCAGGATCGTTAGCAGATATACATCCCCTTTCAAGCCTGCGGCAAAATGGT
>JBNKMF010000118.1:0-13420 GCA_050292965.1 Gammaproteobacteria bacterium | reverse complement strand
GGCGGTGTATCTCTTCGTTGCCTATAGGGACATAGGTAAGGGGCGTGAGCAGGACGCGGCAGCCTTGTAACTCCTTGATCTACACCACCTCAAACACACACTTCAACTCGTCCAACTGCGGATTCTAGGTTGAATTCAGAATTGATTGTTCACTGACGCGTCATTAGCTTTGAACTTTATAACCTCAACAGTTTCTGCCTGAATAGCATTTGCTGGAATTAGTATGCGACTCCATGAAGAATGGTTTTGAGATATGACTTATACATTTTTCACCTCTACAGTTTTTTTGTTGAGGCTTGTTTTTATAGTTATCCTGATGACAGAATTCTGTCAGCAGGGTTATAGATATGTGTACAGAAAATTCCGATAATCATTCTGAGGACTTTAGCCTCTGGTCCTGGCAAAGATCAGATACAGCATCTGATCATGGAGTATAGGACTCGCCAGGTCATGGTTTTGATTTCTGGAGCGAAGTTTTTAAATTGCCGATCAACAACAATTGAGTTTAAGGGGTCAGGATGTATGTCATTAACGATCAGTTATGGAACATACTTGCCTATCGTAGTGCACAATATGAATGTCAACTGTTAGACCAAATCAGAATTACTTTCTAAAATTATCAGATGCTATCTAGACTTATGCAGTTTTTTAATGCAGTTTTTAACTGACCCCAGACTAACCCTCAAGCCGAATCAAAATTTTCTCACCACCAAATTCAATACGATCACCTGCAACGATTTTCTTACGTTTACGGGTTTCGGTTTGATCATTAACCTTAACAAGACCTTCTGAAATAACAGACTTCGCTTCAGCGCCACTGGCGGTCATGCCTTCAAATTTGAGTATTTTGTACAGCTCAACAGGCTGTGAGCTGATTTCAACAGTGCGCATAAATTATCCTGGGTATCTCCAGCCGTAAAAGTGTATTGGCTGGAGAGTATAACCCGATTTGTCAGGAAGTTGTTTCCTGTTCGGAACCCCTGGACGGTAACACAATGCTGAGTAAGATTGCTGTCAGACCACCAGCTGTGATTCCAGAAGAAAAAACGTTTTTAATCTCTGGGGGAGCAACATTTTTAAGAATATCTGGCACCATAGTCACGCCAAGACCAATACCCAGTGAAACTGCAACAATGAGGATTTCGCGCGAGCCCAGATGCTGAGTTGCTAATATGCGAATACCGGCTACGGCAACCGTACCAAACATGAGTATGGTTGCTCCACCCAGTACCGGTTCTGGCATGATGCGGAAGACTCCAGCCAGGATGGGCGACAGTCCCAGCACAACAAAGATACCAGCGATGAAAAAAGCGACATGACGACTGGCTACCCCCGTGAGCTGGATAACACCATTGTTCTGACTAAAGGTGGTGTTGGGAAAGGTACAGAATATGCCAGCCAGTGCAGAATTGATGCCATCCGCAAGCACACCACCTTTAATTCTCTGCATATAAATATCACCTGTTACAGGTTGGTGTGAAATCATGGATGTGGCAGTCAGGTCACCAATCGATTCAACCGCGGTGATCAGGTAGATAATGGCTATGGGCAGGAAGGCTGCGAAACTAAAATCCAGTCCATATTTAAATGGAACCGGTACGCTAAAAAAACTTAAATCTTCCAGTTTTGATAAATTAACCATCCCCATCGATGCCGCGACTACATAACCCACAGCAAGCCCGATGACGATTGAGCTCATGCGCAGTAAGGGATTCTTGCTCATGTTTAAAAACAGGATAATGATAAGTACCAAACCAGCCATGCCAAGGTTTTGCATGCTGGCAAATGCAGCGGGCACTTTGGTCATTACATAGAATCCACCACCTATGGAGATTAGCCCCACCTTGATCAGAGTAAGACCAATCAGTGTAACTACTACGCCGGTTACAACCGGGGTAATAATTCTTTTCGCCAGATGAAGGAAACGGCTAAGGAAAATCTCGATAAAGGAACCTGCGATAATGACACCAAAAATGGTGGCGAGTGCGGCCTCTGTGCCAGCGCCTGCTTTTATCGCCATTGCGGCACCGATAATGGGGCCCAGAAAGGCAAAGCTGGTGCCCTGTACACTGAGCAGGCCGGAGCCGACAGGTCCCATGCGTTTGGCCTGAATAAAGGTGGCAATACCAGAGACAAACAAAGACATGCTGATAATATAAGCCGAATCGGCTATATCCAGCCCCAGCGCGCTGGTGATGACCAGTGGGGGTGTCATAATGCCGACCAGACTGGCTAATACATGTTGCAGGGCGGCGAAAAATGATTCAAGTGGAGGTGGTTGATCATCCAGTTGATAAATTAAATCTGATTCAATCTGCTTTTGTTCACTCATAACTGCACCCCATAAAAAATTGTGGCCTGCGTGAACCGTTTTTATCAGCCTGGGTATCGGTTATGAATACTGAAAAAAATGATCAAAGCAAAGCTCGTTAAGTTGCTGTGAGATATATCAACATCAGTCCTGGTTGTAAAATTATCTCCCGGAAAATTAGAAATCGAGCTTGCTAGATGGAATGGACGCTACAAAACTGTGCGTTATGAAATATTCTGGTGCAGTAATTTTATTTCGGAAAATAACGCCTGCATGGTTGGGTTGTGGATGAATGAGATGTTGTAGGGGTGCTCACTCTGTATTACCTGATAATCCGCTGAGGCAGGTAATGCAATTATTTTTTCGGCGATTTTTCCCCATAACACGAGAGTTGGTGTTTTATCCATGCGGGTTTTTATCTCGCTCAATAATTGATCGATAAAAGCGCTCCAGAAGCGAGACTCTTTGTTTACGGCGCGAGCGCTGTGAAGCACGGGTGTGGCATTGAATAATAGAAAACCACGTTGTTGGAGCAGCTGAAAAAGTTCGGGCAAGCTATGGATTAAGGGCTGTTTATCGACCTCGGCGATCAATGCCTGAGGGATGCTGCCATCCTCTAAGGGAGCGATCAGATTTTCAGCAAGTAAGGCGGTTTTGATGATGTTGCGTAATGACGTGGCTCTATTAACTGCTTTGCTCAGGCCTGTTTCAGACCAGATGTCATTCACTGCGGCATCGTAAAAGGCTATGCCATTGGCAGATTCAGCACGTGGGTAGGGCGACTCTCCAAACAGGATATATTCACAGCCATGCAGATTGCGTTGAAATGCTGCCAGCAGGCGGTCTTTTCCAGGTAGCCAATCTTCGTCATCGAGTAAACTCTGCAGATATTGCTGATCCATGCAGCTAAGCGCAGATTTTAATAACGGGCGCCACTCGGCATGCACGCTGGATGCATCCAGTAGGGTTTCGATGACAGACATTTCAGTCTGCAATTAATTCTTTGATTCGGAATTCTGCGATACGTCCAATCTGCTCGATACAGGTATCGAATTCCTGCTCCAGCTCATTGTTTACTCTCTGTTGAATAGAGGCAAGAATATCGTGGCGAGTCAGGCCTTTAACTGCGATCACAAATGGGAAGCCAAACTTGTCGAGATATTGCTGATTAAGGGTTTGTAGCTGTGCTAGCTCTTCAGCGGTGCAATGGTTAAGGCCAGCACAGGTCTGTTCTTTTTGTGATTGATCAGTGAGCGTGCCCTGTTCGGCTTCCTTGCCTGCTAGTTGAGGGTGGTTGCATATTAATTTAAGGCGGTCTGCCTGAGGGCTTTGTTTTACCAGGTCAAACATGTACTGCAACAGGCTGTCGACCGTTTCAAAAGGCCGAAATTCATAGGTTTGTTTGGCTACCCAGGGTGAGTGTTCAAAAATGCTGCCTAGCGTATTGGTAAATTCAATTTCCGGCAGTTGATTCAATTCTTTGAGTGTCAGCATAGTTAAACCATTGGTTGGTATGGGTGTTGATTAATCCAGTGACGAGCAATATCGTCGCGGCGACAGATCCAGACATATTGATGCGATTGAACGTAATCGAGAAAACGTTGTAGCGCTGCAAAGCGGCCTGGTTTGCCGGCCAGTCGGCAATGTAAACCGATGGATAGCATTTTGGGTGTATGTTCACCTTCTGCGTACAGTACATCAAAACTATCGCGTAGGTAATTATAAAAGTGTTCACCGGTATTAAAGCCCTGCGGCGTGGCAAAGCGCATATCGTTGGTATCCAGGGTATAGGGTACTACCAGATGTGGTCTGGGAGGCAGCTCAGGGTCCGGTAAATCTACCAGTGTCCAGAATGGTAGATCATCGCCATAGTAATCAGAGTCATACAGAAAGCCGCCATGTTCGACTACCAGACTACGTGTGTTGGGGCTGTCACGGCCGGTGTACCATCCTAGCGGTGTTTCACCAGTAAGGTTTTTTAGCATGGTTGTCGCCTGTTGCATATGGGCGCGTTCGGTATAGATGTCTATCTTCTGATAATGAATCCAGCGTAATCCATGGCAGGCGATCTCATGACCTAATTGTTGAAAATGAGGTACCAGGTTCGGGTTGCGTTGTAATGCTTCAGCGACCGCAAAAACGGTCATTGGAAGACCACGGCGCTCAAATTCACGTAGAATTCTCCATACTCCGACTCTCGAACCATATTCATACATCGATTCCATGCTCATATGTCGGTCATGGTAGGCTTCTGCGCCGACTATCTCGGATAAAAACTGCTCAGAGGTATCATCATCATGCAGCACACAGCTTTCACCGCCTTCTTCGTAATTGAGCACGAATTGAACGGCTATTCTTGCATTATTGGGCCAGTTAGCCTGCGGAGGGTTCTGGCCGTAGCCGATCAGGTCTCTGGGGTAGAATTTATTCATGGTTTAAGTATCTCAGAAAGGTCCACTACAGGTTTCGCTTCCTCTATATTAAACATTTTTTCCAGATGTGACAGGTGTTCATCCATTAATTGAGCCGCTTTCTCGCAATCTTTATTCACCAGAGCTTTAACAATGTCATTATGTTCGTGATTGATACAGCCGTTCGGTGGAAGTTGACCAATGCTGGAAATGAAAACCAGGGGCGTACGGTTAATGATTTCGACCAGGAACTCTTCGCTAACTCGGTTTCCAGCTAGTTCTGCCAGAAGTTTATGGAATCCGGCAGATAGTCTAACACCCAGTTTGTTGTTACCGCTCTCATAGGCCTTTTGTTCTTCCTGTAGTAGCGTGTTGAGTTGATGTAGCTGTTCGGAGGTGATGCCCTGACAGAGCGAGGCTAGCACCGATTTTTCCAGAACTCTACGCGTTGCGAACAGGTCGTGTCCTTCCTGCGCACTGGGTTGAGCCACCTGGGCACCAATATTGGGCAGGTGTTCGATGAGCTTGTTGTGGGCCAGTTTTGTAAGTACCTTACGAATGAGCCCGCGTTTAACGCCATAGATTTCAGCCAGATGCGCCTCTCGTAGGCGTGTACCGGGCGTTAGGCGGTGTTCTGTAATGGCCTGTTCTATGGATTCAAAAATCCGTTCTTCCTGTTTCATGATGGGGATAATCGGTGGTCTAAAATAAATTGTCAACAATCTGGTGCATTATTGTTAACAATATTGTAGGCTAGATCGAATTCTGTTAATCAGTCAGCAGGGGGAGTGAGTAATGGGGCGTTTAACAACGCATGTTCTAGATACAGCAAACGGTTGCCCAGCAGCGAATGTTAGAGTGGAGCTGTATCGTTTGAATGATGGCCAAAAAGAGCTGATTACTCAGTCCGTTACCAATGATGATGGTCGGCTGGACCAGCCTCTGCTTGAAGGTGATGCGCTTCTGCAGGGTGTTTACGAACTGCTATTTCATGCCAATGAATACTATACAGCTCTGGGTGCCGAGTTACCCGATCCTTCCTTTGTTCAACAGGTAGTCATCCGCTTTGGGGTTGCCGACGCCACTGGGCATTATCATGTGCCACTGCTGGTTTCTCCCTGGAGCTATTCAACCTATCGGGGTAGTTAATCTATGACCACTACAGAACCCGAAGATAGCTATCAGACTGCCGTACGTTTCGTACTGGACGGTGTGGTTATCAGTGCAACGGGTCTGAGTCCAACCACTACTGTACTTCAATATTTGCGTGAAAAAGCTTATCGACCGGGTACTAAAGAAGGCTGTGCAGAAGGTGATTGTGGCGCCTGTACGGTGGTGCTGGGAGAGCTGTTTGATGGCAGAATAAAGCTACGTAGTGTGAATGCCTGTATCCAGTTATTGCCTATGCTACATGGTAAGGCCCTGTTTACTGTTGAGTCTCTAAAATCACTTAAAGATGGTTCATTGCATCCCGTGCAGCAAGCCATGGTAGATAACCATGCTTCACAATGCGGGTTCTGCACCCCCGGATTTGTCATGTCGCTATTTGCTTTGTTTAAAACCAATGCCGCGCCCGATCGAGCACAAATCAACGATGCCCTGTCAGGTAATCTATGTCGATGTACTGGTTACAGGCCCATAATCCAGGCCGCAGAACAAATGGCTTCACTGGCAGACTCTGATAACTGGATGGCCAGCCCTGCTACGGATCAATCACCGATTGAGCCTGAAGAGCAGGCACTGGTAGAACTCCTAAGGAATATCCAAAGCCCTGAAACGCTGCATATACAGCATGATGGCATGCAGTATTACGCACCAGCCACTGTTAATGCGCTGGCTGATTTATACCTCCAGTACCCGCATGCCACGCTGGTCGCGGGTAACACCGATGTGGGGTTATGGATCAATAAACAACTGCGAAAATTACCCTTGATGATCTCTCTGGCAGGGGTGGAAGAGCTGAAGACCATACGCATAGATCAGGATGCGATTAGCATATCCGCAGGGGTAAACGTGACGGATGCCTTTGCTGCGATACAGCAACACTTTCCGGCGCTGAAAGATCTGTTTAGACGCTTTGCATCCATGCCGGTACGTAATGCGGCGACTCTGGTGGGTAATATCGCCAATGGCTCACCCATCGGTGACTCAATGCCGATACTGATTGCTCTGCAATCCGAAATACAATTACGTCAGGGCAGCAATGAGCGCGTTCTGGCTCTGCAGGATTTCTATCTGGGTTATCAGCAAAAGGATTTGCGCGCAGGGGAATTCGTACAGGCATTGCGTATTCCGCTTAACCAACAACAGTATCAAATGGCCAGTTATAAGGTCAGTAAACGCTTCGATCAGGATATCTCGTCCGTATGCGCTGCATTTGTCCTGGGGCTGGATGATGCTGGCAAGGTCGCGCATATTCGAATTGCCTTTGGCGGTATGGCGGCAATCCCCGCGCGAGCTACGCAGTGTGAGGCCGCACTGCTGGGTCAGATCTGGGATCAATCCACAATTGATCTTGCTCGCGCCAGGCTGGCTGAAGATTTTTCACCCCTGTCAGATATGCGCGCTTCTGCCGATTACCGACAACGCGTGGCACAGAATCTATTGCAGCGCTTTTATCAGCAAACCCTGAATGAGGGAACTGAAATACCGCTACAGCTCACTGACCTGCAGCAGGTGGTGAGATGAGCCAGAAAGCATGCTCAGAAAAATCTGTTAAGCATGAGTCAGCTCATTTGCATGTGGCAGGTGAGGCAGTATTCGTAGATGATATTGCAGAATTATCCGGCACGCTCTATGCGGCTTTATATCCCAGCGAACAGGCACATGCCAAAATTCTCAGTATGGATCTGTCAGCGGTAGAGGCGGCAACAGGTGTTGTTGCTACACTAACTGCTCAGGATATTCCAGGTAGTAACAACTGTGGCCCGATATTGCACGACGATGTCATTCTGGCTGATGGTGTTGTGAATTATATTGGTCAGCCAGTGTTTATGGTGATCGCGGATAGCTATCTGAATGCCCGTAATGCAGTGTTGCTGGCAGACATACAATATGAGCCCCTGCCTGCCGTGCTTTCGGTACGTGAAGCAGACAGGCTGCAGCAGTATGTAATCCCCGAGATGCGTCTGACCTCTGCGGGTGTTGACGAAGCCATGCGACAGGCGGATTTCCGCCTCAAGGGGCAGCTGGCACTTGGCGGACAGGAACATTTTTATCTGGAAGGTCAGGTGGCCTATGCGATTCCAAAAGAAGATGGCTGTCTGCAGATATATAGCTCAACCCAGCACCCCAGTGAAATGCAGCAACTGGTTGCGCATATGCTGCAACGTGACGCCAGTCAGGTATTGGTTGAGATACGTCGCATGGGCGGTGGCTTTGGCGGTAAGGAGTCACAGTCAGCCTTATTCTGTTGTGCAGCGGCCCTGGCGGCTGCAAAACTAAACCGTCCGGTTAAATGTCGACTGGATAGAGACGACGATATGATGATGACCGGCAAGCGCCACCATTTTGAATTTGACTATGAAGTCGCCTATGACAGGCAGGGTGGCTTAAAGGCACTCCAGCTGGATATGCTGGTTGGCGCAGGTTGCACTGCTGATCTTTCCGGGCCAGTGGCCACACGCGCAGTCTGTCATGTGGATAATGCCTATTTTCTTGAACAGGTCGATATCAGCGCGCGTTGCTGCAAAACCAATACCCAGTCGAATACCGCATTTCGTGGTTTTGGCGGACCGCAGGGGGCATTTGCCACTGAATATGTGATTGATAATATTGCGCGTGAACTGGGGATGGATGCACTGGATGTGCGCAAGCATAATTTTTATGGGACAGAGTCAAGAAATGTCACGCCCTATGGTCAGCTGGTGGAAGATAATGTGATTCATCAACTGGTCAGTCAGCTTGAACAAAGCAGTGACTACCGTAAGCGACGTGAGCAGGTGATAGCTTTTAACAGGAGCTCGCCGGTGATTAAGAAAGGTCTGGCGTTTACACCGGTGAAGTTTGGCATTTCATTTAACGTGGTGCATTTCAATCAGGCGGGTGCTCTGGTGCATGTGTATACCGATGGTTCGGTACTGGTCAATCATGGTGGGACTGAGATGGGGCAGGGCCTGAATACCAAGGTGGCGCAGGTGGTCGCAGCTGAACTGGGTATCTCAATAAAACGAGTCAGAGCTACAGCAACGAATACCAGCAAGGTGGCTAATACATCAGCTACAGCGGCATCTACCGGTTCTGATCTGAACGGAAAGGCTGCGCAGAATGCTGCGCAGCAGATCAGGCAGCGACTGACTGATTTTATCAGTGAACGCTACTCGGTAGCGGCTGAGCAGATAACCTTCGCTGAGGATCGAGTGATATTTGCCGATCAAAGCTTAGGCTTTGATGAGCTGGTGATGCAAGCCTATCAATCGCGTGTACAGCTATGGTCGGATGGCTTTTACAAAACCCCCGGTCTGAGCTGGGATAAAGACAGCTTAACCGGTAGCCCCTTCTATTATTATGCCTACGGCGCTTCGGTGAGTGAGGTAGCGATAGATACCTTAACTGGCGAGAGTGCACTGTTGCGTGTCGATCTTTTGCATGATGCGGGTAACTCGATTAATCCGGCGCTAGATAAAGGTCAGGTAGAAGGTGCCTATATCCAGGGCATGGGCTGGTTAACCTCAGAACAACTGGTCTGGAATGACAGCGGTCGTTTGATCACGCATGCCCCATCAACCTATAAGATTCCATCAGCGGCGGATGTGCCAACCGAATTTAATGTAAGCCTGTTTGAAAACAGCAATGTGAAAGATACGATCCTGCGATCCAAAGCCGTAGGGGAGCCTCCCCTGTTGTTAGGCTTTTCAGCCTTCTTTGCGATTAGAGATGCAATTGCCAGTGTTGCTGATTACCGAATTAATCCACCGTTGAATGCACCTGCAACCGCGGAAGCAATATTAAACGCGGTTGATTATTGCCAGGATGCAAGCAATGGATAAGTGGTTGATTGAACTCGATCGATTGAGCTGCAATCAACAGCCATTGGTACTGGTTACCGTGGTATCGGTTAAGGGCTCAACACCGCGTGAGCCAGGTGCAAAGATGCTGGTCACTGAACAGCAGATTTTTTCCACCATTGGCGGCGGAAATCTTGAGTACCAGGCAATCCAGATCGCACGCAATATGCTGGCGCATCATTCACCCCATGTCCTGCAGCGTTTTTCTCTGGGAGCAGGGCTGGGTCAGTGTTGTGGTGGCGTAGTGAGTCTGTTATTCGAATGCATTCGGCAACGTGAGTCGTGGATAGATCAATTACTTGACTATCAACAACAGGGGCAGGCTTGCGTACAGGTCATACCGCTGGCTGGAGAAAAGGTGCAAGCGCGATATATAGTTGCTGAGAATAGCCCCGGCGACTCAGTGCCAGACAGCTTTGCGCGTCAGTTATTGCAGCCGCAGGGCAGCTGCCAAATCAAATCTTTTGAGAATATTGAGACTGGTCAATCCTATGTTTTTGACCCGGTAACAGTGGGTGACTTTCATGTGTATGTATTCGGTGCAGGCCATGTAGGTCGGGCTCTGGTGGATCATCTTAGCCTGCAGGAGTTAGATATCACCTGGGTGGATACGCGGGATGATCAATTCCCTGAAGTGCTGCCAGATAATGTAGTAAGCTGTTGCACCGATACCCCTGAATCGATCATTGACGGGGCCGCTGCAGGCAGCTATTTTGTGGTGATGACGCATGACCATCAACTCGATCAGCATCTGTGTGAGCAAATCCTTAAGCGCGATGATTTTAATTATCTGGGCCTGATCGGTTCGATGACCAAGCGCAGGAAATTTGAACATCGCATGCAGCATAGAGGTATCACAGCCGACTCGTTAAGGCGTATGACCTGCCCGATAGGTATTACTGGTATCAGTTCGAAAAAGCCAGCAGCCATAGGACTGGCGGTGAGTGCTCAGATCGTTCAGATTTATCAGCAAATAAAGTTGTTGCAGCCACTTCCTGCTCCTGAGCAACAGCTTAAGGTGTAATAAGAGATCATCAAACTATGAGTGAAGATGCAGAATATTTGATTGAACTAAAGGGTATGACCAAGGCTTTTCCGGGCGTGTTGGCCAATGATGCGGTGGACCTGAAGATTCGTCCAGGTGAAGTGCATGCACTACTGGGGGAGAATGGCGCTGGCAAGTCTACTCTGGTGAAGATGATTTATGGGATTCTAAAGCAGGATAGCGGGCAGATTTATTTCAACGGCAAGGCCGTGGAAATCGATACACCAGCGCAGGCGCGTGAGCTGGGTATTGCCATGGTATTTCAGCATTTCTCTCTATTTGACTCATTGTCGGTGGTGGAGAATATTTCGCTGGGCATGGATAAGGCCGTGGATATGGGCAAGCTGGCCACCGATATCACCGCGATTTCAGAGCGCTATGGCCTGCCACTCGATCCCCATCGACATGTTTACACGCTATCGGTTGGCGAACGTCAGCGCATAGAAATCATCCGCTGCCTGTTACAGCAACCCAGGCTGCTGGTAATGGATGAACCAACCTCGGTATTGACGCCACAGGAGGTACAGAAATTATTTGTCACCCTGAAACGATTGTCTGAAGAAGGCCTGTCGATACTCTATATCAGCCATAAGCTGGATGAAATCAAGGCGCTGTGTCACCACGCTACCATTTTACGTCTGGGTAAAAGAATTGATACCGTGAACGTGGATGAAGAAAGCACTTCGACACTGGCAGCGATGATGATGGGTGAAGAGCTGGTCACAATTGAAAAGGAAACCGATATTCAGACCGGTGAAGTTCGCCTCAAGGTCGAGGCACTGAATATGCCGGTTGTAGACAGTACCGGTATCGCATTGACGGATATACATCTGCAGGTGCGCGCCGGTGAGGTAGTCGGCATAGCCGGAGTTGCCGGTAATGGACAGGATGAATTACTCAAGGCGTTAAACGGAGAAGAAAGGTGTGGCAATGCATCCTGTATTGTTATTGAAGATGTGCACGCGGGAAAAATGGACCCCAATGCCAGGCGTAGAGCAGGCATGGCCAGTGTGCCGGAAAAAAGACTCGGGCATGGAGCCATCCCAGACATGAATCTGGTCGACAATGCATTTATGACCGCCTTCCATCGCATGCAGCTATTAGCCAAAGGGTTGATTAATTATCCCAAAACACGAGACTTTGCCGATGATGTTATCAAGCAGTATGCGGTGAAGACACCCAGTTCGGATGTACCGGCTGGGAGTCTGTCCGGCGGTAATCTGCAAAAGTTTATTATTGGTCGTGAGTTGACCCAGAAGCCAGACATCCTGATCGTCTCGCAACCCACCTGGGGGGTAGACGCTGGGGCCGCACAAACTATACGCCAGGCCTTACGTGAGCTGGCTAAAAACGGAGCCGCCGTACTGGTGATATCACAGGATCTGGATGAATTGATGGAATTATCCGACCGTATAGGGGCGATCTGTGGGGGGCGCTTATCCCGCTTCTACCCCACCGCCGAGATGACAATTGAAAAAGTGGGGCTGCTGATGGCAGGCGTGACTCTGGAAGAGGGTGATCAAGATGCTGCCTAGCCTGATAAAACGCCAATCTCCTTCGAAGACGATGGTGTACCTGTCGCCGCTGCTTGCGCTATTGCTGTCATTGCTGGCTGGAGTGGTACTGTTTATCATTATGGGCGTGTCTCCGCTGGCTGCCTTGCATGCCTTTTTTATCGAACCGATTTCCAGTACTTATGGGATTAGTGAATTAGGGGTCAAAGCTACGCCGCTGATTCTGATTGGGGTGGCGTTATCGATGGGTTTTAAGGCAGGGGTATGGAATATCGGTGCTGAAGGCCAGTTGATTATGGGTGGCCTATGTGGTGGTTCGGTGGCTCTGTATTTTTATGATCAGCAGGGGTTTTATATCATCCCGCTGATGCTGATCGCCGGGATATTGGGTGGCATGTTGTGGGCGGCCATAGTTGCATTCTTACGGGTTAAATTTAACGCCAATGAAATCCTCACCAGCCTGATGTTGAGTTACGTCGCGGGACTGTTTTTGAACCTGATGGTGCATGGACCATTGAAAGATCCGGAAGGCTTTAACTTCCCTGAATCGCGAATGTTTAGCGATTCGGCATTATTGCCCCTGCTGTTTGAAAGTACCCGCCTGCACATTGGATTTCTGATTGCACTGCTGGTCGTTACATTAGGCTGGCTATTAATATCGCGCACCCTGCTCGGATACCAGATCAAGGTATCGGGCTCAGCGCCTGCGGCGGGTGAGCATGCCGGTTTTAGTGCATCGCGTATCATCTGGGTGACCTTATTACTCGGTGGTGGTGTGTCGGGTCTTGCCGGTGTGATTGAAGTGTCTGGCCCAATCGGTCAGTTGTTGCCGAATATTTCACCGGGTTATGGCTTTACTGCGATTATTGTGGCCTATGTAGGGCGGCTGCATCCAGTCGGTGTACTGTTTGCCGGATTGTTGCTGGCCTTAACCTATCTGGGCGGTGAAACCGCGCAGATTCAGTTAAGTCTGCCAGTGGCAGTTACCGGTGTATTTCAGGGCCTGCTGTTATTTTTTCTACTCGCCTGTGATGTATTGATTCATTACCGAGTCAGTTTTAACAAGTCCGTATTGCTGGTGGAGAAGAGCTGATGGAAATATTTATTCCTGCTATTTTAACCATCATCACTGC
>JBNKMF010000117.1:0-13564 GCA_050292965.1 Gammaproteobacteria bacterium | reverse complement strand
CATGGCATCCAGACGGTCTATACGTTGGTAAGTTAAGTTACTGCCGAGTTTTTTTTTCAAGATAAAGTCCTACCGCAATCTTTTAAGTGTATTACTTATAGGCTGGAATTGGCAGACTTCGTATTTTTGTTTGAAATCAGAATAGTCACTCAGAGTGATTCTGCTATCATGCGCGCCTTATTATCAGGTAGCTCTATGACCCAACTGCTGGACGAAACTCATCAACCGCAAGCCCACGAATCCGACACACTAAGCCAGCGCGTCAAATTCGAGTGGCTCACTCTTGCACGCCTGGGTACACCCATCCTGATTGCGCAGTTAGCCCAGATGGCAAACGGTGTGATCGATACCCTGATGGCCGGACGTTCCAGTGCTGATGACCTGACCGGTGTCGCTATTGGGTACAGTCTATGGATGCCTATCTTTCTGTTTGTACTGGGCGTACTCAATGCCCAGCAACCGATGATCTCAGGCTATAACGGTGCCAGACAATATGAGCGAGTCTTACCGGTGGCCTGGCATGGTATTTACTTTGCCATATTAGCAGCTATCGCAGCGGCGACAGGTTTGAATCAGGTTGACCCTGTTTTACATTTGTTAAAGATGGAACCCAACCCCGCAGCAATCACCAGTGGTTATCTATTTGCGTTTTCCATGGGCATACCGGCCATCCTGTTGATCATTGCATTACGTGGGCTCACCGATGGGCTGGGGCATACGCGCATTATCATGGTGTTTACACTCATCTCAACCGCAATCAATGCGCCACTCAATTACATCCTCATCTTCGGTAAGCTGGGCATGCCAGCAATGGGCGGCGTTGGCTGCGGCTGGGCAACCACCATAGCAAACTGGATCGCTCTGATTGCACTATGGATTTATATACATCGAGCAGCAGCTTTTAGACATTATCATCTATGGTCGCAACGCATGTGGCCGCAGTTGCAACAGTTTAAGGATCTACTCCACCTCGGCATCCCTATTGGTTTTACCATTTTTGTAGAAGCTACCATGTTTTCGGTTATTGCTTTACTGCTGGCACCACTGGGTTCTATTGTTGTCGCCGGGCATCAGATTGCGCTGAATATCGTCAGCGTACTATTCATGGTGCCATTAAGCCTGGGCATGGCGCTCACCTTGCGCATCAGCTTTCTAATCGGTGCACAACAACATGATAGCGTGCGTCTGCTGGCACGCAGCTCTATCGTGCTGGCACTGATAATAGCATTGAGCTTCGCAACATTTTTATTGTTCAATAGAGCGGTACTGGCAGGCTGGTATACTACCGATAATGCCGTGCTGGTGATGGCCATCCAGCTATTGTTTTTTGGTGCGATATTTCAGATGGCCGATGTGATACAGGTAAGTTGCATCAGTGCATTACGTGGATTTAAAGATACCCGCATCCCCATGTTTATCATGCTGTTTTCATTCTGGGTAATCGGCATTCCACTTGGCTATAGCCTGACTTTTAACGACTGGATCACTGAACCGATGGGTGCCGCCGGATTCTGGGTGGGACTCACCGCCGGGCTTGCGCATGCCGCCGCGTGGTTGATATTTCGCCTGATGTGGATCAGCCGAAAAGGAAACGGTTAATTCTGAATACGGGCATTGTGTCTTGCTCTAAAACGGGTCAAAGCAATGCCAAGCAGGATAATGGCCAGTGCCAGCAGGCTGCTCCAGCTTAAAGGTTCAGCAAGAATCCACACCCCTGATAGAAAAGCAACCACAGGAATCATGTAATTCATCGTCGAAACAAAAGTGGGACCAGCACGCTCAATCACAGCAAATAGAATAATAGTCGCCACACCGGTCGGACCTATACCCAGCCAGATCACCGACCACAGAGATTCAGAACTGATCTCCGCCAGTACGATATGTTGCTGTGCTAACCACAGTGGCAACAGACACAGGCTAGAGGCTAGTAACACGCCAGTTGCCGCGACCACAGGGCTGAACGCAGGCAGACGTCGAACCAGAATTGTATTCAATGCATAGCTGCATGCAGCAATAAAAACGGCAATGGCGCTTAGAATCTCACGTGATTCACCTTTAAACACAGGGCCGAGTAAAAGTGTGACCCCGCTTATACCCAGCAAGAAACCAAAAATCTTGAAACGGTTCAGCGATTCATTAGGAATAAAGTAATGCGCCAGGATCATTGTCGCCAACGGCATGATCGCCATAATCATACCCGCCAGTCCCGAGTCCAGCGTTTGCTGACCCCAGGCGATGAGAAAGAAAGGCAGCAGGTAGCCGACAAATCCAAACAGGCTAAAGATAAGCCAGCTTTTTACATCAAGGGGTAAACGCTTGTTTCGAGCATACAGATAGATGGTGATAATGACAGCACCGATTAAGATACGGAAGAAAACCAGCGATAGCGGGTCAACGGTTCTGACTGCGATTGCGGTGAACATAAATGAAGTGCCCCAGAGCAGCACGAGGCTCATCAGGAGGATCCAGTTGATTAGGGGGGTGATTGATTTCATTGGGGGATTTTATTGTAAAACGAGTCTAGTGATAGGATTATATTTCTTTTTGAGACAGGGGGGGGCACGTCTTTTGTTTTTTGCATCCTTATTGAGTGTCGAGTGTTATTCTCTAGTGTGATAGAAATGGAAGAAAAGTATTGCCTTTCCAATTGGTTGCTGATTACCTTTAAATACTTTGCCAATCACATCGCGTAAGCATCCTCAAAACCTGTACAGTTAGAAATGTAGAATATCAACTATGCCTGCTACTCATCTTTTAGTATCCATATCAGCCCATGGCTATGGTCACCTCACTCAAGTGGTACCGATAATTAATAGCCTGATGAGGCAGATACCTGGATTGCAGCTTACCCTGAGAACGGATCTTCCTGATGAAGTGCTGAGAAGTCGAATACACGGAGATTATAACCTTCAAACTGATAGTGATGATTTTGGGTTAGTTATGTTCGATGCTGTGAGAGTAGATGGGAAGGCAAGCTTTAAGCGCTATTGCGAACTGCATGCTAACTGGGAAAAGCGAGTTGATGCCTGTGCAAAAGATCTGGAAAGCTCTGGGGCTAATCTAGTGTTAGCTGATGTGCCTTATTTGACTTTAGCAGCGGCTAAAAAAGTTAGTATTCCAGCACTAGCTATCTGCTCCCTGAACTGGTTTGATATCGCCAGCAGCTACTTACCTGAAAACCAAATAGCTAGCAATATATTAGAATCTATGGTTGAAGCTTATCAAGGGGCCGATGTTTTTCTGCAACCAGAGCCATCTATGCCCATGCACTGGTTGGGAAATAGAAAGGCTATAGGCCCAGTAGCTTCACCTGGAACTCCTCAACGAGAAGTATTGCAAAAAATGGCAGGTATTCAGCCAGATGAGCAGGTTTTACTTATCGCAATGGGAGGGGTACCGATAGATCTTGATATAGGGGCCTGGAAGCCTCGTCATTCCGAGCATTTGCTAATACCACCAGGTTGGCCTATCAAGCACGAAAGAGTCCATCATTACACGGATTTGGGTTTAAATTTTCAGGACATACTTGCTTCTAGCGACTTAGTGATTACCAAATCAGGCTACGGTACTTTTGTCGAAGCTGCAGCCGCTGGACTACCTGTCTTCCATTTACGCAGACCCGACTGGCCTGAGGGGCCCTACCTTGAAACATGGTTAGACTCCAAAGTTAACCAGCAAGGAATTGATGCAGAGACTTTTAATTTGAGTACGGCAATCGAGGCTTGTGAACAGCTATTGGTCAGAGGAAAACGGTCGGGTACAACGATGGATGGAGTTGCTCAGGCATGCGATGTGATATCTGAGTTTTTGGTCGGTCGTTAAACCTGGGTTCCGTAGTGAATCGCTAATAGATTTTTGGAAAGAATTTGGCTGGACATTTTTCTTAAAGGGAAGATTGTGGCTACCTAAACCACATGACTATACCCCCTTGAAAAGCGCCACCAGGAATTGCTGCTTTGTTCGTGTATGACGCGTGTTGGCTGCTAAGTGATAAAATATGGAGGTCTATGTCGGTATCGCTGGTGTTCTAAGCCCGCTATTTACCCCGTTAATGTTCAATATATGGGTGTCTCAAAATGTGGCCATGGATCCTGAGGACCTGAAGCGGCGACGGGATAGGTCAAGGCTTTGCAGGGTAAAGGGGAAGGGTTGGAGTCGTTAAGAGATACAAAATCGCAATTAAAAGCCCGGAAAGAGTTTAAAGAAAGTCAAATGGATGTTCTCATACTTCAGTATGGGCCAGCAAAAGCAGAGCAAAAGGTGGAGCAGGCAATGCTAGGTCTCGATGCAACCCATGCCCTGGACATTGTGGCCGGCGGCGATCCTTATGATATTTCCGGACTACAAAACCGAACAGTCAATCGCTCAATGGGTAGCCAGTGGATGAAAGAAGGACGACTAGATGATTTGGACAAGGCAATTGATGACGCTCTTGGTCCACCAAAGAAGAAAATGAATTTTGAGATGAATATGTGCGACTAATGGTGATTTATGATGGTGAATGATGCTTTTCAATACAGTTTAAAAAAGTTCGGTGCTCCGAAAACATACGATAAACCTGAGCAGGAAGAACTGCAGAAGTGGTCTGGTCATGTGCTTGAACCACTTATCGACTTTTGGCGTTCCTATGGCTGGACCTCTTTTATAAATGGCCAGTTGTGGCTTCCTAATCCTCATGACTTTGACCCTTTGATAGAGGCTCTTTTTGAGTCGGACGACGAGATTGATTACCATAAATGCCATTTAGTCGCCTATTCAGCATTTGGAGATCTTTATATCTGGTCGGAAGATTTTAGGGTGATCCGGATTTCATTACCCCAAGGATGGCTTTTTTGCAGGGGGATCACGGAAGCTGAGTTTGAAGGCGATTTGCAGAAACTGGCGAATTTCCCACTTTTTGGTAATGTGAAAACGGGGTATGACTCAGTCGACGAGAATGGCAAACCACTTTTTAAACGTGCGGTAAAAAAATATGGTGCTCTTGAACCAGGAGAGTGTTTTGGCTACGTCCCCGCGCTTGCCATGGGTGGTAGCGGCAATCTGGATGAGATCCAACGGGTTAAAGCTCTGGAGCACTTTATTTTTGTCTCTCAGCTTCAGCCGTTGACATTAATGAAGTGGGAAGGAACTTCTATGGTTCCTGTCAGGCAGATTGGAGCTGGATAAAGAAGAGCGTAGAGTTTTTTTAATTATTCAGTAATTGCGTCTAAATTGCTCAAACCTTAAATTTACCTGTTCGTCATTCCCAATAAGTGAATGGAAAAAATGTTTCAGGCGGTAAAGGTCACGACTGAAACTTTAAGTTAGGAATCGAATTTTTGGGATTTAAACCAGTTGGCCAAGCCTATGAGTATTAAATTAAACGAAGATTTTGAATGCAATTGATGGCAGACAAATATTTCAATAAATTTTTAGAAGAAAAGGGGTTTGGTCTGGCATTTGATTGCCAGCCCGTAACAGAAAAAGCGCTAGAGAAATATAAGCATAAGTTACCCTGCAGACTTTTGAGTTACTGGCGAGAATTTGGCTTTTGCGGTTTTGGTGAGGGTTTATTCTGGACGGTGAAACCAGAGGACTATGAAGAAATTTTAGAGCGTGGTTGAGTAAAACCCCGCTATGGGGAAGAGAACATTTTTACGTGATTGCTCGTACAGCATTTGGTGAGTTATATGTACGTGGTGTTAAAAGTAAATCAAATACTATAATCAATTCACATTTATGCAATATCCTTCCTGGTGATCCTGCCGAAAAGTTACTAAGTGATGACGAAATTGATCGGTCTATAGGTGTTTTCTTTCAAGTAAGAAGGAAAAATAGCCTGGACCTTAAGGATCATGCTGATAAATTGTTGTTTCACAAAGCCATAAAAAAGCCAGGGCCACTTCAACACGATGAAATGTACACATTTGTTCCTGCGCTCGCAGCAGGAGGGTGTGCAGATATCGAGAATGTTAAAATTGTCAACATTTATGAACGACTGGCCATGCTGGCTGAGCTGGATACTCCAATCATACTTCCGAGTGCTAACGAACTGTTCGATTAAGCTTAATCCATCTATTAGGAAAGCTTGTACTAACCTTTGTAAAGTGATCCTATGGCCCTTGAGCAGCTGTCGTGCTGCAGCAGGAAAAATAGACGGATCGCCCTGTTTGTAGACCGACTGGATTATGGCATAATTCAGTAAAAGTGATCTTTATAGACACCTAACGATTGGAAAGGAAATTAATCTTCATTTATTCAGAGTTTCAAAAAGTGGGTGCCCCAAAAAGATTTTTTCTAAAATCAAAAAGAGAGAAAGCGATGAAAATCAATAAATATCGTCAGCTATTTTTAGCTTCTGCATTACTCTGTATTTCTGGGGCGGTAGCCGCTGAGACATTTAGTTATACGTTCATATCCGCCTCATATGAATTATTCAGTGAAGATATAGATGGTATTTCAGAAGATTTAGAAGGAGACGGTATAAATTTAGATCTGTCACTAGATCTCACGCAGAACTTTGCGCTAATAGCTAGTTATACTACTGGTAGTGCGGATGTAACATCTAGTGGTGATACCTTAGATGGGGATGTAGATGCGGCTAGTTTTGGTGTATTTTTTCATACACCTGTAGACGAAAAAATGGATTTTGTAGCTGGGGTGCAACTAATTAGAGGTAATGTTGATTTAAAGTTAAATGGCTCATCTCTACCTAGCGAAGAAGCCGATGGAAACTCGGTATCTGCAGGCATTAGAGCAATGATAGATAAAAATGTTGAATTAAACGGACTCATTAGCAGAACTAAAATCGAAGATGATTCGAGTACGGAGATTAGCATTGGCGCTTCATATTATGTAAACAAGCTATTCACGATCGATGCTGGATACTTATTTGATAGTGATGGCAAAAACTTATCATTTGGGGCATCTAAGTACTTCTAATTCAAAACATCAAGGCAAATTAACGCGGACAGTTTAAAGTGGTGCGCTTCCTTCCTCGTCGCATAACTTTAAACTTCCGATTATTTGCGGTATTAGTGAATGAGCGGTTCGGGTTCAGGCTGTGTGCAAATTATTTCCCTGTTTTCCAAGTGGAACATTTAGGCTTATATAGAATCAATTTCGTATAATTTGTGGTAATTGAGCTCTAAATATTTCTGAAAATGATCCTGTAGTGGGAAATATTGTTGGCATCATCAGTTTGAAGCGAGTTTTCACACAGCCTGTGCCAGGAGCGGTCATTGATTAATTTACCTATGAGTGAGAATGTAATGCGACATAAGTCAATATTTGTGTGGGTCACATAACCAGCTGTTATGGTATAAATCTAAATCGATGACATACATATATCAATGGAATGGGTGGCCTAAGGTGGTGAACGTAATTTGCCCTCAATGCGGTAGCAATGCGACATTTGCAAACCCCAAACAAATCGTCGAATTGAAAAGAAGTAAAACTACACCACCAATAAAGGTATATACTGATCGGCACGAAGGGTATTTATCCTGTCTATCTTGTGGCTTAACAAAGCATCACGAAATCAACTGGCCGATCGATGCCTATTTTAAAATTGAAGTTAAAGGGAATGTTTTGTGGGCATGGGATAGAGAGCATGTTGTGGCTATTCGTAACTATATTGAATCAAAAGACCGAGTGAGAAAGCCAAGTAAGTACTTAGCGTCTCTATATCATATACCAGCGGTATTTAAACTGGCTAAAAATAGAGAGGCATGCGTAAAATCTCTCAATGACTTACTTCAGTATTCATAAGACGCATAACTAAGGCCTGCAAAGGGCTCGCTCCCTTCGGTCGCTCTCCTGTGCGCTGGGGCGTTAAGTTTACAAAATGAGCCTACGATGAATCCAGATGTAGAGAAAAATTACAAAGAAAAGCTCAGGCTCTCACTTTTAGAGTCCATTCAATCGTTGGATAATAAATTTGAAGCAATGATTTCCATGCATGCGTCTAAAGGTCGTCTGAGATCTGGTAGCACAATAAAACGAACAATGGATTTTATTGCTGAAGAAAATTCAGAGATTTACAAAGTAACAATCGGACATCTTAAAGAATTAAAAATTAATTTTTATCCTAAACTGGAAAGTGGAATACTCTTTTTAGTAAAACCTACTCAAGATTCATTTAAAGTAGAAGCAAAAGGTACTTTAAAAAAGGGATTGATCACACTAGTCGAAAAAACTTATATGAGAGAATGTGGCCTGAGGTAGAATCAGCAGTGGCGGTAGAATTAGCTAAATTTCAAAATGCTCTAAATGTCGTTATTTTAGAACAAAACAGCGAAATGAAATGCCACCATTGATAAAGGTAGTTTGGGTAAGCGAAACAATTTTAATTTTGTCACCCATGTTTATCGCGGGCAAGTGGTATAAAGACCCAAGCGGTAATTATGAGCCGGTAATTGTTGGCCTTGGTTTAGCTATTGCACTTGTTGCAATCGGTATTAAATTTGCCACATCAAAAAAACTTAACAACACGCTTCTACGGAAAATTTGTTCGCTGTCGCTCTCAAATTCCAGCAGGACGTGGCGTTACGTGTAAAAACATGAGTCCAGATATTTACCAAGTTGAACTAATCAGAAGCGGCTCATTGTCTGTGATGGCTAAACCAGTTTCAGGTGAATGGATAGAAGATGAATTCTCTATGATTTCAAACTGGGGTATAAATAGAATTGTATCACTGCTAGAAGACCAAGAAGCAATTGAGGTCGGTTTGGGTATGGAGCGGCAGCTTGTCGAAAAGAATGGTATGGAGTTTATATCATACCCAATACCAGATAGAGGCTTACCGGTATCAGTTAGTGAATATCTAAACTTTACTAGACGTCTTTACCGTGAAGCAGCAGGCGGTTTACATACCGTTGTTCACTGTCGTGCTGGTATAGGGGCCGCACTGGCTTAATAGCGGCTGGTGTATTGTTGCATTGTGGTTTCGAGCCAAAAGAGGCCTTTGAACACATATCACGAAAACGAGGGGTTGTTGTGCCTGATACTGAAGACCAAATAAATTGGGTGGTAAAGAGCCATGCAGAAATGTCCAACATGTAACAAGGGATTTTACTGGAATCGCTTGCTATGCTCGCTCCTCCAGTGAACCTGACTTTATGTTTTTAAGAGAGTGAAATGAAATTAGATATTTACCAAATTGATGCATTTGCTGAAAAGCAATTCGAAGGAAACCCTGCAGCGGTTATTCCATTAGATGAATGGCTGCCCGATTCTGTAATGCAAGCCATCGCGGAAGAAAACAATCTTGCTGAAACGGCATTTTTTGTTCCGTCAGAAAATGGTTATCACATCCGTTGGTTTACACCAAACAAGGAGGTAAAGCTATGCGGCCATGCCACATTGGCTAGTGCTTATGTGCTGTTTAATATTCTAGGTTGCAAAGAAAAGGTATTGTCGTTTGAATCCCTTTCTGGGGTGCTACTCGTATCTAAAACAGGTGATTTGTTGACCTTGGATTTTCCAGTTCAACCACCTGAAACATGTAGTACACCAACATTACTTACAACAGGTTTAGGTAAGGTACCTTTAGAGTGCTTAAAGCATGATGATTATGTCGCTGTTTTTGAAAGTGAAGCAGATGTATTGAGTATTACACCAAATCATGAAACTCTGAAGCAGCTTGACCTCCGAGGTGTCATTGCAACAGCACCATCATCAGAGTTTGATTTCATTGCTCGTTTTTTTGCGCCAAAATTTGGCATTCCTGAAGACCCTGTCACAGGTTCTGCATATACTCAGCTTATACCGTATTGGTCGAGTAAGTTAGGAAAATCGCAATTCCGGGCTAAGCAAGTCTCTAGTCGTGGAGGCAAGCTTCTTTGTGAGCTAAAAGGTAGTAGAGTTTTAATATCAGGTAGTGCTGTTACCTACATGGCAGGTAGTATTGAAATAAAAACATAACAAGGCACGGCTACGACAATTTACTCACTGGCGCTCGCAAATTTCCGCAGAGCGTGGCGTTAGCGTTTCGAGCAAAATTTACGATTACTATCAGTGGGTTAGTACAAAGGTTATCTGCTATAGCGAGCATCTGGATGTTTTATGTAAGATATTTTTTTGCTTAAGTGTCCAATATATCAATGCTTATGCGTCATTAATATGTCAGAGGCGCTTGTGTTCTCTGACACAACCTTATTAACCTATGGAGTCGCTATGAGTAACAAAACATATATGTGCATACTACGCAGTAAGTCTGGCAGTTGTGAGAAGACTTCACCATCGGAAATGGAGCAAATGTATGCAAAATATCAGGAATGGCAAAACAAATTCACTGACAACATTGTCGATATGGGGGGGAAGCTCAATAATAGTGGTAGTGTTGTTAGACAGGATAGTGTAACGGATGGTCCATTTATTGAATTAAAAGAGGTCATTGGTGGTTATATGACGCTACAGGCTACTACATTGGATGAAGCGATAGCCGTGATAAAAGAAAGTCCGATGATCGCTGACGCAGGCGTGAGTATCGAAATCAGGGAAATTTTTACACCTTGAAGCAATACGCTCTAGTTGAACACATTTTTCGCCACGAGTATGGCTTTCTCGTGGCGTCTTTGTTACGTCGTGTTGGTGTCCACCATATTGATGCTGTTGAAGATGCTGTGCAGTATGCGTTGATGCAGGCATTAGATTACTGGTGTCGAGACGATATTCCAGATACACCTTCAGCGTGGTTGTATCAAGTAGCCTATCGTCAGCTGATGTCAGAGTTTCGGAATTCACAACGGAGAAAAGAACTATTAGCCGAGCAGGTGGTTTCGGCAAACAATGTATATGCCGAGCATTCTGAGATACCACTTCCAGGCGAAATGGGCGATTCATTGTTACGAATGCTATTTGTCGCCTGCAATAACGCTATTCCAGTTGAGTCGCAATTAGTATTTACACTAAAAAGCTTATGTGGGTTTAGTGTTAGAGAGATCGCATTAAGGTTGTTTATTACCGAGGCAAATGTTTACAAGCGTTTTAGTCGTGCAAGGCAGTACCTAAAAAAACAGCCTATTGAATTAGATAAATTAACTAATACTGATATGGTAACTCGATTGCCAATGGTACACCATGTTTTGTATTTGGTATTTACCGAGGGACATTTATCCTCACATACTGACACTAGCATCCGTAAAGACTTATGTGAGGAAGCTATTCGGCTAGTGTTATTGATTTCAGAAAGCACAGCAGGCGATGCACCTGAAACATACGCACTATTAGCATTGATGTATTTGCACCTTTCCAGAATGAACGCCAGGCAGGATGATGCTGGAGCATTATTGTTACTTGAACAACAAGATCGGAGTCAGTGGAATAAACGACATATAGCAATTGGACTGGGTTATCTGGAGCGATCAGCCCAGGGTCAGAATTTATCCATGTACCATATAGAAGCAGGTATTGCTGCAGAACATTGCCTGGCGCCATCATTCAAGCAAACGCGATGGGATAAAATTGCCGCATCATACAAATTATTAGAACGCGTAGCACCATCAATGCTGCACCAATTAAACCGGGCTATAGCTATGGCTGAGTGGCAAGGTCCTAATGCTGGACTGGCTGTATTACAATCAATGGATATTCCGAAGTGGCTCAACCAATCGTATCATTGGAGTGCAGTTCTAGCTGATTTACAATATCGCTGTGGCGAAACCACTTTAGCTCAGACAAGTGCTGAACAAGCGATACAAAGAGCACCAACGGACGCTATCAAATATTCGTTACTTAACCGACTCAAAAAATACGGTTTTTCCACTATACGAAACATTAACCAGGTTGCCACATAGGGGTTAATAAAGTGAAAGCAAAATTAATGTTATTTCAGTACAGTAAAAATCGAAAGTCTTTATACACCTGATCAGAAATTATACTATTTATTTCAATCAAAGCTAACAAGCGTCGCGCACCTTACCCAGAAAGCTAGATGAGTGAAAATGATTATGAGCAGAGAGATATCACGAAAACAACTTACTGTTACAGCCTCTCCCAATGAGTTGTCATTACTACCTGTAAAGATTAATGGGTCCGGTCCCTATACTTTTATATTTGATACTGGCGCATCATGCTGCTGTATTGCTACAGATCTGGCTAGTAAACTGAAAATAAGAAAGCGTAGAAAGGTGCCAGCTAGTGGTGCTGATGGCTCCTATACGGCTCACCATGGTGTAGCAAGTACTATATCAATTGGGAAAGCAGTAAGGAGAAATGTCGATGTGGCAATATTTGATTTTGCTACGCTTAGAAAGGTTGATGAAAGTATAGATGGCATTATTGGCTATAATTTTTTGTGCAAATACACAATTATTATTAACTATAAGGACAATGAACTGATCTTATGCAAATGAATTGGAAATTATATGTAGTAATTGCGTCTAACAAAAAAATCATGACGCTAACTATCATTCGCTCAGACGTTGTCGCTAATGCTCCATCGCCGCATGTTTTACCGTTAGTGAACATCCACTTCGGGTCGTCAGTGGTCATTTAAGGTCAGCAAGTGAATGACTCATTATCCTCCAGAATGGTGTTCATGATCGGCCAGAATATGTAAAAGCAGGCGTACTGGTGACAGGCTATACAAGGCTTGATGGATAGCTATGTTCAAGGCCTGGAAAATCCCGTAAACTCACTCTGAAATAAGTAAACGTTAACAGGGAGCCGGTGAGTAAATTGGAAAAATTCCATCGAAACAGCAAGGTAAATGGCCATCAGCAGCATCAGGGACTGAGCAAAAAATGGATCACCGCAATACAATCCCCTTATATTAAAGAGTGTGCCCAGTGCGGCATAGTCCAACAGACATTTATACAACATGCTGCGCACTTTGTATAAATGCTAAGATGTTGTATTTCATAGGAGGTTAAATTATCTATCAATGGCAGTAACTTATTCTAACTTTTCTGAAATATGCACAAAGTTCTATGATTTGGTGGTTGACCCTATTGAAGTAGCCAATTTCGTATATTCGAAAATATCTAATCATAATCACAATAAATGCCTATTTGTAGGTAGTTTTTTTCTTGTTGCTGATGAACTTCAAAAACTAGGTATTGAAATTGTACTGACTGATTATTCGAAAGATATGATTGGCGAGGCAAAAAAGCGCTTTCCAAATACAAGGGCGGAGGTTGCCGATCTTCGAAGCCTCCCATTTTGTGGTGAATTTGACGCAATTATTGTTATTGGCAGGGTTTTTACACATATGCTTACTTATAAAGATTCAGCACAAGCATTAATAAGTATGCACAAAGCCCTGAAGCCTGGAGGAGTAGTTCTTATAGATAACTATGAAGATGCCAAAATTCAAACTACAAATTATTTTAACGGCAGTATCTCTGTTGAAAATTCTACCGCTAAAATAACCCGTGAATCCTCTACAGATTTGATTAGCGAAGACCCCATGATTGTTAATTGGAAGGCAGTATACCGGGCAACTCTCGAAGGTAATTCAGTAGTGTTCGAAGATGAAATACTACATCGAGCTTTTTCTCGTAGTGAAATATATAATTTATTTGAGGCTCATGATTTTAAAGTTATTAGCCAAGGAGATAACTTTGATGAAACAAGCTTTTA
>JBNKMF010000116.1:0-13566 GCA_050292965.1 Gammaproteobacteria bacterium | reverse complement strand
CAATTCAGTTCGTAGCGGGATGCACCGATTGGGTGATTATACACATCAATTGTAATGGTTTATGAAACAGTGGGTTAGCCTCTATTGCGAGCGGTCAACTGCGGAATCTAGGATTATTAATTCAATTGTGCGTTACCGTACAGAGCGAGTTTAGTAGCCCTGTGACAATCCAATATCTGATCACGCTGTTACTCAAAATATTGCGGCGGTTCAATCCTTAAATTATAGGGAGAAAGCATGATTGAACACATAACACGCAAACTGATTCGCATCACCCTGCTTACGGCGGTGTTGTATGCGGCCAGTACGAGCGCCGACGATTTTGACGCATCGCTGTTTTCGTTCAGCGGCTTCGGCACTTTGGGCCTGGCTCATTCAAGCGAGGATCAGGCGGATTTTACCTCCAACATTTTTAAACCTGACGGCACTGGCTACAGCCATGCATGGAGCGCAGACGTCGACAGCCTGATCGGGGGGCAGGTCATTGCCAATTTCACCCCAAAGCTCACAGCTGTGTTACAGGTCATAGCGGAGCAGAATTACGACAATACCTACCAGCCTCATGTGGAATGGGCGAATATCAAGTATCAGCTTACGCCGGATTTCAGTGTTCGCGTCGGGCGTACAGTACTGCCAACCTTTCTGCTCTCCGATACCCGCAAAGTGGCTTATACCTATCCATGGGTGCGTCCGTCGCTAGAAGTCTATCGCATGTCGCCGGTTACTAACGGCGACGGTGTTGACGCAAGCTACCAGATACGCATTGGTGACACCACGAATATTCTGCAGGTTCAGTACGGTCAAAGCGACATCAAGTTACCCAACGACATCGGCTCTATCGAAGCAAAGCCCACATGGGGCCTGGCCTATACAGGTGAATACCATGCTACCACTGTGCACATCGGCTACGAATCAAGTCACTCAACTCTGGATGGTTTTAGTCCGATTTTCGACACTTTCAGTCAGTTTGGGCCAGAAGGCACTGCCCTTGCAAACAAATACAATCTTGACAACAAAGACATATCAGTCATCACAATAGGCGCGAGTTACGACCCAGGCCAGTGGTTCGTGATGGGCGAAGCGGCCCATTTAGTCACTCATTCCTTCTTTGGGACAACAACCGGCTGGTACTTGAGCGGTGGCTATCGGGTTGGAGAGTTTACCCCCTACCTCGTATATTCCAGGGTGAAGGCGGATAATCTGACCGACCCCGGTTTAAACCTGTCCACCATACCGCCTTATCTGGCAGGCACTGCTACAGAGCTCAATGCCGCCCTCAATTCGCTGTTGAGCACAAAGCCGGTTCAGAACACCCTGTCCATCGGCGGGCGCTGGGATTTCATGCGTAGCGTCACGCTCAAGCTACAATTCGATCACATCGATATCGGTAACGGTTCGTCAGGCCTATTGAGCAACCTTCAGCCGGGGTTTCAGTCGGGCGATACGGTTAACGTGTTCAGCGCAACCATTGATTTCGTATTCTGATGAGGACATTCATGGTCAATATAAAGCGCATCGGATTTATCATCATTGGGCTATCACTGTGTTTCGGCACAGCAGGGGCATCGGCCGAAGTGGTTGCAGTAGTCGCTGCCAACAACCCGGTGAGCACCCTGAGCAGGGACCAGATCGCGGATATTTTTCTGGGCAAGATGATCTATTTCCCCGATGGCCGCGAAGTCCTGCCCATCGATCAGCTTGAAAATTCTGCCGCGCGTGAGGCGTTCTACTTCAAGTTCGCTGGCAAGTCTCCTGCTCAGATAAAGACATTCTGGTCGAAAATTATTTTCACCGGCCGCGGCCAACCGCCGCCGGAAGTATCAAATGATATCGAAGTCAAGAAATTCATTGCCCAACATCCTGCCGCCATCGGCTATATCGAGCTGAAGAGTGTGGATGACAGTGTGAAAGTCGTGCTTACGAAATGATCCAGCTCAGCGATATTGTAATAGCTCAACCTCTTGTCAACTGGTGAGATTTGAATTTCTATCTGCAGTATCCGGCTGCGCATGTAGCAGCTCGGTAATCTGGTCCACTGGTAAGGGCTTGTTGAGATAAAAACCCTGGAATTCATCACATGCATGTTGGCGCAAAAAGTCGGCCTGTTCCTTTGTTTCCACGCCCTGAGCCACCACAATCAGGCTTAGCGTCCTGCCCATTGAAATAATGGCTTCGGTCAATGTCCTGTCTTCGGCTACGTTGGAGATATCATGAATTAAAGAACTGTCAATCTTGATGCTATCGAGCGGGAATTGTTTAAGCGTGGCCAATGAAGAATAGCCAATGCCAAAATTGTCCATGGAGATGCGCACCCCTAGATCCTTGATGCCACGGAATATGCGCAAGGTTTTTTCAACATCACGCATCAGCAGGTCTTCAGAAATTTCCAGTTCCAGATGATGAGCTTCCATACCTGTTTCTGCGAGTACCTCTGTCAGATTCGCTAACAGGTTTTCATCGAAAAACTGCCGCGCCGACAAATTAACGGCCATGTTCAAAGGCACCAGCCCCATATTGTTCCAGGCCACGTTTTGCATGCAGGCTGTTCTGAGCACCCACTTGCCGATCGGTAGGATCAAACCCGTTTCCTCCGCCAGCGGGATAAATCGCATCGGTGCTACTGTGCCCAGGTCAGGATGCTGCCAGCGCAACAATGCCTCCATACCGATGATCTGGCCGCTGCGGGTATCCCGTTTGGCCTGGTAGTAAAGCTGAAATTGATTTCGCTCCAATGCATGCCGTAGAGCCGATTCCATATTAATTCGTTCGAGTGTGCTGGCGTTGAGCTCTTCGGAATAGAACTGGAAGTTGTTCTTGCCTTCTTCCTTCGCCTTGTACATGGCGATATCCGCATTTTTGGTCAGCGTCTGCTCATCCAGACCATCTTGCGGGTAGGTGCTGATCCCGATACTTGTCGTAACGCGGTATTCCTGGCCGACGAGAACGAATGGTTCGGCGACAGCGGAAATAATTTTCTGGGCCACAGTTGCTGCGTATTTATCTACATCCAGATCAGGCAAAATAATAACAAACTCGTCGCCACCCTGCCTCGCAACAGTATCATTCTCACGCAGACAGGTCTTGAGTCTAGCGGCGACTTCCTGCAGCAATTGATCACCAGCCTCATGCCCAAGTGAGTCGTTGATGAATTTGAAATGGTCCAGATCGAGAAACAGCACGGCCAGTTTCCGCTTGTAACGATGTGCCTGTTTAATGCTATGCACCAGCAGCTTGCTGAACAGGTTGCGATTCGGCAGTGTCGTGAGAGTGTCGTGATAGGCAAAGTATTTGAGAACATGCTCCTCGACGGCGCGACGGCGGTTTAACTCAAGCTGGTAGCTCATGCGCCCCATCAGTGCGATAATTAGCATCGTTACAAGGCTGCCGGCTGCCGCCCGCCATAGATAAAGTTGCTGGTTGCGTAGAGCGGGTGTCAATTGTTCGTCTGCGGATAATCCGACGACAACAGCCAGCGGAAAACCATAAACCTTGCGAACACTGGTGTAGCGTCGTACACCATCCCATGCGTTGATTTGTGGTGTGACTTCGCTGATTTCCTGGTTCTTAACATGCCGTAGCGGCAATTTGTACTGGGTCCTGTCGTTGGCTGTAACCGTTTCTCCGCTGCGCCAGACCAGGAAGATGTCATCGTTGCCGATAATGCCAAGCATGCCATGCTCACCCAGATTCGCGCTTTCATAGCCGCTGACGAAATAGGCCGCATCGACCGAGATGATCACCGCACCGGAGAATTTTCCGTCTGGCGTATTGAGACTGCGTCTAAAATGCAGGCGCCATTGACTACTGTCAGAGCTTGGTGGCGGAAGGATAATCGACATAACATCTGCCTGATCCCGGTTCAGGTGCAAATTCCGATCAAGGATATGTGTTCTCTCTCTGGAGTCGGTGCTTTCAATGATTTCACCCTTATTGTCGGCAATAGTGACATCGAACACCAACGTCGGCGGCAAAAGATTCCTGGATTTCAACTTCGCCAGCACGTTCTTCACGCCCCAGTCTTCGTATGCAGATTTGACGATCTTCAGGGTCTGATCGATTTCGCGCAGCGCACGCACAATCTGTGATTCATAAGTCAGGGTTAGTTCGTGGCTCGATGCTATCGCAGTTTGCTCGGCTGTAGTTCGTTCAATTTTGATGAGATTCAGGGTCGTCCCCCAGATCGCGGCTAGCACGACAACGGCAGTTAGCGGAAACAGGAAGCGTGATTCAATAACATGGCTAAACCAATGTGTCCGCGTCGAGGCAGCCGAAATCAAAGAATCCTCCAAATCAGCTTGATCAGGTGGCAAGTTGTCCTCGTTCGGGTGATTCATGATTGAAGCATTTGTTGATCGGTTTCGACTTTCTCTGCCAAAAACAGCATGCCCGCAATTAAAGCCATCAACTTATATCTGTTCATGATTGAGTTCCTTGTTATCTTGAAGTGTTATTCATCGACAGTTAATCCCCTTATAAAGGTTTCAACCTCATCGCCCATATGAGATACGAACCGAAGATAGCGCTTGAAATCATGCTCATGGTCAAAGCTACTGCGGAACACAGCCAGGGGGTGGAGAAGTACATACCCTTGATAGTCTTCACGTATTGTCATTATATTGCTCCTTCAATAAGGATTTGACTGCTTGTGACTATGAGTCACCATAGATAAAGCAACGCAAGCGCATATCTGTACGCTATCGCACATGGATAAGCATAGCCTGTCATTATAAACTCACATCCTTTAACGCTGACACAGAGCTTCGAAGCCTGAAATCACATCAAACAGTTCCTCATCGATACCACTCTGCCGCAGGCGGTGGAAGGTTCGATTTAGATCTTCCTGTAATTCATTTATATTTTCACTCTGCGCAACCTACTGACTACTGGTTGAAGGTTGCAATGTTATTAATATAGATCAGAAACAGGGTCAGAGCTATCAGACTTTACCAGACTCTAACTGTTGGCGAATCAATAGTAACTCCTGCTGACGTTTGTCGTCAGTTGTTGGGTAGTGCATTTTAAGTGACTTGAAAGTGTCGAGAATAACCTTTGAAATAATCAGCCCAGCATTCTTTTAGTCGTCGGCGGGAACCACATAACATGGCACAAGTTTTGTACTCGCTGCGCCCAGAATGTTCAACGCCTCTGATGGGCAGCATAAAGGGCACTGAGCCGATAGATAGAGCAGCTTTTTCGAAGTGAATTCCCTGCGTCGTGCCAGCTTCTATTTCGATAATAGCGCTGCGTGAACTGAGCAAACGGCAATGTCCTAACACAGAATTGACTGTTGGCAGCCGTCCTGCGTTTTGCAATGCGGCTTCGCTACGACGCTTCCAGATGGTTTTCTCATCGTCCAGCTAAGCTTTTACGCGGGATCAAACTTGTTCAAGGTAGCGTGAATACAGCGACCGCACCTTTCCAGAGCAAGCGTTGACGCCAGGTTTCAGGATCATCATTACCGCAGTGCATCAGTAAAACGGTCTTGCCATCCATAACCGCCTGATGTAGTAATTCCAGTTTGTCTTCGGGAATCCCTATTCGGCGCAAAGCAATGGTCAGGTGCGTTACTGCGGCACCCGCGGTCATCAGACCGGCACCCACCGCCGCACCTGCAATCGCATCGATTAGTGGTCCGGCGAGAAGTACGGGGCCGATGCCGGGTAACACAAATAGTCCGGCAGTGCTGAGTAACAGCCCTCCCAACGCTCCCCATAAGGCACCCTGTGCTCCCCAGACCTTGAAACGTTCCTTTTCATTCGTATAGGCAATGCCGAGTACATCGTCACCCAGCCCACTCGCCCTGTGTAGGATTGAAACCTGATCCATCGGGAAATCATGTTCGATCATCTGTTCCACCAGAACCCGGGCGTGGTCAGGATTATCAAATACCGCAGTTACAAAATGTTCACTGTGCGTAGTCATATTCCGCTCGCTTTACCAGAGTTAAAAATTAAATGACCTTCTGCAGAGCCGGAGGTGTATTGAGTTACGCCTTCAAAGGGCTTAAGTAAGCACCCAAGGTACCCTATATTCCAAACCGCAACTGATCACGATGCTCATCCTCTTTTTCCTGATTCCTAATATACTCAAGAATCATTTCTTCATCCAGACCCACTGTTGAAACGTAAAAACCGCATGCCGAGAAATGCTCTCCATTAAAATTTCACTGCCTACATCGAAATTTTATTGCTATTGATAGGGCTCTTTTACCTTTCAGGTAACCAACTAGTGCCCGTCCAGAAACAGGCGTTTTTCAAATAATTTTCCATCAGCCGAAAAAAATGCCTGAACAGGTTATCGACTTTCCTATAATTCAGATTCATTAAATGCAGAATCGTCATTTTACGCAGTTTTTTGTCAAGCCAAATCCTGCCAACCCGATATGACATTGGTTTTTTCTTCTGTGCGACATAAATGTTCGATTAACCACTTTCTATCCTGACCAAACGAGTCAAGTTGTAGCTGATGGCTGACGCCCAGGCAAAAGACAGAAAACCGTCTTAGCGTTTCCATGTTGCTTTGCTGGAATTTTTTTTATCTTCAATGAGTTCTACGTTTCTGGACGGGTACTAGTTAATTTGCCTGAGCTCACCTATGCGGATCACAACCTATTGTCCAACACCTGTGAAACTGTCACTGATCTGAACTGGCATGAAATCGGTGAACGGCTCCATCTGCAACAAAAGCTTTACCAGATGATGGGCTGTTTGTTACAGCATTTTGTCTCTGCTCGTTCCATATCTGGATATCCAAAAGGTGGTCTTGCTAGAAAAAAATTAAACTCCGTTATGGAATATGTTCATGAGAATTTTGAAAGAGATGTCGATCTGTCTAGTCTCGCCGAAATCAGTGGCATAAGTCGCTATCATTATGCGCGCATGTTTAAGCAAAGTACGGGGCTCGCTCCACACCAATATATGAGCAAGGTTCGGGTACGAAAAAGTTTAGAAATGCTGCATTCGGGTAAACCTCAAGCGGAAGTAGCTGCGGCTTGTGGTTATTCTCACCAAAGCCATTTGGTTGCCCAGTTTAAACATGAATACGGCACCACTCCTGCTCGATTGATTCGGGAAATTATTTAACCCATACCCAGAACTGTAGAAAGTAAGTCGACAATACTCATTGAAAGTCAGGATGTGAAGGCCCTATTCCTGGAGAGCACATTTTGGGACCCACATATTGAATATTTTTGTCGTTCTCGTTTGATTCTCATCCAACTTTAGTCAGTCGAATGCAAGAATGTAAGCTTTTGTTCCAATATCCTGGAAAATTGAGTTAATATTGCAGCGCTGGTCAAAGCAGTAGACAGTTTGAAATTGATATAACTCACTGAAATATATTAAATAAACTAACCTTACCAGCCTATCTGATTGGGATAATGTTTTGAGCATATGACGCAAGTTGAGTCTTTTTTACAAGCCTAAACTCTGAGAAACCTGATCCAGACTCTTCTTAAACCACTGATTTAAAGGGAAATAAAATGAAAGAACAGGAAATAAGCCAGAATTTACCTTTGCATGATATGACTCAACTTGAGGCAGATTCCTACTGTCAGCTGGTTTAAAGAGCGAAATTATTTGTCGTGCAAAATTTAAACGCCAATTTTATAAGTCCAGTTTTGAAGTGCCGTCATATCAAAAGTGGCCTGAAGGAAAATAGTCTGTATTGTCTTTTTCTTTCAACCTTATTTGCAAGTTGCGGCCTCGTTGACAAATATGTCTGGAGCATATTTGAGTGGCAACCCGAAGGGAGAGTCTTATGGACGAAACGAATAAACTCGGGTATAAAAGTGCAATTGGTTCATGTTCAGCACTTCACTTTTGTTTCAAAGCAATAAGGGTTGCGGTTTGAACGTAGTCAAACCTGAAAAGTCAGTTTAAAAAATGGAAAACCACGGCAGGTAAAAACAAACAATGCAATTGTGCAAGTCTTACAAAAAAGCGGTTTCATGCTCAGCTAACCAGTGGCTCAAACGGACTCGCGGCACCAGGGTGCCGCTCACGTTACCAAATGCGGCGCGAGCCGTTTAGCCAAGCGTTATGTTTGGAAATGTAATTTAGATATATTTAACTGAAGTACTTAAGAATGCGGAAATATAGCTCAGTGCATACGGTAATAGCTCTTATAGTGGCTTTACTAATTTCTACTATATTTTATCTCTTTAATCAAACCGGTATAGCAGATGCGTTGTTCAGCATATTTTTGCCGGGTATATTTGTATCGATAAATTTATTTGGTGGCCCAGAAAAAGCGGGAGTAATTTCCATTTATATTGGTTTTTTTATTCAGACCTTATTTTGTTATATGCTAGTTTTAAAAGCATATAGAACCGTATTAAATGTAAAACATAACAAGGTCAATGCACATGGAAAAATTTAACCTACGGTCGTTCCTCCCTCCGGTTAAATTTCCCAGTGATTGCAACGTTATAAGGCAAATGAACGTGCGTAAATTGACGCTAATTACAATATTTTGTTTTTCCCTTGTGCTGGCCGCATGTAAGGATGCAACTCCTATTGATGGCCCGTCATTCAAAAAGCTTTGGGATGGCGCAGACAATAATTCTGCAGTTTCGTGGTGGTATGTTGGTGAGTCTCAAAGTCGGTATGTGCTGGCAGAAAAATGGCCGACCACAACAAACACATATAGTGTTTCAAAGAGAGTTATAGAAATAAATGGCATACCACCATTTAAAAATGAATCTGGTAATAATCCAGTCAATTTGAAGAAAGAGAATGTTCTATTTAAGTAACTCGCCTTATAACAAGTCGTTCGTGTGGGACCTCCGCTTCGCTGCGGCCCCACAACTTTAACGTTATGTGCAGTTGAAAATTGAATGAAAGTAAAAATAATTGCATTTTCTTTAGTACTTTTTACGATAGTAGGTGCTTATGTTTTCCGGCACCACACTAAAGAGGGGTGTGATTTCCAAGATGGCCACTGGGCTTCTAATGGATCATATTGTATTACGAGAGATTGTTATAAAAATAAATCATGTGGTGTGTGGGCTGCGCCTTCGATACGATGTTCTTCGTTAAAAATAGGTGATCCAATTTCAGAAGTATATTTCCAGCTAGGTAATCCACGATCTATTAACAGTACAATTTATACTTGGCCAGTTGGTAAAGGTGAGCCAGGGGAAATAAAGGCAAATATAGTTAATGATAAGCTCAAGGAATTGAACTGCAATGGCACATAACAAGCAACAGCATCGGAACAAGTTTCGCTGCGCTCAACTTGCCCGCTGTGTTGGGCGTTAAGCATAAAATATATGGAAGTTCTTTTTGGTGATAAATCTAATTTCGCAATCCAAGCGATGTTAGAGCCAGAGTTAAAACCACCTTCATTCGTCTGGGGAAGGATGTGTTTGTGGGTTTCAGGAATTCAACTCGGTGACTATAAAAATAGCCATTGCGGGCTGGCACAATGTACAACTCATTTAAATCAGGTTGTTGAGATAGTTGATCAACTCGATGTCAGTGTATTTGGTGATAAAAACGATGAGGAAATATATTCCTTACTTGAGAATGCATGGTTAGACCCAGGCTCTGATGATTTTGGCATTGAAAATGAGTTTCAAAAGTTTCATAAATACAATTTCAATTATGGGTTTGCTGAAATGTTTGATAGAGCACCAATATCGTTTCTTTTAAAGCAGCACAATGGCTCTCTGAGGCTGTTGTTCAAGACCAGTAACAGTTCTAAAGTGAAGCAGCACATTTTTACTAAACAACTTTTCATAGAGACAGTTGAAAACTTTGATGCTTGGTTTAATGATCAGTCGAAAGTACTTGATAGTGAAAATGCTTAACAAATACAGTCAGCAGGAAAAACCTACGCTGCACTGCGGTTTTCCTCTGCTGTAGGCGTTATGTTTTATATGGATAAGCCATGAGTACTATGGATGAAGACGAATATTGGTGTGTAATGGCTAATATCAAGCATGAAATCCCGTATGGTCCAGGCGGTGGTGAAATAAAGTCTGGGGTGAAAAAATTTAAGTCTGGTGCAAAAGTCCATATTGTCGGCGCGTATTATGGGCCTGCGGAGTGTGTAATTGTAGTTGGTCAACATCGAAAAATTGGAAAATATATAAGTTGTGTTATTCGTGCTACCGCAGTAGAGAATCTCAGGGTAAAAAAAATATATAGCCCTCAAATAATTGAATTCCTTCATTCATTTAAGCCAAATGGGGCGTCTATCACAGCCAATAAGCATCAATCAGAAGAGTTAATGCAAATAATACCAATCTGGGCATCTAGAGCATGATTGTAAAACATAACCAGGCACTCCAGCCGACCCTAAAACCGCTGCGCGGTTTTCGGTCGGCTGAGTTTAGTCGTTACATGTCACGATAAAGGAGAAATCTGTGTCTGAAAAAGAAGTTAAAGTAAAAAAGAAACGCACTAGGAGAGTTGTCCCTTATCCTTTGTGCCCATTTGAAGAGGTGGTGGAGTTTGCAGAAGCACTTTATGAATTAGGGTCGGGACACAAAGTCCGTCGAGTAACATTATTTGATCATATCGGAAAATCACCAGATAGTGGCCCATCAAGAACTCTCATTACTAATTCGAACAAGTATGGGCTTGTAAAAGGAGGGTATCAGGCAGAACAGCTTGAACTTACCACAGAAGCACTGAAAGCATTCGGTGAATCAAGTACAGAGCATGAGAAAGCAGAGGCTAAAATTCAGCTAGCTATTCTAAATGTCCCACCACTTAAAATTCTTTATGAGAAATTTTCTGGTAACAAAATGCCGGTTAAGACTGTACTTGCTGACACTTTGAAAGAAAATGAAATTGACGGAAAGGTGATTAATACTCTTGTCGATATATTTGTCGTTAATGCTGAATTTGTTGGTGTCCTGCAAACATTGGCCGGCGCTGAGAGAATTGTAACAATTGATCATGCTTTAGAAGATTTATCGAGAGCTAAGTCTGCATTACCTGTTGTCCATGATACGATCTCAAGTGAAGTAACAGGAAGCGAGTTAACAGGAATAGTAACATCAGGAAATTCATCTTTTGACTCTACGTGCTTTTATATTACGCCTATCGGTGAGGAAGACTCTGAAAACCGAAAGCACTCTGATTTATTTCTAGGTTCCATTATTGAACCAGCAATTGAACAGCTTGGGCTTACCGTCGTTAGGGCAGATTCAATCGATCAGCCAGGATTAATCACTAATCAAATTATCGAGTATATTCTCCGTTCAAAGCTTGTAATAGCAGACCTCTCATTTCACAACCCAAATGTATTTTATGAGCTTGCACTAAGGCATGTTTCAAGGTTGCCAACAATTCAAATTGTGAGAAAGGGAGATAAAATACCTTTTGATATAGGTAATTTCAGAACCATCGTACTTGATTGCACTGATATTTATACTCTAGTGCCAAAACTGGAGACCTATAAATCTGAAATAGCAGCACAGGCTCGAAGAGTTCTTGAAGATCCTGATTCAGTTGAAAACCCGGTAACTTCTGTTTATCCATCTCTGAATTTGGAGCTTCAGTAATGAAAACATGTAACAAGGGGTTGCACCGGAATCGCTCGCTGCGCTCGCTCCTCCGGTGAACCCGACGTTATACCCACTAGTAAGTGATCTTTATGGAAGAAAAACTATCTGAAAAATTTATAGAGGAAATGGCGAAAGTCATACTTCCAATTTTGGTAGAAAACGGTATAGATGAAGAGCTACATTATTCCATTACGACCGATCTGGTCTTCCAAATGGCAAATCTATTTGATGAAGGCAGTATCAGTTATAAAGGAAAATACAGGCCGACAGTAGAATTTAAAGGCAAGAAAAAAGCATATAGCGTTATTGATGGGCTACATGAATTAGTTTATGGAGTTCTAGATGTTGATGATTTTGATGAATTATATCCAAAAGAGAAAGACTACTGCATATGTTTTCTAAAGATTATTCGAGAGAAGGGAATAAAACACGAGATTAATGTTTTAAGAAGCATGACTGAGATCAAAGATTCCTTCGTGGAAGGCCTAGAAATGGCATTGGAAGTCAGGGATATTGACGAAATTAATAAGCCTTTAGATATTGAGCATCGTTTAAAAGAAAAAGAGCTGAAGTATGGAAAAATTATTATGCTCAAATATCAATACATGGATAGCTTCTTTAGTGACAACTGGGAAAGTAAAAACTATTCAGGTGATGGTTCCATAGATTCATTAATTACAAGTATCACAGATGCAATAAATGGGTATAACCAGGCAAATTAACATGGATACAAAACCGCGTCGTTCCTCCTTGTTTTGTGCCAGTTATTTGCGACGTTATGCGACTTAGGGGGGGATGTATGAATTCGGTTATATTTGGTGAAAAAGAGATTTCATCAACGGTACTTAAGTTTAAAAAGAAAATAATTGCTTTCTCAGAAAAGAAAGAATCTCTTGAGTGGGCATTTCCTAGCGGGGATAAAGCACAATGTGATACATATTTCTTACGAACTAAATTAGGTATGCTTCTCGTGGCGGTTCCCGAGAAATGGCCAGGAAGACAAGCTCACCTTTTTTCGTTGAATTATGAAGGTGGAATTCTTTCGCCTGATGTTGAAATCAATATTCCAGATAACTTAGACAGAAAGGTATCAGGTGCCTACGTAAAGAATGGGAAGAGGTTGTCTATTTGCCATAGGGGTGGTTTTACTGCGTTTAGGGGAAAGATACCCAAAGAGATAAGTATGGCATTCTTTTCTAAATGGCTGATATCGACTGAAGATTATGATAAGAATAATGAACTGATAAGTGTTGCTTCTCTGGAATCGAGTAGCTTGGCTAACGATATAGCAGAGTTTGTATCAGCTGTATCTGATATGAAGATACAATTCAAATCAGGATGCTTTGAACAGGAAGGAAGTATAAGTTTAGCCTCATGGGATGATAAAGATGAATTTGAAGGTAAGAAATCATCAGGAAATAGCTCTAAGCCAAAGGACTATGAGTACTTGCATGGCCCATTGTGCAACTCGCTTCGCCGCTATTTAAAAAGTATTGTCAGAGATAAAATTGGGCTAGAAGCATTTTCAAACAATAATGTTGATGTAGCAATTGTAGAAGAAAAATCTAACAAAGCTACAGTTATATTTGAGGTTAAAACATCTGCGTCTCTATCCAGCCAGTTGTATTCGGCGTATGGACAATTGTCATATTACAAATACAAATATGGTACTCCAAGGACCGATCTTTTCTTGGTCTTACCGCTTGAATCAAAAGATGATCTTAGATGTGAAAGTTTTTTTATAAGCCTTGGAGTTCAGATTATTTTTGGTGAAAAGGACAAATTTATGTCTTCAAGTGGTGAAAGCCTGAAGGATATATTGTGCGTATAAATCATCGCATAACAATTGCATTGAGAGGGACTTGCTCTCCGCGGCGTTTCGTTTGTGGCTGAATGCCACAAGCCTCACACCACTCCGGCTAGCCCCTCATGCTAGGCGTTATAACTAAAAAGAAAATTGATGAGGTTGTTTCAATAAAAACAATCACAGATTTTGAAATATCGGTTTCAAAACAAGCAGTAAAAAGCATGCGGGTCTAATCATTATC
>JBNKMF010000115.1:0-13684 GCA_050292965.1 Gammaproteobacteria bacterium | reverse complement strand
GCTCGGTTTTCAGTGCCGCCGCAGATCCATTCGTTGGCGTTGTCGATACCGATAAGGCGTGGTAAGCGAAAGGTGCCGCCCCAGCCCGGGTTGATACCCAGCTTGACTTCGGGCAGGCCAACCTTTGCGCTATCTGCCATCACCCGGTAATCGGTTGACAGGCAGAGCTCAAAACCACCACCCAGAGCAATACCATTGATGGCGCATACCGTGGGGCAGGGCAGGTCTTCAATTGCATTGAAGATTTGATTAATTTGTAGAATGTGTTGAGAAACTTCTTCTTCTGAATGAGAAAAAAGCTGGGTAAATTCGGTGACGTCGGCACCGACAATAAATGAATCTTTGGCGCTGGTAAATACCACAGCCTGCAGTCCATCGACCTGTTCGAGGCTGCTCACCGCCTGTTTTAATTCATCCAGAGTGGCCTGGTCAAACTTATTGATGGATTCGTTTTCGCGGTCAAACTTGACCTTAAAAATACCCTCTTCAATAGCCTTAACCTGGATAAATTGACCTTGCATTAACATGGCATATGTCTCCTTTATCAGAGTAGTTATTTATAAAATGTGTTAGCAGTCTAGCTGCCGGGCCTGTCAGAAAAATGGCGAAAAGCTTAAATTAGTGAATGCAATGCGCCAGAACAGGGTTGTTAACTGGCAGCCTTAAGCCAGCGGAAAAAGATCACTTAAGGATGTAGCTAGCATCACGTCGCCAGTGGCGGTGATATCACCCATCATAAATGCCTGCATGCCATCGGTTTCACCACTGATAACCGCTGCCAGGGTATCTTTACTCATGGTTAGCGTGACTGTAGCTTCACTGGCATCAGCTGGAGTGATCTCGCATTGCTCCTGCTTAACGGCGATGTGCCAGCTGCCTTCATCGGTAATATCGTATTGAAAAATTGCATCCATTCCAGCTGCTGAGGCTGGGTTGAATCGCTTCTGCATAGTGTCTAATAGCGTTGTTACATCGCTCATAGGGTTCTCCTGTTGGGTTTAATGTCATTCATAAAGGCGTGTTTTTTGCGCTTTAAAATGCAAAATTTTCTTCATCCAGCGCCATCAGATTGTCCGCGCCTGACTGCATGGTTTCTACCAGGCTGCGGGTGCGAGGCAACATGCGTTGATAATAAAAACGGGCAGTAGTAATTTTGGCCTGATAAAAGCCTGTTTCAGAACTACCTTCGGCAAGTTTCAACTGCGCTGTTTTGGCCATTTTTGCCCAGAAATAGGCTAGTACTGCATAGCCGGAGTACATCAGGTAATCCACCGAGGCGGCACCGACTTCATCTTTATTCATCATCGCTTTCATCCCAATCTTCATGGTGATGGAGCCCCATTCCTTGTTCAGCTCTTCCAGCGGTTTGATGAATTCTTTCATCGCCTTGTCTTTGGCATGTTCTTTACAGAATAGGTGGATGATTTTGGTGAACATCTTTAATGAATCGCCCTTGGTCATCAGAACCTTACGGCCCAGTAAATCCAGCGCCTGTATCTGAGTGGTACCTTCGTACAGCATGGAAATACGGCAATCGCGTACATTTTGTTCCATGCCGTGTTCAGCGATATAGCCATGACCACCAAAAACCTGCAGGCCATGATTGGCAGCTTCAAAGCCCATTTCGGTCAGAAAAGCTTTTGCAATAGGGGTCATGAAGGATAATAAGGCGTCAGCTTCGCTACGCTCCTTTTCATCTTTCAGGCGCAGCGTTTTATCCGCCTGCATGGCAAGGAAGTACAGCATAGCTCTACCACCTTCGGCGATTGATTTCTGGATCAGCAGCATCTTGCGGACTTCAGGATGCACAATGATGGGGTCGGCAGCTTTGTCGGGGGCTTTGGGCCCTGTGAGTGCGCGCATTTGCAGGCGTTCGCGTGCATAGGCCAAAGAGTTCTGGAAACTCATTTCAGCATGCCCCAGGCCCTGCACAGCTGTGCCTATACGTGCACCATTCATAAAGGTAAACATGCAGTTCAGGCCTTTATTCGGCGGGCCAATTAAAAAGCCCTTTGCGTCATCGAAGTTAATGGTGCAGGTTGCATTGCCATGTATCCCCATCTTATGTTCAATAGAGCCGCAGCTAACGCCATTTGCTGCACCTGCATTACCTTGTTCGTCGGGTAACTGTCTGGGCACTACAAATAACGAGATACCTTTGGTACCTTCGGGTGCGCCGGGTAGACGCGCCAGCACGATATGCACGATGTTTGAGGACATGTCATGCTGTCCGGCCGAGATAAAGATCTTGCTGCCATTGATAGTGTAGCTACCATCTTCCTGAGGTTCGGCTTTGGTACGCAACATACCAAGATCGGTGCCGCAGTGTGGTTCAGTCAGGCACATAGTGCCGGTCCATTCACCGCTTACCAGAGGAGGCAGGTAGGTTTCCTTCTGTTCCTGCGTGCCATGCTGCTCCAGAGTGTTCATGGCGCCATGACTCAAATGGGTATACATGCTCCAGGACCAGTTAGCGGTCCCCGCCATTTCACTGACTAAGATACCCAGTGATTCAGGAAGACCCTGACCACCCCATTCGGGGCTATGTGGGAGTGAAGGCCAGCCAGCCTCACAATATTGCTTGTATGCTTCTTTAAAACCATCAGGCGTGGTAACTTCTCCATCATTGAATTTGCATCCTTGCTGGTCGCCAATCTGGTTTAAGGGTGAAAGTACGCGTTCGGAAAATTTTCCGCATTCTTCAAGAATAGCTTCTACCAGATCTGGTGTGACTTCCTCACAATCGGGTAGCTCACTATAGTGGGCCGGTAAATCGAGTACTTCATTCAGTACAAAACTCATATCACGTTGAGGGACTTTATATTCAGACATGTCGTTAAAGCTCTTATCAGGTGGATTTAAATGACAACTTAGATGGTGTTATCGCATCTGCCTAAAGATTGATCGTTTTTTGAAGGTGATCCAATGACAATTTGCTTCATAATTTATGTCGAATCACGCCTTTTCATATTAATCCTTTAAATACAGTGAGTTAAAAATTAATGCGAACACCTTTATTGGCTAAAAAGATAACAAATATCGTCACGAATAGTTCGAATGGAAACTTTTTGTCATCAATGTTGACGACTTTTGCCATTGGACTGATACTCTTTATACAACATTCTATCGCCATAATGGAGGAAATTACTCACAGCTGCATTTATAAGAAAGCTGGGTTAATTCCAAACTTTTATAACCATTTAACTGGAGCCATACAATGAAAATACTCGTCGCGCTCAAGAGAGTCGTTGATTACAACGTGCGAATCCGAGTCGCCGCCGATAATAGCGGCGTTGAGCTGAGCAATGTTAAAATGTCGGTCAACCCCTTCTGTGAGATAGGCGTAGAAGAAGCCGTGCGTATCAAGGAAGCCGGTAAAGCGGATGAAATTGTGGTAGTTTCCATCGGTCCTAAAGGCAGTCAGGAAACCTTGCGTGGCGCGCTGGCATTAGGTGCTGATCGCGCCATTCTGGTTGAGACCGAAGAAGATGCCGAGCTACAACCGCTGGCGGTCGCCAATATATTGAAAAATATAGCCACTAAAGAAAACCCTGGTTTGATCATTCTGGGTAAACAGGCGATTGATGATGATAATAACCAGACCGGTCAGATGCTGGCTGCATTGATGGATATACCTCAGGGTACTTTTGCATCAAAGGTTGAGCTGGCTGATAATAAGGTTAGTGTGACGCGCGAAATTGATGGCGGACTGGAAACTGTTGAACTTGCTTTACCTGCAGTAGTGACTACCGATTTACGACTCAACGAACCACGTTATGCAAAATTACCCAATATTATGAAAGCCAAGAAAAAGCCACTAGATATTGTGCCGGTGGCAGATACTGGTGTTGATATTACGCCGCATTTAAAAACCTTAAAGGTTGAAGAGCCGCCGACTCGAAAGGCTGGCATTAAGGTGGCGTCGGTAAGCGAGCTGGTTGAAAAACTGCGTAATGAAGCAAAGGTGATTGCATGAGCGTATTAATCATAGCTGAGCATGATAACTTAGCACTTAAATCCGCAACTCTGAATACGGTAACAGCAGCTAGCCAGCTGGGTGACGATCTGCATATCCTGGTCGCGGGGCATGACTGTAGTGCAGTTACCGAAGCAGCGGCTGCAATCCCCGGCATTAGCAAGGTATTACTGTCTGAACATGCGGCTTATCAACATGCTATGCCTGAGAATATGGCAGAGCTGATATTAAGCATCGCTGGTGATTACAGCCATATTTTGACGCCAGCCACCACCAATGGTAAAAACTTCCTGCCGCGTGTTGCAGCGAAACTGGGTGTTGCGCAGATCAGCGATATAGTGAGTGTGCAGTCTGAAGATACCTTTGTGCGTCCCATTTATGCGGGTAACGCCATGGCAACCGTGCAATCTATTGACTCGATTAAATTGATCACCGTACGCGGTACTGCTTTCGATGCGGTTGCAACCAGCGGTGGTTCCGCCAGCATTGAAAATCTGGCTGCAGCAAGTATCTTTGACGGTGCCAGTTTTGTTAGCCAGGAGTTAAGTGTATCGGAGCGCCCTGAACTTACCGCAGCTAAAACTATTATCTCGGGTGGACGAGGCCTGGGTAGTGGTGACAATTTTAAATTGATAGAAGCACTTGCGGATAAGTTGAGTGCCGCAGTGGGTGCATCGCGTGCTGCGGTTGATGCAGGCTTTGTACCAAACGATTACCAGGTAGGTCAGACCGGCAAGATTGTCGCGCCTGATCTCTATATCGCTGTTGGTATTAGTGGTGCTATCCAGCATCTGGCTGGCATGAAAGAAAGTAAGGTGATTGTTGCTATTAACAAGGATGAAGAAGCACCAATTTTTCAGGTAGCAGACTATGGTCTTGTTGCTGATTTATTCGAAGTTCTACCAGAACTGACTGAAGCGGTTTAACTTTTCCCTAACGGAGATTACCATGCAAAGAGAATCCATGGAGTACGATGTTGTGATCGTTGGCGGTGGCCCTTCCGGGTTAAGCGCATCGATCAAAATCATGCAGCTTGCAACCGAACAAAAACTGGATATCAGTGTTTGCCTGGTAGAAAAAGGTTCGGAGATAGGTGCTCATATTCTTTCTGGAGCAATTGTAGAGCCACGATCGCTGAGTGAGCTGCTACCCGACTGGAAGAAGTTGGGCGCACCGCTGAATACACCGGTAGAGGATGATCGCTTCCTGTTTCTGTCGGAATCTAAGGCGCTATCATTCCCGTCATGGACATTGCCACCGCAGATGCACAATGAGGGTAATTACATTGTTAGTCTGGGCAATGTTTGTCGCTGGTTAGGCGAGCAGGCTGAGGCGTTAGGGGTGGAAATCTATCCCGGTTTCGCCGCTGCAGAGGTTCTGTTTAATGAAGATGGTTCTGTGAAAGGAATTGCGACCGGCGATATGGGGCTGGATAAGAACGGTGAACCCAAGAGTAGTCACGAACCCGGCATGGAGCTGCACGCCAAATACACATTGTTCTCAGAGGGCTGTCGCGGTTCTTTATCGCAGCAGCTCATTGAGTCTTTCAAACTTAATGCAAAGTGCGAAAGCCAGACCTATGGACTGGGTATCAAGGAGTTATGGGAAATAGTTCCCGCTAAACATCAGGCAGGGCTCGCGCTACATACTGCAGGCTGGCCGCTGGATATGGGCACCTATGGTGGCAGCTTTATTTATCATCTGGAAGACAATCAACTGGCCATAGGTATGGTGGTGGGGCTGGATTATAAGAACCCCTATATGTCACCCTACGAAGAGTTTCAACGCCTGAAAACCCATCCGGAAATTCGTCAAATGCTGGAAGGTGGAAAGCGCATAGCCTATGGTGCCAGATCGCTGAATGAAGGTGGTATACAATCGCTACCCGGTCTGGTTTTTCCCGGTGGTGCATTGATAGGCTGTAGTGCAGGCTTTCTGAATGTACCGAAAATTAAAGGTACCCACACTGCGATGAAGAGTGGCATGCTGGCCGCTGAAACGGTTGTTGAAGCATTGTCTCAGGGACGTAGTAGCGATGAGCTGAGTAAATATCCTGAACGCATCGATAATTCCTGGCTGAAAGAGGAGTTACATCAGGCCAGAAACTTCCGCCCAGCCTTCGCAAAGTGGGGCTTGATCGGCGGAACACTTTACGCCGGTATCGATTTGAAGCTGTTCCGAGGTAAGGCTCCCTGGACACTGAGTCATCATGGAAGGGATCGAGATCAACTCAAGCTGGCCAGCGACTGCCAGCCTATCGATTATCCGAGTCCAGATGGCAAGATTACCTTTGATCGACTCAGTTCAGTATTTCTCTCAAGTACTAATCACGAAGAAGATCAGCCGGTGCATCTTAAGCTGAATAATGAGGCTGTCCCAATTGACCACAACCTGAAGCTCTATGCTGCTCCAGAACAACGCTTTTGTCCTGCCGGGGTGTATGAAATTATCGATCAGGATGGTCAACCACAGTTGCAGATCAATGCCGCGAACTGCCTGCATTGCAAGGCTTGCGACATTAAGGACCCCAGTAAAAATATTCGCTGGACTACGCCGGAAGGTAGTGGTGGACCGAATTATCCCAATATGTGATGGGCTAGTAACCGTCCTTGGTAACAATAACGTTCAGTGTTGATGCAATGGCACTGAACGTGATTATTTCACCAACCCGATTAATGACTTTACAGCTCATGTGATCTCAAGCCATACTTCTGTCCCTGTCTTTAGTGCGATAACTTAATGTTCAGGGTGCTGCGAAGTTGAAACCAACCATTACCGTCCCCACAGGCTATGTTAAACAGTTGCTAGATCAGGTCGCCGAACAAAACTACGATGTCGATGAGTTACTCGACTACGTCGGGATAGATGCTAAGGAGATTGAGCATCAGACTGAGTTTCCGGCGAAGAAATTCGGCTATCTGTATCAGTATGTGATGTATATCACTCAGGATGAATACTTTGGCATGCTCAGTGGTAGCAAGCTGCCTATGGGTGCGTTCAGAATGATGTGCCATGCCATTATCCCGTGTAAAAATATGGGGCATGCGATCAGGCGAGCCAGTGATTTTCACGAAATTGTCAAGGGCGTCAAGATTAAACCACGCCTGATTCTGCAGGGAAAATTCGCCAGGGTATCCTTTTCAAATGTGGATAGTCTCGACAAGTCAGAGGCCGAGGAACTAATGGCGACCGAGGAACCGAACAAGATTTGTATGTCGCTATCGATGTGGCATCACTTCGTTAGCTGGTTAATCGGTGAGCGGGTAGAACTGGAAGCGGTTAATTTGAGCTTTTCGCAGCAGATGGCTACACCCAACTGCCATACCCGCTTTCAAACTCATATCAATTACGAGCAACATGAAAATTCAATCATCTTTCCTGCGCGCTATCTCGAATATCCGATCATTCAAACCGAAGAAACCCTGCGTGGATTTCTCAAAACAGCGCCCTATCAGTTACTGGTGATGGTGGATGATAGCGGTAGCCTGAAAAACCAGGTGGTTGCTTTGATCGGGCAGAACTTCAGCATGAATCCGCCCAGTGCTGAGAAGGTAGCGCGTACCTTGAATATGTCTTTATCTACTTTACGTAGACGCCTGCTCGAAGAGGGCACAACCTTTCAGAAGATCAAGGATGAATGTCGTAAAAACTCAGCCATCAAGTATATGGGGTCGCCACAGTTGTCAATACTGGATGTGGCCGAATTGATGGGTTTTGATGAGCCCTCGGCCTTCTTCCGTTCATTCAAACGCTGGACCGGAATGACGCCCGGTGAGTATCGACAAAGCCAGCAATATACCGATCAATTGAAAAGCCTGAAAAAATAAAGCTTCCTTAGATATCGCGCAGTAAAAGCTTAACCGCAGTGCGTCCCATCTCATCAATATCATCCGGGTCTACATAAATCCCATCATTTAATAATCGGCACAGGCCGTGCAGGGTTGCCCAGGTAACCTGAGACAGGCGTAGCGCGGTGACATTTTGCTGCAAAACGCCTGCAGCCTGAAGTTTGCTGATTTCACCCACCCAGCGTTTAAAACTGATCCTGGCCGCCTGTTCAAGGGCCGGGGTTGGTGATCCTGTACGCCAGATCTCACTGCCATACATCAGCTCATACTGCTGCGGGTTCTGCGCAGCAAAATGTACATAGGCAATGACAAAACTCTCGAACACCTGTTGCGGCTGCTGTGATTGCGTGGAGTTGATCATGTCTATCAGCAGGGCATCCTGTTGCTGAAAGCCATCTTCGGCAATCGCGCACAGCAGGGCTTTCTTATCACTGAAATGATGGTATGGCGCGGAGCGCGAAACACCAGTGACTTCAGCCAGTTTTCTCATGCTCAGACCGCCCGGTCCTGATGTCAGTAATATCTTTTTGGCTGCGCTGATGAGTGTCTGTTGCAGATCACCGTGGTGGTAGGATTGCTTGCTCGCTTTCATAGCCTGTGAAGTATTTATCTGTCAGGGAAGGCAAGCTAGCAATAGAACTTGACAGCGTCAAGTTAAATACTCTATCTTGACGCTGTTTAGATTAACCTGGGAACCCGCCATGAGTTTCACTACGCTTGAATTAACCGTAGATAAGCACATTGCGCATCTGCGTCTTAGTCGGCCAGATGCCTATAACAGTATGAATCGTAGCTTCTGGAACGAGTTTCCTCAGGCCTTGAGGCAGGTGTCGGATAGTACAGATGCTCGGGTATTAGTGATTTCATCCAGCGGCAAGCATTTTTCAGCTGGTATGGATCTGGAGATATTCAGTAACCCAGATCCACACCTGTTCAGTGGTGAGGCTTCACGACGTGCAGAGAATATCCGTCGACTGGTACTGGATTTACAGGACATCTTCAACCAGCTTGAAAAACTTCGCATGCCGGTACTGGCAGCGATTCAGGGTGGTTGTATAGGCGGTGCGCTGGATATGGTTTGCGCCTGTGATAGTCGCTATTGTAGCGAAGACGCTTTTTTTACGGTTAAGGAAACCGCGCTGGGCATGACTGCTGACCTTGGCACACTGCAACGTTTGCCAACCCTGGTTAACCCTGGTCTGGCGCGCGAGCTTGCTTATACAGCACGTAACCTTGAAGCCGCCGAGGCAAAATCGTCAGGCCTGGTGAATGCTGTATTTGCTGATAGTGCTGCGCTGTTAGAAGGTGTGATGGAGATTGCCCGGCAAATCGCCAGCCATTCACCACTGGCGGTACATGGTAGCAAAGTCATGTTGAATTATGCGCGCGACCACAGTGTGGCAGATAGTCTGGAGTTTATGGCAGCCTGGCAATCAGGTATGTTCCATGCAACCGATATGATGGAAGGCCTTACAGCCAAAACGCAACAACGCGAAGCGAATTATCAGCCACTGAGGCCGATTGAACCGCCGTTTCCCATAAAATAATTCAATTTAAAAACATCGTAACTCTTATCAGCAAACGATTTGTGGAGAAAAATATGTCATCCAGCGCAACAAACTACCCTCATCTATTTCAACCACTGGATCTGGGTTTTACCCAGTTAAAAAATCGCGTGTTGATGGGTTCCATGCATCTGGGGCTGGAAGAATTACCCGGTGGCTTTGAGCGTATGGCCGCATTCTACGCCGAGCGCGCGAAGGGCGGGGTAGCACTTATCGTAACCGGTGGTATAGGGCCCAATCAGGAAGGTGCTGTGCATGCCAAAGCAGCAACACTGACTAATGAATCACAGCTGCCTGATCATCAACTTATCACCAGGGCAGTGCATGATGCGGGTGGAAAAATCTGTATGCAGATTCTGCATTCCGGACGTTACGCCTTCAGCGATAAACTGGTGGCCCCCTCAGCGATTAAAGCGCCAATTAATCCATTTACCCCGCATCAGCTGAGCAGTGATGAGATCGAAAAACAGATAGAAGATTTTGCAAATTGCGCGGACCTGGCGCAGCAGGCTGGATACGATGGTGTTGAAGTGATGTCATCAGAAGGCTATCTGCTGAATGAATTTCTCGTTACCCACACGAACCAGCGCGATGATGAATGGGGTGGAGATTATGAAAAACGTATGCGCCTGCCGCTGGAAGTTGTTCGTCGAATCAGACAGAGGGTTGGAGAAGCGTTTATCATCATCTTTCGCCTGTCGATGCTCGACCTGATCGAAGCGGGTAGTAGCTTTGATGAGATAGTCACGCTGGGCAAGGCAGTAGAAAAGGCAGGGGCAACCCTGATCAATACGGGGATAGGCTGGCATGAAGCACGCATTCCCACGATTGCTACCAAAGTCCCGCGCGCAGCCTTCACCTGGGCTAGTGCCAGAGTGCGTGCACAATTATCTATTCCGGTTATTACTTCTAATCGAATCAATATGCCCGATGTGGCAGAAAGCGTGCTGGCACGCGGCGATGCCGATATGGTTTCGATGGCTCGCCCATTTCTGGCTGACCCTGAATTTGTGATCAAAAGTAAACAGGGGCGAGCGGATGAAATCAACACCTGTATCGGCTGTAATCAGGCCTGTCTGGATCAAATATTTGTTGGCAAGTTAACCAGTTGCCTGGTTAACCCTATGGCCTGTCACGAAAAAGAAATCCAGATCAAACCCAGCGCGCAAGCGCAGAAACTTGCTGTGGTAGGCGCAGGCCCTGCAGGGCTGGCCTTTGCGACAACCGCTGCTAAATGTGGGCATCAGGTCACCCTGTTCGATGCAGCAGATGAGATAGGTGGGCAATTTAATCTAGCGAAAAAAATTCCCGGTAAAAGGGAGTTTTATGAAACCCTGCGTTACTTTTCACGACAGCTTGAGCTAAGCAAAGTCGAGTTAAAACTAGGGAGCTATATCACTGCTGAAGAATTAAATCAGAGCGATTTTGACCTGGTGGTTCTGGCCACAGGTATCGAACCGCGCCAGCCAGAGATTGAAGGTATCGATAATCCTAAAGTACTCAGTTATATAGATGTAATTAAAGGAGCCAAAGTGGGCGAATGTGTTGCTGTGATAGGTGCTGGAGGTATAGGTTTTGACGTGAGTGAATTCCTCACCCATGGTGACGAAAAAGATAGCAGCCAGGATATCCCAACGTTCATGGCTAAGTGGGGTGTGGATATGAGCCTGCAGGCACGAGGTGGAATTTCTGGTCTCGCAAAAAAAATTGAGCCATCACCGCGTAAGGTTTACCTGTTGCAACGAAAAGCGACGGGAGTCGGCGCGAGCCTGGGCAAAACCACGGGCTGGATTCATCGTGCCGACCTTAAAATGAAAGGCGTACAGATGATGAATCAATGTGAGTATCAAAAAATAGACGATGATGGATTACAGCTGACTGTTAATGGTGAGCCTGTAGTACTTGAGGTCGATAATATTGTCATCTGCGCCGGACAATTACCCAGACGTGAATTAATGGATGCGCTTGAAAAACCCGTTCATCTAATCGGCGGGGCAGATGTCGCCAGTGAGCTGGATGCAAAAAGAGCTATAGAGCAGGGAGTGAAGCTGGCAATTAGCTTATAAAAAAATAGAAAATATTACTGTCGAGTTTTTGTTAAGGTTTGATGAAGAAATTGCATGTGTATCAGTGAAATATTAGGAATTTTAAGTAGTCGCATGGCAAGTATAGGGATTCAGGTCACAGTTTTGACATGAAGTTATTGACAGTAATGTCAAGCGAATATTAGTCTTCAACGCTCATCAAGCAAGTTGACTAAGCTAAAAATGTACTACCTTAATCGCCTGGTTTATTTCACAGGTATGGGCTTAATCACTTCAATCGGTAATGCCACGGATCGTGTATTGCCTGAACTCAGTGGGCGAGTAAACTTTAGTGGTAAAATCAGTTCTCGAGACAAGCGAATTTTTCGTATGGGTCTGCTGGCGGCTAAAGATGCGATGCATGGCTATCAGGGGAAGAACCCTGCCTCAGTTTTTTTCTGCGCCTGAGCATTAGTTGGTTTTAATAATGCTATTGATAGTAACTTAAGAAATTGATTTTTGTGTTAACAATTTCGAAACCTGTTTTTCTTATCTTAGTTTCGATAAGGAAAGTTGGGTACCACTATTTAATATCAGCTCGATAATTGGTGTTACAACAAATGGCTGGAGTAGTTCATTTAAGTTAGCAATATAAAAACCTCTTGATGATTTGTAATCGTTTTATAGGATATGTTTGAAATAGGACGCCTGTATTTTTTTATCCAAAAAAGGCCAACAAGTGAAAGCAATACTCAGTCAGCGACTTACATTAGCAATAGCAATCTTTTGTACGCTCATCTCATTATCTTCTCCATCTTCTGCTGCTGAGATTTTTACATTTAGCGCTAATGAGGGGGCCGGTTCATTAATTTACGATACATCAGGCAATTCTAATGATGGCCTTCTAAATGGATCAGTAAATTGGGTTCCTGGTATCAATGGTACCTCGTTGAGTTTCAGCGGCAATTCATCCAACAGTGTAGTTGTTGCAAACTCACCTATACTGAATTTAACTGGGCAAGTATCTCTAGCGGCCTGGATAAAGCCTAATATCAGGAGAACTCAGTACATAATCAAGAAGGCTATCAGTAAAGCTGTTGATGGGTATGAATTAAGTCTGTCAGCAAAAGGTACAGTTTTTGTTAGATTCAATAATGCCTCTTCAGGTAATAGTTTTCGTATCGATTCGGTCAGTAGTTACCCTACTGACGGCGTAACCTGGATGCATATAGCTGCGACTTATGACGGAGTAGAAATAAAGCTGTATATCAATGGTGCATTGGAGAACACGCTTTCTGCACCGGGCTTATCAATAGGTACGAATAATCTTGACTTATTATTAGGTAAACAGTCGGATGGAAAAGGGCCTTTCAATGGCGATATGGATGAAATACGTTTAGATGATTCAGCTTTAACTGATACTCAAGTATCCGTACTTGCTGGGATCGCTGTTCCGATGGATACCGACGGGGATGGCGTCCCCGATGATCAGGATGCTTTTCCTCTGGATCCAACTGAGTGGGAAGACAGTGATGGCGATTTAATTGGTAATAACGCAGATACAGATGACGATAATGACTTAATACCAGATGTCTGGGAATTACAGTATGGTCTGGATCCACTGGATGCCAGTGATGCATTACTCGACCTGGATGGAGATGGCTTTACGAATTTAGAAGAATATCAAATGGGCACCAATCCCCTACCTGATAAAGGCGGACAGTGGTCGTTTGACGAGGGTTCTGGTGTGATGGCACATGATGTATCTGGTAATGCAAACGACGGTCTTTTAAATGGTTCAGTAAACTGGGTGCCAGGGGTCAATGGGACTGCGCTGAGTTTTAATGGAGGAGCATCAGATAGTGTGACGGTATCGGATTCTTCGGTGTTAGATATTGCGGATCAGATCACCTTGGCGGCATGGATCAGACCTCGGGTTCAGGCAACGCAGTACTTAATTAAGAAGGCGAGTGCAAGTGTTGATGGCTATGAGTTGAGCTTATCTTCAACTGGAACAGTGTTTGTTCGATTCAATAAAGCGTCATCAGGCAACAGTTACCGTCTGAATTCTGTCAGTAGCTACCCTACTGATGGTTCAACCTGGATGCATGTGGCAGCGACTTATGATGGAGTAGATATAAAGTTATATATCAATGGTGTCCTGGAGAACACATTATATGCACCAGGAATCTCAATAGGTTCGAATAACCTTGATTTGATGTTGGGTATGCGGGTTGATGGAGCGGGGCGTTTCAATGGAGATTTGGATGA
>JBNKMF010000114.1:0-13723 GCA_050292965.1 Gammaproteobacteria bacterium | reverse complement strand
AAGCCTTGCCTATAGGGACATAGGTAAGGGGCGTGAGCAGGACGCGGAAGCCTTGCCTATAGGGACATAGGTAAGGGTTTTGAGCAGGGATGTGGAAGCTTTGTAACTCCCTGGAATAGCCTGCTACTCCGCGTCGTCACTCCTTGATCTACACCACCGCAAACGCACTACAACTTGTCCAACTACTGATTCCAGGTTTAAGTGTAATCGGACTACAGCAAGACTTTAAAAATGCTAATATATATGCAATTTTTAAAACGGGAAAACGGCAAGTGTCAGCTTGTGTTCAATGTGTCAATATTCAGCATCGCATGAGAAAACAGCGATGCTGAGCTTTCATCTAATTTTTAAGACATGATAATACTTGGCATAGATCCAGGTTCGCGCATCACTGGCTATGGGATAATTCGCAACCTTTCAAATAAAATTGAATATCTAGATAGTGGGCATATCAAGGTTAAAGGAGATAGTTTTCCGCAAAAACTGGGTAATATATTTCAACAGTTAAGTGTCATTATCGACCAGTATAATCCCGAGCAGATGGGTATTGAGAGTGTCTTTATGCATAAAAACGCCGATTCGGCGCTAAAACTGGGGCAGGCCCGTGGTGCTGCTATCTGTGCAGGCTATCATGCCGGTATTGAAGTTTTTGAATACGCCCCGCGCGAAATCAAACTCACGGTAGTGGGAAAGGGCAGCGCGTTAAAACAGCAGGTGCAACACATGGTGACTCGATTACTCTCGTTACGACAGGAACTACAGGCTGATGAAGCTGATGCTTTAGCCATTGCCATCTGTCATGCACAGCATCAGGCAATGCAGGAAAAAACGGGTATACCTGCAAAAGCTTTTTCACGTCAACGGAGAACACGTCGATGATAGGTCGGTTAAACGGAATCCTCGCGATAAAACGAGCACCTCAAATTTTAATCGACTGTCAGGGCGTAGGTTACGAAGTTGACGTGTCGATGACTACCTTCTATCAATTACCCAATCAGGGCGAGAGTGTCAGTATCTGGACACATTTAATCATAAAAGATGACCAGCACTCATTGGTAGGATTTTACAGTGAACAGGAACGTAAACTGTTTCGCCAGTTGATAAAAGTAAATGGAGTCGGCCCGAAAATGGCTCTCACTATTCTGTCTGGTATTTCAGATCTGGATTTCGCACTATGCGTACAGTCAGGTGATATTGCTACTTTGACCCGATTGCCTGGAGTCGGTAAAAAAACCGCTGAACGATTGATTATTGAGATGCGAGACAAGGTGGATAGTGTTGATAGCGTATCCGCTACAGGGGTTGTTATACCTGCTGCTACAGATTCACAGGTGGCACCGATGAATGAAGCAGTAGAGGCCTTGCAGGCACTTGGCTATAAACCGGTAGATGCACTTAAGATGGTGAAAGCGGCTGCTCTCAAAGCAGACGAAAATAGTGCTGGGGCATTAATTAAGCAGGCGCTACAGAATGCGGTGACTTCCTGATGAATGACAAACGTTTAATCGATGCGTCACTGGAGCAGGATGAGTCTATCCATGAGCGAGCGCTTAGGCCGCGCATGTTGTCCGATTATGTTGGACAACCCCAGGTCAGTGAGCAGATGGAAATCTTTATCACAGCCGCACGTAAACGACAGGAAGCACTGGATCATGTGTTGATCTTCGGGCCGCCTGGTCTTGGTAAAACTACTTTGTCACATATTATTGCCAATGAAATGCAGGTAAATCTACGACAAACCTCAGGCCCGGTGCTGGAAAAGGCGGGTGATCTTGCCGCTTTACTCACAAATCTCGAACCGAACGATGTACTATTTATCGACGAAATTCATCGATTAAGCCCGGTAGTCGAAGAAATTCTGTATCCTGCGATGGAAGATTATCAACTGGATATCATGATCGGTGAAGGGCCGGCAGCTCGCTCGATAAAACTGGATCTGCCTCCTTTTACCCTGGTAGGGGCTACAACCCGTGCTGGTTTGTTGACCTCGCCGTTGCGAGACCGCTTTGGCATTGTACAGAGACTGGAGTTTTATAACGCTGACGATCTGGCAAGTATTGTTACTCGCTCTTCCGGCTTGCTGGAGATCCAGCTAGAGGTTGAAGGCGCCAGAGAGATCGCCAGCCGATCTCGGGGCACTCCGCGAATTGCCAATCGATTATTACGACGCTCGCGCGACTATGCTGAAGTTAGAGCCAATGGCATCATCGATAAAAAGGTTGCTGCCGAGGCATTGAATATGTTGAAGGTCGATCAATGTGGGCTGGATCATATGGATAGAAGGCTAATTCTGGCGATGATTGAAAAATTTGAAGGTGGTCCGGTAGGTGTAGAGAGTCTGGCAGCCGCCATAGGAGAAGAGCGAGGCACTATAGAAGATGTGATCGAGCCATTTTTGATTCAGCAGGGTTTCATGATGCGTACTCCACGTGGACGATTGGTGACTTCGCATGCTTACAGACATTTTGGCTTCGATGTGAAGAAAACTCAGGGCAGTGGAGAATTATTTTAGTGTCAGTTGGTCAGATCCTAGAATGTCGAGTGTATTTTGAAGATACCGACGCCGGTGGTGTGGTTTATCATTCCAATTACCTGAATTTCTATGAACGCGCACGTACCGAATTTTTGCGCACACTGGGCTTTGAACAGGATGACTTGCTACAGCAGAATATTGTTTTTGTAGTGCGCAATATTAGTGTCGATTTTAAACAGGCGGCTCGTTTTAATGAGTTACTGGTGGTGGAAAGTAATATCAAACGATTAAAAAAAGTTAGCCTGATATTTGATCAGGCTATTTACAGTCAAAGAGGCGGGCAGAAAGTCCTTATCAATCAGGCCGAAGTTAAAGTCGGCTGCGTTGCCGCAGATAAATTTGTGCCAGTCGCCATACCTGAACAGATAATGAGGAAGCTAAGTAACTATGAATGAAATATCATTCTTTCACCTGATAGCAAATGCCAGTTTGCCGGTGCAGTTTGTCATGTTAATCCTGCTAATAGCATCGCTGTTTTCCTGGGCAGTGATATATATTAAATGGGGTCTGCTTAAACATAGCCGAAACGAAGCAAAAACCTTTGAAGGTCGTTTCTGGTCAGGCATCAATCTGAGAGACCTGTTTGGTCAATTATCCACTCGTCAGGAAAAGCGCAGCGGTATGGAAGCAATATTCGAAAATGGTTTTCGTGAATTCGCCAGAGCACGAAAAGCCGACATGCAAGCCTCAGAAGTGATTACCGCTGCACACCGTCTGATGAAGGTTTCCATGGCGCGTGAAGTTGAAGTGATGGATAACAATCTGTCCTACCTGGCGACAGTTGGTTCAGTGAGTCCTTATATTGGTTTATTTGGTACAGTCTGGGGTATTATGGATTCATTTCGTTCACTGGCAGGAGTACAACAGGCAACGCTAGCGATGGTAGCCCCCGGTATTTCTGAAGCTCTAATCGCTACCGCCATGGGTTTGCTTGCAGCCATACCAGCGGTTATCGCTTACAACAATTTCGCTACACAGGTTGATCAAATGGTAGGCCGCTACGAAAACTTTGTCGAAGAATTCACTGGAATCCTCCAGCGCCAGTTTCAATCCAGTAATCATTAATCGATATGGCATCTAGTAGTCGAAAACGGCGGGTAATGGCTGATATTAATGTTGTACCTTACATCGATGTGATGCTGGTATTACTGATCATTTTTATGGTGACTGCACCATTGTTAAAGCAGGGTGTGGAAGTAGATTTACCTCAGGCTCCAGCTAAAGCTCTGGATGTGAATAGCCCTGAACCTGTCATTATAAGCGTCGATGAAAAAGGTCTGGTTTACCTGAATATATCGTCTAACCCTGATTCTCCGCTGGATAATGCTGAGCTGGTTGATCAGGTGAAAAGCGCAAGGGCTAAACAAAGCAAGCGCCCCATCATGGTTCGTGGTGACAAGAATGTAGTTTATCAAAATGTAGTCAATGTGCTGGTTCAGTTGCAACAGGCCGGTATCGATTCGGTGGGGCTGGTCACCGAACCGGGAGAAGATAGAAAGTGATTGATTTGATCCGGCAATATCCGAGAGCGTTTCTATTCTCCATATTGTTGCATGGTTCTATCATTGTTCTTGCGCTACTTGAATTTAACGGAACACCGAAATTATCGATTGTCAGCCCACTTTCTTCTGTGGATAAAACCATCAAGGCCCAAGTTATTGATCAAAAAAAGCTCGATCAGCAAGCAGAGAAAATAAATAAACAGGATCAGGAGCGTAAGCGAAAACAGCAGGAGATTGAAAAACGCGCTAAAGAGCAGGCTATCAAAAAGGCGCAGGAAAAAAAGCGAGCACTGGAGCAAAAGAAAAAAGCCGAAGCGCAAAAGAAACAAAAGGTTGAAGCCGCAAAGAAACTAAAAGCCGAGCAAGCCAAACGCGCTAAAGCTGAAGCAGATAAGAAACTGAAAGCTGAACAGCAGAAAAAAGCAGAGGCAGAGAAAAAGCGTAAAGCAGAAGAGGCGCGTAAAAAAGCAGAGGCCGAAAAGAAACGTAAAGCAGAAGAGGCGCGTAAAAAAGCCGAAGCCGAAAAGAAACGTAAAGCTGAAGAGTTAAAAAGAAAACAGGAAGAAGCCAAAAAAGAAGCTGAACGACAGGCGCGTTTAAAGGCAGAAGCAGAGCAGCGTCAGAAAGAAGCGGAACTAAAAGCACGCCTGGCTGACGAAGAAAGGCAAAGAACGCTAGATACTCAACGCAATAAATACCATGCGATGATAAAAAATAAAATTCAGCGCAATTGGCGTCAACCCTTGAATGCTGGCAGTATGCCACCGTGTGGGGTGAAAGTATCTCAAGGGCCTGGTGGGGTCGTTTTAGATGTCACTTTCGGAGATTGTCCTGGAACCCGTGAATATCGTTTATCGGTAGAGGCTGCAGTATTAAAATCAGATCCTCTGCCATTACCTGAAGATCCATCGCTATTTGATCGTGATCTAGAAATTCAATTTAAACCTTAACCTGATTAATATTTATGACGATATATTCTAAAAAAGTGTGGCTATTTGTCCTGTTGTTTTGCGTATCCACACCAACATTTGCCACCATAAGCATAGAAATCACAGAAGGTATAGAAGGCGCAATCCCCATGGCAGTAGTTGATTTTGATACTTCAGGCTTACCTGTCCAGATCAAAACTGACCTGGCTCAGATTGTCACACAGGACCTTAATCGAAGCGGAGTATTCAAGGTGTTAAATAGCGCCCAGTACGTCACCAGGCCGCATTATAGTAAGGATGTGAATTACGCCAACTGGCGCCAGTTGAATCAGGAGTATCTGGTAGTAGGGCGCATTTTGAGTAAACAACCGGGACGCCTGGATGTACAGTTTCAACTACTTGATGTGCTTAAACAAAAGCAGTTAGTCGGTTATACCTTCCCGGTTAAATTACGCAACCTGCGTAGCACAGCACATGAAATCAGTGATTTAATCTATGAAAAAATCACCGGAATACCGGGGGCATTCAATACCCGTATCGCCTACATCAGCGCACAGACAGGTAAGGCTAGAAAATATGTTTTACAGGTTGCGGATACCGATGGGTTCAATCCGCAAACCGTGCTCGAATCGGACGAACCCTTGATGTCACCCGCCTGGTCACCTGATGGACAATCGTTGGCTTATGTATCTTTTGAAAACAATCGTCCGGAGATTTTCATCCAGCATCTGGCGACTGCCAGGCGCAGTAAAATTACCGGTTTTAAAGGGATTAATGGTGCGCCGTCCTGGTCACCTGATGGTAAGCAGCTTGCAATAGTGCTTTCAAAGGATAAAAGTCCAGATATTTATACGATAGATGTGGCGACTAAAAAGCTGAAACGCCTGACCAAGCATCGCGCGATTGATACCGAGCCAGTGTGGAACCCCAATGGGCGTAGCATTGTTTTCACCTCAGATCGTAGTGGTTCACCGCAGCTGTATGAAGTTTCCGTTACTGGTGGTCGCCCCAAGCGGATTACTTTCGAAGGTGGTTACAACTCAGCGGCCGATATATCGCAAGATGGAAAGAACCTGGTGATGGTGTACGGTGAGGGCAATAGATATCAAATCGCTCAGCTGGATCGTAAAAATGGTTACCTGAATATACTGACAAATAATAATCTGGATGAGTCACCTTCATTTTCTCCCAATGGACGTATGGTGCTCTATGCATCCACTCAGGGTAATACGGGTGTGTTGTATATGGTGTCACTGGATGGTCAGAGTAAACATAAGCTTTCAGATCAGGCTGGCGATATCCGCGAGCCAGTCTGGGGTCCATTCAAGAAGCGAAATCGTTAGATTAAATAGACCAACTAATTCTTACAAGAGGATTCAGAAATGAACAAATTATTGATGTCGTTTTTACTGAGTAGTTTGCTGATCGTGGGGTGTGCCACTGAGGATCAGATTATCGAAAATCAGACCGACCCTGGTGTGATTAGCGAACAGCAAGATGCTGATACTGGAACAGAACCTGAAGGCTCTGATGCGCAGACAAGCATGATTGCTGATGAATCATTGACAGCACAGCAAATGCTTGATGAGCCAGATTCGCCTCTGTCATCTCGGGTGATTTATTTTGATTACGACAGTGCCAAGGTGAGCGATGATTCGCTGGCTATTCTGGAGACACATGGTAATTTTATTGCAAACAATGGAAATGTCCAGGTGCGCCTTGAAGGCCATACCGATGAGCGTGGATCACGCGAATACAATATCGCACTGGGTGACCGCCGTGCGCAGTCTGTACGACGCATCCTGTTATTCCAGGGCGCTTCCAGCGACCAGTTAGACACAATTAGCTACGGCGAAGAGCGACCAGCTGAAATGGGTCATGAGGATTCAGCATGGTCTAAAAATCGTCGTGTTGAACTGGTGTATGAAGTTAAGTAATGTAATGTGCCGTGGGCATCGGGTATAAAAAGGCATATTTATGAAAATGTTAAAAATAATTTCAAAACTGGCGCTGTGTGCACTGCTGATGAGTGGTTCAACTTCATTCGCTGCGTCGAAGAATAATCAACAACTGACCGACGAGCTGGGCAAGCTGCAACAGGGGGTAAACCAGTTGCAAAAGGATATGCGGGGCTACCGTAAATTGCTGGATAATCGTGCCATGCTGGAACTGTTTGTACGTATGGATGAATTGTCGCAAGAAGCCAGTCAGCTAAGAGGAATGCTTGAACAACAGGATCATGATCTGGCGGGTATTAAGAAACGTCAACGCGAATTGTATCTGGATATTGATCGCCGTTTACGTGAATTAGAGATGACTTCGACTCGATCACCAGCAGCAGCACCAGTAGCGCCTACTACTGCCTCTCAGCCTGCCAATAACGCTGTCACACCAGCGCTGCCTGTGGTATCTGCTCCGGCAATGCAGAAGCCTGCGGAAACTTCTTCAAATACAACGGGTGTAACCAAGCCTGCCACCATAAATGGTGGAAGTAATCGAAATGCAACGCCGGTGAGTGATGAACGTGCTGCCTATCAAAAAGCTTTCGATATGCTTAAAGAGGGGCGCTACAAAATGGCGAATACTGCGTTCAAGGATTTTATCGATAAATATCCTCGGAGTAGCTATGCAGGAAATTCACAATACTGGTTGGGCGAATCGAATTATGTAACTCGTCAATTTGAGCAGGCTATTATTGAATTCAGCGCGGTGATAAAGAATTATTCTTCCAGCAATAAAGTGCCAGATGCTATGTTAAAACTGGGTTATACCTACTATGAGTTGGGTCGTTTTGATGAGGCACGCAAAATTCTTGAGCGCTTAACAAGACGTGATCCAAAGACCACGGCAGCTCGACTGGCAGGAAAAAGACTCGAGCGTATGTCGCGTGAAGGTCGTTAGATAAGTGGTTCTGGGCTATGGATGATTGTTGGTCATTGATGAAAAACCATGCAATCATTCTGTTGCTACTCATGCTTGCAGCCTGCAAGCCCGATGAGCTTGAAGCTCCGCCTCCTTCATTACTAGATGCTGCTGAAAAGGGTGATTTATCGTTGATGGATGACTTTCTTAAGGGGAGTCAGATGGTCAATATGCGCAACCATTGCCAGTGGACGCCACTGATGAAAGCCGCTCTTAACGGGCAGTTAGAGGCTGTAGTGAAACTACTGGAAAAAGGGGCTGAAGTTGATCTGGTAGATAAAGGCGGATACTCCGCAATGATGTTAGCCGCCTCTAACAATTTTTCAGACATCGTCGAACTATTGATTCAGCACGGAGCGGAAGTCAATCGAGTGGAGCACTCACATGGCTGGACGGCGCTGCTGTGGGCTGCCAGGCTTGGACATATTGAAACGGTAACAGTACTGTTGCAGCATCAGGCTGATACTACGATTATCGATGATGAAAATAAAACAGCGCTTGATTACGTACGTGACAATGGTTTTGATCAGATAGCCGTATTGCTACAAAAAGGGGAATATTAAAGCACTCTATCCCGTCTGGAAGTATTAATCTGATCGATGCATAAGCATCGGCGAATATTAATGGGGTGGATATGATATTTGACTCTTTCAATGAAGCGCAGTGGCTACTACTGTGGTCAGCTTTTTTGCTCGCATTTATTATGGGAGTTGTTGTCAATAAAACTAATTTTTGCACCATGGGAGCAGTCTCCGATATGGTCAATATGGGCGACTACAGCCGTTTCCGTTCCTGGTTATTGGCAATCGCTGTGGCACTAGCAGGTGTTGTGGTGCTGGAATCTGCCGGATTAATGTCAGTGGATGGAAGTTTCCCTCCCTATCGTGATAATCAAATTATCTGGCTGGAAAATATTCTCGGCGGCCTAATGTTCGGTATCGGTATGACATTGGGCAGTGGCTGTGGCAACAAAACGCTCATACGTATCGGTGGCGGTAATGTTAAATCGATACTGGTTTTTCTGGTCATAGGACTGGTAGCGTTTTATATGAACAATCCCTTTCCCGGTACTGATAAAACACTTTATAGTGAATTGTTTTACAGCTGGGTAAGCCCGACGGCTATCTCATTGGACAATTCCTCTGATCTGGGATCATTGATCAATGCTGACAACGCGGTTCAGATTAGGCTTATCGCTGGGTTGCTAATTTGTGTCATGCTGCTGGTATATATTTTTCGTAGTGCTGAATTTCGTCAAACTTCCGATAATATCTTAAGTGGACTGGTTATTGGTGTGGCAGTTCTGGGTGCGTGGTATATCAGTGCCAATATTAATATTCAAGCGGACGGCGATGTTTACAGTCTTGCTGGATATTATGAAGAGTGGGATATGCTGGCAGAATCAGATGAAGGTAAACCTTCTGTAGGTCGCCCACTTTCCACTCAATCGTTTACTTTTATTAATCCCATCGCTCAATCCTACGGCTACATTGCTTCGGGCTTTAAATCCATGCATCTGACATTTGGGCTGTTTGCTGTTGCTGGAGTGATCCTCGGCTCACTATTCTGGTCACTGGTATCACGCAGTTTTCGTATTGAATGGTTTGCCAGTAAGGCTGATCTTTTCACCCATTTGATCGGAGCAGTTCTGATGGGCCTGGGTGGCACATTGGCGCTAGGATGCACAATAGGGCAGGCGATTACAGGCATTTCTACACTGGCAGTAGGCTCAATCCTGACAATGTTGGCTATTTTGTTTGCTAGCGCCCTGACCATGAAAACCCAGTACTATAAAATGTTGTATGAAGATGCCAGTTTATTTGCTGCAGTGATAACGGGATTGGTTGAGTTACGCCTCTTGCCTGCATCTATGCGTAAGCTGGATGCTGTGTAAAGATTTAGGGCTGGAAAGTTCCCCTGAACAGGGTTGCATATCCCGAAAATGAGGGGGAGGGGAAATAAATTAGAGTTTGCGAAAATTTCTTTTTTAAATGACTTGAAATATAAACGGGAATCAGTATGATTCCCCCCTTCGCGATGGGCCGTTAGCTCAGCCGGTAGAGCAGTTGACTTTTAATCAATTGGTCGGGCGTTCGAATCGCCCACGGCCCACCATTTTTCTTTTAAGTATCAATTATTTAGTAGTCTTTTTCCAAATTAGGCCTGCTGTTTCAGTTGATGCATGGATACTATTCGTGCGACTCTTAAGGGGTCAAAGCACGACAGTCGGCGGAATAATCAAAGTTAGTGAGTCGTTGCTCAAGCAGGCTCGACTGTCAGCGCCATTCTTTCCTTACTGGTTACCTTGATCTTTTTTTCTGCAAGTATGTGCTGTTGGGCGATGGTGCGTCAGGTCGACCGTCAATTTTCACCTGACCTGCACTACTGCTACATGGCAAAAGCAAAGATTGTGATTACAAATCTTTCCATTAGTCATGCTCTCTATAGTAAGCCTGCCCAGGCGTTAGCTTAAAATTAAAAGCTTTTCATAGGTTAATCGTGTAATTATTAAAAGTGTGATCCATAATTTGCGACAGGGACCTGCATGAAATTATGGATTCAGGATAATGCTAAATCGGTTTACTTGCTCTGTGTATACAGGCGATGCCAAAGGAAAGATTGCTATAGTTAACGTCCTGTAGCCCGCTATCTCTAATTAGTTGAGTCATTTCCTGCTGGCTGGGAAACTCGCGTATAGACTCAATCAGGTAATGATATGCGTCCGCATGTCCGGCTACCAGTTGTCCGAGCCTGGGGATAGCAATGGCCGACCAGACATCATAGATTGGTTTTAACCAGGCGGCGGGTGTACTGAATTCAAGGCAGTAAAAATGTCCACCCGGTTTTAATACCCGGTAGATCTCGCTAAGCGATTGATGGATATCGGTAGTGTTTCTTATGCCAAAGGAAATCGTCAACAGGTCGGCATAATTATCGGGTAAGGGTAGATTTTCAGCGCAAGCAGACAGATAGGAGCAGCGTTGCCCAAGGCGTTGTTGAGCCACCCGCATCATGGCTAGCGAAGGGTCGACGATGAGACTAAATTGACTGCTAGTATGAAGTGCTTTGGCAATATCACCGGTACCTCCTGCCAGGTCGATGAGCACCTCTCCCGAAAGATTTTTGATTTCATGGGTGAATCGCCACTTCCACAGGCGGTGTATGCCGAAGCTCATCAGATCGTTCATCAGGTCATAGCGACCAGCAACGCGTTGAAATACGCTGCGGATAAGTTTTTCGCGCTGGTCACTGGCAACGGTTTTATGACCAAAGGTGTGTGATAAGCGGTGTTTCATGGGTCTGCTACAGGTCGGTATGTCTGTACTAAATAGGCAAAAATAGACACCGGGATCAACATTAGAATGCCATACATAACAGGGGCAATTGTCATGGCTGGGTTGTGTAATATGCTACCGGTAACCAGAATCGCGGTGCCTCCGTTTTGAATCGAAGTTTCTATCGCGATAGTGCGAGCATCGCTTTCATATTGTTTCAGGCTGCGTGCAAATAGATATGAAATTATGAGTGCAGCACTGGCTAACAGAAGAGCGGGCAGTCCGGTTTGCTGCAAATAAACAGGCATGTTGCTCCAGTTTTGATGAATGATCCCGGTGATTACAAGCAGTAGCATAATCATCGGAATGCGAGTTAAGTGAGCGGAGTAGCGGGAGCAAAAATCTGCTTTCAGATAACGTAATAACATACCCAGGGCGACTGGAATCAGGGTGACCACGATCAATTTGATCATAGTAAGCATAAAAGGGAGCTGGATTTTTGCGGCTTCCAGTTGCTCAGCAAGAAGCCAGGAGGTAATCAGGGGGATAGATATTGGTGTAATGATGCTGACCAGGGCGGTTAAGGTGATAGATAAGGCTAAGTTGCCCCCGGCAAGATAACTGAACATATTGGATGTGGTTCCGCCCGGGCTTAACGAGAGAATAATAAAGCCGGCAAAAATTTCAGCAGGCAGCTGTAGTGGGGATAGAATTATGAAAGATACGATCGGTAGTAGCAGCATCTGCGAAGTGATGCCGGTTAATACAGTATTCGGTTTTTGAAGCAGCAGGCTGAAGTCTCTGGGTATAAGGTTTATACCCATGCTAAACATAATGCAAAATAGCGTAACCGGTAAGGCCAGGTTGAGCACCAGATCCTGATTCATTTCACTGCTGACCAAATTGATATCAGGTAGGCGATGCTGAAGAAAAAATAGAACCGACCGGTCAAGGGAGTCAGTGATAACCTCTGTGGCCTGGGGGCGTGTAGTAACTTTAGAGGCTGCCATAAAACAACCAGGGTAATCGGAATCAGAATGATGTTACCTAAAAAGCCAGACTGAAAAAGCAGGGCGCTAATAAAGTAAACCCAGGCAATAATCCAGTAATAGAGCTTAACTCCTACCTCATATCCCAGTCTGACGCTGAGGGTTTTTATTCCGGCCTTGAGATCCTCTTCATAGTCGCGCAGCTCATTACTTAATAATAACAGGGATGAAAGCAGGCTAAAGGGCAGGGATAGCCAGAAAATATTAATATGGTATTTTCCGCTCACGGTATAATATGAACCGCCGATTAATAATACGCCCATCAGGAAGAAAACCAGTAGTACGCCAAGACCGCGCGATTTGTAATTGATTTCTCCGCCAGTGTACCCCCATGCGCCGGAAACACCCACCAGTCCAAGCAACAATAAAGGCCATCCGCGCAAAGATGCCATGTATAGCCCCAGCACAATGGCTATGCACATGACTGCCCAGCCAATCGAAGTGTTACGTTTGATAGATAATTTTTGCTGGATAGAAAATTTACGACTATCGATATCGCGATAATCATTGATTAAATTTACGGCCACCTGTAACAGAACACCAGTAACCATTACCAGAGAGGCAAGTAAATACTCAGTATTGCCCTCCATCAGGGCCAGGCTGACGCCGAGCCCGCAGGTAGCAATGGCGACAATTAATGAAAAGGGACGAAGGGCCCGAATAAATGAGGTTTTATCGTTCATAAAGAGGTGTATATTCTAAGAGTAGTTGTGAATAAAGTCTCGCGAATGCGTCTATAGAGAAGAAGAAATCTCGTTGAGGTGAGATAGTTTGAGAAAAGCTTGAAAAATACTAAGTTATTTAACGACTTGCTATTGACAGGCATAACCGCTGTGTAGAGAATACGCACCTTACTTTTGGAGGGGTTCCCGAGCGGCCAAAGGGGGCAGACTGTAAATCTGCTGGCTCAGCCTTCGGTGGTTCGAATCCACCCCCCTCCACCATATAAGAAAGTATGGTTTTTGGTTAAACAAGGATCATCAGGTACCGTCTCTCTTTTTTAGGGGGTGGGTTCGAATCACAAGGTTCGACAAAATCAGGTTTTTTGATTTTGAGCGCGTAAGCGACCCGGAGGGCGGAAGGCTTTAGCCTGGAGTAATCCACCCCCCTCCACCATATTTTGAAGCCATTTAATGTAAGGTGTTCGGGCATTTTATGTTAAATGGCTTCTTAAGTAATAGCATTGCGGGTGTCGTATAATGGCTATTACCTCAGCCTTCCAAGCTGATGATGCGGGTTCGATTCCCGCCACCCGCTCCATTTTTTATTAAGCTTCAGAGGTTTTGAAGTTTTTAATAAATGCCCATGTAGCTCAGGGGTAGAGCGCATCCTTGGTAAGGATGAGGTCGCCAGTTCAATTCTGGCCATGGGCTCCAGAGTTTAGGTGTGAGGCGCTTGTCGGAAAACAGGCGGTGAACACCGGAAGATATAGACGATATGAAAAAAATGGAATGGAGATGAGATATGTCCAAGGAAAAGTTTGAGCGTAATAAGCCGCACGTAAACATTGGCA
>JBNKMF010000113.1:0-13927 GCA_050292965.1 Gammaproteobacteria bacterium | reverse complement strand
TTAAGCGCGTAACGCAGTGGAGTAGTTTAAATTTTTCCATGTGAATTTACCTTGTTAGGCGAAACCTCCTCCGAACTCAAAATCACTAACACCTCGCTCCTCCGCGAATTTTTTGATTGCTGATACAGCCTTATCCGCATCTCGTGAAACTATATCTATGCAAGAACCATATTTAGACAAAGAAAATGAACTCCCGGAAACCTCACCAAAATTAGCATGAGTAAGATAGTTATCAAGCTCATCAACTAAAGAAGAAAAACTGTCGCTATCCATTTCTTTATTGATATACCAATATATATCTTTTAACCCATCATCATGCGAAAACAGCCTGGAGAATACAACTGTGTGCCTCTTATCGAACTCTGGCGGTATACTCTTTGATTCAATCCTACCTCGTTCTTCTAATTCTACTAAGGCGCTAATTAGCTGAGATTCGCATTGAGGAATTGATTCGGAGAGAGATTCCCAATTTTTGGTAGCAAAACAAATGGATGTAACTACGCCATCTTTTGACATCTTTTCAACTACTCTTACTCTACTTGACTCGTTTTCATCAAATTCTGCTGAGAGTATTCCTGGAAAACTATTCGCAGATTCAACCATTTTTCCACACAGATCAAGACATGCCCGGCGAACGACTTTTCCATGCCACCTCTTCCCTGTTGCCCCAATAAGGCTAAATGAAATTTTCATAGTTCGTTCTCTATCGCCTAACGCTAAAGTTCAGCCGCGCCGCTTTTTGGCGTCGGATGGGACGACTTGATACTCATTGAGCCCCTCCAAGTTTAGCAATAAGGCTAAACTGAAAGGTGATAAAACCAAAACAGGAGAAGCCCAATGAACTTTTATAATACCTTACATCCATATTACTGTGGTATCGATTTACACGCCAGGTCACTTTATGTCTGCATTATCAATCAAAATGGTGAGACCTGTCTGCATAAGGATATCTCTGCCAGCCCAGATAAGCTTAATTCTATTCTAGAACCCTATCTAGGCAAAATTGTTGTTGGTGTAGAGTGCATGCATTGCTGGTATTGGGTATCCGATTTCTGCCAGGATATCGGTGTAGAGTTCATCTTAGGCCATGCGCTATACATGAAAGCTATTCATGGAGGTAAAGCTAAAAATGATCGGATTGATTCATTCAAAATTGCAAACCTGATACGTGGCGGTAATTTTCCACTCGCCTATGTCTATCCAAAGGAAATGCGGCCTACCCGAGATTTACTACGCCGCAGAATAAAACTGGTTCGACATGGTGCCAACTTGAAAGCGCATGTAGCCAATACGACCAGTCAATACAATTTACCACCTAACAAAGTGAACTTAAAAATATTGGTGCCAGAAAACAGATACGTTTGACTTTCCCTGATCCTGTGGTGCAACGGAATGTTGATCTGGATATGGCCGTGCTCGATTGCTACGCGAAGGAGCTGAGTCATATCGAATGGTTCCTGGAACAACAGGTTAAACAACATAATCCTGTTTATTTTCAACTACTCAGGAGTATCTCTGGTATTGGTCGAATCCTGGCACTAACAATTATTTATGAAATCGGTTGCATTGAACGATTTGAGTCGGTACAGAAGTTTGCCTCCTACTCGCGCCTGGTCAAATGCAAGACTGAGCCTGCCGGAAAAAGCTATGGTTCGCAGGGGAACACAATAGGTAACGCCCATCTAAAATGGACTTTCTCTGTAAAAGCTGGTCACAGGGAATCAACCAGTGTATTGAGTTATTTCCTGAAACATAAACGTTAAATTTTCTACCCTCCTTACAATAAAACTAATCCAGAACAGCAGGCTTTGATTTCCTATTGCCTTAAAATTGTCTTAGGCACCTTTACTACCTTTTTATTCTTCAGTTAGAAATAAGTTCAAATAATTTCTCTATTAAATAATTTAAATCGATTGTATTCTATAGTTAGCTTTTTCATTTTCAAAGTGTGGATATCTTATTAATTCATGATCCTGATGGGTGACTGGTGCGCATTTACTACGACCCCAATACTTTGAAAAGACGTGTGCTCTGATTTAAATGTATCGATGATTATAACAACCCCATATATCGGGAGGATTTTTTTGTGCCTTCGCTTGACAATTTTCCTAATGGGTGACAAGCGTTACCGGGACTATTTTGATTGTCAACTGGGCGGTTTAAGCCTTTATAATCTGCTGTTTTGGAATTAAATACCCATGTAAACAATAAGCTTATTTGGTTCCGACCCCGTTTAAGGCCCCATTAGACAAGAATGAACCTTTTTGTTAGCATTTCCATAAGGTTTTTGTGGGGTGTGAAGTTTTTAAAACGCGCTTAAAACTCAAGGGGTTAAAGGGTGTGCGTTGTGCTTGTTCATGACGCTAGCCATGCGGGAAGAAAAGGTTCCTTTTTTATTCCTAACAGGTTTTAAGATGCGCGCAAATTCCTGTCCCCTTCTCATATGGGAGGTACGAGCTGTCACCTCAAAAACCTATAATCCCGCACTTTTATCAATTGAGCTTTAAACACGTATAAAGCCTACCTCAAGAGCATATACGGAGAACGTAGTAATGATAATAAGAAACACAATATCTTATCCCTTTTTCCTGAGCCTGATAATGACTCTAACCGCCTGTGGCGGTGGTGGGTCATCCTCCGATGAAACCCCGCAAACACAGACTGGAGTGTTTCTTGATAGTGCAGTTGAGGGGCTGGGCTACAGCTCCGGCGCGTTGTCAGGCTTTACGGATAGTGCGGGTACATTCGAGTATGAAACAGGCCAAAGCGTCACCTTTACAATCGGAGACATTTTGATCGGCACGGCTAATGGTGCGGATACGTTAACACCGGTAGAGCTGATCGACGGGGCAAGTGATGCCAGTGATCCAGCGGTGACCAACATTGCCCGTTTATTGCAAACACTCGATGATGATGGAGATCCTTCTAACGGGATTTTGATCACTGAATCTGTACGGGATTTGGCCGTGAACCTGACGATCAACTTTGAAGTATTACTCGATTTGTTTACGGATAACGGGAATGTGCAAACGGTGGTGAGCACTCTCACAGCAGTAACCAGCGCCGGAGCGCGCACATTGATTGATGCCGCCAGCGCCGAGGCACATTTAAGCGCAACACTCGAGGCATTAAATAATAATGGGGGCGGGAATACAGATCCGGGCAACGATCCTGTGCCGGGGGCATTGGCTTTGAGCGGAGAAGGACAATCCCTGCTGAAATCCCTATCATTTACACCTGATACGTTCTCATCAGTTCCGGCAACCTCAAGCCATCCTGGAATATATATCTTCTCAAATGGGCCTTTGGGAACGCCAGATCAAATCATTAGCATTCAGGTTGAAGGAGACACCAACAAAGTGATTTTCGTCGTGTACGCTGAGCCGACCAACGTGGCGATTCAGCGTCAGCGATGGTCAGCTCAAACGGTTGAATATAATGACATCGTGACGGGACAGGCAAATATCACATTTGACGGATCAACATTCCAATTTTCTGACGCACAACTTGTACTTTTCGACCCATCGACAGGAGATCCTATCGCTGATGCCAATCAGGATATTGTCCTAAATGGCTCGATTTCTATTCCTGAGTAGAGTTTGTCGGCGGCGCTTGTGCGATAGTGCCGCACCCACCATTTCAGCCCCCGCGTCATGCTTGTCGCGGGAAGGCTTGAGGGGAGGTTTTTTAATGAAACCCGTTTTCTTATTCTTAATCGTATTTTGAGCAAGCCCTGTATTTGATGAAATGCGCAGCACTGAAATACCACTATTGCAGCGCTGGTATGCATCGGCCTTTTCGATTGACAGGCAAGAGCTGTCCACGCAAATCCGACCGAAATGACTATTATTCATACGTCAAGCTCACCATCGTGAGCCTTAATCTGAAGCTGGTAAAAAGTATCTAAAAATTATGCGAAGTCATCCTGAGTCGTTTATGACTTCTCTACAGGATGATATTATCAATGAAGGTAATCGTTAGCCTATTACTGTAACTATCTCGAATGGAGTTAATGAGAGTACCTTACAAATAAACAAACCCAGCTCAAGCTATTTACTATATATAATGTCCACTACCGGGCTTGCACCCAAGGGCAGGCTACGCGCGACCTATCCTTATTTTGTCATACGCGGGCATCGGTTCTAAACCCATCCATGTAATATATAGAATTATGACTATTTCTTAATGCACCATAAATACGAACTCCCTCAGCAACAATTAGGATATTGAACCTGCACCAAATAAAGGTGGGACGACTATTTCCTTGTCTATATAAAAAGCGCCATGCCTTCGGATTTTAATTTCCTTCAGAAAGCTTTTTTCCGCACCCTTTTCCCAAGCAACAATTTCAGCTTCAGTCGCAGGTTTTGCAACAGCATTAAAGTAACTCTTAATTGAGCCTAAAAGAGTCGCAGACTCTTCTTTGGCTCTTTGGACTTCATGATTATGCATCCAAATTGGCGATTGCATATCGCTCAACTGCTTCTTAAGGATGTCGGCCTGAGAGTCACTAACAGGTTCTTTCTCTACTTTATTCAGTTTACCTATTGCTTGCTTTATTTTGGTACAACTCGTCGCAACCGCGTCTACCTTGTCATCAAGTTGGTCATCGTAGGAGGTCGTAGTTACCCCTACGAGATCAGTGGGCAATCGAAATTCACTTTCTTTTGACTTTGGAATTAGCACAAAACATTTTTCGATTCCTGGAGATCCAATAAACAATCCTAGCTCAAAGAGTACGTTGTCTCTTACGGTGCTGTATTCATTACCCCCTAATTATGGTTTCATCGGGGTGAAAAACAAATATTCCGTAATCTGTTTCAGTAGCTCTTTTAATAAATGAAGTAATAGTTACAGAGGACAAATCAAATGCATTATCCCACTGCTTTACTTGTGTTTCATACTCCATCTTAATATTCACAGCCTCAGCTACGGAGAGACCTTCAACCGATGAAGCTATAAATTCTCCCTATTTGAAGTAGCGTATAACGGCCCGCATCACTGAGAAATTTAAGCTGCGAAACATAGTAGAGTAGCTTAAATTTTTCCATGTGTATGCGATTGTTATGCGGTTATAGTAGCCAAAATAGTAACAGACCAATTACCAGTACAAAAAAAATAAATAATATTGCGATATATGAACAGCCAATAACTCCATATTTTTTCAACTCTTTTCTGGTAGTGCTATTTATAGATTCTATCGCTTCTCTTGTTAAAGGAAGTGGTATTGGCTCAATATTTGGTAAAGGTTTACCATCTAGTTTAATCAATACTGCGTAAAGAACACTGCATAATGCAGGAGCTGACCCTGCGTCGCCTGATATTGTGGCAGTACTACTTTTTATATCAAAGTTTAGTTTTTCGTCAGGCTTGCATTCGAAATATACCTGGTACTGATCTATAAGCTCCTCTGCTTCCAGGACAATGACTTCCTCACAATAATCACTTAGCCCTTTTTTAATTTGGTTAATACTGGGTGATGCGCCTTCAAATTCGATTGGCATTATTTGATAGGACATGAAATTTACTTGCGCATAACAGTTTACTAGAAGGAATCCGATATAGTAGGAACTAGGCGGATTCCTTCTAGTTCAGAATCCTTTCTTTCAAATCCGTCATACTAAGCGACTGGCAAAGGAGTTGTCAATGAATCAGAGTGAAAGGGAAAAACACTTTTGGAACAATTACTTATCTAAACTTCCAGAGTTCCAGATCAAGCCTGGACTATACCCCTGGTACGCAGGGTAGCTTGCTCTCAGGAAGCATTAATTGCTGTATTTTTAATGAGCATTTCCATGAATGTTATGGCTGCTGATTATTATAATTAGCGCGGAGATTGACGACATTTGCATCCCCTGAAACAAATGTATGGCACTTTCATATAACCTGGCCCCATTACACAGGTATTGATCAAACGATATTTCTTACCCCAAATGACTAACTAAATTGGCACATGGGGAATGTTCTCGAACAAATCGGTATCTTCGAGATGCTCAAGATCGATACTTCGAACCTCATCTTGACGAGAAAACACAACACTTGCTGCATCCTGTAGCAGTTCATCCAGCTCTGTCATATCATCTAATTGCTCAGATACGGTATGACCAAGGAGTTTCATGAGTTCGATGGTTACCGGGAGTACGTACTCACCATGATCCTGATACCCAGTCATCAGCTCCTTATCGAACCTGCTTTCATCCCAATGTGCGAAGGCAGTGCCGGAACCTCCATCCAGTTCTACCTCCATCTGTTCGAGTTTTTGTAAGCGAAGCACAGCGGCAGGCTTAAACTTACCTGTCTCATGATCGAATAGATTATCCCACTCTTCCCAGCCAATACCGAGTGAGTGGCCAATCTCATGTATGATAGTTCCGGCGATTTCATTCTCTGTGAACCGCCCAAGGTATTTCGTGTTGAACTCCACTCGTCCGTATCGGACTCCATCTCGCGAGTAGGGCTTGTAGGCCCGGGCAATTGTGTTGCTGCTCTGAGTGAACGTTCCGAGTCGAATGACTATCGAGTATTTCGGTTGTACGAACCGGTTCCAGAAGCTGCAAGCCATTCGAGCCCCTTTTTTTAGCTTACCTCCCATATCATTAGCAACCTTGTAAGTAATCAAGTTTGTGTATGCTACAGGCTTCTTAGGCTTCTTTGGTTTGTTCAAAAGATCACGGGCCTGGATCAGCCATGAAATGGTGTGCTGAATTGTCTGCAGTTGAGCTAATTCGTCATCGCTCAGTGCGCACCCCTGGATCTGTATCTGAGCCGCTTCTGACTTTAACACTTCGATGAGTTCATCAATAGTTTTGGCTTCACTACGTGCCTTCTCGATTCCCTGACTCTCAGAGTCCACTCTTTTCTGCTGCAGCAGTTGCATCAAGCGGCTCTCGTAACACGGCTCTTCCTGCTCTGCCAAACCGAGCGGTAAGTCCCTGCCCCAGGAACCAAAAAACCTCAGCCTGGTAGCGGCCTCCACCTCTTCCAGAGTCGCTGGGTAGTCAGCCGGACTGGAATTGCGTGGTGCATCCTGTGGGATGATGAAGCAATCAATCTGGACTTTTGATGGTGTGTCATAGGGATAGTGGTGCGGATCGACGATGACGCAAAAGTACTTGTCTGGAATGGGGAGGTATTTGCCGCGCCCACGGTAGACCGACGCTGGCTCCTCGCCAAACACCGGCCCTACGATTGCCCATACATGATCCTTTCCAGGCTCATCTTTGATCTCACGAATCGCAGTTTCGAGTTTCAGCCACACGCCGCTATTGAGTGAGGCATATTGAGGACTCATATTCGACATTAGAAACGTCTCCATCTGCGCAAGACGTCCGAACTGCCGATTGATAACCTCGTTGGGTGTCATGTGCCCAACATTGAGTTGAGTTCCAGCAATCTTTCCAAATGTTTTATGGCCGATTCGATGCTCTTCGTCGAGCCTCAAGTCATCATAGTACATTAATAGACGGTCGTAATCGACATCGTCATCAGCGTGGGCGACACGATATGCAGACCAGGCTGGCTGAAGGCGATCAGGACAGAAACCAACCACATAGCCATGATTTACGAGTATCTGGACAGGACGAGTCTCGTCCAGGTTTTTTGGTGCTCCGCGCCATAGATGTAGATCGACATGATGTACTTGACTTGCGCACAGCGGATGAATAGTTGTATGGTCCATCTTTCCCTCCTTTTCGTTACGAACGGTTAGAAAACTGGATTAAATGTGTGCCTTACAGTTAAGTGTGTGGCTTGCACATACACTATATCGTGTCGCAAAATCTTCTCATGATTTTACCAGAAGTACAATGTCTACCTCCAAGCAACTAAGCGACGCTTGCGAGCAGAGATTCTCTTAGCATTTATAAATAAAGGTACCCCACCTGTTTTTTATTGGTCTGGAAGCACGCAAAGATTCTCGACACAGGTCGAAGATGGGGTTTGTGGTATATAACATATCGAAAACCCACTACCCGGTGTATATTCCGCCTCATCTTTCAATTCAGTATAAATATATTTATTTAAAAGAAGCTGAGTCATATCTACTGAATCAGCTGCGTAGGCTTTATAAACTGGTAAACTGCAATAATGACTGCCTGCTAAGGTTAGTGTTTTACAATCAGCATCTGCAGTGCAATGTCCTTTTTGAATAATACTGTCTATGCTATTAGTAAGATTATTTAATGCGTCATAAGCATAATTATAATCGATAGCCCCACCAACCGCTTTTATTTTGAGAAAATTAGCAGTCAATGTTTGCAATGAGTTATTGCTGGCTGTACTACAGGATGCCTCGTAGGTACCGCTTATTTCTCCATCAATATATTTGAGGTTAGCCTTTAAAATATTGAATTCAGCACCTGCACAATTGGCGTTATACCACTCCGTATCGGAATTCTGTAAGTTACAGTAATAATCTTTCTGCATCTGGGGTAACTGAATATTTCCATTTTCCCGAATAACCCCCTGATAGCAACCATCTAGCCCGTTAATATTCGGGCAGAACGTAATACTTTTATTTTTAATTTTTATTGACGACTCCCCGATACCCGAACAATTTCCAGTTTCATTCCACCACGAACTATAGCTGATAGTAGGTTGTTCAATATTTAGGGGGGAATAAATATTTAAATCTCCAAAATGGCGCAGAGCATCGATTTCACTACGAATATTCCTGGGGTATTGATCTGAAAAAGCACCCTCATTATTCAGTGTTTCTACCAGATCTGCGAATTCTCCGCTGATAAACTCATTGACTGGTAGAGTAAAATCCATGGTTTTACCTGTTGCTGCAGCATGTATGCTGTCAGTTATATAAATCCCATTATCAGGATTACCATCATCATCTAATGTCTGTAAAAATATTAATAAGTTGATAACTCGATGGTCATCGCTGTCTACTGCATCAGCTATCAGAGACACTGGTGTAACTCTGATATCTGAACCCTCAATATATATAGCGCCTGGAGGAACAGCAGTTGTTTGATAGTTTCCAATAACAATATCTCCGATACTAAACTCGATAAGGTCACCTGAAAAATAGGAAAAAGCCCCATCTGCATTAGTCCTGTTCTGGCTACCATCCGAAGTCATATATTTGATTCCCTGTACTGCACTATCAAGTAGATAACCTGTTTTGATTAGTGAGTTGTCAACAGGTAGAGGAACAGGAGTATAAACAGTCATTACAACACCGGTAACAGGTTGCAAAACAGGAGGGGAAACCGTCATTACAATGTTGTTAACAGATGTTGAAATAACTGCCGGAACAGGAGTAGGAGCAGGATTTGAAGAAAGATCACCAGATAATGCTGGTGAGGTTTCTTCACTGTTACATGAAATTAAAACAAAGCTGCTGAGAAGAAGAATGAGCGGCCTGATGCTAGATTTAATATCCATTTAATTTTAAACGCCTTTATTTATTATTGATCGAATAACAGGAACCAAATTGCACAATATAATCCATTGATTTAATAACCTTAAAAGGTCGACAGTAGAGCCCCCAGTTTTTTCACATAGCTGAAACAATATCTACTTATTAGCTTGTATAACGGCGATCCTTTACTGAAGTTCTCCGATCAACACATATGAATCGACGCGATATTCCAGAAAAATTAGGTTTTACTGATGATCGTCGATCAGATGGCTCACGTCGATCCTGTGCTAACTTTCTCCTCTCAATAAAAGGGCTGGATTTTTTGATTTTTCGTGAAAACAATGATGCAAAAAACATGTAGTTAAACTCCTTGACTACAATTTGAAATATAGAAACCTGAAAACAATTGATTCAGACTAGTAATACTTTGAAATAAACCGCTATTTTATGACACCACTCTTCATAATACGAGCTTGAAGATAGTTCAATTTCATATTTTTATACTGTGGTCACATAAGTTTGAGCTGCTAACCCTGAGATTTCAACCTGGAATCCGCAATTGGATGAGTTGTAGTGCGTTTGCGGTGGTGTAGATCAAGGCATGACGACGCGCAATAGCGAGCTTCTCCACGAAGATACAGGACTACCGCGTCCTGCTCGCGCCCCTTACCTATATCCCTATAGGCAAGGCTTCCGCGTCCTGCTCGCGCCCCTTACCTATATCCCTATAGGCAAGGTGGAGATACGCTACCCCAAACGTGCAATTCAGCTCGTAACGGGATTCACCTGCTGGGTTTTCAGCATGGATGCTGTTATTTCGCAAATGCATGGAGAAAAACAGCCAGAAAAATAGCCAGTCATCCATCACAACAAACCAGAATTTGCTTGAGATAGCAGTCTGAAACAACATAAATCACAGCAAGGAGATTAGTGATTTTTGTCTGTGGACTGCTCAACACATTTCAGGATAAAGTCTTCAAACTTTTCATCTGACAGCTTTATTTTTTCTTGCACCTTATTGATACAAACTTCTTCGACATCCTGTTGTGCGACGACACTATTCAAAGGCAAAACCATGATTAAAAAGAAACGAACGAAGCCATCTCGAAATATGATTTCATTTAGCATCTCCACATAAATTTATCTACTGACAAAATATTTGTGGCAGGTGTACTTAACAGTTTTGATTATATGTTTTATTTATATCTGAAATGAATATTCACCTACTTAAGACATTCCTGGCCGTTGCCAGTTTGAAACATTTTGGCAAGGCTGCTGATAGAGTATGTCTGACCCAGTCAGCAGTTAGTGCCCGAATAAAATTACTGGAAGAAACACTCGGCAGCATATTATTTGAACGTAAACGCAACCACATTGAATTAACCGCCGCAGGCAGACGGTTGGCACTGAGTGCAGAGCAGATTATTAAGCAGTGGGAACAAACCAAAAACGAAATTAATCTGGTCAGTGAAGACAAGCAACAACTTTTAAGGATAGGAACAGTTTTCGATTTATGGTCGGTACTTTTTCATCCGTGGATAATTCAATGTCGTGAGCAACACCCTGAACTGTTATTCCAGATTCAGGCTGCAACGGGACCTTTATTGAATGAAGCCGTGATTTCAGAAAGTCTTGATGCTGCATTCGTATTTGACCCCCCTTATAATAATGCAATATTGGCGGAGGAAGTGGATACTCTGGAGCTGGTTCTGGTTAGCAGTCAGCCAGCTGATCTGAAAAACGTCCAGTCTATCCCCTACAGTTACGTGGACTGGGGTATCAGTTTTTCAGATCTTCACCAGCAATATCTCGGAGAGATCCTTTCACCTACCTTAAGTTTTAATTTTTCTGCTATGGCAATAGACCATTTGCTGCAAACTGGAGGTATGTGTTATCTCGCTCGACCTCAGATTACAGAACTACTTGAACAGAGAAAAATCCATATCGTTGATTCTGCTCCGGTTTTTCAACGTCAGATCTATTTCATTTATCGCAAAGCCCATCAACTAGAAGAATTACTCAGGACCATAACCCCTAAAGTAATGGAGGGAAAGATACCGGATATCGATCAATATTTATGATCATAACGATCAATATTTTTTTCTTTACAGGGTAGATTGGTTGGTAAATATTACTCTGCATGAGCAACATCAATTTATATTCAATCAATTAAATACGAGACCAGTAATGCCTAGAATTAATAATCGAATCGATAGTTTTGATCCAGAAGAAAGTGATGAAATGTTTGATTATTCGGAGAAAATTCAACACAGACGACATTCTCCAAAAGAACGAGATGAGACACGTCGCAAACTTGATAAACTCAGAGAGAAAAGAGAATTGGAGCGCAATATTCGCGATGAACTTTATGACTGGGATTAAACCCACTGTTCAAATCAAAATCTTTACTGTTGTTTCAGCCAATGATTAAATTTTCACTATATCTATCAGTGCTTATGTTAAGTGCAATAATCTCTACTTCTTATGCGTTTGATATGTCTGACCCGGAGACCGATATACAGGGGTACTGTAGCGAGTCAGCCAGTTTATCAGGTATAGAAGATAACGAAGAAAAGGAACAGTGTATAAGTATCTGTATAGAAAACTTCGGAGGCACTACAGAGCCTGAGAAACAGGACGAATAGTTCCACCTTATATGTTAACGATATAACCGAAGCTGGCATAAAAGAACCTTTGAAAAGCGTTCTGTAAATGACAGTATTACCTTCAGTTGAAGTGCCCTCCAATGCCGGGGCGAATCTAAATAAGCTACTCTTTTTACTTAATTTTCATCCCAAAACAGCATGTTTTCCTGTTTCTGGCTTTACTACCCAGTAAAAAAATGTACTTCTTCAACAAAGACTTTGCTTCCTACTGCCTGACCTTTTAGTCTAGTTGATATCCTGAATCTGATTTAGCGCAGGCTTATCATTCAACTACTGATGATGCTGCAACCTCCCTATATCTTTAGTTCCAACTATTCCCATCAAACTTGATGTAACAATAATTCTATAACACCTGGAGTTACTCAGGCCCATCCCGTGATGCCTTTGTTACATCGCAACTTTCAAAACAACCAAATCTAAGCATCGAATTCAATTTTCATAAACTGCCAGTTCATAATCCGCGAATAAGTTTGGCTTAACGTGTTGCCCGTTGCTATTGGCGCACCATGCTTTCTGGCATCAGCTTTAAGCCTCAATAATATTTAGCTCCAACGAGTATGAATATAAAAATTTAGAGGCTTACACAGAGGAAATTAGGCGTTTATCTTCGTATTTTATGGCCATTATAACTATGAGCCATCCTTTCTCATATATCTGCCATTGCTGCAACCAATTCAATCTCTCCAAATATCAACATCATTCGTTTTATAATTGTAGGCCAGAACATGCAGGTCCATTACAGTACTCACATTTTTGAATCGTCTCGTTAAAAAATGTGTCGCCCCCATTCAGGGCTTCATTGTTCCAAAGGGATGTTCAACAGTTTGCTTTCTGATCAACATACTATCAGGTTGGGTTTCCATTAACTAATTCATCTGGTCAATGCTATCTTGATGCTCCCAGCACGAAATTCTTCGTTGACCAGAACTTTTCGTGCCTTGTGATTTTAGTTTACATGCTCAGCAAGGCATAATGCCTAAGAAATATTTTCTATATGTTTAATCCTCTTTCGGAACCAGAGGCGTCATACCGTCATCCAGGTCTTCCTTTATATCAGGGTCACTAAAATAGCCTTGTCAGTTATAACAGTGAGTGCATTATCCTAGACGCGTGCCAAGCACGCATTCATGCCACAGACCCACTCTATGTCCAGGAGGGTGGGGAACAGCCCCACCCTATTGAGCAGTTGTATTTACGTTCGCGGAATGCAAGCGCCACGCTAAAACTCTTTGAAGAATTTCCAGAGATCCACACCCGAATTGTCAGGCGCTACGTGCCCCCCATTGTGGACGCACCAGATCACTGGTGCTCCTTCGTCACAGCCTTGATACTCCACGCACCAGGGAGTAGGGGCGTACGTGACTGTGTTATTCGAGCAATGGTTAGCTTTGAGGTAATAGTCCCTCGCTGCGATACCAACCGTGTTGAAGGTGACAAAGTCATCGTACCTTCCGTGGGCAATCCAGGCGGCAGTGGGAGTGCTATTATTATCATTGAATGGCGTAAAGAGTGCGCCTGACATTGGCGCAATAGCTCGAAAGGTCCCAGCAAACTCGCGTCCAACAGCAAGCGACATCATGCCACCAAAACTCCAGCCAGTTGAAAACACACGGTCGTTGTCAACACACAATGAGCCTTTGATCTCATCCAGCATAGCGCTGAGAAACTTCATATCACGACCATTCACATTGGTCCAACCTCTCTCGTCCTGACCGTTTACATTATATCTGTCTGGTGAGACAAGTATCACTTCACTACGCGCCTGGTCTCTCAATCCGTAGTATCCGCCACCTGCTACAGCACCGGCATTGCCACCCAGCCAGTGCCAGGCAAAGATCAGGCGGTAGGGTTTGTTCTTATCGTAGTTATCTGGAAGGTCAATAATATA
>JBNKMF010000112.1:0-14384 GCA_050292965.1 Gammaproteobacteria bacterium | reverse complement strand
ACGTATGACTGCGCGCGTTGAAGCAGCGATGGCGATGTTGAATTTTACCTGGGAGTATATTCGTGGATTGTTTACGCGCGCCTGGAACAGTTTTTCACTGGCAGATCTGGCGGCACCGTTTGAAGCCTTTGCCAGATTGATGGCAATTTTTGCGGGGCCAATCCTGCGTCTGATTAATTTTGTTGGTGAGATTATCAAGGTTGTGATCGAAGTCATCATGGAAGTAATGAATTTTCCTATCGGTCTGATCCGTAACATTATCGCGCGAGCATTACAGGCAATGGATGATATCAAGCGCGATCCTATCGGCTTTTTGAAGAATTTATTGCTGGCGGTGAAGACAGGGTTCCAGCAATTCTTTGGCAATATCCTGCGTCATCTGCTGAATGGGTTAACCGGCTGGTTATTCGGAGAATTACGCGATGCCAATATTAATCCACCAACGGATCTAAGCTTTCGTTCAATACTTGGTTTTGTGCTGGAAGTGCTGGGCATTACGGTAGAGCGAATCTGGCAAAAACTGGCCGAACGTATCGGCGAAGAACGTGTAGCACGTATTCGCGGCATGATCGATCGACTGACTGGCATCTGGACCTTTGTTAAGGATGTTGCCACGCGTGGTCCAATTGCGATCTGGGAATACATACAGGAGCGGTTAAGTAATCTGTGGAGTACGGTGCTGGAAGCGGTGCGCAACTGGGTGATGACGCGCATTGTTGAACGCATAACAGTGCGATTGTTAAGCATGCTGGATCCGACTGGCATTATGGCTGTAGTGAATGGTTTTATCGCTTTTTATAACGCCGTGCAATCCTTTATCCGCTACCTGCGTGAAATGCTCGAGATTGTAAACTCCTTTGTCGTGGGAGTGGCAGAAATTGCACGTGGTAACGTCACCATAGCAGCCAATTTTCTTGAGAACTCACTAGGCCAGGCGATGCCGATTGCTATTGGTTTTCTTGCCAATCAGGTTGGACTCAGTGGTATCGGACGGCGCATTGGTGAAATGATAGAAACGGTGAGAGGTCTGGTTGATCGTGCGTTGACCTGGCTGGTGGACCGGGCGGTGAGTATGGGGACCTCGTTTATGAATATGTTCAGGCGAGGGGGCGGAGATTCTGCTGCTGGTGCAAGTGAGGAGGTCAATCAGGAGTTGCAAGGTGCAGAAGCTGCTGTTGATCAGGCGATGACAAACTCGCAGACACTTGATGAAGCACAAGCACAATTTCCGAGAATTCAACGGCAATTTAATCTCAGGTCACTTACCCTCGAGAATGTCGGAACTCCAAACATGCAAGTTAGAATACATCGAAATCCGATTGCTACTGTTTCGCGTCCGAACTGGTGGGGACGATACATGCTGGGTGGGGAAACCAGTCACCAAGCACCTTTCGGAGCAACACAGGATATAACTTTTGGTCCTATCTATCGAACGCAGGGAGTGACCATAGGCTCGACCAATATGACGGCCCGTTATCTAAGGCCAAATCACCCTCAGGGATATCAGACCGGTGGTAGGGGGATTTCAGATATCATGGGTATGCTTGTCACCAGAGCAAGTGGAACACAGAACAAGTTTGTTGCTGGGCATCTGCTTAATCATGATATTGGCGGGCCCGCTGAAGATGAGAACTTGTTTCCCATTACTGATCAGGCGAATAGAGATCATTCAAACAGAATGGAAAGACAGGTTAAGCAGTGGGTTAATACAAATCGGTATTGGGTGTACTACAGGGTGAATGTGACTAATCATTCAGTGCACATCGCTAATCGAACTGCTAAAGATCCGCAAAATTATGTTAACGCAGATTTTGACTGCGAAGCCTACCCGTACGCTGCAAATGGTAGACCCTCTAACCTGCGTCGCAGAGTTACCATAAGGTCAAGATACCAGGTGCCACGACAGCAAACTCAAACTGATCCAACAGTCGAAGAGCATAGAAGGTCGTGGTTTGGATTTGGCGCGGAAAATCAGCAACCTGGGCAGGATACCGGGTACTCAGGCCCAATAGAGACACATAGGTCTCAACCAGGCACCAGACCGGCTCGACCCAACTCCCAACCTCCCTGGTGGAGACGTTAGCCGCAGCCGAGTAAGTATAGTTTGTAATAACTTGATATGGAGTAGAAAAATGAAATCATTAATGACCTTTATCGTAGTAGTAATTGTTTTATCAGCCATTGCTTCTGTGTTTTATGGAGGCTATCTAGCTCTAGTCTACATCTGGCAACTGTTTGATAGCATGGATTCCACGTTGCGTTTAATACTGTTATCTTCGTTCACGGTATTTCTATTGGGGTGTCTGATCATTGCAGGGGCCTTAAAATCAGCCGCTCAGAGCAAATTAAAAGCTCAGTTATCGGAAGCAAAAATAGCTCTTTATAAAACTATTGTTGAAGTTTATGAGACTTATTTTTCTGCTCTGCAAGATGGAATAAAAGCTGAGCAACAGCAAGCCTTGCATAAACTACAGGCTAAAGCCGCCGAACTGAATGTAGTTGCAGGTAGTGCAGTGATTGAATGTTATAGGAAGCTCGATCAGTCAATCCTGAACCACGAGAGCGAGAACTCGCAATCCTCACAGTATCAGCAACTGATTAAAAAAATGCGCCAGGATCTAGGTCACACCCCTAACCTGGATGAAACCAGGTTGAAATTTTTGACCCTGAATAAGCAAACAGCAGAGACAGCATCGCACCAGCATGAAGTTAGTGTTTAATAGCAGTATGCTATAAACAGGAAATACAGAAACCTGGGATCAGCCGGTTTGCTGTCTGTACAGATGCTTCAATCATCATCGTCATGATGATGTTTTCTATATTCATAATATTGTGAATTGATAGTATTTGAACGGTAGTTGCCTGAGCGTTTTGAACGCCATATGCGTTTTGCTTCATCCTCATCACCGCTACGATGACACTCGGCGCAGTTTTCATAATCCCGTATGCCTTCTTCATAATGTTCTTCGCGGATTTTTGAGCGTGAATGCTCATGACAGCCGTAACAGGTATATTCACTGTAATCGTTTTGCATATGACAGGTTTCGCATTCAGTATCATGATGGTGATCGAATCGGAAGTATTCGTCATGATCGAAGGTTGCTGGTGTCCAGTTATCCTGACTATGGCACTGTATGCAGTTTCCGCTAATCTTTTTATGCAACCTGTCATCGGGGTTTTGATGGCAGCTATCGCATTGTTCCCGTAACTCAGGTTCAAGTAGCTCATGTGAAAACTGGCTGATTGGCCTGAAGGCTTTAACGCCGTTATGGTCGCTATGGCAGCTTGTACAGTCTTCTTCTATGAGTTGTTGATGGAAGGCAACGTTTTTGTTTTCTTTAGCTATGGCTAATCCTTTAGTGGTTTTCAGGCCGATTTCCTCAACCAGATGACAGGTGATACATTTCTCGGAAGGGCTTCCTATAAAAACTGTGTGACAGGCAAAGCAATCGGTTGATATCTCAGCGTGGGCATCGAGGGTTTTGCCTGGTGAGATCATCAGTTCTGGAACCCATAGTGTCAGTGAAATCAGTAAAATGAGATTTGCCGCTACGATTAACAATGGAATGTTCTTTTTCATCGTTATCTCCATTCCCAGAACATCAGGATGCTAATGATGTGAACTAAGGCAAGTACTCCAAACGCCAATGTGATCGGCAGATGGATAATGCGCCATTTTTTCATTAGATCAAAGGTGCTTGCATCCCAGAATAAATTCTTTTCGATTTCTTCTTCAGACAATCCCTGTTCGGCGTAGTATTGCTTTTTGTCAGCGATATGTCGACGCGACCTATCCAGTAGATATTTGCCAGTGAGGCCACTGATGATATTGATCAGCATGGCAAGTATGGCGAGCCAGGGTAGTATGTCATAAATATGGATACCTGCATGCACCAGAATAAACAACGAACCTGTCCAGGTGAGTGTTTCATGCAAAAAAAGAAGGGTTTTGGGTTTACCAAAATTGATCATTTTGCGTTTACGCAGGGAGTAAAAGAACGAAAGCAAAATCAACAATGTGCCGGGAATACCCAACCATCGACCAACCCATGTCATGTCGAGTAAATGCAATAAGGCATCGGTGATGATGGTGGCCAGTATGAGTGAGCCAAACATTATCAGGAAAGGCATGATTTCTTTGCGTACTAACGATCGTTCCATAGCTCTATTATGCGTCTAATGTCAGGTTGCCTCTGGGTGTGGATATACACATCAGGCAGTGACCGGGAGGAATATCAAAATCAGGCTCCTGCATTAAATCCAGGTCACCTGATTTTACTGGGGTCTGGCAGCTTCCACAGCTGCCGCTGCGACAACCAGACTCTATTTCAATGTGATTGTCTTCGGCAAACTCCAGCAGCGAGTCGTATGAAGAATCCCAGCTTATGCTTTTGCCGGATTTACAGAAGGTGATGTTGGCGGGTAACATTTCGGCCTGCTGTGTCGGGGTCTTTTCCTTTTTGCTAATCGAGGATGGACCGAAAGCTTCATAGTAAATATCCTCACTTTCTACTCCCCAGTCATGTAGTCCTGTCACCATGCTTTGCATCATGGGGCCTGGTCCACAGATATAAAATTGATAACGCATCAATTTGAGCGTGTTGCGCAACAGCGGGATATCGATGCGACCTTGATGCTGATAATCAATTTCAGGCTGGTCTGTGTCTTTCGGCTTGCTGTAACAGACATGTAGATGAAAATTTGCATGTCTTTCTGCTAAAGTGCTGAAGTGCTGTTTCATGATATGGCTATCGCTGTTTTGCACTCCGTAGTAAAGCCATATTTCTCTATTGCTAGCCTGTTGCAGCAGGGTATTCAAGATGCTAAGCATGGGAGTAATGCCGATACCACCACCTATCAACACAATGGGTAGTGCGGTGTCCTGCATGATATGGAAATGACCGAATGGTGGCTTGACCAGAAGTTGACTACCTTGCTGGATATGATTGTGGAAAAAGCTGGATGCTATGCCATCAGGAAGGTCTGGCTGTGCTGCTGGAGCAGACACGCGTTTTATGGATACCCGATAGTAGTCAGGCTGGGGAGCATCCGAAAGCGAGTAGCAACGAATAACGGATTTTAATTCATTCGAGGCTGGATCATTTATTTGTAGCTTGAAGGTTAAAAATTGACCGGGTATGAAACTCTGTAATGGTTTACCATCAACAGGTACCAGATAGTAAGAGCAGATACTTTGTTCGTTATCTTCAAATTCACGACGTTGAACACTAAATTCCCGGTAATCTTTCCAGCTGTTATCAGAAGATGTTGCTAAGGTTACGAGGGGATTCACTGTAGTGGTATTAGTAGTGGTCCGGGACTTTGTACCTTGTGCAGAGCTTTTTAACAGGTTTTGCCTGGAGCGGTAGATACCAATTAAAATAACCAGGCTCAGTTGTACCAGTATCACTGTAAAAATTATTAATGCCAGGGTTGTTGTGGTCATTTTTTCAGGGAGGTCCTAGATAACTATGTTAAGTAAAAATCATGTGTTTTTATTTATCGCACCTTAACAGTGTTAGCTTAATTGAAACTGAAATCAGGCTTATAGGTTTGCGGGTACTAAGGATTTTTAACATCGAATTAATTAATATATCGATTGTTATCTAACACTATAGGGTTCAAATGAAAAACATACTCATCATCTGTGGTGCAGAACAGGCGGGGAATTCAGAAGGATATTTTAATCGTTCGCTGGTAGCTGCTGCGATCAGTTTACTTACTCCGCACTATCAGCTTGAAGTGACTCATATAGCGGATGGCTATGATATAAAAATCGAGCAGGAAAAATTCTTAAGAGCTGAAACTGTGATTTTTCAATTTCCGGTTTTCTGGTTTCATTGTCCGGCATCGATGAAAAAATATATTGATCAGGTGTACGAACGTAATGTGTTCTTTGAACGTAAAGAGCCCTATGGCACGGGTGGCCTGCTGAACGGCAAGCACTACCTGCTATCGACAACCTGGAATGCGCCTGAATCAACCTTTGGCAATATGACAGCGTTTTATCAGGGGCGTAGTGTAGATGAAGCCCTGATCGCTATGCATCAGTCCAACAGATATATTGGTATGCAGCCATTACCGAGTTTCTCAGTACATAATGTAATTTCAGCACCAGATTATCCTGCGGCAGAAAAATTGTGGCTACAGCATCTAAGCGATATTTTTCTGACTGGTTAATCGCTAAAGCCGCACTGTCTTAAGGTGTCTACGGCCTGCTGAAGCGACACGAAGTCCTCCGAATCGCCACCCTTATCCGGGTGATGCTGCATGGCTAACCTGCGGTAACGGTCTTCTATCTCTGATTGAGTCACAGGTATGCTTAATCCCAGTATCTGTAAAGCCTGAGCCTGTTTTTCATTAGCAAGGTAGCGAGTCCAGAATTGTCCCAGCAATGCTTTTACATCTTCCAGTGAGGTGTCCTTCAGGTTATTCAGGTTGAGATAATGCGCTCGCAATGGGTCGGGTTGAGAGAGCGCAGTAGAGCCAGGCGTTACAGAAGGAAGGATGATTATTTTGAGTACATGGATATCCAGCTTGCCCTGTCTTTGTTCAACCAGATAATCAGACAGACGATACAGAGCGTGAAATAATAGAAAATGTGCCCGGTACATCTTCAGTTCATCGCGAAACAAATCGGGGCCAAAGTCGTCTTCAAGTTCATTTTGTAACAGCCGCAGTAAATTATATTCACTGACTCCTGACGGATAGCGCTTTAGGATATCCCATAGTTTGTTTTCGAGTTCGTATAGCATGGTGTGAAAGTATAGCTGAATATTATCCGGGACAGGTTAGCCGATTAAAAAAACTAATAATGATGATATTTCCTGGGCTGAGACTACGGAAGGTAGGCATACAATAACCAGAAAAAATGACGACTGAATTGCTATGATCTAACAAACAATTTGGTAAAACAGGCATTGATCAAAAGTTGATGTGTAGTATTTACTTAATACCACTAAGACAGAAGCTATTGCTAAGGTTAAGGCTTACAACCGAGGAGGAATATTAATGAATAAGAAAATACTAATGATAACGGGCGATTTTACCGAAGATTACGAAACCATGGTGCCGTTCCAGACCCTGTTGGCAGTAGGGCATCAGGTGCATGCGGTATGTCCGGGCAAAAAGGCGGGTGATACGGTGGCCACAGCTATCCACGATTTTGAGGGTGATCAAACCTACTCCGAAAAACGCGGGCATAACTTCGCCCTGAATGCGACTTTTGATGAGATCAGCGTGGCTGATTATGATGCACTGGTGATTCCAGGTGGCCGAGCCCCGGAATATCTACGCCTGAATGATGAAGTGATTGCCATGGTGAAACATTTTTTTGATACCAATAAACCGGTAGCCGCAATCTGTCACGGCGCCCAGCTACTGGCTACAGCAGGTGTTCTGAAGGGAAAGAATTGCTCCGCTTATCCTGCCTGTAAGCCAGAGGTGTTGCAAAGTGGCGGTACGTATGCGGAAATTGACATAGACGCGGCTGTCACCGATGGTAATCTGGTAACAGCTCCGGCATGGCCTGCGCATCCAGCCTGGTTGTCGCAGTTTATGAAGTTGCTGGACGAAAACTAAATCTATAAGAAAGTGAATGGGCCCTGAGTAAGGCCCATTCCATTAAAACCGAATCAGAGGAGGTAGCATGTGTAAATTATTCATACAGGCGGATAGTAATCTGTGGGTAAGTAGCACGCGCTCGCTACGTATCGATGGTATGGTCACCAGTGTGCGTCTGGAAAATTATTTCTGGACTACGCTGGAAGAGATTGCCCAGCGAGATGGGATGAATATTCCGCAAATGATTACCCGGCTATACCATGAATCTATCGATGCCGGCCACGACCTCGGCAACTTTACTTCTTTTTTACGCGTATGCTGCATGCGTTATCTTGTCCTGCAACTGAGCGGCGAAATACCGCAAAGATCGGATATCTCAATTGCATCGCTGGATGCCGATAAAATTCTATCCAGAGAGCTTCATTAAATATCTTGATTAGCGATAAGTGAGGACACAGAGGAGATGAAGGTTAAATTCTCATTATTTATCTACATCAACCGGGCATGTCCTAACAACCCTGAATATATTATAAATTTTCCAGGATTATGCACATGCTAATTTTTCAAGTAGGTATGTTTGATTTTTAAAAATGAATTGGTCTCTATTTTCAAGCAGGCTCTCAATCTGTTGACTAGCTTCTCTTCGCATAATATTTGGTACTGACTTTAATTCAGTACCATGGATAAAACTTTCTGCACTGATTTCAATTTCGTTAAGAATCCTTTCATTTATTAGTTTTGTTGTTTTACGCAAAAAAGACTCATACGACCGCAATCCTTTTGTCCCGGGGAATAAGCTTCTTAAAACGGATACCTCATGCCAGGCGGCATTTAAATGATTTGATACTGAATCATTACCTTGCACCCATGCATCGAGAGTATGTTCAATATAGTGGTGAAAGTCATTGAGTTCGGGTGAGAAAAAATCATAATCCGGTTGCGCAAGACTACCAGTAAGTCGACCATCGGCTGCCAACTGTTTTTCTATAGGCGTTCCAGCATAAGGTAACATTTTGCAAAAAATCACTGGGGCAGAGCCATCACCTACTATTTGCCTTAAAAAATTTGCATTCTGGAGCACAGACTCAAATGTACTTTCTGGGTCAAACAGCATGAAACCATACCCAAACATAAGATCAAGTTCTTTTAACATAGCAACTGCATTAAGGTTATTGGCAACCGTAGTACCTTTATTTAATGCTTTTAAGCCTTCATCGGTACCAGATTCAATACCCAGATATACAAGATAAAGTCCGGCTGCTTTCATATCTGAAAATAACTTCAAATCAATCTCATCAACTCGACAACTGATTTTCCAGATTACTTTTCCTAATAGTTGATTATTATCTAATGCGTTAATAAAGTCATAAATCCAACGTCTACCACCTTTTCCTGTGAGAGGGAAATCATCATCCTGAAATAGAAATATAGTGGCACCTTTTTCCAGGTATAAGGCTTTCATTTCCTTAACAACAAGAGTAGGGCTCCGCCTCCTGATTAAACGTCCATTAGCATTTCCATAAAATTCTCTGATGGAACAAAAGCAGCAGTTGTGATGACAACCTCGGGTAGCAATAATCGGCACCATAACTTTGCCAAGAATTTTTTTATTATCAAAGGGTCTATGGGGATAGGGTAATTGATCAAGGTTTGACAGTAATGGGCGTAAAGCAGTTTTGATAAATTTTTTATTATGTCTATAAGCGATACCCTGAGTATGTTTCCAATCTTCATCGTTAGCAATATATCCGACTAGTTCTAGCAGTGTATATTCCCCTTCAAATAAAACAACGCTGTCGAGATCAGGTATTTCTGTGAGGATTTCTTCATAACGAAGGCTTGGATAGTGACCGCCTACGGTAAAATGACAATTAATGTTATTTGCTCGTAATAAAGATATTATTCGACTAAGTTGAGGTAGGAAATATTGAAAAATTAAAGAAAAACCAACGACTACTGGTTTGTATTGGTTGATGAAATTTAATATAGCCTGATCACCAATTTTAAAATCAATAATCTTAACCGTATAACTGTTATTCTGTAGAACTGCTGCGAGGTAACCAAGACCAAGATTTCCCTGGTCCTGGTAACCAACAAGAACTACAGTTTTTTTCGATTCAGATTTGCTGTTTATTACACCCATAAATTTTATTTAACGATAAAATTCATTATTTTAAATATGAGCTGTAAATATCCTGCATTTCTGCTAGTGCCGACTCCTGAGCTTGTAATATGGTTTGCTGGGCCTTTAACTGTACTACTACAAGACGAGCTAAATCCTGAACCCTTATTTTGTCTATCAACATAGGAGGTGGATCAAATACCCAGTCCTTTTTAAATCTAAGCTCTTTTACTAAGTCCAAATTACTCATAACCGTTCTCCATTTCTACTGATTCGTTATTTTTTAATAAATGTGTAAATAATGGATGAATGCTTCCTACTAGATACACAATACCGAATACGCGTTATAAATACTTCGCTCATCTAATCTACACGTTTACAATGACAAACCAAGAGAGAATAATTAAAAAATTCATATTCTTTTTGATCTAAATCATAATTAATAAAATTTCACCCTGAAAATGAAAGGTTAATAAAAGGACGCCTTCCTGTTTCGCCCTACTACCTACGACTATCTACCCAGGTCACAAACATAAAATAATCAGCTAAAGGGGTCTGAGGTATATGGAAATTATTCGCAATTACTCTATCTTTCAACCACCCCTGTTTGCCTTCCTCAAAAAATAACAGGGTCAGGAAGCATAAAAAAATTCTCAACCAGTAACGACTTCTCCTGGTACATTCCATCCTGTTTCACCGCACAATACGAATGTCTGCTTTCAGGAAAAGGAGTCATTCACATTCCGACCTTCCATGACTGCTCACGACCCAACATGGTTATTCCTGATAGGTTGTAGGTTTCGGCTGGGTCATGCGATAGAGGTCATTCATGAAGCCTTGATAAATGTAAGTCCCAGATTTTAAGAATTTATTTGAATTTCAAATGTGATAGCCGGCCCTCAGGTTTTACCTTGTTAAGGGAATAGCCATTAATGGCGAACGACGCCTTGCCGGTCACGACAGGATTTCCCTTAAGTCCATGTTCAACTGCGGACTCCAGGTTTAAACACGAGTCTCGTCAGATAATGGCGGAGGCATGCGCAAGCTGGCGCGGAGTGTTGAACGTCCCAGTGAGCAGCGGGCGAACGAGTTGATCAACTTGATAGGTCATTCTTTCAGAATCCTCTGTCCTCATTTCAGTTCCATACTTGCGTTGTTTGGGCGCAACGCTTTTAGCATGAAGTGGAAACTAAGCCATGCCAGAAGAAATAGAAATGCCGTTAACCCCAAAATACCGAGAACAGGCAACCATTCAATTGTTTCTTCATGTGGAAGTTCAGTAACTATCATGTAAAACATTGCCCCGCCCATAAGCGTGAATGCCACTCCGCAAACCAACATGCTTATGAACACCAAAGGACGCTGAACCGACTTTATGCCGAAAGATGCCAGTAAGATTGCTATTGGATTGATTTCCATTTCAGTGCGCTTCGAAACCTAGATCCAAGCTCAATGGAGAGTGAACGCAGTGAGCGGTTCCATTGGAGCTTATTATGTGTGCATTATTGTCTGGTAAGAAAGATTGAAAATTCAATTTCATCTGGGCGTCTTTCTTCTGATACCCCATCCAGTTCTATTGTTAATTTACCAAAATACAATTTTTTATCATCCAAATAAAGAATTGAATAAAAATTGGGTTGTGGCCTTATAGTATTACTTAGATTATCCCATCTTGTTGCATTTACCAAAGTGTAATCATATACCTTTAAACCTGAACCGATTAGGTGTGGATTTTCTAATATCACTGTTGCGCTTGTTCTAAACACAGGGTCTGGAGCAATATTTATACATTGATTATCCATGCTACCAAAGACAGTACTTTCGACCGTACTATTACTATAGTTCACTTCTGTAAAAGCAAAATCGACGGGGCTTATTTCTCTACACTCAGTCCATCTTCCATTGATGTCGACTTCACTAATACTTTTCGAGCTTGAACCGCAAGATAATTGAAACAGCAGAGATATGATGATTAGAGTTTGTTTCATGCCTTTATTGCATAACGCTCGGCCTCAGAGGCGAGCGCCACAGCTCTCACCGAAGCGGCACGAACAGTGCCGCGAGACCTATGCAGGCCATTGTTAGCCACTTTTAACTCCCGTCTTAAACCACAACTTTGATTTTAGAAAACTAAATATTTTGAAAATTGAAAAGCCAATTAAAAACCAATGTAATGTACCAAAAATACCAAAAAGTAATAAAGCTCGAATATTTGGGCCTTGGTTATAAGACACACTCCACCACCAATCAATTATATATAGCATCGTAGTAGTTCGACCCAATAGGTTAAAAGCTATTTCCGCTGTTGGATAATCAAGGTCAAACATAAAGAACCATGCAAATCCAGCTTGACCATCATTACTAATTTGAACCATGAAAAATACAAATATACAGAGTAAAAAATGTAGCCCCCCTGCGATGATTCCGGTTAGAAATGCTTTGTTTTTATACATGGACATTATGTGGCTAACGCTCGGCTAAGCGGCTCGCGCCGCCTTTGGTGCCTCGAGTCTGTTTTGAGTCACTTGTTAGCTAATTGATACCTACAACACCGTCATATTCTATAGATTCAATTCTAGAGTCACACTGAACAACAGATAACACTTCATCACTCATTTCCGCCGCAAAAATGGTAGTACTGGTAGTGTATACATTTATATTGTCACCATATGTCTCTATATATTCCGTCGCAATTAAAATAGGATCATTAACTTCTTTGACCATGATAATGTATCCCGTTGATGGTGTTCCTGTTACTTCAATGGGATTTGAACACAGGCCATTTTCATTATCATTATGATTGCAGCCTGCTGCGACAATCAAAATCACAATTATCCCCAAATATCGAATCATCTGAATCTCCTTTGATTAGCTAACGTTTGCATGTGGGGCTGTCAACTGCACAGCGAAGCGAAGCAGTTGTGCAGTCCCACACGATGCGATGGTTATGTGCGGTTACCTTGCTATTACTCTATGTAATCTATGAGTGATGTAACCACCTATATCTATAGTATCATCATAGCAATGATAGATTCCTTTCTTATTAGCCATATACAAAGAAAGAACAAGTGATGATAAGTTTTTCTCAGCATATGGAATATGGCATAAGATTGAATTACTCGCGCTATCAGTAACCTTTATTACTGTGTAGTCCCGTCCAATACCTTCGTTAAATTGTATAAATTCAGTTATTGTAGCATCGCTTACACTAACCCATGCATTTGCATTTCCGATAGATAAAAGTCCAACAAAAACAAACAACAAAATTGATTTTTTATTCATATATTCTCCTTATTTTTGTATTACACATAACGCCGCATTCACCGGCTCGTCCGGTGCAATGCCTTGTTAAGTTTAGCCTTCTGGTGGTTAATACGTATCCGTCTGGATAGCTTTTTAAACGGGTTTTCATTTAATTCGGAAAGAAAATCATCAATATTAATCTCGCTTGGCATGAGTTCAATCCAGGTGCAAAGTAATGTCGGTATTCCTATGTAGTCGGTAAAGCATGCGTCAGATTTATTCAATACGAATTCATGGAAGTCAGTATCCCAAGGCAACTCCAATGTAGGTAAATCAATTGGTCTCGAACTATGACGAATATTCCATAAATTAACCATTGCATGAGCTTCGATACAAATAGCCTTATCCATTATCGAGTGAAAATCCTGTCGACGATTTCCCTTCAAAAGTTCCTTTAAGCTGGTTAAAAAAGAATCCATATCGAAATTATTCACTGCAGCTAAACATCGAAACATAGATAAAAAGAACTTTGTGGATTTAGAGCCTTCTATCGATTTTAAGGTTAAATCTGGATCTGGGTGTTTATTTAGCGCCATATAAACAGCATTGCATAGCAACACTGTATCAGGATGCCCATTTTTGAAAGGAGCTTTAAACTGACTTGTTAAAACATTGATTGCTTTCAAGTCTGATACGGCTGACATTACAAGGAGATCGAATACATGCATACAATCACATCCGCCGGAATATCGTTCCCCTCCGGATAAGCGCAATAAATAACCGACTCTTGCGCTATATCTAAGTGCTTCCGTCATGTAACTGATGTTTCCTTTGGCCACCCGATTGGCTAAACCACTTAGTTTTAAATCGGACTGTACGTTATGAAAAATACCATTAATACTACTCTTAGCGCGAAATGCTAACTCATCCCTTAACCGTTCTATATGGTGGTGGAACGTACTTTCTATTGAACTAAAGTGGCGCCTTTCTACAAGAAATCTATTTGCTTCTTCTATATCGGTTTTTAAAAATTCTTGGGCCAAAATAGGTTCCTTTGCTCTGTTTCTTGGAAAAACTTAACGCCATGCTCAGCTGCCGCAAATGCAGCGTGGAACACTGTGTTTGTGGTCTGCTGGAGCTATTGGTTATGTCCTTAATCAGCACCATCAGAATGTAACCATTGACCGTTGTGGCAATACTTATAAAAGGACGACTTGCCGAAAATATACATTCCTATTGTGTCATGTGTAAGATTGCGTGGCCAGTTGCATATTCTGGCGATCATGAACACCAATTCTGGACGATCGTGAACACCTGATTTCTACGCATTGGGTTGATTTGTTTTTTACCTCAAGTGTTCACGATCAGTCAATGATTCCCTGTTTTTTTCTCATCGATTCACCTTTTAATTTAATTCTATGAGCGTTGTGCATGAGCCGGTCCAGGATGGCGTCAG
>JBNKMF010000111.1:0-14515 GCA_050292965.1 Gammaproteobacteria bacterium | reverse complement strand
TTGCTTGCTGCCTCAAGCCCCACGGGGCCGGCATTTGAAGGTGCGCAAATAAGCTCCGGTCAACGTGCCGCACCGGGAGCCATAGAACGGGTACGTATCGATACACAAACACTGGAACCACGATTTCGTGTTATAGGCTCTGATGTCTGGCTGGATGATGAAAGCTTCTCGGATAAAAGTGGAGGAGTGACTGTGAGTGGTATCTGTGGGTCAGGCATCATTGAAGTGGTCGCTGAAATGTTCCTGGCGGGTATAATTAATCAGGATGGAGTGATTGGCCCCGTTGCAGGCAGGCAGAGCGATAGAATTATACAGGATGGTCGTACCTACTCTTACCGGCTTTACTCATCTGAAAAGCCCATTCTAATCACGCAGAATGATGTGCGGGCCATCCAATTAGCCAAGGCCGCCCTGCATGCAGGCATACGCTTATTAATCAATCGCCTTGGCATAGCAAAAGTCGATCGCATTGGTCTGGCCGGAGCTTTTGGTAGTCACATAGATGTCAAATACGCCATGATACTGGGCCTGATTCCTGATTGTGATCTGGATAAGGTGGGGTCAGTAGGCAATGCGGCGGGAACAGGCGCACGCATTGCCTTGCTCAACTTTCCTTCACGTCTTGAAATAAGTGAAATCTTGCCGAGAGTAGAAAAGGTTGAAACGGCTATAGAAGAAAAGTTTCAGGAATATTTTATCGAAGCGATGGCGATACCGCATAAAACAGAGATATTTGAAGAATTGTCTAAGAGCGTTTCTTTGCCAAAGTTCGAAGTGAACACAGGCGATGAAGGTACTGCCAGGCGTAAGCGTCGCCGACACAGTGTTTCCAGGTAAGTTAATGTTGAAAACTCAGGCTATACGGTGATCTGGGGATATTAAATGGGGTAATGCTGTCATCTTAAGGGCGCTTTTCAAAGCTTTTGTGCCACAACCGGACATCAGCGTTAAAGATTTACAATGAAAAAAGCCTGCTCAACAAATGAGCAGGCTTTTCAGTGTTAAGCTTTATAGATAAAACTTAAGCTTTTTTCTTGCGAGAAGTGAAACCCAGACCAGCCAGACCTAAGCCGAGCAGAGCTAATGTTGCTGGAGCAGGAACAGTAACAGTAGAAGCCTCAACTCCTGCAATATAAACACCTGTATTGCTGACATTTCCTGGACCTACTGCTGCGACGGCTAAGTATTGCGTTTCAATATCGAGGTCAAACAGATCAAAGGCTCCGTTAAATTGTTTGTAGTTATCCCAAACTTCATTATAAGATTCGCCATCAGTACTGGAAAAGAACTGAATACCGATATCGCTAATTGGAGTGTCTGTATGATCCCCATTAAATGAAACTGAGTCCACAAAGCTTAGGCTTCCGAAATCGAAAAACATAATCTCGTCATCCTTAGTATTGTAGTTGATTGAGCCTTGTAGATTATCATCACTTACTGTTGTTTTTCCAGACTCAACGCCGAGGCCACCATATGGGCCACCGTCCTGGACAATACCAGTCATTGTGATTTGAGAAATGTTGAAAGAGTTGGCGATGAGATTGAAGGTATCAGAAATACCGCCAGTGATGGTGATGTCACCAAATGTCAACTCTGTTCCTCTTACATCTGATGCTACGTTGTCGAAATCGACTAGAGTTGCGTTTGCTGTTAGGGAAGCTACGCTAAGTGTGGTAGCCAATAATATCGTTTTAAATGTGCGCATTAATATTCTCCATTGAATAACTGCTTAATGAAGATAGTGTAAAGGCAAATTACGTGCCAGACTAATATTTATTCTATTAAGTTATTGTTTTTAAGGCTGTAATTTATCTTAAGTGGGGAGAGGGGTGTTTGGATTTACACTTGGCGTCAGTTTTTTATACAGGTAAATGGGGGTGCAGTGTCAGCTTTATTGACATGATTTTGTACCAGAGTGTGATCTGTTTTCAGGCGTTGGTAGTAAAGTAAAAAAATAGTTCGACTTGACATTTTTTATCAACCTTGACTCTGGCTAAAACCCTGATCAAGGGCCCCTTGTAGATGAATTGCTAATATCTCAGGGTTAGCTGCTTAGTTTTATGTGACCATAGTTTAGATATGAAAGAGTGGCATTTTTATGGTCGTATTATGGATAAGTTAGAATGGAGTTATGAAGCCTTGACTTTATTATGGCGGTAATACTTTATGGCTAATAGCGTTCCTAATTTTAGGAAAAATATGTATTAATTGGGGTCAAACATAAATTGCAATTACTTAGTATCTAATTCTTCCTTGTTATGTATAAAATACAAGGATCGCCCCTGATTTCCCTGCTTTAACTTTCCAAAAATCCTATAGTTTGGCCAAACTCAGCGGCGCGACCGGAACCCCATCGTGACCAGAAAGGCAATGGCGTACAAATTATGCCGAGCCTGCTACTTTATACTGAAAAATGGAGTAGCGTTCAACGAAGTGAAAATCTTTGGCTAGAGTTTGGAAGTGCTGGGTAACCATGCCAGGGATAGGTTGGTGACCACCAGACTTGATTGGGCCAGCTCTTTCAATATTTTCCGATTATTCGAATTTGTGCCCATGCGTAGAGCCACAATAGGTTGGTCGTTACAGACCACAGTTCTGTCATTCATTTGGACTGCACATGGTACCGAGATTTTTCTGGGGCAATAGCAGGGCTGTGTTATAGCCGCTTGACCCTGATGGGTTATCGGTATGGATGCCGTGTATAGCGTTTTTGCAGGAGCAAAAAACGATGACTGGTGCAAATGATTATTGTGACACTGACCTGCTGAAAAAAACGGATGTTACAATATCGACTAGTCGATGTTAACTTTGGCTCATTTATTGCTGGGATAGTTTTTTGTGCCTTCGCTTGACAATTTTCCTGATGAGTGAACCCGAATCTCCGATACGTGAAACAGTATTTCTTTGACTTAACCGTTAGACCTTTAAGATATCGACGGTACTCACACCTGGAGAAGAAGCAAGGTTAGCGATTATTACCTCGTTGTATGACATACTGAGGAGCTCCGAGCAGATTATAGTGAGGCTTTCGGGGCATAAATCAAATCCTTTTGGATTAAGGTCACATTAAACATTAGAAGCTGTGAATATTAGAAACAATTGCACTCTGACACGGGTTTAAAGATTATGTCTCACTGATATAGACTATGGAAGAATGATGGACTAGAGTTCTTATATACCACGCAAAAGAAAACCATGACACCAGTTTCTGGCAGGTTAATCTACATCGCATAATCTCCCGACATGCCAGCTGGGCATGGGCCGTAGGAGAACCGCCCCGACGCGGCTGTTTACTTTGTGCTACTACACATTAAAGAAAGAAGGTGATAGATATGAAAAGCCATTAAACGAATTCGATTTATTTATGATGACCCCATATTGCCGATCCGCCTCCTGAGGCGCAGGTCGTGCATAACCTGATCATTTCAAACTCTGGAGAAGAAAATGAAACACTATTTAAAAACTGCGTTATTGATGATTTCCTGTTTTGTGGTGTGCATAAATTCGCTGTCACTTTGGGCTGCTACGCCAGATGAACCGTTGGTCGTAAAAACCCGCTCCTTAAGGGGGACCTCATTAAACTATGACGAAACCAGGGAATACAAATATCAGTTATTGCAATTGATATTATCAAAGACACAACAAACCGATGGCCCATTTAGGATTGAAACCCCGCAAAAAGAGGGTCCCCAGGCCAGAGATGTTGATTTGTTAAAAGTAGGCTATTTTGATGTGGTGTTAACCATGACATCGAAAGAGCGTGAGCAAGAGTTTCATCCTATCCGAATCCCTATTTACAAAGGAATGTACGGCTATCGTCTCGCTATTATCAATAAAAATGATCAAGCGAAATTCTCCGCCGTTCGAACATTGGAAGACTTTCAAAAGTTGTGGGCCGGTCAAGGCGAGTTATGGCCGGATACGACAATACTTCGCTCTAACGGTTTCAATGTGGTGGGGATTTCTGGCTATGTTGAACTCTTCGACATGCTAAAAGACAGGCGATTTGATTTTTTCCCCAGAGGTGTTCACGAACCGTGGAAAGAGCTGGCTGACGTGAAACATCCCGGACTGGCAGTGGAAACCGATCTGGCACTACACTATCCGGCACCCGGTTATATTTTTATCAACAAGGATAACCTGAAATTGATTGACAGGCTTGAGCGCGGGTTCAAGCTAGCTCTGGAAGACGGTTCATTCGATACGCTTTTTTACAATCATCCTGACATGAAAACAGTTTTGGAAAAAGCAAATTTGAAAAAAAGAAGGATCTTTGAGTTGAAAAATCCGTTGTTACCGGAGAAAACGCCGTTAAATGATAAAAGATTATGGTACACACCGTAATGGCTGCTGAAGTATCCATTGTATGTAACTCGGTGGGATCGAAATTTGTACCTGTATAAAGACACGATAGCTGCCAGGCTTTTAAAGGTAGTGTTTTCTTTCTATCTTATCCTGGCGGTTACCGTAACCGCTGCACATATCGTTGCGGAATACGCACATACGCGAAGTCTTGTTATTCAAGAACTGGAGATACTTACGCAAACTTTCCGACCTACTCTGGAACAGGCGCTTTGGGAGATGAACTATATCCAACTGCAGTCTAGCCTCACTGGAATAATGCAACTTCCCAATGTTGTGGGTATTGAGGTTGTGAACCCCAGGGGAGATTATCTGGGCGAAATGGGAAAAACTTTACACCAGTCCTATTCGGAGGCAACCAATAGTTCAAATAAAAATCAAAATCAAAACGAAGTTTTGAGTACTTCCGGCCTTTTATGGAAAACGTTTCAGATAGATCATTTGCGGGGAGATAGATCATTTCCTGTGGGCACAGTAACGATTTACTCAAGCCGAAATATTATTATTGATAAACTGAAGTTCAGTGTAACAATTCTGATTCTTAACGCGATTATTAAAATTATTGGGTTCTGGATTCTGTTCCTGCTGATTTCCAGGTCTTTGCTCAGCAAGCCACTAGCTGAGCTCACCCGTGCAGCCGAACAACTGCAGCTTGATAATCTGGAAAATATAAAGATCGATGTAAACACTAAAGGAAATAACGAACTAAAAATTCTTGAAAATGCTTTTACGAGAATGATCCAGAATCTCCTGCAAACTCGTGCAAAGCTGTATAAAAATCAGGAGTACCTGGAGATCAGAGTTGCGGAACGGTCCGCCGAACTGGAACAGAGCCAGGAAAAGCTGAAAATTGCCAAAGAGAAAGCAGAAAGTGCCAGCCAGGCAAAAAGCATATTTCTGGCCAATATGAGTCATGAATTGCGCACACCTCTAAATTCAATCCTGGGATTTTCCCGCCTGATGGCTGATGAAAAAAATCTGCATACAGATCAGATAAAAAACCTGCAGATTATCAACAGTAGTGGGGAGCATCTGTTGAATCTGATCAACAACGTGCTGGACATCTCCAAGATAGAGGCAGGCCGGGAGGAAGTGGAAGAATTGCCGCTGGACCTGCACCAGTTTTTACAGGAACTCGCTTCCTTGATGTCGGTGCGAGCTCTAGAGAAAGGATTGGACTTTAAGCTTGAGCAATCCCCTGACCTTCCCCGGCACATCAGCGTGGATGGGGGTAAACTACGGCAGATCCTGATCAATCTTATCGGAAACGCGATCAAATATACTCCTCAGGGCAGCGTGACCCTTAAGATTGATTTTAGTACATCGCGCGGTGAGAATCAGAAGAACCAGACCGCAGCCAGGTCAGCGTCACAATTCGACCTGAGATTCGCCATCATAGACACAGGCCCCGGTATTAGTGCTGAGGATAGGGAGCGCATCTTTACACCCTTTGTGCAACTGGAAGATCGTCCGTCTACAGAAGCTGGTACCGGCCTGGGGCTTGCGCTTTGCAAACAGTATACTGACTTGATGAACGGAACAATTTGGGTAACCGGTGAACCAGGAAAAGGTTCGGTGTTTCACGTCGAAATTCCGGTTACCGAGCTGCCATTTAAAGATACCCCTGTTAAGAAGAAGCGGGGTCGTGTGTTAGGGTTGGCAACTGGGCAGCCGCGCCATCGGTTGCTTATTGTCGAGGACCAGCCGGACAACCGACGGCTGCTTCGTAAACTACTGGAGCCGTTGGGTTTCGAACTGCGAGAAGCCACTAACGGGCAGGAGGCGATTGCCGTGTTCGAGCGCTGGCAGCCCGATCTGATCTGGATGGACTGGCGCATGCCAGTCATGGACGGACTTGAAGCGACCCAACGCATCAAGGCAAGCGATAACGGCGCACAAACCCGGATCGTCGCCATAACCGCCCACGCCCTGGAAGTAGAGCGGCGCGAAATCCTGGCGGCAGGATGTGATGGTTTTATCCGCAAGCCCTACTCACTGGACGATATACTCGATGAGCTGACACGTCATCTTGGTGTGCGTTTCGTCTACGCGGAGGAGACCTCACCAGTTGGCGAAGAAGTCAAGCTGGATGCGGCAGCTTTGTCGGGCCTGCCCGTCGAGTTGATGAACGGGCTGCAACAGGCGCTGACCCGGCTTGACGTCGAGGCGGTGAACCACGCGATCGATGAAATACGCGTCCATGATGCTGCTTTGGCAGAGGCATTGGCTGTGGAAGCCAGGAATTTCCAATTCGGTCGGATTCGGCAGTTAATTCGCGTTTACCATAATGGAAACGAGACGGGGTGACAGCTATGAATCATGCACTCTTCAATCGGATACTGGTTGTCGACGACAGTACCGCCAATCTTCAGCTACTGATGGATCTGCTAACCGAGCAGGGCTATACCGTTTATCCCGCTTCTGATGGAGAGCTGGCGTTGGAGTTCGTCCAGACGACCATCCCCGATCTTATTTTGCTGGATATCAAGATGCCGGAAATGGATGGTTTTGAAGTCTGCCGACGACTCAAAGCGGATGAGCGGAGTGCTTGCATCCCTGTCATTTTCCTCAGTGCTCTGAAGGATGAACGCGACAAGGTGAGGGCCTTTCAGGAAGGTGGCGTTGACTTCATCAGCAAACCGTTTCAGCAGGAAGAGATGCTGGCCCGGATCCGCATTCATCTGCGCATGCGAGAACTCACCGAAGGACTGGAACAGGAAGTTGAGACACGTACCGAAGAATTGATGGCCGCCAACAAACGGCTTGCGGAGGAGATCGCTGAGCGCAAGCAGGCGGAACAGGAGCTCTGGCATTACAAGGATCAACTGGAAGAAACAGTACAACAACGTACAAATGAGCTGCGCCAGGCACGCGACGCAGCGGAGGCAGCCAACAAGGCCAAGAGCCTGTTCCTTGCCAACATGAGCCATGAGCTGCGCACCCCTCTCAACGCTATCCTCGGCTTCTCGAAACTGATGCATAAGGACAAGTCGCTGACTGCCAACCAGCTGGAAAACCTGAAAATCATTAATAACAGCGGTGATCATCTACTCAGGCTGATCAATGACGTGCTGGAGATCGCCAAGATCGAGGCGGGCAAGCTGCAACTGGAGATCGACAGTTTTGATTTGCACACCCTGGTACGGGAAGTAGGCGAGATGATGAGGCTGCGGGCGCAACAGAAGGGGTTGCAACTAGAGCTGGATCAATCGTCAGCGTTTCCCCGCTACATCAAGGGTGATGAGGCTCGACTACGCCAGATCCTGGTCAATCTGGTGAGCAATGCGGTGAAGTTCACCGAGCAGGGCTGCGTGACCATTCGCCTCAGCAGCAAACATAATGCAAGGCACCATCTACTGATCGAGGTAGAGGATAGCGGTCCAGGGATAAGCAAAAAGGATCAACGGCGACTGTTCCAACCCTTCGAGCAGCTGTCCGTAGGCTCTGCTTCGCAGGGGGGAACCGGCCTGGGACTCACCATCGTACGCCAGTTCGTGCAACTGATGCAGGGAGACATCTCCGTTGAAAGCCAAATGGGCAAGGGGACATTGTTTCGCGTCAATCTGCCACTGGAAGAGGCCGATGAGACGGAGATGGTCCACCTGAGCGCTGAAAGGTATGGAGCAGTTGTAGGTCTCGCACCAGGGCAAGCCAGCTACAGAATCCTGATCGCCGAGGATCAGCGCGAAAACCAGCTGTTGCTGAGCAAACTGATGGCCGACCTTGGTCTGGAGGTGAAGGTGGCGCAGAACGGCGAGGAGTGTATACAGGTATTTAAAGACTGGAAACCGGACCTGATCTGGATGGACCAGCGCATGCCAGTCATGGACGGGGGTGATGCTACCAGGTTCATTCGTAAACTGCCGGGCGGGGACCAGGTGAAGATTGTCGCTGTTACTGCCTCTGCCTTAAAAGAGCAGGAAGAAGCCTTACGCACATCAGGCATAGATGACTACGTCAGAAAACCCTACCGCCTGGATGAAATATACAACAGCCTGGGGACGCAACTGGGGTTGACATGGGAATACGCTGAGGCAGACAGCGAACACGAAGTACCAATAGTCGCGCCGCCCAGCGAACAGCTGCATGAGTTGTATCAGTTAGCCGAAATAGGACTGGTGTTTGAAATACAGGAGATAGCAACTCGTCTTCAAGTAGAGAATGAGGCTTACATTCCGTTTGCCCAGCAGCTACAGAAACTGGCTAGAGGGTTTGATATTGAGGGGGTAAGCGCTTTTATAAAGCAGTATTTATAGTGATAGAGAAAGTAGAAAATTGAAATTTATTCTGGCCCTTTAATAATAACTGGTGAATTGAGTTTGTTAGTGCAACAGTAGGATAGTTTGTTCGAGTAGCCCTTTAATAAGAGATATCGATTAGCTGTAAGCACGAATAAGCCAGCCTGCCAGGTAAAATTCTCATCTACCACAATAATTGTCTCCAGATAAACAGGAGGCAAGACATGATTAAAGATAATCAACCAGAAGCACTGTTCACCATTTGGGCCGAGATACTGTCAAATTAAGGTGAAATCGTTCAAACTGATGGTTTTTGAATCAAACCAACCTGGTCTATTACGGATAGTGTTTCCCTCCCGAAATCATCAGTCATACAGTTTGGCAATATCATCCAGGATTGCGCAGTTGATCGCTCACATTAGAGGGTAACCCACTGTTTTGTTGAGCATTACAGCCGATTTATTTTTTCACGCTCCTATGCATCGGCTCTGGCTTCCTGCTTCGCTTTCGACAATTGCTCCTTGCATTGTTCTCGACAATAGCTCCTGCTTTGCTCTACCTTCGACCATCCATAGTCTCGTACCTTCTATGTCCATATAGTCGTCCATGCATCGCGAAATAACAGCATCCATGTTGAAAACCAAACAGGTGAACCTCGCTACGAGCTGAATTGCGTGCTTGAGTCGGCTTATCTCGCGCTGCCTATAGGGACATAGGTAAGGGGCGTTAGCAGGACGCGGAAGCCTTGCCTATAAGGACATAGGTAAGGGGCGTGAGCAGGACGCGGAAGCCTTGCCTATAGGGACATAGGTAAGGGGCGTGAGCAGGACACGGAGTCTTGTAAATCTCTGGAATAGTGAAATATTACGCGTCGTCACGCCTTGATCTACACCACCACAAAAGAACTACAACTGAAGGGTCAGTCAACAAAGCCTGTTTGATGGATTATTACGTAGTATAAATTGAGGCAATAAAAAACTTAAAATCCTGTCAAGTATGTCACAGAATATTTTCTCAGCATGGCCTTGTTGGGTGGCTTTAAAGCAGAAATTGATGGTATTTATAACTCCGTGATGGCAGTGAAATATTTATAAGGGGGCTGAGTTGAAAGTGATGTGTAAAATGCATGGTTTAATGGTTTTTTCTTACAAAATTATCATGCTCTGGCTGTTAAGATTAAGCGCGATTTGATATGTCTTAAGAACATTGGTTTACAGACAAACTACAGCATGGCTTTGATTACTGATCAAAGATGTCAGGCTGAATTACCTTCAAAAAAATTATAACCTAACCTGATTGTTAAAGATTAAACGCGTTAAAAGTTCTGGTTCAGATTTGTGCGAAAAGTCACATAATTTATTTCGTTCTTAAGCGTACAGGCTGTCTTTATTAAAATAGATGTTGATTATATAAATATCAAGTATTTGTTTATTGTATCTGATGTAAATATCTTCCTGCACTTAATGTTGGGTTCAAGCTGTTTTATCGGAATAAAACAGTCTCTGGTTTACTGTTGAACAATTGCTATGAGTCTGGTTTATATTAATGGGGACTGACTGAATAATACGATTAAAAAAACATGAATTTGAGATGATATTAGAGAAGAACTGGTGGGTGTAAAAGAACTGCGTAAAATAAATAATTAGTCGATAATTTGTTAATGGGGGCAAACTAAAATGATTATGTTTATTATCAAACAGGTTCCGATTTCGATAAATTTCGATCCATATAACCATGCTTGAATTCAGGGGGTTGACCGTATAGGATTTAGGGTTAGTAGCGTTAGGCAACTTTATTGAATGAAGTAATAAAGAGCGCCTCACAAACCAGGAATTAGAATCCTGAATGTGCTTTTGGGAAGGGGCTGCTTTCAAATTTATTGTTCTGATTGACTGGTGTGATAAGGGCCTGTCGATGCGTAATACCTGTTGGAGTGTTCATATGATTTTTCGTGGTCAACAATCAAAGCCCCGTTTGCTATTCTCAAGCGTGGTTCTTCTTCTGATTTTCGTATTAACTGGCTGTAGTTCGGATGATGACACATCCGGCATCCCGGATCCAGCTCCAGCTCCAGTTCCAACTCAGGCTCCAGTTCCAACTCAGGCTCCAGTTCCAACTCAGGCTCCAGTTCCAACTCAGGCTCCAGTTCCAACTCAGGCCCCAACTCAGGCTCCAGACACGCCAATCAATCAGCAGCCGAGCGCCAGGATCACAGCTCCTCAGAGCGCTACCTCAGGTGAGACGGTCACGCTGGATGGCAGCGGCTCATCCGACCCGGATGGAGACACCCTTAGCTACCAATGGAATAAAACTGCAGGGCCGGACATCGAGCTTTCAAATACTACAGGCAACAGCCTCAGCTTTTTAGCGCCGCCAGTAGATCAATCACAACAGATCAGTTTTCAATTGACAGTGGATGATGGTGAACTCTCCAGCAGCACCAACGTGAGTATGCAGATCTCACCCATAGCCGACAACAGCGCACCATCGATTGTCTCCAGATTACCTCAGCAGGATCAGATCGATGTATCGCCCTCGGTACAGATCCGTGTTGACTTTGATGAGGCACTGCTTGCAAGCAGCGTTAATAATCAGAGTTTAGTGGTTAGCCAGGATGGCAATCCAGTCGCCGGTAGTGTGAGCTATGATAGTAGCAGTAACAGCGTCACTTTCCAGGCGACAAAAGCGCTCTCGGGTGGCGTCAGTTATACAGTTGACCTTGCACAGAGCATTACCGATGTTGCGGGTAACGCCTTTGCTGGGGAAAGCTGGAGTTTCACCACCGGGGTTTGCGCCACAGCTGGTGAGAATACCAGCCTGACCTTGACCTGCCCCAACGGCCAGGTCATCAATGAGGTTAAATACGCTAGCTACGGTACGCCGGGAGGTTCCTGCGGATCCTTCACTACGGGTGCATGCAATGCAGACAACTCGGAGAAAGTGGTAGCGGACACCTGTATGGGAATGGATGTCTGTACCTTGCAGGCCAGCAATGATACCTTCGGTGATCCTTGCAGTGGTACGGGCAAGGAACTGGCCGCACAGGTGGCCTGTGGTATGGCACCGGATCCGACGCCGACTCCGACACCTAATCCAGATGGCGGATCATCGGGATGTGGTTCCAATCCAGGCCTTTCGTCCGGGCTCCGTAGTATGACGGTCGATGGAGCGCATAGAGAGTATATTATTGACCTTCCAGATAACTACGATAGGAACAAACCCTACCGCCTGATCTTCGCCTGGCACTGGCACGGTGGCTCTGCAGGTGCTGTAGCAGGCGGTGCATACTATGGAATAAGAGACCAGGGGCGTAGTGAAGCGATATTTGTCGCACCAGACAGATATCATGTGAACGGTCAGGACGACGAGGGCTGGCCCAATACGAACGGTCGTGATATGAAGTTTCTGCGCGCAATGCTTGATGAGATCAAAGGCTCATTGTGCGTTGACAGCAGCCGTGTGTTTTCAACTGGCTGGAGTTATGGTGCCGCGATGTCGATTGCTGCTGGACGTGAGATGGCAGGCGGCATTCGTGCAGTTGCGCCAATGTCAGGCGGACTATTTACTCAGTCCGATGATAATAGCAAACCAACTGCCGCCTGGATTGCCCACGGAATGTACGATGCCCTCCTCGACTTCAACACGGCTGGCATCGCAGTGAGGGACTATTACATCAAGACGAACCATTGCTCGAATAACGCCGTCACGTACGCTCCTACTCCCTGGTGCGTGGAGTATCAAGGTTGTGACGAAGGTGCACCAGTGGTCTGGTGTGCCCACATTGGGGGGCACGTAACGCCTGACAATGCAGGTGAGGATATCTGGAAATTCTTCAAGCAGTTTTAGCGTGGCGCTTGCGCTTGCATTCCGCGAAGGTAAATACAACTGCTCAATTACGGCGCAATAGGATGGGGCGGTGCCTCACCCCTCCAGACATCGAGTGAGTCTGTGGCATGAAAGCGTGTTTGGCTCGCGTCGAAGATAAAGCACTTTTCGAGAACCTTTTGCTGAAATCGATGCAAGTATCAATGACTGAAAGTATGGTGTCTGTCCTATCGCAGGAGGTCATAGCACTTTAGATTTCCCACCTACAGCAAAGCAATCTGGAAATTCTTCAATCGATTTTAGTACGAGGTGGTTGAAGAGTATTTGGAGACTGAAATGCGGATTTGTGAAAGTTATGACAATCACTCAGTCATTACATTGATTCATAATGGTTCAGTAAAAGTAATAACAGTATTTAAGTTAGAGTTGCCTTTTGGTAATGATTCCTCTCTTTACAATTTCCCAGGCGGTTCAGGCAGAAAACTGTCAAGATGCACCCTGGGAAATAAGGTTTACAGTCTCATCAACGCCGGTAGCGGTAGAGCACTCGATATTTACAGAAACAAAAAACACAACGGTGTTACTGTGATTCAGTTTCCCTGTAAAGCGAGTAGTAATCAACAGTTCCCTCTCACCGACCTGAACAATTGATACTGGTCGTTAAAAAGTCATGCGCTGTAGCCACGCAGTGGATGTCGTTCGTAAGCAGCAGGAAGTGTATGGTGACAGCTTAGGTAAACCTTCGCCTCGTAGAGATCTGATTATTTTTATATCTTATACTTTTTTTGGGAGGGGACTGGTGAATCAAATGTAACAAAAGACCGTATGTACTTTCTAAATAGGAGTAACAATTGTAAGGTCAGGCACTAAAGCTCATTTGATGGATTATCACGCAGAATAAATTGCGACAGTAAAAACACTTAAAAACCTGTCAACTAAGTCACAGAGTATTCCCTCAGAATGCCTTAATTAGAGTAACTATAAAGCAGATATTGATGGTATTTAGACGTCATTAATCGCACTGTGTTAGCTGCTTACTTTATAAAAGGGTCCGAGTAAAATTGATGTATACAATACATAGTTTAAAGGTTTGTAATTATAAAATTATCATGCTCTGGCTGTCATAATAAAGTGCGATTTGACATGCCTTAATAACCCCTGATCTACAGGTAAACTTCAGCCTGGCTTAGATCTTTAATTTAAGTGGCACACACTATTCACTTCAGAAAAGATATTTTCCAGCCTGATTTTTAAAGGTAGCCCTCATAAATAGATCCGCTAAAGGGTTGTGTGGAAAGTCACAAAAATATTTTTAGTTATTAAGTGCGCAGGTAATCATCAGGGAAAAGGTATTGATATTTTAAATATCTAGTATTTTATTGCTGCATCTGTCTTAAAGGTTTTCCTGCACAGATTGTTGGGTTAAAGCATGTTTTTATCGGTATAAAACAGTATCAATAATCACAGGTGATCAATAGCGGTTGGTCTGGTTTTATAAATGGGGGCAGAGAAGAAAATATGTTCCAAAAGAAACAGTTTAAGTTGTTATTTTATATGAATTGATGGGTATAAAAGAATCTCGTCAAATAAATAATTAGTTGGAAAATATTAAAAAGGGGGCGGACTTAAATAGGCGTGTTTGTATTATAAACCAGGTTCTGATTTAGGTAAATATTTCTATATAACCATATTTGAATTAAGGAGGGTGACCGTATAGTATTTAAAAGTAAGTTGTGATATGAAACTGATTGTGATGTGCAACTGATTTTGATATGCGATTTTTCGAATGAGACAAAAAGAGCTCTTCTCAGAAATCAGAATCCTGATTGTGCTTTAAGGGGGAAGGTCGACGCTTAATGTTCTCAGTTGAAAATAGCAATCAGTATTGCGAATGCAGACAACAAGTCTTTCTGGTACTGACAAGGTCAAGAAAAAGTAATAAACAGGAGCATAAATTAAGATGTTTATAAAGAAAAATATAGCACTTTTTGTGATGGGTGCTTCTTTGCTAAGCGGTGCCCATGAAGCGAGCGCATGGGAGCGTGCGACGAATGATATTTTTGCGCATTGCAGCGGTAAGACTATGATAG
>JBNKMF010000110.1:0-14641 GCA_050292965.1 Gammaproteobacteria bacterium | reverse complement strand
TAGGGACATAGGTAAGGGGCGTGAGCAGGACGCGGAAGCTTTGCCTATAGGGACATAGGTAAGGGGCGTGAGCAGGATGGAGTAGCCATATAACTCCCTGGAATAGCCCACTATTGCTTGTCGTCGCTCCCTGATCTACACCAGCACACTACAACTCGTTCAACTGCGGATTCCAGTGTTAAAGAAACGGCGCTGAGTGAATTTGTTGTTGACGAGTGAATAACAGTTGCTTTGAATAAAGTGGAATAGTGCGGTTTTAGACATAAAATTAAGGGCGGTAAATTAATGGTGACAAGGTAGACTAGAGTAACGGCTTTGATTCCTGATGGTGATTTTCTCAGTTGTCATGGAGGTGAGTTGGGTCTATTCTAACTAGACCTGAAGAGAAAATGGAGTGACACATGGAAAACCTGGTGAATAACTTTTCCCAATATTTCGTGCCCCGCTATGCTGCTTCCCGTCATCATAAGCGCTTTAGTTACAGTATCCGCTACAAGGTCTACGTTGAGGAGTTAGGCTGGGAGCCGCTTAATTCCAGTCGCCTTGAAACCGACCACTACGATAGCTATGCACATCCATGCTTGCTTGAACATAAGCGCACCAGAGATTTCGCAGGCTGCGTACGCCTGGTGGTACCCCAAAGTAGCAAACTCTATACCTCTCTCCCATATCAACAGCATCACATCGAGAAGGTCGATAGCACTTATTTAAGGCGGTACTCACCAACTGAGATCGGAGAAATCTCACGCCTTGCAGTACCTGGGCATTTTCGACGTAGAGCCAATGAGAAGGGAAAACCCTTCATTTTGGAGAGTTGCAACAGCAGTACTTTCTTTAATGAGGATGAGCGAAAAAATTTCCCCTATATTGCAGTCGGTCTTTATCTGTCAGCTATCGCCATGGTTGAGCTTTGCGGTCTGAAGCTGGTGCTGGTTGTGATGGAGCCCAGGCTACAACGCCATTTGAGGCGATACGGAATCTACTTCCAGCAAATAAGCGATACATTTGAATTCAAGGGGCAACGTGCTCTTTTCGAGTTGCCACGCAGAAAAATAACTCAACACATGAAAAGCCATGTTAGAGATCTCTACGAGCTGATACTTATGACCCTGGTGGGTCAATCCTGGCAACACCCTCAAACAGACCTGCAAGTACAGTTGCCCAATGACTCAGTTTGACTACCACAATGCCTTCTCGCGCAACATTGGTTGGGTCAGCGAAGAAGAGCAGCAGCGTTTACGCTACGCCCGTGTCGCTATCGCAGGTATGGGCGGGGTGGGTGGCAGTCATCTACTGACTCTGACACGCCTGGGAGTCAGTCATTTCAATCTTGCGGATTTCGACACATTTGAGGTTGAAAACTTCAATCGACAAGCAGGTGCAAACTTGAACACTGTCAGCAGACCAAAGCTCGATTGTTTAATCGAAGCAGCACTCGCTATCAACCCTGAGCTCGATATTGAGCCATTTCCCCAGGGAGTATTGCCGGATCAGGCTGCGGAGTTTCTTCAGGACTGCGATATTTATGTAGACGGCCTCGACTTTTTTGCCCTAACGGCCAGGCGGGCGGTATTTGCAAGATGCCATGAGATAGGTATACCAGCCATTACAGCCGCCCCGCTGGGAATGGGGTCAGCACTATTAAACTTTCTACCAGGGAAAATGAGTTTCGAGGACTATTTTCAAATGCAGGGACAGGGAGAGTATCAGCAATATCTGCGCTTTCTGGTGGGCCTTACTCCCGCTCGTTTACACGCACCTTATCTTGTACTTCCTGAGCGTATCGATCTGGTGGCTAAAAAGGGACCGTCCACCGTGATGGGCTGTGAACTGTGCGCAGGTATTGCTGCAGCCCAGGCCTTCAAGCTACTGCTGGGCCGGGGCAAGGTGCTTGCCGCCCCCTGGGGCTTACAGTTTGATGCCTATCAAAACCAACTGCGTCGCACCTGGCGCCCAGGTGGTAATCGCCACCCCCTGCAACGGTTCGCTATCTGGCTTGGAGAGCGTCAGTTGAACCTTCCTCAGTAGCATCCTCAGGACTATTAGTCTGGCATCATAATCCTGGAATCCGCAGTTGGACAGGTTGGAGTGTGCGTTTGAGGAGGTGTAAAGATAAATCGACTGTAGTGGTTTATGAAACAGCGGGTTACCCTCTAATGCGAGCGGTCAATTGCGGAATGCAGGATAATCCACAGGTGTTCCTGGTCTGTATATTGAAGCTCTGGTTCACAGCTTGATGCGTAATTAAGGCATAACTTTGCAGGTATGCATCTGTCTGCCATGGTGTGTGGAGTGCAAGCTGAAATCATAGATTCATACGTAAGAAAGACCATAAGTATGTCCCGAAAAAGCTGAGTAAAATAAAAGATCAGCCCCTTAAGCATTTTTGATGAATTATTACGCAGCGAAATTCCTCCTGAAATGTTGTTGAATATGTCACTAAATGTTTTCTTTAGTATAGTTTTAATGGATAAATATAAAGCAGATATTGAAGGTGTTTAAATGTCATTTATAACTCTGTGTTAGCAAGATAATTTAAAAAGGGGGCTTAGCAAATGTGGTGGGTAATTTGAGACTCTTGACGACGAAATGGTCATGCTCAGTCCGTTATGCTAAATCAAGATTTTGCCTGCTTTAAGTTCCTGGGCAACAGGCAAGCTTAAGCTTGTCTCTGGTCTCAGATAATAGAAGCCAGGTTAACTTTTCCCCTAAAATATTTTTTGCTGAAACTGATTTTTAAGGGTGAATCATCGTTAATAGGTATGCTCAAGATTTGTGTAAAAAGTCCCAATATCTTTTTCCCTCAGTGGGTATGCAGGCTTTTTAATAAAAAATGTATTGATATTTTAAATGTTAAGCATTTGATTGTTGTGTTCGGTGAAAAGATCTTCATGCTCTGAATATGGTATTAAAATGCATTTTTACGGTCTTTAAGAAGGTGTCACAGACCTACAGGTAGTTACTGCTTGTGGGGTTGCATTATAAAAGAAACGAGAAAGAGTTGTGTACTTAAAAAGGCATTAATAGAGTTGATATTAGTGTTGAGTTAGTGGGTAAAAAATAACCTGAGAAAATAAAGAAATTAACAGGATTCTATAAAAGGAAGTGGATGGGGTAGGGCGTATTTATTTTAGAAAGCATGATCCTGTTTGTGTGAATTTTTATACATATAACCAGTCTTGAATTCAGGAGATGGGGTGTATAGGATTTGACCATAGTTGCGTTGGACAACTTTTTAAATGAGGCAAAATTTAAATGAGGCAAAAATAGCACTTTATTCATCAGGAATTAGGATCCTGAAAGTGCTTTAGGGTGACTGAGCCTATAAATATATTGTTCTCCGTGAGAGCTTCGATCAGGACAGTCAACGCGCAATAACAATGGTGGAATGTATTAATGATTTCTCGTAGTAGTCAACAGTCACAGTCTCGCCTGCTATTCTCAAGCCTGGTTATACTGCTGATTTACGTATTGGATGGATGTAATTCGGCTGATAGTACATCTAACAACCCAGCTTCAAAAACACAGACTCAGTCCGATACGCCGATACCGGGTGATACGATAGCGAGTGGCAATCAAGCGTATAAAGACAGGATTAATGGATCCCTCGTCTACACCTCAGGTCAGAAAGTTACATTGGGTGGTAGTAGTTCATCTGATACTGATAGGGCTGCTCCTGGCTACCAATGGGAGCAGACAGACGTGTCGAGCATCCCGCTCTCGAATAACTCTGGCCTCAAACCTGGCTTTTTGGCACCGTCAGTAGCGCAAGGCACACAGTTGTCTTTTAAATTGACCGAGCATGATGGTGAGCTCTTCAGCAGAGCAAGCGTGTCCCTTAAGATCATATCCATGTTTGATACTACTCCACCATCGATCATCTTGAGATCTCTTCAACTTCAGAGAGGATTACGACATGTATGATTTTGCTCTCGCCCCGGCGGCAGATGTACCGAATATCGTAAAGCAAAAAGCGAGAACGAGGCAGAAGACGAGCTATAAGGTCTCGTTCGGTACCACGAATCTAGCGCAGTTAGCAGATACAACCAGTGTACAGACATTTTCTACTGGGTCATTGAACTCAGGCATGATCTTCTACTGGAAAGTAGATCAGGTGAAGAGTGATCAAGTGTTATTGAAGATAATGTATGGCGCTTCAGAACAGAATAACCGCAAAGTGAAAAATCTAATTACTTTCGTTACGTTTTTGTCAACTAGATGGGGGGCTGAGTTAGTAAACTCTGACCCCCATCAGGTTTTGATATCCCCTGATAACAGGGTACGGAATGTTAGATATTAGTTTGAAAATACAAATGATTACACAGGGGGAAAAGCAGTCACGGTCCCGCTTGCTATTGTCAAGCCTGGTTCTTGTAGTGACTTTCATATTAACCGGCTGTGCCCCAGATGACGGCTCATCCAGTAACCCAGACCTGGTACCTCCCCCGGTGCCAACCACGGTACCTGACTCAGCACCTACCCAGGCACCTACCCAGGCACCTACCCAGGCACCTACCCAGGCACCTACCCAGGCACCTACCCAGGTACCTACTCAGGAACCGAGTAATAATCATCAGCCGAGAGCGAGGATTACAGCGCCTGAGAGTTCAATCTCTGGTCAGATGGTCTCCCTGAATGGTAGTGGCTCATCCGATCCCGACGGCGATACCCTTAGTTATAAATGGACCCAGACGGATGGTCCGGACATCGTACTTTCAAATAGCGCCAGCTCCACGCTCACCTTTGTAGCACCGTCGGTAGTGCAAGTCACTCTGTACTCTTTTGAATTGAGTGTAGATGATGGTTTGCTATCCAACTCCGCCAGCGTGAGTGTTCAGATCACTCCTGCTCTGGACACTACCTCACCATCGATCATCTCCATATTACCTGAACAGAATCAGAGTGGTGTATCACCTACAGCAGAGATCTCTGTCAGTTTCGATGAAGCGTTGCTAGAAAGCAGTGTTGACAGCCAGAGCTTATTGATAAGTAAAAACGGTACGCCGGTTGCTGGCACTGTTAGCTATAACAGTACTAATCATACAATCACTAGCAAGCCGACATCGGCTCTCTCTGCCGGTGCCACCTACACTGTCACCCTCGCCAACACCCTTAAGGATCTTGCAGGCAACACCTTTGCTGGAAAAAGCTGGAATTTCCTGACTAGCGATGCAGCTACGGATACCGATACTGTTGGCAAAAAGAAATTCGATTTTGTTATAGGTGTTGATGGCGACTTTAAGGCAGCAAGAATCGCAGCGTCTAAAGCGGGAGGAGAACGTTTTAGAATCTTCTTTCCCAATGGAGAGTATGACATTGGGGCCTTACTTTTGGATTCGGATGAAAACCAGACAACTGATTTTCAATCAGGAAATGTCTCGTTTATCGGTCAGGACAATGTAAAAACGGTTATTTACAATACCGCTAAACAGGAAGGTCTTGGAACCTCACCTACTTTACGCTTGCATGGGGATAATCTCTACTTTCAGGATGTAGCTCTGCAAAACAGGGCAAAAGTCGGTACCGGTCGTTTTACCGTTATCGATGAACGCGGCAAGCACACCATATACAAAAATGTGAGAATGCTCAGTGGTCAGGATACCTACTATACCAAGGGAGATAAGACGTATTGGGAAGGTGGTGAGATTCACGGTACCACAGACTTTATATGTGGTGGAGGAGACATATTCTTCCACGAAGTTCTGTTATGGAGTATGAAAAAAAGCGCGATTTCTGCTCCTGCCAGTCACGCAAATAAATGGGGACATGTGTTTAACCATTGCACTATCGATGGTACGGCGGACGGTTATTACTATGGACGTAACTGGAACGGTGGATCATCGATTTTTCTAAATACAGTCATGAAGAAGGTCGTCAATAGCGCAGGTTGGGCAAATGGTATTAGTGGCAGGACCAATCAAATATTGCTGGCGGAATATAACAGTAGAAAGTCAGATGGCAGTCTGGTTGATACCAGTGCACGTGCATCTCAAGCCACGGTACTGTCAGAATCTGAAGCTGCAAAATACACCATTGAGAATGTACTCGGTGGGTGGGACCCCAGAAAAGATACCAAACAAGTGGCAGCACCTCTGGTTCGTCAGGAAGGAACGAGTATTACATGGAACAACGCTCCCGATGCCCTCAATTGGGTCCTGTTTAGAAATGGTAAGTATCTAGACAATGTAACTTCCAACAGTTACAACATTTCTTCAATTGGTTCAGGTGAAAAAATAACCGTGCGCGCTGCCAATGCAATGGGTGGTCTGGGCGCGGCTTCAAATACAGTGACCATTAGCGACAGCAACGGTACGGGTAATCACAGCCCCATCGCTAAAATCGGTTCTGTGACACAGAAGATGCCTGGTGAGACTGTCACGCTGGATGGTCGTGGTTCTTCAGATGCGGATGGAGACGTACTCAGCTATCTGTGGACTCAGACTCAGGGCAATAACATTACCCTGGCGGATATTTCAAATCAGAGCCTGACCTTTATTGCACCCGAGGTCACTCAACCTACGCAGTATACTTTTAAGCTGACCGTGAACGATGGAGAACTTAGCGGTGAGTCCAATGTAACGGTGCTGGTGTCGCCTGTTTCCTCCGCCGGGTTATGCGACACAGTCGCAGAGGGCAACAGCCTGACGTTGAACTGTCCCTCCGGGCTAGTCATTAATGACATCACCTTCGCCAGTTACGGGATGCCTGGTGGTTCCTGCGGGTCATTCACAACAGGTTCATGCAATGCCAGCAACTCGGTGTCTGTTGTTTCTGAAGCCTGTAAAGGGAAGAATAATTGCACTGTGTATGCCGGCAATGACAGCTTTGGTGACCCATGCAGTGGTATGTTAAAAAAGCTGGCTGCACAGGTGGCCTGTGGTAACGCAACAGACACCAACCCAGCCCCAACTCCAACCCCTGTTCCACCCGTTCCAAACCCGAATCCAGATACGGGTGCGAACGGAAACAGATTGTCACAAAACGGTAATCCGGTTCACGCCAGATTCGATAAATATAAGGACTATATTGATAAAGTCGATAACGTTCTCTCCTATCAGCTTAACTGTGGCGGATGGCCTAAAAACCAGAGCTATGACAAGCCAGGAAATGGTGGTAACGACAAAGGGACTTTTGATAACGGCGCTACCACAATGGAAATGACGCTAATGGCGGATGCCTACAGGCGCACGGGTGATACCAGATACCTGCAGTCGGCACGTAAAGCGATGGATTATATATTTGAAGCGCAGTACTCAGAAGGAGGATGGCCCCAGTTTTATCCACTGAGAGGTGGGTATTCCGACCATGTGACTTTTAATGATAATGCGATGTCGCGCATACTGACCCTTTTACAGAAGGCGTTGGATAGAGTGTACCCATTTGATACCGACGTGCTTACTGACGCACAGCGTTCTAAATTGCAGAGGGCCATCAATGGTGGTGTTGATTACATCCTAAAGGCTCAATATGTTCAAAATGGAAAGAAGACAGTTTGGTGTGCACAACACGGAAAAAGTGATTACCAACCTAAACAGGGCCGCAGCTATGAGTGGCCCTCTCTAAGTGGGTCTGAATCGGTTGAAATTATCGGATTTTTGATGTTTGTACCACAGACGCCTGAAATCAAACAAGCCGTAATAAATGCAGTGAACTGGTTTAATAGCCCCGGCACTTATCTGCAGGATTACGCTTACGAAAACGATAATTTCTTCCAGAAAAATGGCAGCAGAGTTTGGGCCAGATTTCATGATCTGGAGACAAACCTGCCCGTTTTCAGTACTTATGATGCACCAATGTATGTAGGTCTTGAATATCAGGATAAGAAAAAACCAGGCTACAGATGGGGCGGTACCTGGGGTGAAAAAATTATCAGTTACGCAAAAAGCGTGGGGTACATTAATTGATTTACTAACTAGAGCGTAGGTTTACCAACACTCAGGGCTACAAGAATGGCTCGGAACAGAGAGGTCCCCAGGAAGTACCCGCCCCCCGAAGGGATACTTCTTGCGTGGAGCGGCTCACAGGCACTTGTGCCCCCTTTTGCCAGGAGCTGCAATACCGTGATGAGCCATTCTTGTAGCCTTGAGCGTTGAGTAGTAAGGGACAGAGTTTATTCTCTGACCCGAATGTAACTTGCTTAAGGAGGTCAAAGCAGATTTTGTACGATTATTTTTCTCATCGTCCAATTTGAGCCGAGATTTGCCTGCTGCGGCAGGCAGCTTCCTGCTGATTATTGAGCAGTAGGGTGTGGATTGCCGCACTGGGCTTTAGTGATGCCGGGAGCGTGGGTTACATAGATCGATCTACTCACTTGAACGTAGGTTTGCAAATACTCAGGGCTACAAGAATGGCTCGGAACAAGAGTATCCCAGTGTGGCCATCCACCACCACGGGTACTTCTATAGTGGAGCGGCTCACAGGCACTTGTGCCCCCTCTTGCCAGGAGCCGCAACACAGAGATGAGCCATTCTTGTAGCCCTGAAGGCTGAACTGGAAGGTCAGAGTTAAGAGCTCTAACCCGAATGCCGCTAGCTTGCCTTACTGTGCTTAAGTGATGCCGGGAGCATAGGTTTGCCATTACTCAGGGCTACAAGAATGGCTCAGAGTAAGGAGTGCCGCCAAGGCCAGTGGTGCTTCTTACAGGTAGTGGTTCGGAGGTTATAAGCCCCCTCCTTTGAAGGGCCGCAATACCAATCTGAGCCATTCTTATAGCCCTGAGTGTTGGATTATAAGGGGGCAGAGATGGTTTGCGCTACCCTGCAAAACAGGTTTATACAAATTTTTTACAACATCATAGGCAAGGCTTCAGCTTCCTGCTCACGCCCCTTAACTATGTCCCTATAGGTAAAGCTGTTGCAATCTTCGTTAGAAATTGACCAGCTGAGTTCAGCAGTCTGCCTCGTTTATTATCGTCTGGTTAATGCCAGAGGCCACGAATTAAATACAATAATGCAGTCTCAGCCTAAAAAATAAGGGCAATAAATTGCTGTTGCGTAGATAGAGTTGACTCATTGGCCCGATTCCGGACTCTGATTTTATCTCTTGTTATTTCTACGATTCTTGTCATGCGGGGGAGTTGCGTCTATTCTTACTAAACTTCTGTTGTTGAAATTGGAAGTAAAGTTACATCTGCGTTTTATGGCTTCTGGTCCGGCTTTTGCAGGCAAACAGGTGCATGAATAAATCGTCACAGCCTTTGCATTATTCAACAACGAGACTCGAACGATTGTTTCAACTGCATCTCCATTACACCATCGAGAAAAGGTAGAACATCATGAGCGCTCAAACTGCACCATTGTCTTCCGAAGAAGTAAAAAATATTGACGCCTACTGGCGTGCCTGCAATTACCTCGCGGCCGGTATGATTTATCTGCGCGACAATCCGCTGCTTAAGGAGCCGCTCAAGCTCGAACACATCAAGAACCGCCTGCTCGGTCACTGGGGTTCCAGCCCGGGTTTGGCGTTTACCTACATCCATATGAACCGGCTGATCAATAAGTATGATCTGGATGCCATCTTCATGGCAGGGCCGGGGCATGGTGCACCCGGCGTGTTGGCACCGGTGTACCTGGAAGGACGCTATAGCGAGGTGTATCCAAACAAGTCCGAGAATGAGGAGGGCATGTGCGAGTTCTTCAAGGAATTCTCTTTCCCCGGCGGAATCGGCAGCCACTGTACACCAGAGACACCGGGCTCCATCCACGAAGGAGGTGAACTCGGTTATAGTATTTCGCATGCCTTCGGTGCAGCCTTCGATAACCCGGATCTGATCGTGACGGTGGTGGTGGGCGATGGAGAATCGGAAACCGCGCCGCTGGCGACGTCATGGCATTCCAATAAATTCCTTAACCCGATCCACGATGGTGCAGTGTTACCCATCCTGCATCTCAACGGCTACAAGATTAACAACCCGACCATCCTCGCGCGTATCTCGCATGAAGAGCTGGAAAGTCTATTCAAGGGCTATGGCTGGACGCCGTACTTTGTCGAAGGCAGCGATCCGCAAACGATGCATCAGGCAATGGCAGCCACGATGGAACAGTGCGTGCTGGAAATCCGCCGTCTGCAAGAGGAAGCGCGCAGCAGTGGCAAGCCGAATCGTCCTCGGTGGCCCATGATTGTGCTGCGTTCGCCCAAAGGCTGGACCGGGCCGCAAGAGGTAGATGGTAAAAAAGTGGAAGGCTTCTGGCGCTCGCATCAGGTGCCCATCAGCGAAGTGAAGTCGCCGGAGCATTTCGCAAAACTGGAAGCGTGGCTGCAAAGCTACAGGGCATCCGAGTTGTTCGATGAGAATGGTAGGCTGCGACGCGAACTGAAAGCCCTGGCACCGAAAGGCAACAGACGCATGAGCGCTAATCATCATGCTAATGGCGGTCAGTTGCGTCAGGCTCTGCGTATGCCGGATTGCGAGGATTATGCAATTGAGGTGAAAAAGCCGGGCACGACGGTGGCCGAGAATACGCGCCCGCTAGGCAAGTACCTGCGCGACATCATGCGAGACAATATGCATAACTTCCGTGTATTCGGTCCGGACGAGAATAGTTCGAATAAGCTGGACAATATCTACGAGGTGAGTAAGAAAACCTGGCTCGCCGATTATCTGCCGGAAGATGCAGGTGGTGGTGAACTATCACCGAACGGACGCGTGATGGAAATGCTCTCTGAACACACGCTGGAAGGCTGGCTGGAAGGCTATCTGCTCACCGGTCGCCATGGCTTTTTCTCCACCTACGAAGCCTTCGTGCATGTCATAGACTCCATGTTCAATCAGCACGCCAAGTGGCTGGATATGTCCAAGGCCGTGCCCTGGCGCGCCGCCGTTTCGTCGCTCAACCTGCTCATCACCTCTACCGTGTGGCGCCAGGATCACAATGGATTTACTCATCAGGACCCCGGCTTCCTTGATCTGGTTGTCAACAAGAGTCCCGCTGTCACGCGCATCTATATGCCGCCGGATGTGAATTGCCTGCTGTCGGTCGCCGAGCATTGCCTGAAGAGCACCAACTACGTCAACGTCATCGTATGCGACAAACAGAAACACCTGCAGTTTCTGGATATGGAGGCAGCCACCACGCACTGCACCAAAGGCATAGGAATATGGGACTGGGCTAGTAACGATCAGGGGGTGGAACCGGATGTAGTTATGGCGAGTGCGGGCGATATTCCCACCAAGGAGGCTCTGGCTGCCGTGGTGCTGCTGCGAGAGAATTTCCCCGGTCTGAAGATTCGATTCATCAATGTGGTTAATCTGTACAAACTGGTACCAGCCAGTGAACACCCGCACGGGCTGAGTGATCGCGATTTTGACAGCCTGTTCACGCTGGATAAACCGGTGATGTTCAACTTTCACGGCTACCCCTGGCTGATCCACCGCCTGGCCTATCGCCGCAACAACCACAGGAATTTCCACATACGGGGCTACAAGGAAAAAGGCAGCATTAATACACCGTTGGAGCTCGCGATCCAGAACCAGATCGACCGCTTCAGCCTGGTGATCGACGTGATTGATCGCATACCTACGCTGCAGGTAGCCGGTGCGAATGTGAAGGAAAAGATGCTGAACATGCAGATCGAGTGCCGCAATTATGCGTATGAGAATGGCATCGACCTGCCGGAAGCGGATAACTGGACCTGGCCCTATTGAGTAGCGCCCTCACTAGCACCAGCGGGTCTTCATCCGTCAAGGCCCGTCTGTTCAACAACTATGTTTCTGCCTGGTCGAATCGCTAGTTGTTCTATCAGGCGGGAAGCAGGTTAGTACTGACAGACTAACCTAACCCTGGCAATAATCCCCCTTCTCAATGTTGTTGAATATGTCACTAAATATTTTCGTCAGTATGGCTTTATGTGGAACTATTAAGCAGAGATTGATGCTGTTTTAATATTATTTTCCACGCAGTATTAGTAGTTATTTTAAAAGGAGGTAGAGCGAGTGAAGTGAGAATTTTTAGGCTTTTCTGTGGCGAAATTGTCATGCTCGAACTTTTTAATACAGCGTGATTTAACTTGCTTAAACCCCATTGCTCTACATGCAAAAACTCAGTTTGTGTTCGGTCTAAGATAATAGAATTCAGGCCAAATATTATCCGAGATTTTTTTGCCGAAGCTTTTTTTAAGCGTAAGCCGTGTTAACAGGGTTGCTTGAAGTTTGTGCGAAAAGTCTCAATATCATTTTCCCCTGTCAGACATGAAGGGGGTGTCTATTTATAAATGCATTGATATTTTAAATGTCAAGCTTTTGATTGTTGCCTTCGTTAAAAGATCATCCTGCTCTGAATATTGGATTAAACCGCGTTTTATAGTGTTAAAAGTAGTCTCGTGCCTGCAGGTACTTAATGCTGTCAGGGCTGATTCTAAAGGAGTCTAAATGAATTATATGCTTTAAAAAGCATCAATTTAAAGTTGATATTAATCATGAATTAATGGGCATAAAAGAACATGGGTAAATTAGGTGTTACAGCTGTTTATAAAGGGGGCATACAGAAGAAAGCGTGGTTAATTTTAACAGGCATGATCTTATCTGTGTGAATTTTTATACACATAATCACTATTGAATTAAGGGAGTAGCCTGTATAGGATTAAAGTAAAGTTGCATAAAGCAACTTTTTCATGAGGTGAAAATAACTCTTTACAATTCAGGAATTAGAATCCTGGATGTACTCTTGGGGGTGCCTTTAACTATAAATTGTTTAGCGTGACTGGTTTGATTAGTCCAGTCTATTTGTAATACCAGATGGAGAGCTCGAATGAGTTATCATAGTCAACAGTCACAACCCCGCTTGCTATTCTCCTGCCTGGTTCTTCTACTGAGTTTCATATTAAATGGCTGTGACCTGGATGGAGAGCCACCCAGCTCCTCGGACCCAGCACCGGCACCAGCACCCGCACAGGGTAACAATCAGCAACCTATAGCCAGAATTAATGGAACCCTTGTCTACGACTCTGGTGAGACAGTCACCCTGGATGGTAGTAACTCATCCGACCCGGACGGCGATACACTCAGCTACAAATGGACAAAGACGGAGGGTCCAGATACGGTGCTTGCGGAGGCCTTGACGCCTACCCTCAGTTTTGTCGCGCCGACGGTCTCACAGACCACACGATTCATCTATGAATTAACTGTGTGGGATGGCGAGCTCAGCAGTACTACCAGCGTGAACATCAGGGTCTTATCTTCAGATCCGAACATGCCTTCCAATCAACAGCCGAGCGCCAGGATTACAGCACCTCAGAGTGCCATTTCAGGTCAGGTGGTCACCCTGAGTAGTAGTGGCTCATCCGACCCTGACGGTTACCCCCTCAGCTACCAATGGATACAGAAGGCTGGGCCAGCTATCACGCTTGATGACAACACAAGCTCCAGCCTCACCTTTGTGGCGCCGTCAGTATCACAACCCCAGCAGATTAGTTTTCAATTGACCGTAAGTGATGGCGAACTTTCAAATAGCACAGACGTGAGCATGCTGATTTCACCTGTAGTCGACAACGGTGCGCCATCGATCACCTCCATATTTCCTCAACCAGGTCAGAGTGAGGTATCACCCGTAGCACAGATCCATATCGGCTTCGATAAGGCGCTGCTTGCAAGCAGCGTTAATAGTCAGAGTTTAGTGGTTAGCCAGAATGGCAGTCAGGTTCCTGGCAGCGTGAGCTATGACAGTAGCCGTTACAGCGTCACATTCAAACCGACATCGGCCCTTACTGCTGGTGTTAGCTACACAGTCACTCTTACTCAGGCCATTGCAGATCGTGCTGGTAACGCCTTCGCAGGAACAAGCTGGAGTTTCACCACCGGGGTTTGCGGCACAGCCGAAGAGGATACTAGCCTGACGTTGAGCTGCCCAGGCGGACAGGTTATTAATGAGGTGACCTTCGCCAGCTACGGTACGCCTGGAGGTTCCTGCGGATCGTTCACCACGGGTGCATGCAGCGCCAGCAACTCGATAACAGTGGTATCAGACACCTGTAAAGGAATGGATACCTGTACCTTAAAAGCCAGCAATGAGACCTTCGGTGATCCTTGTAATGGTAAGGTCAAGGTGCTGGCTGCTCAGGTAGTCTGCAGTATGGCATCGGATGCGACACCAAATCCGACACCTACTCCAGCTCCAACACCGGATAACAATACCGGTGTGACAAGCCTGAAGTCACTGGTGTCTTTTCCAGTCGGTGTTGCCGTGAATGCTGGTAATGAAGCGGACAGCATTATCAGTAGTGGCACTAGCTCGCAGCAGCAAGCGGTTGTGTTGCCGCATTTTAATCAAATGACAGCGGGTAATATCATGAAGATGAGTTATCTGCATCCATCCGAAAACAGCTTTACCTTTGATCAGGCCGATGCGTTTGTCTCTTTTGCCGCAGCTAATGGATTAGCGGTGCATGCACATACACTGGTTTGGCATTCAGATTATCAAGTTCCCAGCTTTATGAAAAACTATAGTGGTGACTTTAAGGCGATGTTGAAAAAACATGTACAGACTATTGCTAGCCACTACGCAGGTAAAGTCGACAGTTGGGATGTAGTCAATGAGGCGTTGGCGGACAATGGTGAAAGCGGGGCAGTGAATGGCTTTAGAAATAGCGTCTTCTACCAGAAAATGGGTGTGAATTTCATCGACCAGGCCTTCATTAATGCACGTGC
>JBNKMF010000109.1:0-14642 GCA_050292965.1 Gammaproteobacteria bacterium | reverse complement strand
TGAGGCTTGACCATATAACACCCAAACAGTTTCTCTGGGACAGTTCCAGAAACTATTGTGTGTTCGTTGGACGAAGCAACATACCAACATTACAGATTTCGAATTCAGTTATTGAGATGTGTCTCAATAACATAACCAGTTTGCTTGGCAACAATAGCGTACTAGACCCACCTGATCCCATCCCGAACTCAGAAGTGAAATGGTACTGCGCCGATGATAGTGTGGGGTCTCCCCATGTGAAAGTAGGTCATTGCCAGGCATTAATACCGAAGCCCCGATATCAACCGATATCGGGGCTTTTTTATGTACGTACCATTGTTTTAAGAAAGGCAATGACCAGTCTTCTATGAAAGTAGGTCATTGATGGATTACATCCCTGTCATCCACCCTCCGGGCAGCAGAGCTGTCCTAATTCGCTCCAGGCTAATTGGTGCCAGGCATTAATACCAAAGCATCGATATAATCTCTGATATCAAGGCTTTTTATGCGTGAAAACAGTATTTTTTACCTTTGTAAGCTCTGATAAGCCGATTCAGTGAAACGTCGGTAGCTCCACTGATATTGGCTAATGTGTTGGCTGATAAAATCCTGAATGACCTGATTTAGATAATCGACACTTGTATCATCCGGTTGAAGTATTTTGGAGACATCCACACTCTCTACCGTAAGTTGATAGCTTGCATCTTTGAGGTCACGAGTTACCGCTGCAATGAATATGTCGCAGTCGATCTTGCTGGCCAAATTCTTAATCAATAATGAAGTACTTACGGGCTGCGAAAAGAATGTCGACTCCATACTGGCACTACTTTTTCCAGGACGTTGGTCTGGAAGTATCGCGCAGAGGGCTTTATTTTTTAACCCTCTCAAAAGCTGTCTTATCCCTGCCGTATTAGTAGCTACCAGTTTAGCTCCGTTTCGACTTCTTTTTTCAAAGATATAATTATTTAGAGCCTCATTCCGGGATGGTTTGTAGAGTGCAAAAAATTCTCCCTGTTTGGATAACCAGTAATTGATTGATTCCCAGCTTCCATGATGGGGGATAATAACGATCCGAGCCTTGTCGGAGTTTATAAATGCTGGATCTAATTGATGAGTGCTAATATTGTTAAGCACCTGATTAACGTCCTTATTCCAGATCATTGCTGCTTCCATGAAAGTACAGGAGGTATGCAGTATCGATTCGTTTATCAGGTCTTGTTGTTGCTGTTCATTCAACTCTGGAAAGCATAATTTTATATTTTCTGTAGTTTGCCTCGAGACCTGATTGTTGGTGTGTTTTATGATAAAAGCCATTACCCGTGCCAGGCGAAACAGGCATCGGGTAGGGCAGATCGACAAAAATCGATAGAAGTACTTTAGTGGATGGCTGGAAGCTTGCTGGCTACTGTCGAGGCTGTTCTTTTTCAATTTTAGCCCAGCTATCACGTAACGACATAGTTCGGTTGTAAATGATTTTGTCAGTAGTTGAGTGAGTATCGGCGATAAAATATCCCAGGCGTTCAAACTGGTAGGCTAGAGGTTGTCTCAATGAATGAATAGCTGGTTCAAGCTTTGCATCGCCATAGACTTCTAAGGAGTCTGGGTTTAATCCACTATGTATATCTTCTAGTTTGGAAGGGTTACGCACGTTAAATAAACGATCATATACTCTGACAGTAGCGGTTTGAGCATGTTGCGCACTGACCCAGTGTATTGTTCCTTTGACCTTACGGCCGTCAGCTGTGTTACCACCGCGAGACTCTGGATCATAGGTGCAGATCAGTTCACGAATACTTCCATCTTCATTTTTCAATATTTCAGTACAGGTGATGTAGTAAGCAAAGCGCAAACGGACTTCCCTCCCCTGTGTAAGACGGAAAAATTTGCGTGGTGCATCTTCCATAAAATCATCTCTTTCGATATAAATTTCCCGGCTAAATGGAATTTCTCTTGTGCCAAAGTCAGGATTCTGTGGATGATTTAAACCATTAAATATCTCAACTTTATCTTCTGGGTAATTTTCAATTGTAATTTTTATCGGATCGAGTACAGCCATTCTTCTTTCTGCGCGTTTATTTAAATCCTCTCGCAGACAGTTTTCGAGTACCCCCATCTCAATTGTACTATCCTTTTTAGTGACGCCGATAACTTCACTGAAGTTGCGCAGTGATTCTGGTGTATAACCCCTTCTGCGCATTCCTGATATAGTCGGCATGCGAGGATCATCCCATGCATCGACGATGTTTTCTTTTACCAGTTGATTCAGTTTACGCTTACTGGTTAGGGTGTATTCCATTTGCAGACGTGCAAATTCTATCTGTTGCGGATGAGATTCAGTTTCTAGAACATCTAGAAACCAGTCGTACAGTGGGCGATGATCTTCAAACTCCAGGGTGCATATCGAATGGGTAATCCCTTCTATGGCATCTGAAAGACAATGAGTGAAGTCGTACATAGGGTAAATACACCATTCGTCCCCTGTATTGTGATGGGTAGCATGACGGATACGGTAGACGACAGGGTCGCGCATATTAATATTAGAAGATGACATGTCAATTTTGGCGCGCAATGCTAGTTCACCATCCTTATATTCACCCGCCCTCATCGCTTCAAATAGTTTTAAATTTTCTTCAACACTGCGATCTCGATATGGGCTGTTTTTACCCGCTTCGGTCAAAGTTCCACGTGAGTTTCTAATTTCTTCAGGTGTTTGACTGTCGACATAGGCCAGTCCCTTTTTAATTAAAGTTACGGCGTAATCATATAGCTGTTGGAAGTAATCAGATGCAGAAGGATTGATATGCCACTTAAAACCCATCCATTCGACATCTTCACGAATTGAGTTGATATATTCAACCTCTTCCTTTTCCGGGTTTGTATCATCAAAGCGTAGATTGCATAATCCTTTATAATCCTCAGCAATCCCAAAATTCAAGCAGATGGATTTGGCATGACCAATATGCAGGTAACCATTAGGTTCGGGTGGAAAGCGGGTAATAATTTTCTGGTGTTTACCGGTCTTAATATCTTTATTAATGATGTCACGAATAAAGTTGGCCGATGACTTTTTATCGTCGATCTCTGTGCTCATTGATGGTATGTAACTACTGAAATTAAAGGCGTAATAGTACAGTAACTGGAATGATGCGGGAACTGTTTAGTGTGCTGTTGATATCGCTTTGAAAACAAAAAAGCCTCGAATGAATCGAGGCTTTTTTACCGATATTTGAATAAATATCAGTTTAGTATTTTCCCTGAGTCGTTTTGCGACTTAAGTAATCTTATAATTACTTTGCAGGTGCTTCAGGAGCAGGAGCTTTTTGAGCGGCAGCCATACGTGCTTCGTATTGCTTTTGAGCTTCAGCACGAGCGGCTTCGTAACGAGCACGAGCATCTTCCATTGCTTTTTTCTGCTCAGCCATAGCTGCAGCACGTTGTTGTTCCATTTGCTTCATCCATGCTTGCTGATCAGCAGACATTTGTGGAGCGTAACCTTGCTGAGGAGCAAATCCCTGCTGAGGGGCGCCATAACCATATCCGTAAGGTGAACCGTAGTACCCATTCTGGTTGTAGTAGTTACCTGAGTAGTTACCACGTCCATCACCGTAGTAGTTTCCGTAACCATTACCTGAGGTATAACCATCTGCATTCCAGTCGGTATCTGCATCCATATCTGCATTGCCTCGACCACGAGCACTGAAGTTCATGTCGAATGATCCTTCTCCATCACCGGTTCCACGACCACGACCACGACCCTGGCCTTGTCCACGACCGTCGTAATAACCATTACCTGCGCCATTTCCATAGTAGTTACCGTAGCCATTACCGGTACCATTACCATTATTATCAAAAAAGTCAGCTGATGCAGCAGAAGTAGCTATTACAGCGATAGCTGCAACTAAAGTTTTAATTTTCATGAATATCACCTTTGATTGGTTTTAATTTTTAAAATGACCTTCTTTTTCTGACTGCTTGAAGGCCTGTTATAAACTAACGGCTGAAAGTATATAATCATATTCTAATATAAGTCAAGCCTGATATTCCTAGGCCTGATGTAGTTAGCTGGTGAGTTTCCTCCTGTTTATATATCCATGTGAACTGAAGATTTAGATTGCAAATTCGGTAGATTCTATCTTAGTCCAAAATTGCGTAATATTTCTGGCGGAGTTTCTGGGCTTTTTAACTGCTGGTGCTTGCAGGCTTCCTACATAGATAAATCCCACCAATCGTTCATCCATCTGCAAACCCAAAGCCTGATATACAGTTTGATCATAACAGTTATCACCTGTCAGCCAGATAGACCCAAACCCCATGCTACTGCAAGCTAGTTGTATGTGCTGAGTTGCACATCCAGCACAAAGTAATTGCTCAATTTCAGGAATTTTCGGTGTTTGAACTACTTTGGCAACTACACAGATAATCATGGGAGAGCGTAAGGGTTTACTTTTCTGTTTCAGTATTGCTGAGTCATCCAGGTTTCTGTTGATGGCAGCCTGTTCAAATACTTTACTTAATTCGGTACGAGCATCTCCCTGTATAATGAGAAACCGAAAAGGATTCATATGACCGTGATCTGGTGCGCTCATAGCGGCTTGTAGAATGACATTTAGTTGCTGCTCATTGGGTGCTGGTTCAATCAATTCGGCAGCTGGTATAGATTGGTGATTGGAAAGAAATGATAATTGGTCGGTTTTCATGGTTATAGATTATGTCGGTTATGCAACAGGTCTTTGAAATGCTGTAGGTATACACCAGATTATATTCATTATTACTGGTCATGCTAATGTCGCAAGGTAGTGTTTGCCGAATTACTGCGAAACCATCCTACGCTATATCTTCAGCTACATGCAAATGCCCCGGTAAACCGTCAAACCTGAAGAAGTGATGACTTAGTTTGGGGGCGAAAAGAGAAAAAGTTAATTTATCTCTCGAATGGATACTTTTCCTGTCACTGGTGTCATGTAATGCAAAACGGAGAGTTCTTCAGGTCCTGAAGTCGGCGATTTTCTGAATAAGAATTTTATCACTGTCAAGGTTGATCGGGAGTTAAGGCCTGAATTGGATAGACGTATGATTCGGTTCGTCAATGCGGTTCGAGGAACCGCGTGTTGGCCATTGAATGTCTATTTGACGCCGCAGGGATATCCAGTCACTGGTTTTACCTATTTCCCAGAGATAATTTTTGCGGGTTTTAAACGAGCTGGATTCAAAATGGCAATAACATCATGTAGAAATAGCTCCGGTTGCACGTGAGTATTTTGAACAGACTGAGTTCGATGAGTCGCGTAGTACTCTGCTTAGTCTGCCGGATGAACACTTCGCTAAGGTGGTGGGCCGTTTTATCGCTCAGACTATGAGTATTGCTGATGATTTGCAGGGTGGATTCGGTGACACCACCAATTTTCCAACTTGCCCACTACGGATAGTTTACCCAATGAGTTTGTGTTGATTGCAACCGAGGTTCACGAACCTGATCTACGCAATGGTGATGAAGGGGGGATGTACTGGTGGGTCCGTGAAAGCGCCAATCCTGAACAACCACCGCGTGTGTATCAACTACCTTATCAGGTAGAGATGTATGAAAAAGCTCAGGAAGTGGCCCAGCAACAGAAACAGGGTGTTCAGTATGTGGGTAAGTCTGTAAGTTACAGACTCGAGTTCAGGATTTGGGGTTTTGAGAGGATCAGTAAATCGAACAGGTATAAAAAAGAGTGAGGGATTGAAAAACGAGCTAGTTATAAAGCTCGTCAAACAATCTCTGGCGTGCAAGTTCAGCAGTCAGGTCATCATAAAGTTCTGATACACTATCCAGTTCACGTTGATCCATATTTTTACTGTGAAGCCGGATGTATTCTTCAGTCTCTTTGACAAACTGTTGGATCGCAATTTCATTCATTTCTGTATACTCATTGTTTAAGGAATCTCCTATTATGAGCATAGAGATGACAACAGTATGACAACCCGTATAACCTGGGCTTAAATTTAATCAGTGGAAAAAATTCAGTTAGATAACATTGCTCTGGAACGACAGGTACTTGAGGAAAATATCCTCAGTGCAGTGGGTCTGGATGCCAATCAGGTTCAGATTGGTATCAAAGGTGATCCTTCACTGCGTGAAACAGCAATGAATCGTTGTCGATATGAGAGTGAAATCGACCGAATTTTTCATGTTATCCAACCGGTGTTTTCCGAAATGTTACTTGAGCGAGGTATCTTCAGACTGTTTATTGGTTTTAATAATAGCGAAGTTCGTACCTGCTCAATCTTTGATCCGCTTCGAGAAGAAATCCATGATGCCGCTTCGCTGGTTAATGCTGAATATATTGAACGCCATTTTCCTAAAATTCCATATAAGAAAAAAACCGATGTCATGCGCCAGCTGTACAAGGCCGTGATGCGCTCTGACATCTATGATTACTTACCTGCACATTTACAAAACCTGACTTTGCATAGACATGAGGCCTGGAAGCCAATGAAAAAAAAGCAAGTACGCAAAGTCTTTGAAAAAATCCCCGTGATGAGAAACCTGCCTGAGTACTACTTACGTAATTTTTCCATCTCGATCGTACAGTCTGTCGTTCGATTACAGTTTAACTGTGATGGTACCCAGATTATTCACGCTAAAGACTTCGAACAATTTATAGACCAGAACCTACCCTGATGATCCGATACCAGATTGGCAGTGAAAATCCTGCCGGACATTATTTTGATGTCACCGTAAGCATTGATAAACCTGATCCCCAAGGCCAGATAGTGAGATTACCGGCCTGGATTCCCGGCAGTTATATGATTCGGGATTTCTCCAGGAATCTCCTGGAGATACAGGCATACGATGAGCAGGGAGCGCTTGAGTTGGAACAGTTGGATAAATCCAGCTGGCAACTCCCTGCTACACAGGGGACAGTTATTCTCAGCTATAAGGTTTATGCCTGGGATCTCTCAGTGCGGGGAGCTCACCTGGATACTACGCATGGTTTTTTTAATGGCACCAGCGTGTTTGTTGAAGTTATCGGTCAGTCAGATACTCCATGCCAGCTTGAAATCATTTCGCCACAGCACTCAGAATGTAAAGACTGGAAGCTTGCTACTACCCTGCCTCGTATATTGGGCGATGATTTTAGTTTTGGATTATTCGAAGTTGAGAATTATCAGGCATTGATAGACCATCCGGTTGAAATGGGGGACTTTGAGCAAACTCATTTTGAAGCATGTGGTGTGCGCCATGACGTGATTCTAACCGGCAAGTTTGAATGTGATTATGAACGCCTGAAAGAAGACTTAAGCAAAATCTGTACTCAACATATCAATATGTTTGGAACACCCGCGCCTATGCCTCGTTATATGTTTCTGGTGATGGTGGTTGGTGAAGGTTATGGAGGGCTGGAGCATAGAAATAGTACCAGCCTGCTATGCACCCGCTACAATTTGCCACAACCGGGGCAACTGGACAGTTCAGACGAATATCGAGATTTTCTTGGTTTATGTAGCCACGAATATTTTCATAGCTGGAATGTAAAACGTATACGCCCACAGGTTTTTGTCGACCCTGATTTATCCACCGAAGTTTACACCCCTTTATTATGGGCATTTGAAGGTATTACCTCCTATTACGATGATCTGGCGCTGGTACGTAGTGGCCGAATCAGTCAACAGCAATATCTGGAGTTACTGGGGCAAACCATCACCCGTGTTCAACGTGGTCTGGGTCGTACGCGTCAGTCAGCTGCTGAGTCCAGTTTTAATGCCTGGAACAAATTCTATAAACAGGATGAAAATTCAGCCAATGCCATCGTCAGTTATTACGCCAAAGGTAGCCTTATCGCTTTATGTATAGATCTTAAAATCAGACAACTCAGCAATGGTGAGCGCTCGCTGGATGATGTGATGCGACTGCTGTGGAAAGAATATCTGGAAAGAGGTACTGGAGTTGAAGAGCAGCAAATTCAGGCATTGGTGAGTGAGGTTGCCGGTAGTGATCTCAGCGGTTTTCTGGATAGCATGATAGAGCAAACCGAAGAACTACCGCTCGAGGATATTCTCTCTACTATGGCTGTAGCCTTGAAATACCGCCCTAGATCAGGGTTACAGGATAAAGGCGGTAAAGATACCAACGACGTACAGCTTCTGTCACTGGGGGCAATGCTTAAAGAAGCCGACGGCGGATTGCAGATAGATTCAGTGTCTGAACAGGGCGCGGCTCAACAGGCGGGATTATCGGCAGGTGATTTGATTATCGCCATCGATGGCGTCAGGGCTTCACTCAAATGGTATCAAAGCTGGCTTACTTCGGCTGATCTGAAAAAGCAGCATCAGCTTTTTGCCTTTCGACGTGATGAGCTGATGATTTTTGAAGTGCAATTACACAAAGCCAAAAAAGATACGGCCGTTCTGTCAGTTATTGATCCAGCTAATACAGCTTTGCTGAGCTGGTTAAGCGGCGATAATTAGTATGTCGGTAGCATCTTCAAGTTCTCTTTTTGATCAGCAAAGGTTAAGCGATGATCTTGCAAGCTTGTTACCGCAAGATGAACTTGAATTGATCTATCTGAATACCTGCGACTCCACTAATCGGCAGTGCATACAACAAGGTACAGATGGTTTGCTGGTGATCAGTGAACATCAAACTGAAGGACGTGGAAGGCGCGGCAAGCAATGGCACTCACCGCAGCGACAAAACCTGTATTGTTCTATTGGGCTATGCAAATCACTAACTCCTGAATATCTGGGGCTGATCTCTTTATTGGTAGGCGTCAGTATTGCTGATGTGTTGCATCTGTCTGGTTATGAAGGTGTTAGGCTCAAATGGCCTAATGATGTGCTGATGGATGGGAAAAAGCTCGGCGGAATACTGATTGAAACCCGAGCTAATGCAGTTAATGAATTCTATCTTGTGATTGGAATCGGATTAAATCTTAGCCTGGATGATGATGAACTGGAAAAGATTGATCAGCCTGCCACCGCGCTCAATCAGATCAAGAGCACCCATTGTGATCGGCAACAACTGGTAACACTTTTAGTCAGTCGAATTTTTCAATCAGTACGCGAATTTGAATCCTCACAAGCAGGTGCCTTATTGGAGCGGTTTAAACAGTATGACCACCTTACTGATAAGACAGTTCTGGTTAAAACACTGAATGAAGATATTCAGGGGGATTATGCAGGTTTGCAGGCTGATGGGCAGGTATGTATAAGTCTGACTGACGGTATTCGTTGTTTTGCTGCGGCAGAGATATCAATACGCGAGACAGTACAATATGCTGTTGATTGATTGTGGAAACAGCGCGACCAAATGTCGCCTGATTGAACAGGATAAAATCCAGGACAATACCTTTGTCCTTACTCAATCTCCAGGGGTAAAGGGATTTCAAGAATTTCTCAAATTACATCAGCCTGGAGAGATCTATCTCTCCAGTGTTGCCAGCGAACAAATGACCGATACGCTAATGCTTGAGTTATTGCGAAACCTGCCGCTTGCACAGATATCCCAGATATTTTCCCAGCCAAAGTTTGCTCAGGTCACAAATGCCTATCATGACTATACACGACTGGGCGTGGATCGTTGGCTCACCCTTCTGGCAGCCTATGTTAGAGAGAAAACTGATGTCATCATCATAGATGCAGGCAGTGCTATCACCATAGACCTGTTATCTCGCAAGCACAGCCACCTGGGTGGTGCGATACTGCCAGGATTTAACACCGATCAGCAGCGGTTTATCAGCATGTTTCCTCAGGTGGATTTCAAGCATCCCGACATATCGAACAATCAATCACCTGGGCGATCTAGCGAAGCCTGTATCCAGATGGTGCAGTTTCCCATTACCCTGGCACGAGTCTATCAACTGGTCGAAGAGTGGGTTGGGCTACTGCAGGAGCCTGTGAAGATTCTGCTCTGTGGTCAGGATGCTCCACTAATCAGTGAGCAATTAAACCGGCCTCACGAAATTGTTCCTGATCTGGTGTTTCAGGGAATGTTGCAACATATTGAGTTACAAGGATAATGCTCTAGATGAAAGTGTTTTTTACCCTACTACTGCTTACCAATATCGTCTTCGCTGTTTTTCAGTGGCTGGTACCTTATGAGCAGCTATTGCCTCAGGCGAGAGCCACAGTAGTTGCGGAACAACTCAAGTTACTTGATGAATCAGATACCAGTTTTGAGCAACAGTTAGAGCCGCAGGATGATACACCAGCTATTGCCGAAAAACGCAATGCCGAAATTAGTGCACCGTTGTGCTACACACTTGGCCCATTTAAGAAGCAGAAAATGGCCCAGCAGACAGCCAGTATATATAAGCAGCAGAATATCCCAATCACAACACGTTCCAGTATCGAGAAGGGATATCTGGGCATGATGGTTTATATTGATGGTCATAGAAGCCGAGCGCAGGCCGTTAAAACATCCGAAGCCTTGAAAGAAAAAGGCGTGCGCGACTTTATTATTGTCAATGAAGTGAATAAAACCAATGTAATCTCGCTTGGGGTTTTCGCACTGAAGAAGAACGCAGACAGGCTTAAAAGTCGAATTGAAACGATGGGATATGAGGTGAAAACCGAGGCACGTTATCGAAATCAGACCATCTACTGGCTAGATTACTCGCAAGAGGAAAACGAAAATCTGAGCTTGCTAGTAGAGGAGTTAAGAAGGGAGTATGGGATATCCCGCATATCTCGACAATGTAGCTAGAGAATCTGCTTTAAGGGGTTGATTACTTCATTTAAACCCACTAGAATCGCGTCTCGATTTTGCCCTTCTATTCAGAAAGGCTTCAATGCCGGTATAGCTCAGCTGGTAGAGCAACTGACTTGTAATCAGTAGGTCCCGCGTTCGATTCGTGGTGCCGGCACCATTTTTCTTTTATTGTTAATAGATTCAATTACTTAACGATTCCTGATAATTGCTTATCCACGAGATTCCCAATAGGGGGTCACTATTATGGATTATGCAATAAAATCACGTCACGGTGTCTATCAGGCGAGGTTTCAGCTTCCTGCTCACATAAAAGCAAAGTATCCTAATATCCAGAAAGAGTATGTCCGTTCACTGGGGACAAAAAACCGACGTCAGGCCCGGCATATTCTTGCTATTATCACTAACAATTTTCACACTGCACTTCATTTGATCGAATGTAATATGCCTAATTTAACACCTGAAGAGATCGAAGAAATTGTAAAAAAGGCGATTTCTTTAGCTAAAACACTCGATGAGCAATCCATTGCAGCCACTGGCTTTGATACTATCAACTTCCATCGAGCCGATCCTCACTTTGATTTAGCAGGTATGCTCGATTTTATCGAAGGTCTGGATGGCAGAGAGGCTAGGGTTATAGTAGAACGCTACTTTGATAATCAAAAATTACTCAGTACTGAAATCGAAGATAGGTTAAAAAGCTCGACTGATGATGCTATGAAGGAAATGGGATATGTATTGCCCAATAAAGCTCCTGTACTTGAGATAGTAAATCACTCGTCACCTAGGAATCCCGCCGAACAAAAGGTTGTTACATGTGAGCGAATATCTTTTAAACAAGTGGCTGATGAGTATAAGAAGACGGTGCTTCCGAAGATTAAAAACCCGCAAACCAACCTTGAGAAAAAAGGCATTATCGATAAAGTAATCGTCATATGCCCTGACAAGCCAATAGCCGATTATACTGGTCGGGATACTAGGGATTTTCTGGAATATATAGATAATATGCCAACGGACTTAAAAGTAAATGAAATCAATGGGAAAAGTTTAATTGATATTATCAATTTGAGAGTATCCACTAGAGGAAAACGATTGTCAGAAAGGCAACAGAATAAATATTTTTCGGAATTTTCTTCAATTATAAAATACGCTAGCAGGAATGATTACATTCCTGCTGCTGAAAGGATATTAAAAGATCATGTTGTCTGTCCCACAGACAACATTGAAGAACCCACAGTTGACTTTACTGTGGATGATTTAAATAAAATATTTTCTGGCAGATATTATACCGCTTATCCAAAGAGGATTGTCAGACTAAGGGACTATATGCATTGGTTGCCGCTTTTAGGTCTTTTTACTGGTGCTAGGCTCGAGGAGTTATGCCAGTTACATTTATCCGATATTCGAGAAGAGCAAGGAATTTTATATATCGACATAAATGAGGATACACCAGATAAAAAAATCAAAAATGATGGAGCATCAAAGAGAGTTATACCTGTGCACAGTAAATTATTGGAGTTTGGATTTCAAAACTTTCTAAAGGCTCGACGAAGTGGAGCCAATGCTCATATGGTTTTCCACACTTTGAAGCGATCAGGTGTGAATAAGTGGCATCAACGACCAGGCGCAAATCATCGTACATATTTAAAAAGTTTAAAAATTGAAACCGAAAAGTTTGTATCAAAATTACTAATCGAGAGAAAGCATTTTCATTCGTACAGACATGCTTTCAAAACTAGACTAACTGGCGAATTCATGAGAAGAAATGAAGCTTTGTTACATGTAGATCTGATTGTGGGCCATGCACTTGAGGGGGCTGTAAAGGCTCGATATAACCACACAGAAAAGGTTTTGCTGGTGCCAGCATTGAAAGAGTCAATTGAGAAGCTACCATTTAGTGATATTGAATTTAGTTATGTTCAAAATCACTGGGAATAATAGTAATCAAGTCAGTCGATAAGCCGGGTTCAACACATGAAGTCTTAAGCAAACAATCAGTGTTAACGGGCTTCTTGTCTACGCTATTATAAGACAAGGTATAATTTGTAGCACTTTGTGTAGCACAGAGCCAGTTTTTTCTCGCCTATGCTACTTGTGGGCGAGAGGGTATATCACCCAATCCTCCCAATTAGAATGAAAGCGCCTAGAGTAATCCCGAAATGTATCAATTCACAAAACGGAGCAGAAGAGTGTAATATTTGTGATATTACCCTTCGCTGCAGCTCTATTATATGGACAGAGAGAATTTGAATGGGAATAATAAATTAAGGGGTTAGCTGTAGTGAGATGCATGACAGATAAACTCTATAAATGAGGTGAACAAGGACGTGTCCGTTCCAGCCCAAAAAGAGAAGAATTACTTAGCGTGGCTCAAGTATCGGCAATTATTTCTTCAATTGGTCACACACCTGGCCCGGTTGCTCACGACTGAAGTTATGATTTAGTCTGAAAACAGACATTCGTATTGTGCGGTGCAATAGGCAGGTAGGTGCCATGAGCAGTCGTTACTGTTTGGGGGTATATGTTATGACCGACCCTTTAATGCTAAAGATTTTTTAGATATCGCCATGGCCTGCTTCAAAGAGTGTCTGGTTATAATCTGAATGTTTGTCTATAATTGTTTAACTTACATCTGAATTTAATGGAAATGATCTATAGGACTATAAAATGACGGATATTACACATGACATGGTTGCTGATTATTTTCTGAGTTTTTCTCGAGAGCATGGTGATTATCTTACTAACTTAAAGCTCCAGAAAATGGTCTTTTATGCCCAAGCCTGGTATCTGGCTATTTTCGAAAAACCATTGTTCGATGCTGACTTTCAAGCTTGGGTGCATGGGCCTGTATGTCCAGAATTGTATCAAAGATTTAAGGAGTGTAGATGGAGTCCAATTTCAGAGAATATAGATGTCCCTGTTCTTCCAGATCATATTAAAGATTTTTTGACTCAAGTTTTTGAGTCATATGGACAATATTCGGCTTATCAGCTCGAACAAATGACTCACCAAGAGTCGCCATGGCTTGAAGCCAGGGGTTGCATACCTCTTGATGAGAATTCATCCTCTGTGATAACAAAAGAATCAATGAGAAATTTCTATTCGGCCCAAATAGAGGAGTAGTCTAGTATGGCTAAAAGGATAAAGCCAAGCAGTTTGAAGAGAATTTCTAAAATCAATCCTACTACTCCTTCTGCTGACAATATAACCCTTCGTTTTTCTTTTAAACATTTAGTATTTAATAATCATAAATTTTCAATTCAAGATCGAGACGGTCAGTATTTTTATAAGGTTCTCGAACGACTGAAGAGCCTATCTACAATTACTGTACAGGAGTTCCTTTGTAATAGGACTAATGCTCTTCGGGCACATCCAATAAACTGGGATGAAACCTCAGAAAAAGAAGGTTTTTGTCACCTGAACAGCCAACTGCAAGACATACCCGCTTATCAATTCCAAATTTCATCAAATGAGCACGGAAGACTTCATGGGCTTATCATTGATAATGTATTCTTCATAATATGGTTTGATCCAAACCATAAACTATATCCTTGATATGAATTCTGATAGCTTTAACCCCTTCCCTTATGCTTGCGAACCTTGCATGCCCAGTCCTGTGAGTTTTTTAGTCCTGACCTGCCGAGCTATGACTACCATAAAATGGACCATGGTTTCGTTCGCTTTAGGCATATCAGCAGCTACGAACTTAATACCTGAATCTTGAAGGCGACTAAAATAAGTCCGATATTTCGGCTTAGATGATCCGACTTCACAGTAAAGGACGTTAAATTAAATTTGAAAAAAATTTCGATATTAGAATCTCACCACAGAAATGATTCCTCGCCACGAGTTCAGTTTGAAAACTACCAACTTATACCTGCTCAACCAGCAACCAAAAAAAACAATTTAATAGGACCTGTCAAATTAAGTATGCAAGTTAGACACTTACGTGATTCTCTATAAGTGATTGTTTCTT
>JBNKMF010000108.1:0-15393 GCA_050292965.1 Gammaproteobacteria bacterium | reverse complement strand
CACATCAACTGTAATGATTTATGAAACAGTGGGTTAACCTCTATTGCGAGCGGTCAACTGCGGAATCTAGGATGATGGTTATATGCCTATCCTGGTGATCCGATAACCAGCCTATAGGCCATTAAAATCAATGAGCTCATAAATAGAATTGTTTGAGAGATATTCAATCCGACTTTACTTGCATATACAGTGCCCATTCCAAACAGGGCACCATGCCAGCCAGTCAAAGACTTAATGAGTCTGTTGGTGCCTGTAAAAACAGTTCAGAGAAACTGATCTTTTCCTGTAATTCGTCTTCTGGTGCGCTTATTGGGCTGATTAACACGGCCCCCAGTGACAGAGAAAGCAAAATAGATGCTAACAGGAACAGGTCATAATATAACGGGTTTGACAAATTTATTAACCACTGGCCACAGGCCATGCTTAGGTAGGTGATGAGCATATATGGATAAAACGCGGCCTCGACTTATATTCTGTGAGCGGGCGTTAAGCCAACTTTCAACAATGTCATAAGTTCCTGCAAAGCAGGCGCCGGTAATTAATCGCATTAAAAACCAGGTAGGAGGCGTGATCACCATTATCTGTATGAGTACAGATGCAGAGGCTAATGTGAGGCTAGAGCAGCAAATACTTGAATGTGACTAACACTTTTCACCAGTATTGGTGCAATGATGGATCCCACTAAGAATCCGATATAGTAACCAGCCATTATGCCCCCAGTTGTACCTGCGCTGAAGCCTTCGTATGTTACCCGCCATCCTGTTATGGTACCCTGCAAAACATTCCCCAGCATAAGAAGCGAGAGGCCTGGAAAGATTGACTATGTATTTTTTACGATACTACCGATTATTGCTTCTCCTCTAACTGGAGTGATCTGGTATTAATAAGGAGTCAATGCTATCACTTAAGGTAGAAATAGCGCCCTGTATTTTTTGATTGGAGACTAAATTAAATCTGATGAGTGGATGTTATACACTATTCATTAAATAGATTTAAAATCTAATAATATTCGCGACTATAAGGGAATTAACTTTGTAATTCAGATGTAAAATACATAATGAAAATAAGGGTTTAAGACAACTTGGTAGAATTTTTCGAGATTTTACTCATTTATATTTGATAATAACGTGACCAGCTGAGTGTACAAGAGTAAATTATTGTGCTGAAGATTTTATTCATAAGGTCTTATGCTCGGATAACCCAAGGAGGCATCAGCCTTGAGAGTTCATAGAAAAAAGCCTGAACATAATAAAAATTCAAACGTGGAACCCTACGAAAATGCTCGTCGCTTAAGTGTGCTACGCCGCCGCAGACATGTACTGATTGTAGATGATGAATCTACTGGACGTACCATTCTGGAAAAAGTTATCCAGAAAATCGATAGTGACCTCCAGATTACGGGCTTTGGTTCAGCTGTCGATGCCCTGGAGTGGCTAAGGTTTAACCGTGTTGATCTGGTTATTACCGATTATCGTATGCCTCAGATAAATGGCGTCGAATTCATAAAAAAGATTAGAAAACTCCCAGACTGTGAAAGTGTACCTGTCATGATGATTACGGTGGTTAGTGAAAAATCAGTACGCTATGAAGCGCTTGAAGCAGGCGCTACAGCATTCCTGACACGTCCCATTGACCAGATTGAATGTAGAACCAGTTGCCGCAACCTGCTTAAAATACAGGAACAGCAGTCAATTATTCAGGATAAGGCTGACTGGTTAGCGCGTCAGGTTGATGTCGCAACCCAGCAAATTGTCGCTCGAGAACGAGAAACGTTAATAAGATTGGGCAGGGCAGGTGAATATCGTGATGAGGATACTGGAAATCATGTTCTGCGCATGGCTAAATACTCGAGAATTATTGCCGAAGAACTGGGGCTTGCAGAAAATGAATGCGAGGACATTGAATATGCCGCACCTATGCACGATATCGGTAAGATTGGGATTCCTGATCAAATATTGCTCAAGCCAGGCAAACTAAATAAGGTGGAATGGGAGGTTATGCAGAATCATACCGTTATTGGCCACAATATACTGACTAATAGTCAGTCTCGTTATATACAGCTAGGTTCGGTTATTGCCCTCAACCACCATGAAAAATTTGATGGCACTGGTTATCCCCGTGGATTAAAAGCTCGAGAAATTCCTCTTGTTGCCCGAATAGTGGCTGTAGCTGATGTGTTTGATGCACTGGTAGCCGAACGGCCCTACAAAAAAGCGTGGCATACAGAGGATGCCTTGAACCTGATAAAACAGCAGTCAGGCAAGCATTTTGACCCGCAATGTGTAGATGCTTTTTTTGATCGCCTGAATGATATTGAGCAGGTGAAACAGGAGTTGAAAGACGGTTAGCGTATATAGGCTTTAGATTAATGTATAATTGGCAAATTTTTCCACCTATGAAAATCTTTGAACGACTCAGAAAGCGCGTTATTAAATCCGCAGACTCTGAGTCTGAGCAGGCGTTATTTCGTCTTATTATCGGCGCGGCTATTATCGTTTACTTTATATTCCGTCGGAATTCTGAAACAACTTTTACAGATGTCTTAACCAATTACCCAAACATCATTATTTTGGGGGCATACTTTCTTGCTGTAAGTTTATTTGTAAGTATTTTAATTGACCCTAGACCTTCTCCTTTGCGCAGAGTGATCGGGATTTTGCTGGATATGATGTCGCTTTCGGCACTCCTGTTTCTTACCAGCGAGGACCATACTGCGCTATTTGCGTTGTATCTTTGGGTTGTATTGGGCAATGGTTTTCGATATGGCATTAAATATTTATATATTTCCCATGTGGCTAGTATTGTTGGTTTTTCAACGGTCCTTATCTGGGGTGGTTACTGGAAAGAAAATCAATCCCTGGCGATTACTCTGTTAATTATATTAATTGCTATTCCACTGTACTCTGCTTTTCTATTAAATAAGTTGCATGCTGCTATCGCTTCTGCCAAACAGGCAAATGAAGCTAAAAGCCGGTTCCTCGCAAATATGTCCCATGAATTAAGAACCCCATTAAATGGGGTTATCGGTATGGGAGACTTATTGCGAGAAACCAGTCTTTCTTTTGAACAGCTCGAGCTGGTCAATAGCATGCATACCTCGGCAAATACTCTTTTAGAATTGATCGAAAATGTTCTTGATATTTCTAAAATTGAAGCAGGCAAGTTGATCCTGGATTCGAAACCCTTTGATTTGCATTCATTGGTTAACTCTGTCATCTATATGCTCACTCGCATGGGAGAAATTAAAGGGCTTGCTGTTTCCTGCAGTATTGACCCAGAAACGCCTTATTCTCTGAATGGTGATCAGCTTCATCTACGCCAGGTTTTGATCAATATCATCAGCAATGCCATCAAGTTTACTGACAATGGCAATGTAAGCTTAAAGGTTTTCCAATGTTCCGGAAGTGAAAAAAAACCACGTATCCGATTTGAAGTTATCGATACAGGTATAGGCATTTCTGAGGATTCTCAGAGCAGAATATTTGAAAATTTTACTCAGGCCGATGCTCGCTCGAGTCGCAGTTATGGAGGTACAGGTTTGGGCACAACTATTTCACGTAATCTGGTCGAGTTAATGGGTGGTGAAATTGGTGTGATAAGTCAGCCAGGTGTAGGCTCAACTTTCTGGTTCGAGCTTCCTTTTGAGGTGGTACAACTCTCGAATGAACGTCTATCAGGAGAACGTATCTTATTGTTGGCATCAGAAGAAACTGCTGCAAAAATCAGGCCTTCATTAAAAAACTGGGAAATTGACTATGAATGGGTGCGTTCATCGGCTAGAGCCTTTTCAAATCTGGTTAATGCAGAAGAGCAAGGTAACGGATTTGATATTGTAATTGTGGACCAGTCCTGTATGGAGGATATTAATCCAGTCAAGTTTGCCCAAATGGTAAAAGCAGAAAGATGTCTAAAACATTCTTCACTAATCCTTTTGAACTCTTCAGACTCAGTAATAGAAGCCAATTTGATCAATCAATATTATCGATCTACCCTTGAAGAGCCATTAGAAAAAAGACTTTTATTTAACGCGATCCATTCGGCTCAAAGCGTTAAAGTGAGTGATCCCAATGTAGTAACCCTGGCAGAACATTATGCTCATCAGGGCAATACTAAAGCTCTCAAGGTACTTGTTGCTGAGGATAACCTGGTCAATCAACAGGTTATAGAAGGCATACTTTCTCGTGTTGGGCATAAAGTGATTCTTTCGCGTAGTGGTGAAGAAACACTTGAAATATTGTCAAAACGACAGGATGAAATCGACCTGTTGGTTCTTGATATGAATATGCCTGAAAAAACGGGTATAGAGGTAGTCAAGGAATTACGTTTTCTTGAGTCGAAGAAAAACATACCGGTGGTTATGTTAACCGCTGATGCCACTCCTGAAGCCAGGGAAGCCAGTTTGAATGCCGGTGCCAATTGTTTCCTGACAAAGCCTATTGATGCGAGAGTATTATTAGACAAGATCGCTGTGTTAACACGTCATATGGGCGATAAACGAAAATACAAAAATAAAGATCTCTCTAAGCTAGGGACTTTAAACCAGTCAGTACAATTTAAATCATCGCAGTGGTTTGATGAAAATGTATTAAGGGATATATCCAGTCTTGGAGATGGGCCAGGATTCATTCAAGGACTGATAAAGGGTTTTATAAGCGATGGAGAGAAGCATATTGAACAACTTTTTGTCACTGAAAATGCTGATTATCCGGCTTATCGAGAAAGCTTACATGCGCTCAAAGGATCTGCGACAGAGCTGGGAGCTACTCCATTAGTAGAGGTGTGCCTCAAAGGTGAGAAGATAAAACCTTACGATATAGGAACGGAAAAAATGAAAAGGAATAACCGTGAAGTTGAAAAAATATTCAACCTCACGGCTACAGCGTTTCAGGATGCGGTGTCAGGGGTAACTAAACACTCTCCGCATTTAATTGACTAAGAGGCAACTTTTTAAAAGCATTGAAAGCATTGGTTTTTATCCAATTACGGTTTCTCAGCTTGACTTTAAGCGAGAGCATTTTGCCTTCTTATCAGGCGATTCATCATTTTTAAATCTCGTTCGGTTAGATTAAAAGCTGCATCAACCCATATTTTGGTGATATCAACAAGCTCTTTGTAAGTAATAGGGTTACACACATCTTTTACTTTGCGAAGTGCTCGATAACTATTTGATTGCCGTGAAACAGATTTAATGTAGTCATACACGGCAATCTCACCTTCATTTTTTTCTGCCAATATGTCAACGATACCCATTTCATATAACTCGTCTGATGTATACATTTTGCCGCTTAATATGATTTTTTCAGCAAGCGTTGCGCCAACTTTTCGTGAAAGAAAAGAAAAAGCACCCATCCCCGGAAAAAGGTTAAATAAAACTTCTGGCAAACCCATTTTTACACCTTTTTCTGCGACCAGAACGTTACTGGCAAGTGCGGCTTCAAAACCACCGCCTAAAGCATCACCCTGAACTAGAGAGATGGTTGTAAGGTTTTCCTCCAGATGAGTCATGTTGGCGTATAAAACATCGATACAGCTAATCGCGTAGGTCAGTAACTCCTCTTTACGACCTTCTTCAATACATTGTTTAAATAGGGCTAAATCACCGCCAAGGTTGAAAATACCTTCGACATCTGATGCAACTACAACGAAGTCATATTTTTCTGCATTGGTTTCCAGCATTTCCTTTTTTATCATTTTTATATATTGATGAAATCCTTTCAACAGGTCGGGAGTAAAACATGGGCGGGGTAGTCCTTGCATGTAGCACCAACTAATACGATATTTTTCATCGAAATTGTAATGCAACTGCTCCGGTTGGTCGTTGAAGGCTAGTTGATCTGAATTATCCAAATATGCAATATTATTCATTTTTTCTTACTCCTGAAAAGTATTAATGTCTGATAGAAACGATTTAACAGAATGATTTTATTAATTATTTTAATTACGCTACCAATAACTTAATTTAGATTAGAAAGTAAATATTACACAATTATTTGTGTTAGTGGTTCTTAAATGTGTGATATTTATAACTTAATTTAATTAAAAATTAAGGCTTGGCAATATGGAGTAAGTCAAGAAGCTATTACATCTTTGAGGATTTAGGAAAATTTTGCTAACAACTATGCCTAATAGGGCCTTTTGTAAAAACTTCATAATTTCTGCGAGAGGTGCTGGATGTTCCAACAAAAAGCCTTGCAACACTTTGCAGCCGATTTGCTGACATATTCAAAAAGTTACTCAGTTTCGACACAATCGACGATGACTTCCGACAGGAGTTCTCTAGCCATTACATTTAATTAAATGACGATTGAGTTTGATTAGAATGATTTATGACAGGGGATGCTATCCATCCATTTAAGTCTAAATTCTATATTATAGCTGGCAAGCTCTCTGGTGAGTTACTCTCTAGTAGCGCAGCCTAATTATTAGTGGATAGAATCAATTGGTTTGATCTGTTGAGTTTAAAGGTAACGATCCATTTAATATGCAGGGTTGATGATTATAAAGCGGTAGAAATAAATCATACAAAATATTTGTTAAATTATTACACAATATAAGCACTCAAAGTGCTTCACTGCTACAGTTATAATAACGTTTGACTTACTTTTGTTTATGCAGGGTATAATTTCGTGATATTTATTAAAAATTACTATGGAACTTTGACAAGGTTGAAGTTTTGCTGAGCTTATTTTTAACTAAGGGTGATTTCCAAAAACTGGCTTTGTACTTTTTTGGGTACCTGTCTCTACTAATTTTATTAACTCCCGTTTCATTACTGGCCCAAACTGAGGTAAGTATCCCCGTACCGGTGGTTGATGAACGAGTCGTTTTAACACCTTCCAATTTTCCACCATATTCTTCTTTTGATGAGCAACACAAAGCACAAGGCCTTGCTATCGATCTCTTTTCAATTATTGCTGAACGTGCAGGGATTAACTTTCAGTATAAATCCGTATCGGGTAGGGCCTCTATTACTCAAGCACTTAGCCAGGGGGAAGGAGATATACTGTTGAATATCGGGAATCAGAAGGACGTCGCCAGGTGGCTGGATTTCACCTCCAGCGTGGTAAAAATTCCGGTATCAATCTTCGTACGTGAAAATGAATCAAGTCTTCTTTCAATCAATGATTTAGATAAGCGTAAGGTAGTCGCTCTGGTCGTCGGAAAAAATCTCCCTCGGCCAGTGCTATCGAATGCTTTGATGGCCAATCTGAATATTGAAGAATTTAATGAGGTTGTAGTGGCTTTTTACGCATTGATAAGTGGGCAGGTGGATGCATTAATTTATCTTGACCCGATAATTTGGAATGTAGCCATAAATCTTCAACTTTCTGACAAAATACGACCCTTAACACCTCCTGTTGAGGAATTTAGCTTCAGTATTGGTGTACGAAAAAAGCAGCAGGAATTGATACAAAAGCTTGAACTGGCAAGACAGTCACTCATGGATACAAGGCAATATAATACCATTTATGACAAATGGTTTGGGCGTGAGTCACCATTCTGGAATACAAAATCCGTGTTCTGGACCATGTCGGCAATAATCGTGCTGACTTTGCTGATTACCCAGTGGTTCCGTAGCCGAGAATTAGAAGCCGTGAATGCAACATTACAGCAACAGATCGACGATGCGACCGAACAGTTGAGTGAAAATAATGCTTATCTTATGGATTTAACGGTTACCGATACGCTAACTGGAATTAATAATCGGCGCGCTTTCGAAAACAGTCTAACCGAATTGATCCTGCGTTCTAATCGTTATAAAGAAATTTTTTCCATGCTGATTTTCGATATTGACGATTTTAAAAAGTTAAATGACCAGTATGGACACGATATGGGGGATCGGGTACTCGTCGAATTGGTAGACCGGGTGACCAAAGTTGTACGTGATGTTGATACTTTATGTCGTTGGGGTGGAGAAGAATTCACTATCTTAATGCCGCAAACCAGGCAGAATGGGGCACTTAAAATGGCAGAGCGCTGTCGTAGCGCGGTAGCCGATGAACTATTTGACGTGGTTGGACAGGTTAGTATTAGCCTGGGAGTAACCTGTTATATGCCCCATGATAATGAACGTAAATTATTTAAGCGTGCAGACGACGCACTATATGAAGCCAAATCACAGGGTAAGAACTGTGTGGTCTTGAATGATGGAAAATCTATATAAAATTATCTGATTACTTCTAAGTTTCAGTTATTTCAATTTATAACGTTTTCGCCACAGATTAGGGTGTCCTGCCCAAATCTGTGGTGAGTATTTTTTCAGTGCAGAAAATTAGCTGAGTTTCAGGTGCAATCAGGTAAATACAATTAACCCCTTTTAGCAAGCTGCTGCGTTTTCAGAATATGATCAATAAACTGGACACGCAAATGAAAACAAAATATCTGGTAGTTCTAACCCTTATACCCTTTTTTCAAATTGCCTGTACTCAGGAAAAGATTATTCAGTCTCAGGTTTCTCCGCCTTCTGATCAGAATATTCAACAACCCGCTACTGAAGTTATCAAGCTCAATAAAGTCCCTGTACTCGAGCAACAGGCTCCTGTTGTTGATTGGTATACAACAGTTGACAGCGATAAGAAAACCGCAATGGGGTCCAGTTACACGCGGTCTAACAGCCCGGCAACCGTTTCAGAAGAACGGGGTTTGGCAAGCATACAGGCTCATGCATTCACGAATAGAGATCAGTTCGCCGATTTGCACGAGAATAGTGTCATGCTGGTTAGTGAACAGCCTCAGTCAACATTTAGTATCGATGTGGATACAGGATCATACTCACTGGTGAGAAAATACCTCACTCAGGGGCAGTTACCTCCGGCCAATGCCGTGCGTAGTGAAGAGCTAGTCAATTACTTCAAATACCATTTTGCCAGACCACAGCAAGCCGAACATTCATTTGCTATCAGTACTGAAATTACCCGTACCCCGTGGAATGAGAAGACACATTTACTGCAAATTGGTGTGCAAGGATATCAACAGCAATCAAAGCCCCGGCCAGCCGCAAACCTGGTTTTCCTTATCGATGTTTCTGGTTCGATGACAGCAGTTGACAAGTTGCCTTTGCTGAAAAATGCATTTCGATTACTGGTGAAACAACTAACTGCAGAAGATCGAATCACAATGGTTGTGTACGCTGGTGCTTCCGGTCTGGTTTTAGAACCGACTCCAGGAGATCATCAGGCAGATATACTTAATGCACTTGAGCATCTTTCTGCCGGGGGATCTACGCATGGCTCTGCAGGCATTAAACTGGCTTATGCAATGGCGCAACAGAGTTTTATTAAGCAGGGAATTAATCGTGTTATTCTCGCCACTGATGGTGATTTTAATGTGGGCACTGTGAATCACGAAGCACTATTAAATCTCGTAGAAAGAAATAAACGCAACGATATAGCCCTGACTACTCTGGGTTTTGGTAGTGGTAACTATAATGATCATTTGATGGAACAACTGGCAGATCATGGCGATGGCAATTATGCATATATCGATAATCTCAGCGAAGCCCGTAAAGTACTGGTAGAACAGATGGATGCTACTCTGGAAACCATCGCGCGTGATGTCAAAATTCAGATTGAGTGGAACCCCGATGTTGTGTATGAATATCGTTTGATTGGTTATGAAAATCGGTTACTGAAACGTGAGGATTTCAACAATGACAAGGTGGATGCTGGAGATATTGGTGCAGGGCATACGGTTACTGCTTTATATGAAGTTACCCTCAACCAAAGTACTGATAAGCGTATTCAGCCATTGCGTTATCAATCTTCATTCAGGAGACAGGAAAATTTGAATGAGCTTGCCATGATTAATATTCGTTATAAAAAACCAGATCAGAATAAATCACAGTTAATCAGTCAGATAATAGAACGTGATCAGGTTAAGGATGATTTATCGACTGCATCCAATGATTTACGCTTTGCAGCAGCAGTTGCTGCCTATGCTGAGCAATTGCGAGGCGGTGATCATTTGCATGAATTTGGTTATGAGGAAATTCTCGATCTTGCACGTTCGTCACGTGGTAAGGACGAGGGTGGCTATCGCTCGGCTTTTCTTACTTTAGTTGCGTTGGCACAGTCACTGGATTCCTGATATGAGCCGGGTGGATGATTCGGATGAGGTTTTGTATGCAGCATATCGTCGAGGAGATATGACTTCATTCGATATCCTGTATAGCCGCTACCAGCAGACCCTGTATCTTTTTCTGTTGCGTAGAGGCCTGTCCGAATCACAAGCGCAGGATGCCTTCCATGATTGCTGGATGAAGCTTATCGGAGAGCAGGAGCACTTTGACGGAATGCAATTCAGGGCCTGGATATTCCGCGTTGCACGAAATATGAGTATCGATTATTTTCGACGCTCGGCAGTACGAGATTCTGTATCAGACGATGAAGCTCTGGATAAACAGACTCATTCATTATCCAGTGAAACTATTGTGCAGGACAGGGATTGCCTGCACTTATTAAAACAAAGTATAGGACTACTGCCTTTTGATCAGCGTGATGCATTTTTGCTCCAGCAAGAGGCGGGTCTAAGTCTGCAGCAAATTGCAGAAGTGATGTCAGTTGGCAAGGAAACCATAAAAAGTCGATTACGTTACGCCATGAAACAGTTGAAAACGATGCTGGAGGATTGTTTATGAGCAAGCAATGGAAAAACGATCTGGAAGCTCTTTACCAGCAATCTCGGCAGGAGTTGCCTCCCCCAGAGCTGGATCAGAAGATTCGAGTATCGGCAAAAAAAGCCGTTCAACGCAATAGCCCTAATCTAAAATGGTACCTATCAAGTGCAGCAGTCGTGTTACTTGCCGTTAACGTCGTGTTATTTATCTATGTCCCTGAGTCGGAAGTGATTGAAATACCCAGACAGTCTTCACCTGCACCACTTTATAAAGCGCTACCCAAAGCAACACAGCCACTAAGTGATCCTGCGAAAATGATGGAACCCAGGCTTGATACAATTGAAACGCAAAATCTCAAGGACGCCGAAAGACGGTTACAACGAGAAGTCCAGGGAAATATATCTTCCGCTAAAAAATCTATACCTGAATTGAATGATTTTTTTAACAATCCATTACAAACGGAAACTGATGAAACTACTCAAGTAGCTGAGTCGAACGAAGCTTCTGGTTCAGTAAAGCAAAGCTACGACATAAGGCTTCCCAAAAATCTGCCCTTTGATGTGCACAAGTTGATCGCAGGCCACCCAGCTTTAACTGGTCGCCAATTAGCAGATAGTCTGGTAATTTACCAAAACAATAAGCTCATTCTTAAAATGAAGCAGAACCCACAGGGAGAAGCTATTGAGGCTTACCCAGAAGCCAGACTCTGGGGAGTTTATGCTCAATGGGGGCAAAACGCTAAGGGTTATAAGGAATGTTCAACCGAGGATTATTTAATTTGTGATCTCACTAACGAGATTCAAGGTGGATTTGAAAATGATCGTTTAATCTTTATCCGCTGGATGCAGAAAAATGAACCCTGATCGTCATCGTCATGAAAGATTGTTTTTTGCTTTGTGGCCACCTGTTTCTGTACGACAGCAAATGGTTAAACGCTTAAGGGGGATTGAAGGCCTACAGAGTCAGGGTAGGATTGTGAACCCTGAGAATTTACATTTGACGGTACACTTTTTAGGGAATATTGATATTGAGCGCATAGATTGTTTTATTCAACAGGCAAAATCGGTCAGTCTGAATCCTTTTGAATTGCAGATAAACAAGGCCGGATACTTTAAAAAGCCTAAGGTATTCTGGCTGGGTTGTGAGGTTATACCCGAGCGCTTACTTCAATTACATCATGACCTCGCAATTAGACTTAATCATTGTGGCTATATCCCTGAAGTCAGGAAATATCATCCTCATGTGACTATGGCTCGCAAAGTAATTACATCGATTGCTGTGCAATCCATTGAGTCAATAAACTGGACTGTTGATGAGTTTGTTCTGGTGAAATCAGTAACTCATTCTGATGGTGTTGAATATCTGGTTAGGAATAGCTTTGGGAAATGATGTAACCATCAAACCTGGATTCCGCAGTTGAGCGCTCGCATGAGAGGGTAATCCACTGTTTCGTTAACCATTACAGTCGATTTAACTTTTTACGCTCCTATGCATCCTCGAAATAACAGCATCCATGCTGAAAACCCAGCAGGTGAATCCTGCTACGAGCTGAATTGCACGTTTGAGGCGGTGTATCTCCGCGTTACCTATAGGGACATAGGTAAGGGGCGTGAGCAGGACGCGGAAACCTTGCCTATAGGGACATAACACCAATTGCTTAATCCAGAGTTGGAACGAAAATGTGTCGCCCCACAAATGAGTCCTCAGCTAGAATTTGGACTCAGATTTGTTTAACCGGACACTAGTGTCTGAAACTGATAAAATCACGCCACTTTGTTATCTTTGGAGAAAATTATGCCTACTGAGTTACTCGATCAGGTCATTGAATTAATCGATCAGGCAAATCGTCAAGACCCAAATAAAGTTGTAGATGAAAATGCAAAAGAATGGCCCAAGGAATTGTTGTACTCACACCGTATGACAGAAATGCTGCATAAGTTTGTTGAACAGCCCGATGAGGTTGCTGAGATCGCGATGCGTGGACAGCATATCCAGCGATGGACTTCGCCGCGCAGTGATTACCCAATGGATCGTCAGGGTTATCTGCAATGGCGTACCAATCTGTATAAGTTCCATGCGGAAACGACTGCAGGCCTTATGCAACAGGTTGGTTATGACGAAGAATCTATACAGCGAGTAAGAAAAGCAGTGGGTAAAAAAGGAATTAAAGTGAATCCTGATACTCAGCTGCTGGAAGATGTCACCGATCTGGTTTTTATCCAGTTTTACATGTTGGAATTTGCTGGCAAGCATGCTGAGTATGATGAGGATAAGTGGGTAGATATTATCCGTAAAACCTGGAACAAGATGTCAGAACGAGCTCAGCAATTCGCATTGTCTGGCAATATTAAGCTTCCTGAGGCGTTAATACCTTTGATACAGAAAGCTATTGCCTGATTTTATGAAGTTAGTTGTCTTACAGCAGATTTAATCGGAAGAGCATTAAAACTAAAAAGTCCTGAACGCAAGAGTTCAGGGCTTTTTTTATCCCGCCGCTGGGAAGAAAAATTATTTAAGGCTAGTTAAATAAGAAACTACCGCTTCAATATCATCCTTGCTCAGTGTTCTGGCGATAGCACTCATCTGAGTTTCAGCGCGTTTGACTAGCGCGGAAGTATAACTGGATAGCGTGCCTTTTAGAAAATCTGCAGGTTGGCCTGCAACACGCGGTAAATCAGCTTTGCCATGTCCGTCTTTACCATGGCACACAAAACAACGGGTTTCAAAAATATTTTTTCCCTGTGCAAGTAATTCAGGCCGGTATTGATTTTGCTTTTTCACTTTCTGAGATGAATAATACATCGCTATGTTAATCCTGTCTTCGGGTGACAATATCCGGGCGATTTGATTCATCGTTGAATTTATGCGCTTTCCATTAGCAAAAAACTCAAATTGGCGGATTAAATAGGTCGTATTTTGTCCGGCCAGGTTCGGAATTGAAGGTTTCAAGCTGTTACCATCCTCTCCATGACAATATTTACATAGCAAGGCGCGAATGTTTCCAGCATCAATTGATGACTGGGTTTTTGCTGCATCGGCCTTGATTTCATCCAGAGTCTTGAGAAGGTACTGTTCATCAGCCTGAAGTGGTAAAGATAGGGCGATAAACAGAAAATATATTAAATACTTCATAGTTCCCTTAGATTAAATTTTTAATAATTGTATAGCTTATGATTTTATGAAGAACTGTTTTTTATAGTCTTCTTGATTTAGGTTAATTAAAAATAGTACTAGAGCTCTCAAATTAGCGTCGAAATATCGCCATCCACCGCCAAAAATTTAGCAATGATGCCAGCGCGCCAGCAACATAGGTCCATGCCGCAGCTTTTAAAATTTTATTCGCTGCGGGGAGTTGATGTGGTAGAAGATAGCCTGATTTAAGCAATGGCATAGCCTTATTAAAACTGGCATCCAGTTCAACAGGTAAAGTGACGAGTTGTACCGCCAGGCCAAATCCTATAATAAGAAATGCACCAGTGATATTTATCAGGGCTACTGAGGGAACACGTGTCAGTAGCACCAGTAAGGGGGCACTAAACAGTAAAAATGAGCCTAAACGTGTAGCCCATACTGAGCTATTAGCAAGACGACTGCGCCATTGAAATAAGGGTTCGTTAGCAGCATGTTGCAGAGCGTGTCCACACTCATGAGCCGCAACGGTGATTGCAGTAAGGGTTTTGGCATCGATTTTGTCACGAGTCAGGCGCACGCTTTGAGATTGCGGGTCGTAGTGATCTCCCAACTCGGAGGGTTCAACCTTGACATGTGATAAATTGAAGCGATCTAGTAAGTGCCGAGCAAACTCACCAGCTGTACCAGGAAAATTATCTTCGGGCTGCCGATTATACCGGGCTAGAACCGAAGTTATCCAGATCTGTGGCCAGAAAATCAGAAGTAGCAGGGCTATGAATATCAAAATATAAACCATGCGGTAGTGTAACCACATTTGTCTGATATTTCTTCACCCGAGTATTTAAGGCATAATTGCCGTTTTGCATTTACTGGAGCAGGGCTTGAAATTTTCGCTTGAACAATTCCGTGCATGGGAACACAAAAAGGTAACCCTGGTTGGTATGTCGGGTGTAGGAAAATCCTATCTTTCGACCATGCTGCGCGATGGGGCAAACTGGTTCCACTATTCGGGTGACTATCGCATCGGTACGCGTTATCTGGATGAGCCTATCATGGATATGATTAAGCAGCAGGCTATGCAGGTGCCTTTTCTTAAAGAGTTGTTGCGTAATGACTGGATCTATATTCGCAATAACATAAAGGTACATGATCTGGGACCAGTGCTTAGTTTTGTAGGTAAGCTAGGCAACCCTGAACTGGGCGGTGTAGAGCTGGAAGATTTTATCAAGCGTCAGGCGCAGTATCGTCAGGCCGAGATTGATACTATGTACGATGTGCCTGAATTCATAGGCAAGGCTCAGCAACTTTACGGTTATCCGCATTTTGTTAATGATGTGGGTGGCAGTCTATGCGAGCTGGAAGAGCCTGGCGTAATGGAAATGCTGACCGAGCATACGCTGATTCTTTACATCAAGGTAACCAATCAGGCCGAGGAAAATAAACTCATCGACAGAGCCGTAAGTTCACCCAAGCCATTGTATTATCGCCCTGAGTTTCTGTTAGAGCATCTGGACATGTATCTCAAGGAGACGGGTTTAACTTATGCCGCAGAGATGGATCCTGATGATTTTGCACGTTGGGTCTTCCCGCGTCTATTCCGTTCACGTTTACCGCGTTACGAAGAGATAGCCAAACAGGGCTATACA
>JBNKMF010000107.1:0-15420 GCA_050292965.1 Gammaproteobacteria bacterium | reverse complement strand
ATCTCATGACTGGGGTTAGAAGGCATATCCGGATGATTCACCCACAGCACCTGCTCCTGTTGCTGTAACCATTCCACCATTTGCAGAGCGTTGGCAACATGCTGTTTCATGCGCATGCTTAATGTCTCAATGCCCTGTAGTATAAGAAAGGCACTATGGGGGCTGAGTGCTGCGCCGATATCACGCATGGATTCGGCACGAATTTTCATAGCTAATGCTGAAGGCCCAAATTCATCCCAGAACTTAATCCCATGAAAAGGTGCATAAGGTTCAATGAGCTCAGGAAAGCGACCACTTTTTTCCCAGTCAAAATTCCCACCATCGACGATGGCACCACCTATAGCAACACCGTGTCCGCCCATCCATTTGGTGACTGAATGAACAACCACATTGGCACCGAAATCGATTGGACGACATAGGGTTGGGGTGGCGAAGGTCGCGTCGATCACCACTGGTATTCCCATCTCATTGGCTATTGCACAGATTTTAGGAAGATCAGCTACCTCAAGACCGGGATTGCCTATCGATTCGCAGAAAACCAGTTTGGTATTTTCCTGTATGGCGTCTCTCAAAGCCTGTTCATCGTTAATGGGGACAAAGCTGCAACTGATGCCGAATCTTTTCAGGGTATGTCGTAGCAGGGTTGCCGTAGAGCCATAAATCTGTGCTGAGGAAACGATATGATCACCAGCGGAGCAGAGCGTTACAAAGGTCACGAACAGGGCGCTCATGCCTGATGCAGTACAGACGGCACCACTACCACCCTCTAATGCAGCTATGCGTTGCTCAAGTACTGCTACGGTTGGATTGGTAATCCGGCTGTAGATATGGCCACCCTGCTCAACGTTGAACAGAGAGGATGCTTCACTCACACTTTCGAAAACATAAGAGGTCGTTTGATAAACAGGAACTGCGCGAGAACCGTGGTCACTTTCCGGCACGTAACCGGAGTGCAGGGCAATCGTGTCGGGCTTTAGATAAGAGGATCGACTCATGAATTCTCCTTTTTAACCTTGAAACAATTATCGTCAAATGGCAGAGCGCAGATGCATCCCTGTACACCAGCTATCTGGATTTGGGAATAACTTTCGAAATACTCTATATCGATCATCGCCATCATCAGATGTTTACCGAATTTGGGTGAGAAAACGTCTGAAGTGACTTCTCCAACGACATGAGCATTATGATATAAAAAGGTGTCATTTAGCTCTACTGGTTGATCCAGAATGATCCCCATCAACTGTTGCTTTTGTTTACCCTGAGCTTCTCTTAGTGCTGGCAGGCTGAGGGATTCAATATCAGCATCCAGATTAATATAACCATCCAGACCGCAATCAAATGGTGTGTTCTGGCTGGTCATATCATTGCCATACGAGAGCAGGCCGCTTTCTATACGTTCAATGAGATTAGGACAACCCGCTTTGACATTTAAATCAGCTCCTTCAGTGAACAATCTATCCCACAGCGGTTCTGCCAGGCTCGCATCGTTCAGGTAGATTTCAAAGCCGCCCTGTTTGCTCCAGCCTGAGCGTGTGACTAACATAGGCGTACCATTAAACTCGAGTATTTTACCGCGAAAGAAACGAATACTTTCAACTTCATCACCGAATATGCGAGACATTAAAAACTCGGCCTTGGGACCCTGTATTGCTAATGGCCATACATCAGCCTCTGTGACGGTAACATCCAGATCGTAACCCGTAGCCAGTCCTCTTGCCCATAGTTTAATATCGCTGTCAGCAATAGATAACCACCAGTGAGCTTCAGAAAACCGTATCGCGATAGGGTCATTCACAATGCCTCCATCGACATCGCATAGCGGGGCATAAAAACACTGCAGGTCCTGTGCTTTAGTCATATCACGAGGGGTCATCAATTGAACTAGTTTTTGACTATCTGGACCCTTTATCTCTATCTGACGTTCGCAGGAAACATCCCAAACCTGTACGTGGTGGCAAAGGTGCCAGTAATCTTTCTCCAGTGATTCAAAAACAGTAGGCAAAAGCATTCTGTTATAGGATGTATAGGAAGTGACTCCAGCCTCTTCGACGCGGCGGGAGAATGGTGTTTTACGTATGCGGCGGGACATACTCAGGAATCTACCAAACATACTTTACCTCAGTGGTTGTATTATTAGGATTTGTAGGCTAAAAATGGCAATCGGCAAATTTAATCTGCTTAAATAATAAAATCAAAGCCTTATTTGCGATGTAGAGTGGGCAGTCGTATTCAGGTAAAAACAGGTCGTTGAAGGATAATGAAGAGAGGTTTCTTATTGGCTGATACTGGTTAATAAATAATAATATTTGGAGAGAAGTGAATTGGTTTAAACTGATCAGTTTAATAGATAAGAAAAAAACTTCCCATGCCTGAGGATGAGACAACTAGCACCTGAATTAGAACACTGGCTGGATAAATATAACCAGAAATGGCTGCAGCTAGAAAAAAATGGTTTCATTTATACTCCGCAAAATGCACGTGAAGGCCTGTCGCAACTAACCTCTACTTTCGTTAGTAAATCCTGTGATGTTGAATTTATTCAAGATGATGAGATTATCACCCGTTCACACTGCATTCCTATAAGAATCTACCATCCTGATATTGCTCAAGTTCTTCCTGTACTTGTGTTTCTGCATGGAGGGGGACATATGTGCGGTAGTATTGAGGATTACGATAAAATCTGTCGACAGCTTGCTGTGGTTGCAGGTCATATTGTGCTAGCGGTTGATTATCGCCTGGCACCAGAGTTCCCTTATCCCTGTGGAATACAGGATGCTGAAGCGGTAGTGTTGAATATCGCTTCATTATTAGATGCGAGAACCATTAAATACCAGTATCAAATCTCTATCGCAGGTGACAGTGGTGGTGGAGCGATGACGGCCTCATTGTCACATCGATTGCAAAATAATTCAGAAATCCGCATTCACAAACAGGTCCTGATCTATCCCAGCCTGGATTACAGCATGCAACACGCTTCTATGGATTTGAATGGCCGAGGCTATTTGTTACATAAGGATAAGATAGAGTGGTTTTTTTCTCAGTATTTACAACATGGGGAAAATGTACAGGATGTTTCTCCATTGACGATGGAATATTCCAGGCGGCTGCCTGCTACCCTGATGATAACTGCTGAATTTTGTCCACTACGTGATGAGGGTTTTAGATATGTTGAAAATCTAAACCGGGTCGGCGTTGACAACGAGCATATTCATTTTGATGACATGATCCATGCCTTTATGAATATGCAGGATATTGTACCGAAACAATGCGATTTTCTATATCAAAATATTGCCCGGTTTTTAAATGAGTAAATATCTCCTCGTTAAGTAGGGCTCAATCGAAAAGCCCATTATTCCACTTCGCGCTCAAATTCAGTTTTATGGCATTTCGGGCAGGGTGGAATCCGGGTATTTTTGGTGATTTTCATTTCCTGCCCACATTCGAGGCAACGTAGTGTTCCAGGGCCTGAGATTTCACCGGTTCTGTATAGTGTGTTCTTCTGGTCAGCCTTGAATGCATGAAAATCCAGCCAGTTCTTATCTGCAGCCTGAGCCAGGAAATCGGCAAAATGATCTTCTACCTGCTTGATATCAAACTTTAACCATTGACTCAATTCATGCCCTTCGGCCTGCATGTATTCCTTTGCATGAGCAATATCCCGTTTAACTTGATCACTGACTGTTTTAATTTCATCCTGAGTGAGCGCATACAGCTGTTTGCTTATCTTTTCGGCGTTGGTAATCATCTCGTCCAGAGTAGGAGCCATCTTTTCTTCAGCTTTTACGATGGTGGCATGAAGCTCATCGACCATGTGATTAAAAGCCTGTAGCAGTTTGTCTTTTGGATCATTCATTGTACTTCTCCTATTTTTATGCATCTTATGGTAAATATAGTGCGATTATCACTAATCACCAAATCTATTTTGTTCTAAGGTTTTTGACTGAATGATATGAATCAAAGTGCTGAATTGACAAGAACTTGCAAGGAGTCTGGGTTTTATTGATAGAGGGCAAAGGATATCAGGTCTGCAGGAACCTATAGGCCTGTTAAGGATACTGCTTAACAGGCTGAGGGAATAGCCTGAAATTATTTGTATTTAGGTAATATTATCGATCTGGTTTTTCATGTCTTTGTAAGTGGTGTGACGGAAATCTTCACCATGAACTAGAAACAGTACGTATTCGCAGATATTTCTTGAATGATCGCCCATACGCTCAAGGGCTCTGGCGCACCAGGTCACACGTAACGCGTTTTGAATATGACGAGGGTCTTCCATCATACGGGTGATGAGCTGACGCATTAAAGAATCGTACTCGGTATTCACTTTTTTGTCTTTCTTGATAGTTTTTAATGCCGAATCTGCATCCATACGCGCAAACGAATTAAGAGCTCTATTTAACATAGCACTTACCAGCTCGCCCAGATGCTCCAGTTTGGCGTATTCGGTTGAAGTTGAGCCTTCATCAATGAGTTCCAGTTCAAACTGTCCCAGCTTTTCGGCCAGATCACCAATGCGTTCCAGGTCGTTGATGATTTTTATAATGGTGATAACCAGACGTAGGTCGGTGGCTGCGGGCTGTCGCCGTGCCAGCACCTGCAGGCATTCTTCGTCAATTTCGATCTCCATGGCGTTGATCTTATAATCATCTTCTGCAACCTGTTGCGCAATCGAAGAGTCTGATTCCATTACCGCCTTGATGCCGTTACTGACCTGGGTTTCGACTAATCCCCCCATAGTGAGAACCTTATTCCGTAGACCTTCAAGTTCGTTATCAAAGCGTTTTGATATATGTCCGCTCATTGGTGATTCGCTATGCATGATAATTATCCAAATTTGCCAGTGATGTAATTTTCAGTCAGTTTATGACGAGGTTTGGTAAAAATCTGACTGGTTTCGCCGACCTCAATCAGGTTGCCCAGATGAAAGTAAGCAGTACGTTGAGAAACACGCGCGGCCTGTTGCATGGAGTGAGTAACAATGGCAATAGTGTAATTTTCGCGTAATTCATCGATTAATTCTTCAATGATTGCAGTAGCAATCGGATCGAGTGCAGATGCCGGTTCATCCATCAAAATGACTTCAGGGCTGACCGCTATGGTACGAGCTATACAAAGGCGTTGTTGCTGGCCGCCCGATAAGCCGGTACCGGGTGATTGCAGGCGATCCTTCACTTCGTTAAACAGACCTGCTTTTTCCAGGCTTGTGATGACGATTTCATCCAGTTCGGCATTGCTTCTAGCTAATCCGTGTAAGCGAGGGCCGTAGGCAACATTATCATAAATAGATTTAGGGAAAGGATTGGGTTTCTGAAACACCATCCCGACTCTGGCACGTAATAACACAGGATCCATTTTTTTTGAATAGATATCTTCTCCATCCAGTGTGAGCTGACCTTCTACCCGACAGATGGGAATAGTGTCATTCATACGGTTGAGAGATCTAAGATAAGTTGACTTACCGCAACCAGAAGGTCCAATCAGTGCAATAACCTCATTTTGGCCGATATCCAGAGAGGCATTGAAAATAGCCTGTTTTTCACCGTAGAAAACATTAACGTTGCGGGTAGAGAATTTTGAGTTTTGCAGGATGTTTTCACCAATGGTGCCTTCAAAGGCGATATCCTGATGCTCATCAATAGCTTTATTTGGTTTTTCATCTATCGGAGTAGACATATCGTTCGCTCGAAAGGGCTGAGAATTGAGTGCTCTAGTATCAGTATTCATGTTGATGATTACCAGTGAATTTCAAAACGTTTGCGTAAATAGATGGCAATGGCATTCATTACTCCAAGAAAAGCAAGAAGAACAAGAATAGTAGCCGCTGTTAATGCTGTGAATGCGCGCTCTGGGCTATCTGACCATAAATAGATCTGTACGGGTAATACAGTGGCTGAATCAACAATACCGCCTGGTATATCAACTATAAAGGCAACCATACCAATCATCAGCAGTGGTGCTGTTTCGCCTAGTGCCTGTGCCATACCAATAATGGCACCGGTAAGGATGCCGGGCATTGCCAGGGGCAGGGAATGGTGGAATACCGTTTGCATATGAGAAGCACCGAGACCCAGGGCTGCCTCCTTGATGGATGGCGGAACCGATTTGAGTGCTGCTCGACTTGAAATAATGATGGTGGGTAAGGTCATTAAGGATAGCACCAGACCGCCGACCAATGGTGCGGAGCGGGGCATGCCAAAAAAGTTGATAAACACGGCCAGGCCCAGCAGGCCAAATACTATTGAAGGTACCGCAGCCAGGTTATTGATATTAATCTCAATGAAATCGGTATAGCGGTTTTGCGGAGCAAATTCTTCCAGATAAACTGCAGCAGAGATGCCTACAGGAAGAGAGATGAGCAATGTGACCAGTATGGTCCAGAATGAACCCAGTAAAGCACCCTTGATACCGGCCTGTTCTGGTTCTCGCGAGTCACTGGCGGTAAAGAAAGTGGTGTTAAAGCTGGTACGAATATTCCCTTGCTCTTCTAGCCTGTGAATAAAACCAATCTGTAAGTCGTTGACTCGACTGGTGGTTGTTTTCAGCTTGTAAAAGGTGTCTATATCATCATCGGCTGTTAGCCAGATCGATAAGGGCGTGTTTCCGATCAACTCGGACTGAGCCATGATTTTTTCGCGTAAATTGAATTCAGCACCGCTTGAAATCAGTTTGTATAACTTCTTTTTCTGTTTACGTTTCTTGACTTCAGGGAAGCTCTTAAGCAGTGATTTCTTGATCAGGCCTGAATAATTGATGTTAGCCAGCATTTTCTGATCAAGTTTAGCATCAGCAGGGATCTCCAGTGTTGTTCTATCCATAGGGATATCAAGTCTGATTTCAGTCGTCTGAAATGCCGGCAGGGCTTTGCTGATGATGTCGAGTAATAGCATTGCCAAAAATATAAAGCCGGTTAATACTGCCAGCTTTCCATATAGCTGGAAACGACGCTCTCTGGCGTAACGCTTCTTGAGCCCTTTTTCTACGATTTGAGTATTATTCATATTGCTCTCGGTACTTTCTGACGATATGCAGTGCGACAATGTTGAGTAATAGCGTGGTAACAAATAACAACAGACCTAGTGCAAAGGCGGCCAGTGTTTTAGGGCTGTCGAATTCCTGATCACCGGTGAGCAGGGTTACTATCTGAACCGTAACCGTAGTCACAGCTTCCAGTGGATTAATGGTCATTTTGGCAGAAAGTCCGGCGGCCATTACCACGATCATGGTTTCACCGATAGCGCGTGACGCAGCAAGTAATATACCGCCTACTATGCCCGGTAAGGCGGCGGGAATAACTACCTGTTTGATGGTTTCAGATTTAGTTGCACCTAGCCCGAGAGAGCCTTCTCGCATGGCTCTGGGTACTGCGGTGATGACATCGTCTGATAAAGAGGATACGAAAGGAATGATCATCACGCCCATGACGATACCTGCAGCCAGAGCACTTTCAGAAGCAACATTAAGTCCTATCGATCCCCCAACATCTCTGATAAAAGGGGCTACGGTCAACGCGGCAAAGAAGCCATATACAACGGTTGGGATACCAGCAAGAACCTCCAGTACCGGCTTGGCGAAATTGCGAAATTTTGAACTGGCATATTCTGACAGATATATGGCAGAAAGCAGCCCAACAGGAACGGCAATCAACATGGCTATGGCTGATATTAATAGCGTTCCAACAAACAGTGGAATAGCACCAAAGGAGCCGGAGGAACCCACCTGATCAGAGCGAATGGCGGTTTGTGGGCTCCAGGTAGTGCCAAACATAAAATCGAAAATAGAGACGGCATCAAAGAACCTCAGGGCTTCGAATAGTACCGATAATACAATGCCCACCGTAGTAACGATAGCAACCCCTGAACAGGCGATGAGGAATATTTTAATTATTTTTTCGACACCTGCCCGTGCATTGAATTGTGTCAGCCGTTTGCTGAAGGTTAAAATCACACCAGATAAGCCAAGAACAATCACCAAAGCACTGATCAGGCTGGAACTGGTGCTCTCAACCTCCTGATGTCGTTGTATGGCTTTAATTACCAGGGGATCATCGGATTCAATATGATTCTTAATGGCCAGGTTGATATTGTTCAGATAAAGCTCGATAGAATCTGCCGATGTGGCTTTGATATCCGCGGGCAGAATTTGCATTAATTCGTTCTGCATATAGGCAGGTTTGATCATCATCCAGGCTAACAGAATGACCAGGGCTGGGATGCCACTCCACATGGCGACCAGGGCTCCGTAATGTGAGGGCAAGGCCTTCAGGCGTTTGTCTTTGCTGGCAGCGAAGGCTCGATGTTTACCACTGAAGAAAGAGATCAGGGTTAATCCGGCAATGATAAAGAACAGTGATGAAATATTCATTGGCTGTATCTGCTTCGGGTGGAGTTAATGCGCGGGAATGGTAACGCTTTGTGTTCTGACAGGCTAGAAAAAAAGGCTCCTACAGGTTAGGAGCCCCTTTCCTTATCTGGCTTGAAACTTCCTGTTACTTCATTGAAAGTTTCTTACTAGTTTTGATGTTGCTACGCAAAGTGCTGAGTTCGCTTGAGCTCAAAGGGATTAATCCTTTATCGACCAGGTAACCTTCTTCACCCATAGCACCATTGCTGGTGAATTCGCTGAGGTATTCTTTCATGCCAGGAATTGACTTCACGTGTGCATTCTTAACATAGAAGAACAGAGGGCGTGAGATTGGGTATGAACCATCAGCTATGGTATCAAACTCAGGAGCTGTACCTTCGATTTCTGAACCCTGTACCTTGTCATCATTCTGTTCAAGGAATGAGAAACCAAAGATACCCAGTGCATTAGCATTGTTATCCAGTTTTTGTACGATCAGGTTGTCGTTTTCGCCAGCTTCGATGTATGGTCCATCTTCACGAACGGTGTGACAGGCAGCTTTATAAGCTTTTTTGTCCTTTTTCTTCATTGCTTTGATGAAATCGAATTTTTTACAGCCACCTTCCATTGCCAGTTCAGCGAAAGCATCACGAGTACCAGAGGTAGGAGGAGGTCCTAAAACTTCGATTTTGGTGTTAGGCAGAGCAGGGTTAACCTGTTTCCAGGTTGTATAAGGGTTGCTTACCAGAGTGTGGCTGCCGTCAGGATTAGGCACATTTTTGGCTAATGCAAGATACAGGTCTTTACGAGTCAGAGAAAAGCGAGTGGCTTTCTTCGAGTTCGCAACCGCAATACCGTCATAACCGATTTTAACTTCAGTAATGTCAGTGACGCCGTTTTTCATGCATTTTTCAAATTCTGACTTTTTTATGGCGCGAGAAGCGTTAGTAATATCTGGAGTATCCAGGCCAGCGCCAGCGCAGAATAGCTTCATACCACCGCCTGAACCGGTAGATTCAATCTTAGGGGTATTGAAAGAAGTCTTCTTGCCGAATTTTTCAGCAACAACAGTTGCGAAAGGGTAAACAGTGGAAGAACCGACAATACTGATTGTGTCGCGGCCTGCAGCTTGTGCATTGGCCATTAATCCGATAGAGATGGCAGTAGCCAGAACAATCTTTTTCATAGTAACTCCTACAGAGTGGTTTATTGGGTAATTTCAACTGCTGCGAAGTATGAACATGATTTATGACAGAAATATGACAAAAAAAGTAGCATGCAAATTCATTTTAACTTAGCCTTGCAGCCCATTATTTACTTGATCATTCTGAGTTTCTAAAATATGGATCTAAATAATATTAATCAAATTGAACAGGCGACCCAGCCTAATCAAAGTGAGTTATTCCGTCTCGGCATCGGTTTTCTGTTTGTAATCCTGATTATGATGTTTACGGGGACCTCATTTGCTGATGTACCGGGCGGTTTTATGCTGATTATTGCAGCTATGATAGGCGGTTACATGGCAATGAATATCGGAGCAAATGATGTTGCTAATAACGTTGGCCCGGCGGTTGGCTCTAAAGCGCTTACGCTGGCTGGAGCGATTATCATTGCGGCAATTTTTGAAGCTTCTGGCGCGCTCATAGCCGGTGGTGATGTAGTTAGCACTATAAAAAATGGCATCATAGATCCAGCGCTCATCAACGATAGCGATATTTTTATTTGGGTGATGACAGCGGCCTTACTGGCAGGCGCTGTGTGGCTCAATATCGCAACTGCAGTGGGTGCACCTGTTTCAACAACACATTCCATTGTTGGTGGTGTTCTAGGTGCAGGTATTGCTGCTGGCGGCCTGGGTATCGCCAATTGGGGAAAGATGGGAATGATTGCAGCAAGCTGGGTCATCTCTCCAGTGTTGGGCGGCATTATCGCAGCGATTTTCCTGTATGCGATCAAACGCTTGATCACTTATCGCTCTGAAATGAACTCGGCAGCCGGGGTTTGGGTGCCGTTACTGGTAAGCCTTATGGCCTGGGCCTTTTCCACCTACCTGATTCTTAAAGGTATAAAAAAAATTATCAAGCTGGACTTTATGACGGCTTCAGGATTGGGGTTAATTGCGGCTATCGTGATTTATATCATTACCAAACCCTTAATTGGAAGGTTGGCAGGGAAATTGTCAAATGACAAGGAAAGTGTAAACCGCCTATTTACAGTACCACTGATTTTTGCGGCCGCATTACTCAGTTTTGCGCATGGGGCTAATGATGTGGCCAATGCGGTCGGTCCGCTGGCTGCAATCAATGATGCAATTTTGCACGGCGGGGTTGCTACAAAAACGTCTATACCTTTCTGGGTGATGATGGTAGGTGGCATTGGTATTGCCATAGGCCTTGCTCTATATGGACCAAAACTGATTAAAACCGTGGGTAGTGAGATTACTGAACTGGATCAGATGCGAGCATTTTCAATTGCCATGGCAGCGGCTATCACGGTTATTCTCGCCAGTCAGCTGGGCCTGCCGGTTAGTTCAACACATATTGCAGTGGGTGCAGTATTTGGTGTGGGCTTCCTGCGCGAATACCTGAAGACCAGTTATGCACGTATGGAGCATGAGATTATCGAGCACCATTCTGGTAAAGAGCAGGGTGTAGTAGAGGAATTTCTGCACCAGTTCCGTAGCGCAAGTGTTGATCAGAAAGGCAAGATGATTAAACAGTTGAAAAAACACTCAGCGAAAGCAGACTTAACTAAGAAAGAGCGTAAGTCACTGACTCGTATTTATCACAAGGAGCTGGTTAAGCGCTCTGCATTGATGAAAATAGTCGCAGCCTGGGTCATCACTGTGCCGGCATCAGGCTTTATGGCTGCGGTGATTTACTTCACCATCCGGGGGATGTTGTTGCCTTAAAGGTCCTGATAAGACGCCAGATCAAATACGTTGGCGTTGTTCTCGGGTTCTGCGTGCACGGCCCGGTAGCTAGGGAAGATGACAGAAAATGTGCTTCCTTTACCCAGGTGACTTTTTATACTCAGTGTTCCACCATGCTTAACAGCTGCCTGTTCAACAATGGCCAGACCCAGACCTGATCCAGAGCTTTGTTCTGCGGTGGTATGGCTGCCACGAAAGTAACGTTCAGTAATTCTGGGTAAGTCTTTTGGGTCGATGCCAGGACCATTATCGCTAACAGAAAAAACATATTCACCGGCTGAATTACAGCTCCAGTTGATCTTTATTTCAGGATTATCTGTTGATCCGTATTTATTCGCATTATCTATCAGGTTAATACAGATACCTTCTATTTCAGATTTCACCCCTCGCAAAATCAAACTATCGTCGATGTCACAGCTAATATTATCCTGAGAGCAGTTAAGACCGACCGAAGCCATGGCATTAGTCATTACCTGAGTAATGGGTATTGCATCACCTTCACTGGGTTGAAGTTTGTAGCTTTCTACCTGAGATAATAACAATAAATCCTGGATCAGGTCTCGCATGCGGCGTGATTGCTTCTGGGCGACCTGGACAGATTTTTTACCAAACTGAGTAAGCCCGCTTTCGTTTTCCAGCATTTCCAGATGTCCACTGATGGTGGTCAATGGTGTTTTAAGCTCATGTGAGGCATTGGCAACGAAGTTTTTCAGGCCTTCCTGCAACTGTTTCTGGTCACTGATATTTCGAGCTGTCAGTAATCTCTGGTTATGCCCAAATCGAACGATCTTTATCTGTAGTGTGGTGTCGCTGTGTACTGGGGAGTCAAGCTCCAGATAATCCTTTTTATCAGGTGCAATCAGATAGCGTAGAAATTTGGGATGACGAAACAGGTTAGTTATTTTTTGCCCATAATCAGAACGAGGGTTGATGCCAAGTAAGTATTTTGCAGGATCGTTACTCCATTCAATTTCAAGTTGCTGGTTGAGAAGAACGGTAGCATCGGGCAGAGCGGAGATATTACGATTTAAACGCCGCAGGATTTCTTTAATGCGTTTTTTTCGTTTGTTATTGATTTTCTGCTGATGATACAGGTGGCGGATGATATCCCCAATAAATCCGCCGTCATCATACACTTCACTGGCTTTTGTGCCGCGTGAAAGCCACTGTTCCAGCCTGGCTAAACGATAGTAAAGCCAGAGAATATAAGCGGTAAATACCGAAATCGTCGACAAAATCCAGTGCTCGAAAATAATCCCACTTAAAACCAGAATGATTATCGATGCAATGATGTAATGACTTTCTTTTTGCCAGATTTTTAGCATTTGATTATTGTATATTATTTGGCACGCGGCCTGGCAGAAAATCGATAACCCTCACCACGCACAGTAAGAACAAATTTATCCAGTTTAAACTTTTTGAGAATCTTACGAAGCCTGAGTATATGTACATCGACTGTACGATCTCCAAGATAGGTATTGATACCCCACACAGCGTCCAGGATTCGATCTCGAGTAAATACCTTGCCCTCGTTTACGATGAAGAATTTGAGTAGCTTAAATTCGGTTTTAGTGAGTTCAACCAGTTGATCATTTATGATGACTTCGTGGGTTTCAGTATTCAGTGTAATTGGGCCAGCCTGCAGGCTACTGCTGGTTTCCTCGTAGGCAGCAGGGCGTCGTAACAGGGCCTTAACTCGGGCATGTAACTCCCTTAATGAGAGAGGTTTTGTCATATAATCATCGGCTCCGGACTCCAGGCCTGCGATCTTGTCGGATTCTTCTGAACGTGCGGTGAGCATCAAAGCTGGGATATCTTTGAACTGTTCCTGACGTCTTATCCAGCGAATAAGCTCTATGCCGGAACTATCGGGTAACATCCAGTCGACGATGAGACAATCGGGCTTGAGTTCACTGATTGTTTTTTTAGCGCTTTTGACATCGACACTTCCATAAACCTGATAATTCACCTGTGAAAGTGACTGGCAAATCATGTCGCGAATGTCCTGATCATCTTCGATGACTAATATATTCATAGATGCTTATTCCTGAAATTTTTCATGCAAGCTGTATATGACGATTATGTAACAGTTTGATGACAAAAAACTGAATGTGACATTAGTGTTATAGCGGGAGTGGATAGTTTGTCCTGCATTTCAGTAAAACTGAAATGCAGGATGAATATAGCAGAAAGAAATAGTCAGCGCTGATTGGATTGTTGCACCTGCGGCAACAACACTGAGCTATGGCAGGGTGAGTAACTCCCTGCTGTCGGGTTTGACCGCGCTCGATAACGCGCAGACCTTCCGTTATTACCGCCAATACTAGTTGTATAATGAAATGACAATGGTAAAAAGTGGTGAAGATTTTGTGTTAGTTTTTAATAATCCTGAATGGACAAAAAAAACAAGTTGAACAGCATGATTTTCAAATCGAGCCAATCAATACAAATGGTCTATCAGTATTCAAAGGGCGAGCTGAACCCTACAAAATCGATTTTTTTGATACTTTTAGTCCGGATATATTGCAGTTTACATTCAAGCTGAAAGCACTACAGCCTCCGGATTCTTTGGAAAAAAACTTCCTGAAACGCGCTTCGGCCAGGATAGAATCCATTATGCAAAGTCTGGAACTAGATTTGAATAATAAATCTCAGGCATTCTGGTTAGAGATATTTTGTATCGCACTGCAACAGGACCCCACACCAGAGCAGGGGAGTATATTAATACGATGTGTGAAAAAAACATTCAAATGATCATGAACAGTAACAGGATGGAATTTACTTGAATTGGTGACTGCAAAGAAGGGTCTGAGTCAGGTTGAACTTTGGCTCAGAAAAGGAAGTTTTCATACTTGACATAGATCACTGTGATGCTTTTATGTCATAAAAAGCAAGTGTTAATCGTTATTGACGCTAGCCAACCCAGAGATTTTAAGTATAATCAGCGATTCGAAAACCTTATAACTTTGACTCAAGGACGAATAGTATGGAAGCTCATTTAAGCTCATCATCTATCAATAAAAAGCCAATTCTCAGTTTTGGGACTGGAGGACTGGCCTTATGATCCCACCAGCTAAAAAAGATCTTTTGATCTCAACCCGCAATATAGGCAAGGAAGTGAGCTTTGCCCCCGCACTCAAACAAGAGGCTTTAATATTAAAGAGTGCCGAAAGAGCAGGGTTCTTTTACCCCGTGATGGCAATGAAGCATTTAAAGGCTTTATCTACGGGGTTGAGCGGCAAAAATAATGTGTTTATTCCCAATCTTAACGACTTTAAAGCCAACACTTTTCAAAAAGTGGTGGTGTTTGTTCCGGGTATCAAGGCCACGGTGGAGCGCCGCGCGAATGACAGCCTGGTGGTAACCGCATTAGAATTAAGCGATGAGTATAAAAGCATTGCTCGCGGGAGCCTGGAAAAGCCAGGGGTTTATAGTGTTAAGAAAACTGGCGACGTTGTCGAAATGAATTATAAACGTAATGGCCGTATTACGCCCGAAAATAATAGAAACGTGGCCATAGCCGATACCGAATATATAAAACCAAGAGAGGCTGCGGAGGCGGTGTCAAAGAAACTCGAGGACATGTTTGGTGACAATGCGGCTCTGAAAGGCGAGTTTGATTTGTTTTACTCCCCGATCGGTAGCCGCCTGGGGAACATGCGTAATTACAACCCTGCGATCCTGACAAAAAGCTATGCATTTGCTGGCCTGTTGGCCGATGCCATCGAGCAATCCAAAAACCAGAAAGGCGTGGAGTGGACCTCGGAGGGCGCTGGGTCGGTGGTGCTTACCCAGAGTTTGATGGCGCTTTCCGGCAAGAATCTCTCGTTTACGAAGCAAAGGCATATCGTTAAAATGTGCTGGGCCACGACCGACCCCAACCCGACCTATGCAGCCGCTACACAATTGGGGATGCTGGCCGACAAAAACCTGCTGAAAGGCAATGGCGATATCCGGGCGAGCATCAGCGCGCTGATGACCAATGCCTCAAGAGCGCGTAATGGGGAAGATCCTTACACATGGAATGACTATGCACGAGACATGGCCAATGGCGCGATGATGACGAATAATGTTGTGGGAATTAGCGCCCTTGCAGGTGCTGCAGCTACCGGTTCACCGATATTGGCCACCGTAGGCACAGTGACCGG
>JBNKMF010000106.1:0-15496 GCA_050292965.1 Gammaproteobacteria bacterium | reverse complement strand
GATAATGCAAAGTACATCCTGTTTATTGCCAACAATGCATCTATCGGTGCAGTCTCCACCTGCCGCATGGTGCGCTTCGCCACCGGTCGCAAGCGTGGTGCCAAGGTGGTGGCGCTCGATCCGCGTCGTTCAGAGACTGCGGCCAAGGCCGACGAGTGGCTGGCTATTCGCCCTGGCACCGATCTGGATTTTATGCTGGCGATGCTCAAGGTCATGATGGATGAGGGGCATTACGATGCCCTGTTCCTCAAGCGCCATTCCAATATGCCCTTCCTGACTTATCAGGATGATGAGGGCGAATGGCATCTAGCTCTGGACGGAGAGGGTAGACCGCAGGCCATAAACGATGGCAGTGACACCATCCACTCTCTGCAAGCCTATTGCAATGACAATGAAACCGATGTCCACGGTAAGCCGCTCAATCCGGCGCTATTGGCACCTGAAGGTCTACAACAGGATGGTCATAAACTATTTACCGTTTTCCAGGCACAACTATCTGAGTTGGAGGGATACACCCCTGAATGGGCGCAGAAGACTACCGGCATAGAGGCCGAGACGATTCGTCGCATCGCCTTTGAGTTTGGAACCACGCGTCCGGCTATAGTCGATCCCGGCTGGCATGGTGCGCGCTTCCAGAACATGATGATGCTGCGCCGGGTGCAGGCGATGATCCAGATGCTCACCGGCGGTATCGACAAGAAGGGCGGCTGGATTATGAGTGGTGAATTTCACCATAAGGCTGCTGCCATGATTAAAGCTAAGGAGGCAGGTCAGGAGACCCCCACAGCGCCGATGGTACATCTGGCTGGGATGCCCTTTGCAAAATTCGTTATCGGTGCCCTTTCCGATGGCAAGAATTTCTCCCATGGTCGCCCTGGTTGGGCCTGGGCTTTCAGTGCTCAGGAGGCTGCCGCTGGACGTGATCATGTTGCGCTACCGGTAATGGCCGATACCGGTTTGAAGGAATCAGTGGAAGGCAAGCTTGAATTCGACGGTAAGCCCTACCGGACCCGAGCCTTCCTGATTAATGCCGCCAACCCGGTGCGCCACTATTACCCAGACCAGCGCTGGAAGGATATTCTGGGACATAAGGATGTAGAACTTGTGATCGCCGTCGATGTGCTACCTGCCGACACCACCGCCTGGGCCGATGTGATCCTGCCCAATTCCAGTTATCTGGAACGTGACGAACCCACCCTGTATGGCAATGGAGTCAACCATGATCTGGCGCTGACCACGCGTTACGCTGCCATCGATTCGATGTATGACACCGAGGAAATCACCGACATCCTGCTGCGCATGAGTCATATCATTAGCGGTAATGAATACAAGTTCCTGGAATGGGTGGAGAAACTGACCGGTATGTCAGCCACTGCTGTAAAGGATGCGTATGCGGAGAAACGTAAAACGATGAAACACGGCGCCTTCGCGGCTGCCTGCCGAGAAGTGTCTTTTAGCGAAACCGCAGAACGTTTGCATACCACCGCACAGCAGATTGACGATGAGTTACGAGAGAAAGGCGTTATGCTGGAACAGCAGCGTGCAGAAATCCTGGCCCACTCCGGCATGCCGAGGAAGCTGCCGTTACCCTCCGAGTCAGGGCGGGTAGAATTTTTTAGTCCACTGATGCACTCGCTGCGTAACGGAGGCGCAAAACAGCCCAACTTCAGTCCATTGGCGACACGTATTGTCGCCGAGTGTCGCCCCGACACACCCATGGATATGCCACTGGCGGGTGATGAGTTTTACTTTACCTATGGCAAGACCCCGACCGTGTCCTACGCATCGACCAATAGCAACAACCCGGTGCTGGCGGCGATTAATAAGTTCAAGGAGCCTATCTATGCCGGAGTGTGGATACATCCAGATCGTGCTGAAGCGCTGTCGATCAAGACCGGGGATAAGCTCAGTCTGACGAACAATGCTACCGGTCAAACTACTGGTGGCACTGCCTATATCACTCGTCTGGTACGCCGCGACACCCTGTTCATCTATTCATCCTTTGGCTCAGAGAATAAGGCACTCAGCCGCGCCTACGGCATTGGTACTGCCACCAGCAAACTGATTCCCTATAACGTCGAGCCAGTGGTGGCAGGATTTCGCTCTCAGGAGTTTACTCTTAAAGTGGCTAAAGCCACCCAGCAAGGAGGTGCAGCATGACTCGTTACGCCATGGTTATCGACCTGAATACCTGCGTCGGTTGCAATGCCTGTATGGCTGCCTGTGCAATGGAGAACCAGACACCTGTGTGGAAAAATAGCTGGCGCACCAAGGTGCACGACCAGGAAATCGGTACCGGTGAGGACGTGCATCGTCGATTCTTCCCACGCCTGTGTAACCATTGTGATAATCCACCCTGTCTCTCAGTCTGCCCCACTGGTGCCACCTATCAACTGAATACTGGCATTGTCAAGGTCGATGAGGACCGGTGTATGGGCTGCCGCGCCTGCGCTATGGCCTGTCCCTACGATGCCCGTATCGAGGTCAACTGGGATGATGTGGAGCAGGGCAAGTCATTCTACGGCAACGACTATCGTCGAGAGCGTCCCAGCATGGATAAGTGTACCTTCTGCGACCATCGTGTGGCTGAGGGGCGCAAACCAGCCTGTGTAGAAACCTGTGTCGGTTCGGCACGGTTGTTCGGCGACCTGCATGACCCTGATGACCCGGTAGCGCAACTGGTTGCCTCCGGTCTGGCTCAGCCATTGCTGCCGCATCTTGGCACCCAGCCAAACGTCTACTACATCAATGATATGAAGAGGAAGGGATGATGAATATCACAACGACTTTTGCTACACAGGAAATCTGGACCTGGTGGATCGCCATCTACCTCTACCTTGGCGGTCTCGGAGCCGCTACTCTGGTGGTGACCTTTTTGACTGATATGTATCTCAAACGGCACCACACTCTGGTGTTGTGGGGAGCCATTTCAGGTGTTGCCATGCTCGCACTGGGGTCTCTGATGCTGTTCTACCACCTGCTTGATCACAAAGCGGTACTGCACCTGCTCAACCCGCTGGTGCTGATTCGTCAGCCCACTTCCTGGATAGCATGGGGTACGCAGTTCATTATCTGGATGATGTGGTGGGGGGTGTTTTATGCATTGCCTTATATGGTGGAGTCTCCATTGATGAACCGCATACCATTGTTAGGTAGCCTGCTTAAAACCAGCCTGGTGCAAAAAATATCGCTGCTTTGCGGCCAGCGCTTTCACAAAACCATCGGCTGGCTGGCGACCATCAACGGCATCGGTGTCGCGGTGTATACCGGCCTGCTACTGCAATCTTTCCCCGCTGTGGCACTGTGGCATAACCCAGGCGTACCTTTGTTGTTTACTGTGTCTGCTTTTTCAACCGCCATGGCATTCCTGCTGCTGTTGCTGAATACGGTGATCAAGCGTGATGAAGACCAGTCGATGCGTATGTTTTACGAGCGAACTGACGTGATGTTGATCTCTGCCGAACTGGTTATTCTGTTTTCATTTTTCTTCTATATGTCGGCCGGTTCCGAGTCAGCAATGCACTCAATTAAACTGCTGTGGGGTGATCTGGGCTGGCTGATTGGGTTCATTGGTTTTGGCCTTATCGTGCCTTTCCTGCTTGAATTGCGCTGTGTACTGCGAGGATCGCGTGACCATGCACCGGTGATTTTAGCCTCGGTGATGGTGTTGTTTGGCGGTTATCTGTTGCGCCACTATTTCCTCTCGGCAGGTGTTTATGCATATCCCTGGTAGGAGGAATTATGAGTGTTAACGCAGAGCAACTGCAGCTTTTCTCTTTGCTGCTTAGTGTACCGCAGGCTGATTCGCTGGAGCTATTGCAATCGTTGAGCGAACGACACACGTGGTTGCAACAACCGCTACGCGAGCTGCAGAGTATCTCTCTGCAGCAGTGGCAGGGTGAACATACGATGCTATTCGTCAATGGTTATCCGCATACCATAGCCCCTCCGTATCTTTCAGCGCTACGCCAGGGAACGATGGGGGGAGGAGATGAAGAGGCGATGATGGGTTTCTATTTCCGATTGGGACTGGAGGCTGAGGGTATGCCCGCCGATTATCTGGGCACCCTGTTCGAATGTGCTGCCTGGCTGCTACAGCAGGCTGAAGGGCTAAACGATGAGTTTATTGAATTATGGGATAAACATCTGTATCCGGTGATACCGGGTTTTGCCAGACGTCTGATTGAACATCAGGGGCTGCAACTGTATCAACGCATGGGTGAGCAACTGTTATGTGTTGATTACGATAAAGTGCAAGGTGAGGCTCTTGCTTAATGGAGGAAGGTTAAAATGTACGATTCAAACTGGGTTGCCGGACCAGACATACTCGATCAGGACGATGCGCTGCAATCATTAGTTATCAAAACATTTGAAGATATCTATCAGCACTACTTTGCCGATGATCCGCTTATCAACCAGCGCCTGCCTGTCGAGATCCGAGCATTACGCGATATCGACGAGTGGAGAGTGTTTCTGCTGCTAACCCCATGGATGCTGACGCGTATCTACCTCAGCAGTAAACCTGCATCTATAACTGTTCCCAGTTCATGGAGTGCTACATTTCGTAGCACTCAGTCTTATCTTGTAATGGGGCCGCAGATCAGTTTCAACCTGTTGCAGAGACAGCAGGTAGCTCATCTTAATTATCACCCGCATCTGGGACACCACCTGATGCAGCCGCTGATTCTACGTATGCAAGGCTATGACTCGGCTGCGCAGGTTTACTACGACTGGAACGGGGTAATAGAAACGCGTAACGAAAACATAAAAAAGCGTCATACTGAGTGTCGTTATCAGGAAGAGATCTCTCGTCGTGAGTTCTTCGACCGTATGCGTCATTAATGATCTTCTCTCATATAGCTGGGGCCGTCCATTAGCCGCTTCCGATCAGATACGAATGGCTCGATGTTCATCAACCCCAGGCAACTGCTGCGAAGATGAAGCGTATTGAGCAAAAGGCGATTATTTTGGATGACACTGTAGGCAGAGCTGCGAACCTGCCAGAGGCTTTCTAAGCAGTTTTACATCCATCACCTGATTGTTATGGACGTCATGACATCTGGGGCATTCGATCTTCCTGTAGAAATATTTCGATCATTTGAGGCGAATAGTGAGCCTGTTTAACGATAGTGATCGGCTTGTTGGCCAAAGTACCTTTCCGCAGTAGGTTTACCTAAATCCGACAGGCTGCTGGATAATCTTTGTATTCAGTATATGTTTATACTATATAGCTATGAGTGAATACCAAATTATCCGCTTCAATACTTGACTAAATTAGTCAGCTTTTATTTTGTGGATGCTGCTATTGGGTTTGTGCTGAAAGTTTTCGCCACTGTTTATTGGTTCATGTGGCTATTTACAGGCGTATAGCTTTATAACCTGATTCTTCTTAAGGGGTCCAGCTTAAGAGTCACTTTTATCATTACGCCTAAATATTTGGAGTGAGAGAAAGCGCCTTTCTAGCACTCTATACAAGACACAGTAAAAATTTATTGCTTCTGTGCTATAGAACAGACATCAAAAAATAAATAATAAAGCATCTTCAGCAGAGTATGCATCTGGGAGCTAAACAATGGACATAGATCACAATGATTTTCTAAGAGGGATCTACAACAGTATCAATGAGCTTTTTGCAGAAGAAGTTGGGCCTGTGGCTCTTATTCTGTGTGATGAGGTTGAAAAAGAATGGGAAAGCAGCCTACTCAAGAAAGGGCAACAGCCAGGATTGCGAAATATGCCAGTTTATGTTCATAAATTATCCCTGTTGATTGAAGACCCGCAACACCGTAAGAAATTTCTGGATTCAGCTTTTCAGATTGAGGCGCTGAGGCTGTTCGAAAAAACTTAATTTCCACTTAACCTTAAATTCATAAAACTATTCTGCTATGGAGGCTATATGAAAATAAATACAAAAATCACGCTTTTTACATCTGTATTTCTGGTTTTGATGGTTGTTGTAATCAGTTTTTTCAACCTGCAAAATATCAGGTCTGAGGGTGCGCAGCGACTACAGGACTTTAAGAATGAAGCGATGATAGACGTAAGAAAATCGTTAAAAGATCTGGTTACTGTTGCTTACACAGTCATTGATAGAAATTTCAGACACCTTACTGATGTGAAATTTCTAAGTAAATATTACGAGCGCCGTTTGCATAATATCCTGGATTCAGGTGAAGCTATTATTGAACGCTACAAACAAAAGATAGCCAATGGCGAATTGAGTTTGCGCCAGGCACAAAAAGGGGCTATGTCTGAAATCAGGGAGTTAAGATTCGACGGGGGGACGGGGTATATCTGGATCAATGATACGTCTGAACCCTATCCAAAAATGCTTATGCATCCCATTATACCGGCACTGGAAGGTACGGTGCTGGATGATCGCAAATACAATAATGCGCTTGGATTGCGTAAGAACCTGTTTCGTGCCTTTGTTGACGTAACTAAAAAGACTAAAGAAGGTTATGTTGACTATCTATGGCCCAAACCAACTTCAGACGGTTTAACCAGGGAAGAACCCAAGCTGTCTTATGTTAGACGTTATGATGATTGGGGCTGGATTATGGGTACAGGTATCTATATAGATGATTCACGCCTGGAAGTCGAGGGAACAATAAAACAAACGATCAAGGATATGCGCTATGCAGAAGGAGAAGGTTATTTCTGGATTAATGACAATCAGTTGCCCTATCCAACAATGTTGATGCATCCAATCTCTCCTGCTCTGGAAGGCAAGGTGTTGGATGATCCTAAGTACAATAATGCATTGGGCGTTGATAAAAACCTGTTTCAGGCATTTGCTGAAATAACGGCGAAAAGTGGTGAGGGTTATGTTGATTATCTATGGCCAAAACCAACCGCAGATGGGCTGACTGAAAGAACAGGTAAATTATCCTATGTGAAATTACACAAGCCAACAGGCTGGATTATTGGTACAGGGGTTTATCTGGATAACGTAGACGCAATTATCGAGAAGGAAAAAATACAGATTAAAAAACAAGAGGATAACTTGATCCGAAGCAATCTGATTGTAGCGGCAGTATTCCTTACAATAGCTGTGATCATTTCCTTTGTGTTCTCGAATACTCTGGCTAAACCAATCAAAAAACTGACCACTATTGCTGATGAAATCAGTAAAGGTAAAAATCTGGAAGTAAAGATTAAAGAAATCAATCGTGCTGATGAGATTGGTGAATTAGCCAAATCCATCGACCGCCTGAAAATCAGTGTTAAAATGATGATGGATCGTATGATGAAAAAACCCAAATAGTGGGGCAGAGTAAGACACAATACTAATTAGATGTAGATATGCCGCAAATATCACTCTGCGGCATATCTTGCTTTACTTTAGATTACCGTGATCAACACTTCATTGGTGGCGGGCAGTAACTTGCCAATTGGCTTTAGATCTAATCCTGCTTTAGCTGTAACCTGCAGGAACTCGTCATTGGCACCAGCTGCTACTGCTACCAGTAACCCTCCCGAAGTTTGTGGGTCACAAAGTAATTTACGCTTACTTTCTTCAACGGGACCAATTTTATGACCATAGCTATCGAAGTTCCGTTGTGCGCCACCGGGCGAACAACCCATTGCCAGATATTCTTCTACATGAGGTAGTTTGGGTACGGCTTGATAATCAATCTCGGCACGTACGCCGCTACCATCACACATTTCACGCAGATGCCCGAGCAAACCGAAACCTGTGACATCGGTCATTGCTTTTACGCCATCCAGTTTTCCCAGTGCGGTACCGACCTTATTAAGCTGGCACATGGTTTCTGGTGCAATACGCTCATGTTCCGGTTTTAGCTTCTTCTGTTTCTGTGCAGTGGTAAGGATGCCGATTCCGATGGGTTTGGTGAGGTATAGATTGCATCCTGCCTCAGCGGTGTTGTTCTGCTTAAGGTGTTTGTTATCCACAATGCCGGTAACTGCAAGACCGAAGATCGGTTCGGGTGAGTCGATGGAATGCCCCCCTGCCAATGGGATTCCCGCATCTTCACAGGCGGCACGTCCGCCATCTACCACCAGACTGGCAACTTCAGGCCCCAGCTTATCGATAGGCCAGCCAAATATTGCGATTGCCATCATTGGGCTGCCACCCATGGCATAGACATCGCTGATGGCATTGGTGGCAGCAATGCGTCCAAATTCAAAGGGATCGTCAACAATTGGCATGAAGAAATCGGTGGTACTGATCACCGAGCGACCGTCATCCAGATTATATGCAGCAGCATCATCGCTGGAGTCGTTGCCAACTAGCAGTTTGGGGTTAGGGGAAATACTAAAATCGCTATTGAGGATTTTTTCCAGAAGGTTGGGTGCGATCTTGCAACCGCAGCCTGAGCCATGACTGTATTCGGTCATGCGAATGGGTAGTTTGTTTTCGATGTTCATTGAGTGGTTGCCGCTTCAGAAGTCAGTTTTAAATGGCGCGATCTTATCATGAAAAACGGTTACTCGATGCAGCTAAAAATGAATGCTTTGAATGATTTTTATGGGGTAAAGCAAGGTTACAAAAAACAATATGCTTAAAAAGCCATGGTTAAACACTTGACATAGATCAAGTGCGACTAAACTAAATTATTCGTTGATTTATAGGCATTTCTTGTTGCCTTGCCAGTAAAAATGTTTCCGCTTGATGTATATGCTGGAAACTTAATATCCACTTTTTAAAAATGGTTGTTGTGAAGTTTAACACTAACTATTTGATTGCTAAAATTATACCTACTTTTTGCATGGTTATTGCAGTTATGTCCTCAGTTGGCCTGTAAATGACAGTAGTTGCGCATTGCATCTACTCACCGGAGGAATACTCGTAGTGGAAAAAGAAATTGACTTTTCAGAAGTAGAAAAACGTCTGGGTGTAACCCGTAGAACCTTTCTTAAATTTTGTACTGGCGTGGCCGCATCACTGGGGTTATCGACCAATGCTGCTGTAGCCATGGCAAATGCGGTGGCTGACCCTAAGCGTCGTCCCCCGGTTATCTGGCTGCATGGTCAGGAGTGTACCGGGCCTACCGAAGCCTTGCTGCGTTCCGAGCAACCGAGTCTGGAACACCTGATACTGGATCTGATTTCGCTGGATTACCACCAAACACTGGACACTGGCGCCGGGCACAATGTGGAAGCGATCAAAAAGCAGTCGATGATAGACAATAAGGGTAAGTATCTATTGGTTGTCGAAGGCGCTATCCCGGTTAAGGATGGTGGTATCTATTGCAAAATAGCGGGTGAGACGATGCTGGATTTGACTATTGAAGCGGCTGAACATGCTGCGGCGATAGTCGCCTATGGCTCCTGCGCCAGTTGGGGCGGGGTTCAATCGGCATCACCTAATCCCACCGGTGCTACTGGCGCACCTCAGGTGCTGAAAGATAAAACGGTGGTGACTATTCCTGGTTGCCCACCTAACCCGGCTAACTTCATCGGCACTGTGTTGTACTTCGTTACCTATGGAAAGCTGCCGCCGATTGATGATAAGGGGCGTCCCAGGTGGGCCTATGGTCGCCTGATTCATGAAAACTGCTACCGTCGTCCACACTTTGATGCAGGTCGTTTCGCAACCGAGTTTGGTGATGAGGGCCATCGCAAGGGTTACTGCCTGTACAAGTTGGGTTGTAAGGGGCCAGAAACTTACAACAACTGTCCTTCTCTTGAATATAACAATATCGGTGGCGGCGTGTGGCCAATCGGTGTGGGACATCCCTGTTTTGGCTGTTCCGAAGATGGGGTTGGTTTTAATAAAGCGATGTTTAGTCTGGCCGATGTCAAGACCCATACTCCACCTAATATGTTCCCAGCCATTGAGGCGCGTGAGAGTAGTGGGGGATTGACAGCTGGTGGTGCAGCCCTGGCAGGCGCAGCCGTTGGTGCAGTAGTCGGGGCCACGGCGATAGGCGCGAAAAAGCTGGATCAGAAAGAAAAAGACCAGGCTTAGGGGGCGTTATGAAACGTAGAGATTTTCTCAAAGCGACCCTGGGCGGTACCGCAGCAACGCTGTGTAGTACCGTAGAGGCACGGCCCAATCTGGAGCCTGCACCACAGGCGGTCGGTATGCTGTTTGACTCCACTTTATGTGTAGGCTGCAAGGCATGCGTCAGCAAGTGTAAGGAAGTGAATGATATGCCGCCGGTCATCGATGGCAATAATACAACCTGGGATTCTGCACGAGACCTGTCCGGTCAAACGTTGAATGTGATCAAGGTATACAAAGAGGGCGATGGCAAGCTCAAGGATTCAGAAATCAATGGTTTCTGTTTCGAGAAACGCAGCTGTATGCATTGCGTTGATCCGGGCTGTGTGTCGGTCTGTCCCTGTACTGCCATGCGTCAGGACAAGGTCACTGGTATTGTGACTCATCATCCTGATGTGTGTATTGGTTGCCGGAACTGTACGATGGGCTGTCCATATAACGTGCCACAGTTCCAGTACAACGAATTATTTGGTCAGATCCAGAAATGTCAGATGTGTAATCAGACAGGTGTTGAGCGTATCGACAAGGGGCAGATGACTGGCTGTGCTGAAGTCTGTCCAACCGGTGCGACCTTATTCGGCTCGCGTGAGGCATTGCTGGCAGAAGCCAAACGTCGCATGCAACTTAAACCTGGCGAGACTTATAACTATCCACGTGGAGATGTACGCAAGCCATATAGTTATCACGAAAAACAGGTTCCGTCATACCAGCAGCATGTATGGGGTGAGAAGGAAGCGGGTGGTACCAATGTAATGCATATCTCTGCGGTGCCTTTCAATAAGCTGGGTATGCCGCCATTAGGAGAACGTTCGGCAGCATCAATCGCTGAAACGGTACAGCATTCGGTATACGGCTTTATGGCATTACCGGCGCTGGCATTGGCAGGCCTGACCTATACGGTTAGACGCAATACCAAAGATGATGAAGGAGGTGAAGAATGAGTAATCATCAGGCGTTAGGTGGGCGCATATTCACCCGGCCTTTTTTCATACTGCTGGTTATTTTCGCTGCTGGATGTGTCTTTATGGTTGAGCGATTTACTTCAGGCATTGCCTCGGTGAGTAATCTGAATGGCGGTTTCGCCTGGGGCATCTGGGTGGTCTACGATGTGGTCATAGGCACGGCGTTTGCCTGTGGCGGTTATGCATTAGCCTTCATGGTGTATGTATTTAACAAGGGGCAGTATCACCCGCTGGTACGCCCGGCAATACTCGCCAGTCTGCTCGGTTATGCGATGGGTGGCTTTGGTGCCTTTTTTGATATGGGGCGCTTCTGGCAGTTCTATGAAATCTTTATGCCCAGCAACTGGAACTTCAACTCGGTGATGCTGGAGGTCGGTCTTTGTGTGGCACTGTATATCATTGTGCTGGCTCTGGAGTTTGCTCCGGCACTACTGGAACGGCTGGGTATGCAGGGGCTATTGAAGTCGCTAAATAAGGTTTTGTTCCTGTTTATTGCGCTGGGTATATTACTGCCAACCATGCACCAGTCTTCGCTCGGCTCATTACTGATTGCAATGGGGCATAAGGTTCACCCGCTATGGCAGGTACAGCATCTGCAACCTCTGCTCGCGTTGTTAACCGCATTACTGATGGGCTTTTCTATCGTCATCTTCGAGGCTTCGTTTTCTGCCATTGGATTCAGACGTTCATCGGAAGCCTCTTTGCTGACAAAACTGAACAAGGTCATTATCGGCCTGCTGCTGGTGTTCTTGCTGGTACGTTTAGTGGTGATCTTGATGCAGGGTAAGCTGGGACTTATCTTCACCGCTGATTTTGCATCACTGATGTTTATTTTCGAGACACTGCTCTTTATCGTACCGCTGATCATACTGCTATCACCTGCAAGACGTGAACGCGGCAGCCAGTTATTGATTGCTGCGGTCAGCCTGTTGATGGCTGGATCACTGTATCGATTCGATGCCTTTCTACTGACCTTTAACCCAGGCCCGGGTTTCAACTATTTTCCATCGGTACCAGAGATCATTATTACATTGGGCGTTATTGCCTTCGAAATCATGGTTTACATGGTACTGGTTAAGATTTTGCCCGTCATGCATCGCGCAGAGCATGCATAAACATAGGAGATTTTTTAAGTGACTACACGTATTACAGTTGACCCGATTACTCGTATCGAAGGGCATCTTCGAATTGATGTTGAAGTTGATGATGGCAAGGTAAGCAAGGCCTGGTCCTCTGGCCAGATGTGGCGGGGTATTGAACAGATTCTGATTGGACGCGATCCGCGTGAAGCCTGGTCCTATACTCAGCGTTTCTGCGGTGTTTGCACCACGGTGCATGCTATCACTTCGGTGCGCGCAGTTGAGAATGCGCTGAATCTGGAAGTACCACTGAATGCTCAGCTGATTCGAAATGTCATCCAGACCGCGCATGGGATCCAGGATCATATCGTGCATTTCTATCATCTATCTGCAGTGGATTGGGTGGATGTAGTTTCAGCACTGGATGCCGACCCGGTAGCAACCGCAAAACTTGCGGAATCCCTGTCCGACTGGTCGCTGAATGGACCGCACGAAATGAAAGCGGTACAGGAACGCCTGAAAACCTTTGTCGGTAGTGGACAGCTAGGTCCTTTCGCCAGTGGTTTCTGGGGGCATCCTGCAATGAAGCTACCACCAGAGGTGAACCTACTGGCTGTGGCCCATTATTTGCAGGCGCTGGATATTCAGAATCATGCCAACAAGATTGTTGCGATTCTGGGTGGTAAAAGCCCACATATTCAAAATGTTGCCGTAGGCGGCGTGAGTAACTCCATCGGCCATGATGCACCTTCAGTATTGAATATTGAACGACTGATGCTGATTAAAGGCTTTATCGACAAGCTGGATCATTTTATCAAATCGACCTATATGACGGATGTGCCAGCCATCGGTGCATTCTACCTCGACTGGGCCGGTATCGGCGGCGGGGTGAATAACTATCTGACCGTTCCAGATTGTCCAATCGATACCAGCGGTAATGAATTCCTGCTACCGGGTGGTTATATAGATAATGGCGACCTGGCTACAATAAAGCCGATCAAGACCTTTGGTGATGCCTACTTCCGTGATGGTGTGGCTGAGAGTTCCAAACATTCCTGGTACAAAGGGGGTGCAGCGTTGCATCCATGGGATGGCGAAACCGAGCCTGACTATACCGACTTCCAGGATGAAGGTCAGTACTCATGGGTTAAGGCACCAACCTTTTATGGCAAGCGTGCAGAAGTTGGTCCACTGGCTGACGTACTGGTTGGTGTGGCCAGTGGTCATGACGGCTATACCAAATACCTGAACCAGACTATGGATATCCTTAAGAGTGTTTCGAAGAACCCCGATATCCCATTGACTGCAGTTAATTCCACTATCGGGCGTCACGCCGCACGTGCTATCCGTTGTGGCGTGATGATCGATACACTGCATGATCTCTGGCAACGACTGGTAGACAACATAGGTACTGGTGATCTGGATACTTTCAATGCGCCGGTATTTCCGAACGAAGAAATCAAGGGTGTCGGTTTTCATCAGGCGCCACGTGGCGCACTGTCGCACTGGGTGGTTATTGAGAATGGCAAGATAAAAAACTATCAGGCCGTGGTACCTAGTACCTGGAATGCGGGTCCACGTGATGCTGATGGTCAGATTGGTCCATACGAATCATCATTGATGGATAATCCGGTTGCAGACCCTGAAAGACCGTTGGAAGTATTGCGTACTGTGCATTCATTTGACCCCTGTATTGCCTGTGCTATTCACATGGTGGATACCGAGCAGAAAGAAATCGTTAAGGTCAAGGCGCTGTAATTACGAGGGCTTATAATATGGGGCAGAGTGAAAAAAAGATACTCGTTATCGGCATGGGTAATGTGCTGATGCAGGATGAAGGTGTCGGTGTGCGGGCAGTAGAAGAACTGGAAAACCGCTATATTATTCCGTCCAATGTGAATGTGGTGGATGGCGGAACTACCGGTATGGAGCTGTTCGAGCCTATTCGTAATTGCGATCAGTTGCTGGTGGCCGATGCAATCAATACCGGTGATGCTTATGGCACTCTGGTGCGTATTGCCAACGAACAAATACCTGCATTTTTTCTGACCAAGCTATCCAATCATCAGCTGGGTCTTTCTGACCTGCTGGGCTTATTGACGCTAAAAGGCGAAGTGCCTGAGCATGTAGTCATCATTGGTATGGTACCTCATTCGCTGGAAAACAAGCTGGGCCTGACCGCAGAAGCCAAAGCGGGACTGGATGCAATGGTAGAGATGCTGGTCGCTGAACTGGCAGAGATGGGTGTCGAGTTACAGCCCAGGGATGAAAGAATCATCGGTCACTGGCGCCGCGAAGCTGAACGAGAAGCACAAGCCGCATGTGCATAGGCGTACCTGTTCAGATAATCGAGGCAGGAGACCTGATGGCTTTGTGTCAGGGGCGTAATGGTGAAGAGCGTGTCAATATGATGTTGATAGGTCCTCAACCAGAGGGTAGCTGGGTGCTCAACTTTCTGGGCTCTGCACGTGAAGTGATCTCTGAAGAAGATGCAATCAATATCAATAAGGCACTGGACGGGTTAACTGAAATCATGTCAGGTGCAAAGGATGTGGATATAGACCATTATTTTCCCGGACTGGGAGGGGCTGAGTAATGAACAACCTGCAGCAGATTAGCGATACGATGGAACAGACTTTTAAGCGTATTCATACTGAGAATATGCAGGGCATCCCCATTCTCAACCCGATGATCGAGGTTCAGGCACTGGGTTTTCAGGAGTGGCAGGGACGAGTGCTGGGTGTGATCATTACGCCATGGTTGATGAATCTGGTATTGCTACCTGCGGAAGGAGAAGACTGGAGCCAGATGGAATTGGGGCATAAACAGCCGCATGAATTTCCTTCGCGAAGCTATAAATTCATGATCAATGATATTGAAGGTATTGGACCTTGTCAGACCTGCTCATTATGTTCGCCAATGCGAGACTTTGCCAGTCATGAACAGGCCGTGCAGGTGGCGCAGGATTTCCTCGATGGATTGATGGTAGAAACAAAGCTGACTGAAGAAGATCTGGTGGATGAAGATCTACTGGGCCGAGTGATGAGGGGAGAAGACACCTCGGATATCGATCTCAGTCAGTTTGATGAGATAGAACCTGTGCTGGTTGAATCTGCAACTGATCCTGGTCAGGCTGAAGTTCAGGTTACTGTTGAGAAAAAATTATCTCGCAGAGACTTGTTGCGTGGAAACCTGGCTGGTTGATCATTCACTTCAGATTATCCATCAACAGGATTTGTCTGGCTATTCTTGTATTTGCCGCAAGATTTTTTGAGACCTTAGCTATTAGAAGGGCTATGAACAGGAAGAGTGGTAAGAAGAAATCTAGATGTCGCAATTTTCAATTTCGGTATGCTCAAGAAAGTAGCCTCCTCAGAAAAATGTGTGGGTAGAATTTTTCATTTTGAAGTGCAAGTTATTGAAATAGAGAGACATTCAGATAGTAGTAGTTGATTATTTCAATGCTCACTTTTGAATAATCA
>JBNKMF010000105.1:0-15572 GCA_050292965.1 Gammaproteobacteria bacterium | reverse complement strand
CCAATGAATACACCCATCCAGCTGAAACAAAAGGTGGTCACACCAATAATAACGCAGGCAACAAAGGGGTTAACGTCAAGCAAGGTTAAAGAAAATCCAGCTGCCATCGCATCTATGCTGGTTGCAATGGCAAGCATTAGCATTATTCTGTGAGTGATAACGGCGATGTCTTCTTCAATACCCTCAGAGTAAGCTTCATAAATCATTTTTCCACCAATCAGTAACAGTAGTAAAAAGGCAATCCACGGCGCAAAAGACTCGACCCAGCCCAGGATTCCCTTCCCCCCCAGATACCCAATCAGAGGCATTAACGCCTGAAATACCCCGAAATAAATTCCAGACATTAACGCTAACGATGTTGTTTTGTGCCGGTGTTTTGAACCCAGGCCGATAGAGACTGCAAAAGCATCCATACTTAACGCTACTGCTAGAACAATGACTTCAATCACTTTTGTAAACTCTGTGTTATGTAAATGGATCTTTATATCAGATAGTCCAGCACAATAATATTCTCCAGCAGGGGGACCAGCTGTGCTTTAAGTGCTTCATGCTGTGGATGCGGAAGGTAATTATCGCGACCTCGCTCATTAGCAAATGTCATGAAAACACAATGGCTAAATCCCTGATTTAGATTTTCAGGACTATTATTCAGGCCCCATTCAACAGAAACCACACCGTCAATTTTTTCGGACATAGATTCAAAGCTTTTGAAGGCGGCCAGCATATCCAACTCTGATACATCTGCTTTAAACCTTAGAAGTAGAACGTGACGAATCATGTTTTTCCTTTGTGAAAAAGAGAGATACTTTATTCGTTAATATCAACAGTAGTCACAGAGTAGCCTTTCTGTGCAGTAAACCAGCTGTCAATTAAGCGCCAGGCTATAGATATCCTGAAAGGCATTTTAAACATCTGTGTTTTTATCCCCTCTTCTATTTCACTGGCAGTAAACCAGGCCGCTTTTTCAAGTTCCTGATCAATCAGGGTGATTTGATGTTCACTCGTCTGCGCACTAAACCCCAGCATTAAAGAGTCTGGAAACGGCCAGGGTTGCGAATCGATATATTCAACACGATCGACCTTCACCCCTGTTTCTTCATAGGCTTCGCGCCTGACGGCATCCTCAAGCGTTTCACCTGGCTCGACGAACCCGGCTATCACCGAATAGCGATTTTCATCCCAGATTGCTTTTCTACCCAGTAATATTTTAGACTCTGTCCCGGTATTATTAACAATTGAAAAAATCACCGCCGGATCTATCTTGGGGTACGAAACCTTTGCGCATTGAGTATTATTGCAGCGTCGTCCATGTCCAGCTTCTATGATAGTGGTGTCACTACCGCAACGCGAACAAAATGCATGGTTACGCAGCCAGTTCAAAAGCCCCTGAGCGTAAACCATCATTTCTGCATCCGGCCCTGAAACCACTGCACTGGCGCGTCGTAGGGACATCATTTCTGACTCGGCAAAATCAATCCCGGCCTGTTTTATCTGTGCAGCAAAATATTCATGGCCCTGATACTGACCAAGATATACTGCTTCATCCAGACCCGATTTAAACCCCAGTAACTGCTGATATGAAAAATACCTTGGCTGCCCATCCTGCATTAAAAAATGGCCATCCTGCCACAACAGGGTTCGACTCTTATTACTCTGCAGAAAGCCGCTAATTGTCGAAGTATCGGCACGCAGCTGGCTCTGGCGGTCGATTTCTGAAAAGGAAAACATACAACGCTCCGTATAATCAATTAAAGCTTCAAAAAACCTCTGCCCTGTAAAAATTCCAGCATGTGTTCACGTTTTTTACCCAGTAACGACTGCACTGTCTGCTGTGACCAGTTGCTACTTTTCACATTGTCACTGCGCTGGGCATAGTATGCCTCCATCTGGGCATCGAAGGCATCGATCTGCTGAGGGATGGCCTCTGCGTTATAACGCTCCTGATGCAACACAGTGGATAAAGGCATACGTTTCTTTACTGCCACTCTCTGTGCTGGCCAGCCCAGACACATGCCAAATACCGGGTAGACCAACTGCGGTAATTCAAGGCAGTCACAGACTAGCTGCGGATTATTTCGTATACCGCCGATAAAAACTCCGCCCAGCCCGGCTGACTCAGCTGCCAGTAAAACATTCTGCGCCATCAAGGCTACATCGACGGTGGAAGCCATAAAATGTTCGGTCAGGCCAGGCAGTTCACCCTGATCGAGCTTATCGAGGGCATATTGAATCCGCTTCATATCTGCGCAAAACACCAGAAATTCGGGCGCCTCTATGACCCATTGCTGACCACCTGCTGCTTTAGCAATTTTTTCCCTGTTATCACTGTCCTGTACTCGAACGATTGAATAAGCCTGAATAAATGAAGATGTTGATGCAGCCTGACCGCATTCAAGAACCTGTGCCAGTAAACTGGTATCGACTGCCTTATTTTCAAAACTGCGCACCGAAGAGTGCTCAAGCATGGTTTGCATTACTGAGTTCATTTGGACTCCTTATTGTCTGAGGTTTGTTGCTGTATAGATTGCTGCATTGCTTGATACAACGCTTTATCTGCGCGTTGTTTAAACTGCTCCGCTACGTTTTTTTGATCGTCTAATATTCGGTTTTGACTGATTTTATATTTGCACTGGATATCAGTTATTTCCAGACGCAGGCCGACTATGGCTTTCAACATGCTGGATGAGTAGCTCGGTTGCCAGGGTTGCTCAAAACTGGACTCATAAACCCGCGTCAGACCATCTACAATTTCTGCCAGACCCTCCTCATCGTTGATCAATTGACAGTTGGCGTAGATATGCACCACCTGATAATTCCAGGTAGGCACACCCGCAGATTTATACCAGGAAGGCGACACATAATCGTGCCCACCCTGAAAGGTGATTAATACTTCCTGATCCTCAAGCTCACGCCATTGGTCATTGGCTTTAGCCAGATGAGCTCGTAACAACCTTCGGTCATCATCCACCAAAAAAGGGATATGCGAGCAAAACAGGCGACCATCCACTGTTGATATCAACTGACCAAAAGCATTTGCCCTGATAAAAGAAAATATTTCCTGGATATTGCTAACGTTGAAATGATCGGGTAAGTACATGTTAAATCTGTCTGTTGATAGCCAAAGTACAATCTTCGCATAATCTGATAGCTTAAGCATCACTCCAGTATGAAGGGGTTTCAGGAAAGAGTGTGTGGGGCAGTAATCGTCCCACCCCTACCATTCCTGACAGCTTATAATCAACTGCAGCAATACCCTCAGCAATCCTTTGTTGACCGCTCATACACCTTCCCAATTGCTCATTATGAAAGCCTGGTTTGTGTTGGAGTGACTAGCGCTCAAGAAAGCGCCCTAAAAGTGACAGAAGTGTTTGATGCACGTTTATATATAAAGAGACTTTCCCTGCAGGGAAAGACATCTGAAAAGTCCTCGCCTACACATCACGACGACAGAAATGCAGTTTGCAACCAATATTCCCATCAGGCCAGGAGGTGTTATGGCTGGTTGAGTTAAAGTTGGTTGCGTGAAAAATTAATTGAACAGCTTACTATGATAGTTGCTGACTGAAAAGCAGATAACAATTAGTTTACGGTGTTGTGTGAAGATTTTGGCAAATAACCTAACAGCAACCCGTCATTGTTGGGATGTGGCCGATGCTAGAGCGCGCCTTAATCCGAATTCTTTACCTGGCGATGAATGAGGCTTTATCAGTGTTGGTCATCTGTTACAACCTGCTACAAATCCCTACAAGCCCTCTACAGACAGCTGTGCCGTCACCGCGTAAGCTGAAGTCATTGCTTGTAAAACTCTGGAGAAGAGACGATGGCTTCAGGGTGTAGTGCCACCTGGGGTCATAGTAATTTACTCTGACCCCATCTGATTGCTACATCTCTCTTTCCATTCTAGGTGCAAGACGGCTGAATATGGCAGATTGGACTTTCAGCTTAGTAACTGTAAGCGCCCGCATCGTAGTTGACATCCTTAGGACGGATGGTCCCCGCGATATCCTGCAGGTTGATCCCCAGATCATTGGCCAGGTCGGTCGCCAGGGGTTGCCCTGAAATAAAGCCGGATGGAACACTGTCTATCAGAGACGATCCCGCCCGCAAACGATAGTCTTCGACGGTCTCGTCGACGAACGCGGCATCGATACCCTCAGCGCTGTTTTGCGACAGACCCAGCGCGGTTTGAAAGGCGGCCAGTCCGCTATGCACCCTCGGTGTACTGCCGCCACTGGCGAAATCCCCCCTCGCATCAGTGTAAAAGTTGTAATTCAGCGTATTGATTACCGAGGTATCCGCCCGCACGCGGGTCTCAAAAAGCGAAGCACCGTTGATGACATTGGCTGCGATATATCGATCCAGTGATGAACCCGCCCCGTATAGCATCATGCCTGTCTGGCTGTCGGAGAAGGTATTGAAGTAGGCGTAGCGGGAGCCACCCCCACCGCCGAAATTGAGCCCATACCCAGCGGGACTGGAAAACGAAAGATTACCGATAAAATGGACACGGCCGCCGATATTGCTTGCAGCGAAGTTGGCCCCGCCAGTATCCCAAGAGCGATTGTTGAGAAAGTAGACGAAGTTTTGCTGCACACCTTCGTCATTGACATAGAAATTCTGTGCATTGCCGCCGCTGTTACCGTAGGCTACCCGTCGCAGATCCCAGCAGTCGGATTCGCTCACCACCACACGATTGAAGTCCTTGATGTCGACACAGTTCTCTCCCTCGCTGTGGGCGACCAGACGCCCGACATAGACATCGGACGTTGTGTTGTGATTAGTCAGTTGCACACAGTCTCCTGCATTCTCGTCGCAGCGGTTATCCAATATCCAGTAGCCGGATTGGTTGGTACCGACAAAGGCATGAATATCCCGCTCCTCGCTCAAGGCATTCGCTTCGACAATCCCGTTGTCATGGGCATAGACATTGAATGCGAGCATCTCGCGCCCACCGAGTCCGACGCTAGTACCACCTCCCGCCGTGGAAGGATTGTTTCTGACCTCGGAGTGGCGCAGAACGACATTGGTGGCATCGCTGTTCATATGCCGCGGAGTGACGCCATCAAACACTACACCACTGATTCTTAGGTAACTGCCGGTGACCCTGAACTGAGTCCTCGAACCGATTCGATTGGGATGAGGCGTAATGCGGGGTTTGCCGGGCCCCCTTTCGTCCCCGACCAGCCAACTGGCTGCCCCGTCCACACCATTGAATTCGACCTGTTGCCAACTGCTGTCACGCAGGCTGTAGGGCTGGGTCGATGCGGCCAGCACCATTTTCGCACCAGTGGCTATGGAGGCCCCCGAAGCGGGAATGGTGCATCGGGGCAGATCCGGTGAGCCATAGCTGTTGGTGTCACTGCACGCCGGGTCATCGGAATCGATGTAGTAGTAGCCTGCCGCTTCGGCCCCTGGCCAGGCGGCAGGATCGGAGGGTGGAGACTCGTTGATGCCGAAATTGGGATTGAGCACGCCGAGCGGCATCGGATAGGTGGCGGGATCGGCGACTTCAAGGGAGACCGTCGCCACATTCGACAAGCCAGTTGCGTCTGCTGCACAGTAGGTGAAAGTGTCGTTGCCGATGAAGTCGCTATCCGGTACATAAAAGAGATCGTCGGGGTCGGAGATTGTATCGTTGGAAGCGAGCGCTGTTGTACCTTCGTAGAGCGTGCCATTGGCTGGAGCTGCATCCAGCCTCCAGGTTGTCACGGCGCCTCCACCATTACCATATTTATAGGGCTTGTAGCGTCGCGACCAATTGATATTAGGCGCATCAAGATGGCTATGGACGTTGTACTCCACCAGTGTCGAGGTCGCTCCCAGAGTGACATACTTGCCCACGTTGCGTGGGGTCACGAACCTGAACGGTATCGCGACCACATCGCCCGTCCTGGTACCGCAACTGCCAGCCACGGCAGGCTCGGTACTTACGGTCAAACCAGTGCTCTGATTGCTCTCATTGCCTGCCGCATCATAGGCTGAAACAGTATAGAGGTATTGGCTGTTGGCTGAGAGTCCGTCATCGCTGTAGCTGTGCGTGACGGAGTTGGCGACCTCTGCACCTCCCCGGTAGATACGGTATCCTACTGTGGCCATGTTATCGGTCGAAGCCGACCAGGTCAGCGTAATTGATGAGCTGGTCACGCTGCTAGCGGCCAAACCAGTCGGTATGGAAGGTGCCTCGGTATCGGCACCCGAAGCTGTCGATTGCACCAGTGTTGCGCTCGGACCGCTCTCATTGCCCACCGCATCGTAGGCGACGACCTGATAGTGATAGGTCGTGTCCGCAAGGAGTCCCTGATCCGTATATTTCGTATTCAATGTAGTTGCGATTTCCACCCCATCCCGATACAGACGGTATCCTACTGTGATCGTGTCATCGGTCGAAGACGACCAGGTCAGCGAAATTGATGAGTTGGTCACACTGCTAGCGGCCAGACCAGTCGGCACAGAAGGCGCCCTGGTATCGGCACAACTGGCCAGAACTAAGAGTGACAAAACCACTGCCAACATTTGATGAGACAGTCTGGAGATACTTCGATCCATTTTCATTTACATTCGCTCCCTGCAATTCGCGTGTACAATTCGTAATAAGCCGATACATCCCCAATTGAAACGGACATGTACCAAGTATGAGTATAGAAAATATAAAAGCCCTACCCACAGCTGTCAATATTGAAAATCTTATCCAACATTCCATGGCTTTTATTTTTATCAGTCGTAATTTCCAACAACTCCAGAAATATTACACATTATTTCGTCAATTTCAAGCATAGAATTAATGGGGACGTTACCCTTATTTAAATAACAGAGATTTAATGGGGACACTATTCATTTTAAGTAATGGAAGCAAGTAATGGGGACGCTACCCTTTTTAATCATCACTCAACTTTCCTGGTCTGCTAAGTGGTTGATACTGCAGCACCCTTCCATTTTTTCCAGTTTCTGAATAACTCGATCAACACCACATGGTAATCCCTTTTCAATATTACACCCAATGATCGATAGATTATTAAGTGAATTAAAAGTGTTGCGTCCCCTTATTATTATGCGAGTGACCATGAGGGAGTGTTGCTGCAGCTAACACTAAAATAGGTAAACATTTACCTCATATCGACTCAATCGTTTTATTAAGTGGTTTTTAAACCTTACTTCTTATATATATTCTTATGTTGAGCTCAGTAATGAGGCAGTACACATATCCAACTCTGCAACCTCTGTGTTTCGACATCAACTCCTATGCTGCCCTAGTTACAGGCATCCCGCCCTAATCTGTGGTGAATTCGCCTTTTATATTTCATTCATGATTTTGAAACCAAACTGTCATTTTTACGTGTTAGCGTCTCGCAAATTATATTCCGGTCCGTGAGCATGCCCGAAATTACACTACAAAATACTTTCATCCTTTTCATTGCATTGTATCTATCTCATAAAGTATGGATTCGTTTACGCCTTTCTCGCGCTAAACATCCCTCACTACGCGGGCATTCAAAAATGTCACGTCGTGTAGCACGGATAATCCCCTACTTCGAATATAATGAAGCTAATTTCTTCTCTAGTGATGCTGCCCCGCAGGTTATTAGTCAGCAACGCCGTCAGGCCTTAAATCGGCTCAAGCAGCATTTTAATCAGCACATGCCTAAAGGCATTGAGTTCAATCACTCAGTACAGGACAGTATTTCAGATGTTGAATTCACCAACCAGTATCGAGTTCCCTTCCCGTTTAGAAAATACCTCTCTACCCAATTAACCCTGCCCAATGCCGTGCAGGAATCTAAAGGTGTCAAGGTAAAAGACCTGGATGGTAACTGGAGCTATGACCTGACTGGATCTTACGGGGTCAACGTGTTTGGTTATGATTTTTATAAGCAGTGCATGCAGGATGGCATGGAAATGGTGAAAGATATGGGTCCAGTACTCGGAGCCTATCATCCCATTATTAAAAGAAATGTTGAGCGGTTAAAAAAGATATCCGGCCTGGACGAGGTCTCTTTCCACATGTCCGGTACCGAGGCAGTGATGCAGGCGGTTCGGCTGGCACGTTACCACACTGGAAAAACGCATCTGGTTCGTTTATGCGGCGCCTACCACGGCTGGTGGGATGGTGTACAACCAGGCATAGGTAACCAGCGTGCCAGCAATGATGTATACACACTACAGGATATGAGCGATGCAACATTAAAGGTTTTACGTACACGTAATGATATCGCCTGTGTACTGATCAACCCCTTACAGGGTTTACATCCAAATGCCGATGCCTCCAGTGATGCTTCATTAGTTAACAGCGAGCGCAGCGCTCAATTTGATCGAAAAGCCTATAGTCGGTGGTTAAAACAGGTCAGTGAAGTCTGTATCGAACGATCAATCGTTTTAATCTTTGATGAAGTGTTTACCGGTTTTCGACTGGCTTATCGTGGTGCTCAGGAATACTTTGGCGTACAGGCTGACATAGTTACTTACGGCAAAACACTGGGCGGTGGCCTGCCTGTCGGTGTGGTCTGTGGCAGTCATGCATTGATGAAACGCTATAAACCCGAGCAGCCTGTGAATGTCTCTTTCGCACGCGGTACCTTTAATTCACATCCTTATGTGATGGCCTGCATGCATCAGTTCTTAACGCGCATTCAGCAGCCTGAGTATCAAAACAATTATCAACATGCCGATGAATTATGGAATGCACGCGTCAGCCTGCTCAACAAGCGTCTGCACGACGAAGACCTGCCCGTTAGAATTGCCAATCTCATGTCTATCTGGACCATTCTGTATTCCCAGCCATCGCGTTATAACTGGATGTTTCAGTTTTATCTGAAAGCGCAGGGACTGAGTCTAAGCTGGGTTGGCAGTGGCCGAATCATCATGAGCCATAATTTCAGTGATGAAAATTTTCTAAGCGTAGTTGATTTATTTATTACTGCTGCCAGGCAGATGAAAAATGATGGTTGGTGGTGGCATAACCCCAATCTTAGTAATAAAGCAATCAAGCGAATAATGTTGAAAGAAATGATTGCTACACGCTTTCCAGTGCTATCCAGATGGTTAAAACCAAAAACTGGTCACACAGGTCTATCCACAGCTGAAGAGGTTAGCGAGCTATGATATTACCCACATCAAACGATTCAGTAAGCGAATTCAGAAATTCCTTAACCCGTGAGTTCAATGCTTATCTACTCACTGAATCCACTCGCTTCAAGCGTGAAGACTGTCTTAAGATTGACCTGCACTGCCATGATAAAAACAGTGATGTGCCCGATGAACTATGGGGTCGCATTCTTGGCCTGCCCGAAACCTGGCTAAAAACCAAAAAGCTGGTCAAACAACTTAAACAAAGTCATTGTGAAGTCATTACCATCACTAATCATAATAATGCGACTTCCTGCTGGGAATTACAGGATCAGGGTGAGGATGTTTTAACTGCCGCTGAGTTTACCTGTCACTTTCCTGAATACGATTTATTCGTACATGTGCTTGCCTATGGCTTTACCCGTCAACAGGAAAAAGAACTCAATCACAAACGTGAGAACATTTATCAGTTTCTGCGTTATGCGCATAAATGTGACATTCCCGTTATTCTGCCCCATCCACTGTATTTTTATACCCGCAACGACAAAATCGATCTATCCCTGTTCGAGAAACTGGCGGTTATGTTTCAACGTTTTGAAGTCGTCAACGGCCAACGTGATCAATGGCAATCGGTACTAACCCTGAAATGGATTAAAAGCCTTAGCGCAGAAAAAATACGCGCATACGGACGCAAGCATAATCTGGACCCAGAGGACTTTGGTGTGGACCCTGATCGGGCAAAAGTCCTTAGCGGTGGTTCAGATGATCATATGGGTATGTTTGCTGGTCAATCTGGCAGTTATCTGTATATCCCGAATCTCAAGCAGCGATTAAAAACCGATACCGCCTCAACACTGGCACTGGAAGCCATTCGCAAAGGCAATATTGCCCCCTATGGTCTTGTTGCTGAAAACCAGAAACTGAATATCGCGCTGCTGGATTACTTCTCTCAGGTTGCTACGCATATCCAGGATCCCGGCTTATTGCGTATTATGTTTCATCGTGGTGAAGTGTCCGACAAACTGGCCTGTTTTCTTATCAGTAATCTGTTACTGGAGATGCAGAAACATAAGAACACACAGAAGTTTTTCAAGTTTATCCACGATGCCCTACAGGGTAAAAAACCCAATAAACTGGTTAAATGGAAAATCAAAAAAGATTATCGTTTCTGTATTCAGCATCTGGAAAACATTGCAGACAGTAGAAACAAATCTACTGAAGTTTTCATCCAGACCGTTAATGAAGCGATACCCGCACTTTTTAAAGAACTCAACCTGCTGGTTATAAAGCGCCTGAAAACCACATCCAGCAGTTCCAGCGAATACAAGTTAAAGTCATTTTCCAGCGAAGAACTGACACGCAAGTTTGAAGTGCCCAGCCAGCTCACAGAGTTAATCTTTGGGGGTAAAAGCAACAAACCGGGTATGAGTTGTTACAACTTTTCTTCGCTACTGGATAATTTATCGTTTCCTATTTTAGTAGGCGTGATACTACTCGGTACCACGCTGGCTAGTACCCGTCTACTGTATCAGAACAGACGCTTCCTGAATGAGTTTGCCGATCATATCGGTGCCAGCCATCACCCCAGGCGGGCCCTGTATCTTACCGATACTCTGCTGGATAAAAATGGCGTTTCCAGTTCCTTATCCGGTAAATTGAAACATATTCAGCAGGCTAATCTACCCATCGATTTTCTCATCTGCCACGCTGATGCTGAAGCAGCGCCACATTTACATGTAATACGCCCCTTAACCAGTTTGACACTCTCTGAATTCGGCGAACAGGAGATACGCATCCCGGATATTATGGAGATTGCACGCATCTTTTATACAGGTGGCTATGATCGCATCGTTTGCTCCACCGAAGGGCCGATGGCATTTGCTGCCTTATTCATCAAACATATGTTTAATGTGCCTGCCTACTTTTTTATGCATACCGACTGGCTCGATTTCATCCATAACACAACCGACTTAAATCAGCATGAAATTGATCGACTACGCAGAATATTGCGTTTCTTCTATCAACAGTTCGCTGGCGTATTTGTGCTTAACGATGACCATAGAGACTGGCTAACCGGTCACCAGATGCAACTGGACGAGGACAAGGTATTACTTACTGCACATCATACTCAGGCAAGAGATATCTCGATAATACCTGTAGATAAAACCACGCTATTTGAAGATGCAACTAAAGACACTCCAGTGATGCTATTTGCCAGCCGTATCAGTAAGGAAAAAGGCATCTTTGAATTACCCAAAATTTACCGCATGGTAAAAAATGCCATACCCGATGTGCGCATGGTCATTGCTGGATCTGGGCCGGCTGAAGAAACATTGAAAAAAGTATTCCCTGAAGCCCTGTATCTGGGCTGGGTTGACAAAACTCGCATGTCCCAGCTTTATGCTGGACTGGACCTTAAAGTCTTTCCTTCCCGCTTTGACACCTTTGGTAACGTTATACTGGAATCCTTTGTGAATGGTATGCCGGTGGTTTCCTATAATTGCAAAGGACCAAAAAATATCATCCAGCATGGAAGCAGCGGATTCCTTGCCGAGGATATACATGACATGGCTGAACTCATCATCAAATATTTTAGCGATGCAGATCTGCGCTATAAAATGAAACGCAATGCCCGGCTACGCAGCGAAGATTACCAGGCAGAACCAATCATACAACAGTTTGCTGAAGATATGGGTTTGGGTGAGGATGCTCCCATAGCGCTGGAACCAGTTGCAACACGTTCTGTTGCCTGAAGCTGCTCCGCAATGACATCATTAATCCGTCATTTAACTCAGCAGGAACAGCTAAACTTCCTGCTGACAAATCGTATCCCCCGTCGTCTGCTGACTCAGTTTATGGGCTGGTATAGCAATCTTAAAAAACCCTGGCTAACACGCTTTTCCATTGCCGTATGGAAGCTATTTGCTAGCGATTTAAATCTGAATGAAGCACAGCAGCAACACTTCAACAGCCTGCATGATTGTTTTATACGTCAGTTAAAGCCAGGCAGTCGCCCTGTGGATATGACCGAAGATATCATCACCAGCCCCAGTGATGCGATAGTTGGAGCCTGCGGAAATATTGAAGACCAGTCAGTTTTTCAGGCCAAGGGCTACCCCTATGAATTGAGTGACTTAATACCCGATAACAATCTTTGTAAAAAACTCAGCAATGGTATCTTTGTCACCCTACGCCTGAAGTCCAGCATGTACCACCGGTTCCATGCCCCGCAGGATTGTTCAGTATCGGATATTACCTACATCTCCGGCGACACCTGGAATGTAAATCCCATAGCACTTAAACGCATCGAAAAACTGTATTGCAAAAATGAGCGTGCAGTCATCGAACTACATACGGGTAAACAAGATGACTGCATGGTAATGGTACCTGTAGCCGCTATTCTGGTGGCGAGTATGAAATTCCACTGTCTGAATGAAACACTGGATTTAAAATATCAGGGCCCTAACCATTTAAACTGCAATGCAAGTTATCGTAAAGGCGACGAAATGGGTTATTTTCAGCATGGCTCAACCATCATTGTATTTGCTTCATCTAACTACCAGTTACTCGACCATATACAGACCGACACTCCAATCCTGATGGGACAACCGCTACTCAGAAAAAGAGCAACGATTTCAGAAAAAAAGCACTTCATCACTTAATAAACTACTAATCAGAGGTAATCATTATGACTTTTATGCAGGAACTACGTCAGCAACGCTGGGATGATCATCGTTACTATCACCAGAATCGAATCAATCAGTTTTTACACTTTTTGAGCTGTATCTGTTTCATGGCCAGTTATGTACTCATCTTCATCAACCCCGTGGCAGCCGTAATGATTGGCTGGTTACTGGCTATGGTACTACGTCAGAGCGGACATTTTTTCTTTGAACCGCTGGAGTACGACGAAATCAACGATGCCAGTCAGGCATACAAGGAAAGCATTAAGGTTGGTTATAATCTACGTAGAAAGGTTGTGCTGTTATCAGTATGGGTAGCCGCCCCTCTTTTACTGTATTTCAACCCTGACTTTTTCGGTCTGCTACAGCCTCACACCTCGTTGAATGAGTTTGTTTACAACACCTCAGTGTTGTGGCTTTTTATAGGTGCTGGTGCACTAATCTTTAGAACTGTTCACCTGTTCTTTATCATGAGCGTTCAATCGGGTCTGGTATGGTTTAGCAAAATATTGACCGATCCATTCCATGATTTCTATATTTACCATAAAGCACCTTATTACCTGCTTAAGGGTGAAATGATTGATGATATGAGTGACTGGTACGACCAGAGTCTGAGTACAAAATAAGGCAAGCGTCTCCTCGTTCCCACGCATAGCGTAGGAACGAGGATGTTAACTAAGCAGCTCGCTCAACCTTAACATTATGTACATTGATATAACGATCTCGCTTCTTTTCATAAACCGCATCAATATGTACCAGTATCATAGCATCGATACAGTTTGAAAATTCTGGATCCACATTGAATCCAAGAAATTCGCAACCACCCGGCTTACATAGCTCAACATACTGCTTGAACAGGGTTGGAACTCTAACCCCTAACTCATCCAGCTTCACCTTCAAACGTGAATAAGCCTGTTTATAATCTGCTTCCTGAGACAGATACTGGTAATCTGAATATTCACTGCTTACGGGGTATTCATATGGCAGTCTGGGTTTAACCAGATTATCGCTATTACCAAATAATTGCTGATAGAAGTTTACAATTTCATGTTTCGCCTGTTCGGGGTAGGACGCACTCAGGGTGACCGGACCCAGCATATATTCAACCTGCGGGTGTTTCTGAAGATAGGCACCTATACCATACCAAAGGTAATCTAAACTACGCTTGCCCCAGTAGCGTGGCTGGATAAAACTACGCCCCAGTTCAATTGATTTTTCAAGATAACCTATCATACTGCCCTGGAACTCAAACAGGGTATTGGTATAAAAGCCCTGTATTCCCTGTTGCGCCAGGATATGCATACCTTCACCGATACGATAAGTGCCAACGATCTCCAGTTGCGTATCATCCCATAACACCAGATGGCGATAGTAACGATCAAACTCATCTACATCGATAGATTTGCCTGTACCTTCATTCACCTGTCGAAACGACAGCTCTCTTAACCTTCCTATTTCACGGATCAGACTGGAATTTGATCGGTAGTCAAATAAATAGATTTCCATACCATCCTGAGTGGCACCCAGAAACTCAGATTGCTTAAGCTCATCGCGGATATTTTTACGATTAACCGGATGCACAATATTTTCAATGGTTTCGAACAATGGCTTCTTAAAATTTTTCGCCAAACGATAAACCTGCTTACGCATCCGCTTTGCAACTTTTTTAGGCGATAGATCCAGCAACTTCATAGATTTAACTGGAATAGGTTTACCCACGCGAAAAGAGATTTCATGATCCTGTTTATTAAACATCTCCATTACCAGCATCAGGGTACCCAATGGTTTATACAGAGTAGACATGCTATAAAACAGCGTAGAATTCTTCCCATTAATAAAAACAGGAACCACTGGTGAGTCTGACTTGTAAGCCATGTTGACAAAGCCCGCTTTCCACTTGCCATCACGCACACCCTGTGGACGAATGCGGGAAACCTCACCTGTAGGAAACATAATCACCGCCTGTTCCTGCTGCAAGGCAGACAGAATCTTTTTCAAACTGGCAATATGGCTCGCTTTACTCGAAAGATTATCCACACTAAGAAACAGATTCTCCAGCGGCTTAACCTGACTCAGCACGGTAGTGGCCACAATTTTCACATCAGGACGGATCTCAGAAACCATTTTCAATAAAGCCAGCCCATCCAGGGAACCTAATGGGTGATTGGCCACAATAATAACACGACCCTGTGCGGGAATATTGGCGCGGTCGCGATTTGACAGGCTATATTTAAAATCAAAATGATCAAGCACCGCATCCAGAAACTCAACACCTTCAAGGTGTTTATGGCTGTCAATAAACTGATTGATTTCATCCTGATGCAGGATCTTTTTTAATACAGCCACTGTTGTTTTATACAGACGTTTCTTTTTATTTCTAAAGTCTGGTAAAAAATTATCCAGCATTGCCTCGACATTGATCATGCCATCCACACTAATTAATTTAAACGACTCAAGCTTATAGGGGGATTATGACAGTTTGATAAAATCCAGATTTTGGCTTTTATCGTTATCCGTAAGTACGTTCCTCTGTGGTTCATCCCCTTGGGTACGGGGGACACTAAAGGTTCTGTAAGTAATAAGGACGCTACCCTTTTTAATCATCGCCCAACTTTCCTGGTCTGCTAAGTGGTTGATACTGCAGCACCCTTCCATTTTTTCCAGTTTCTGAATAACTCGATTAACACCACATGGTAATTCCTTTTCAATATTGCACCGAATGATCGATAGATCATTAAGTAAATTAAAAGGAGGCTCTTTAGAAAAATTAGTGGGTAAATTGCTTTCTCAATATCCCGTGTCTCAGGATCGTTAGCAGATATACATCCC